>NZ_JBXANE010000016.1:0-133663 GCF_058801365.1 Pedobacter sp. GW822-FHT03F06
ACGCTTACCAAGCTTTCTTCTTGTAATACTATTTGAAAGAAGAAAAATCAGTTTGATAAACCAAAGGAGATGACGACGCTTTTTATTAGAGTATGCATTGATAGCGTAGTTGAAGGATCCCCGCTACGATCGAGATAACGAAATTTTTCTTTGTGTCTTCGTGGTCAATCCTAATACGAGAGGTTAAAACCTAATTCAGATTAAACTTTTCACTCTGCACCTTAACTGCATTCGAGGCCGAAACAATGGCCACGATCATAATTCCGATTACAATAGCCAAAATAACCTGCAAGGTAGAATATACCTTTGTTCCCGAAACAAAGATCTTTGAACCTTTAATCAGCTCGTTCCCAACTTTAGATTGTATTTTAATCAAGGCCGAAAGTTTAGCCAGTGTTTCATCAACGGCATTTTTCCCCATCGACTCATAAATTATCCTTCCTTCAGCACCCGCTATGTTTATTATTTTCGCCTCCAATCCCTGTTGAACAGTTAATGCTTTTTTAAGGTCGTTTAAAAAATTTTTCTCCTGTTCTACCAATAAAGTAAGTTCATATTTATTAATGACCGAATCTATTTTACGGTTGTGTTTATTCATTTTCACCATACCAGTTGAGGGATGAACAGCACCATTACCTAACAATGTTTCCTGAAGGATTTGATTTTTATAATACAGGTTTTCAGCAATAAAGTATAAATCTGTCGCCGGAACAAGTCTATCATTATACATTGAAATAAAAGATTCGTTAATCTTCTCTACACTTTTATCTTCCAAAAAGCGGATCAACAAGGTGCAGCACATGATGCAGAACAGCAAAAAAGCAATTTTCAGCTTGTTTTTAAGACTAAAGGCAAATTTCATATATAATTGGTTAGTATGTTCACCACAAGGGTACAAAGAAAATCAATCTGTGCAATCCTTAAATCTGTGTAATCACGTTCTAAAAGTAATCCTCCTGCGCGGTCTTCGCGAAAAGCTGAGGCGCAAAATTGACTAAATATAACTCTTTTTTTGCTCGCGTTACCGCAGTATATAACCAGCGGAGAAAATCGAGATCGATCATTTCTTCAGTCAGGTAACCCTGATCAGCAAAAACAGCATCCCACTGTCCACCCTGTGCTTTATGACAGGTTACCGCATAAGCAAACTTAATTTGCAGGGCATTATAAAAAGGATCAGCCTTAATGGCCAACATCCGTTGTCGTTTATTGGCAATATGTTCATAATCTTCATTAAGCCCGTCAAAAAGCTTTTTATTCTGTTCATAAGGCAGATTAGCACTTTCTAAATTGAGGGTATCCAACATTACTTTGCAGCTAATCTGTCCTGCAGCGGGGAAATCCATAAATTCTAAAGTGGCATCGGCAAAACGGAATCCATAACGTTCTTCTTCACCCCTCACGCGGATAACCTTTGCCATATCGCCATTGGCAATAAAAGCAGTATCCTCGTTCTCAGGCAGCCAGAAATAATTGTTCCGCACCACCATAATCTGATCGCCTCCTGTTAATTCTTCTTCGCGGTAAAGCAATCTTGCCCTGATCTGCTGGTTATATACATTGGCCGATTTATTGGAACGGCAAACCACCAGGGTATTTTCCATGCCAAATTTGCGGTAAGCATATTCCAGCCCTTCAACCAAACGCGCACCAGGCATATTATAGATATCGGTATAACTTTTAGTCAGGAATTTAGGCATCGGATTTTCAGGATTTTTAGCAATCTGATTTCTCAACATCGTAGCATTGGCCAAAATACCCGATTTTTTTCCTTGCCTAACCACTTCCTTTAACTCGACAGATGACACGGTTAAGGCAAATTTATCTTTGAGGTACTGTTCGTTCAATGCCGGACTATCTAAACTCCCCACAGGGGGCAGCTGCGCCGTATCGCCCACAAAAAGCAAAAAGCAGTTCTTGGTATTGTATACAAACTCCAGCAGGTCTCTCAATATCGAAGAGCCTGTTTCGTTAAATTCATCGGCAATCATCGAGGCCTCATCGATAATAAACAACGTATTTTCCGAGAGGTTAGGTGCCAATTGAAACTGCATTTCTGGCGATGCTGCTGAGCGTTTGCGGTAAATCCGTTTATGTATGGTTAAAGCTTTTCGGTATGAATACTGGCTCATCACCTTTGCTGCTCTTCCCGTTGGCGCCAGCAGTTCACTACGCAGGTTAAATTGTTTCAAAACCTTCACCAAGGCCGCAACAGAGGTGGTTTTACCCGTACCAGCATAACCCTTAAGCACAAAACAGCGGTACTCGTCATCCTGTTGCAAAAATACCGACATCCGCTCGCAAAAAAGCAATTGCTCCTTGGTAGGTGTATGTTCGTATGCTGAAGCGATAAGCTGGCTTTTATCCGGGATCATTAATGGTTAATTGTTTAAATGGTTAATCGGTTAACTGTTTTCAGGGCGCATGAATAAAACCTGGGTTTTTAGCATCGGCCCAAGTTAACCAAACCGTATTGAAGCGATATCTCCCGATCTAATCGCCTGCTTGTTTTTTGCAAAGGTTTTGATCGGGAATTTAGCGGAAAGACGGACTGTAGCAACCGACTGGCATTACAGTACCTTTTCAAACCAATACAAAGGTTTATGCTCTCTGCGCTGCCAATTACAAAAGTAAGGTTTCGATGCGATGTGCCATTACCATATTTTGTTTTTTACTATAACTAAAAATGGTAAAATGACCATCCTGAGAGGCGACCAAACCAATAGACTGCGGCTGATCGTTAACAAACTGGGCCACAGAGAAGTGCCTGGTCCCTCCGAGCTGTCCGGGATAAAGGATTTTATCTTCGCCACCTACAATGGGCTCCGAAAATGCAATCTGTTCTACGGTTGGTTTGCCTTTAGCACGGCCGATTTTTGCACCAAACGCAATTAGGTCAAATTCTTCATTAATGATCGTTGCACCGTCAACAGCTGTTAAACCGGCTAAATGCTCAACTTCGCGGCGCACAGCCCCCTGAGAGAAAATTTCGCTCTGATTACCGCTTTGTTTCGCCAGATTGGATAATCCACAGAATGGGGGTTCTACCAAATACTGTATCGGGTGGATAATAGATTCTTCCCATTTCGTATCGCCTTTAGGTACAATCAATAAGGCTCCGCCACGGCCATGGGCACGCATAGAAACAGAAAACTGGATCAGGATATTAATGGGGTCGTTCCAGCTGGCTAAAACAGTAAGATCTAATAAGGCCTGCAAAATAGGCGGACAATCTTTATTTGCACAACTGGTATCATCAACAATACGGATCTGCTCTCCTTTAAGTACGGCAACATTGGTAAACTTACCGATGCCATAAATCCTTCGGTGTTTAATTACGATTAATCCAGGCTCAGAAACATCAACAACAAAACAAAAGTTCGGAATGTTAAGGGTTGTACCCCATATATAGAGTTCGCCATCCTCTTCCCAAACGCCTAAGTGAATCCCTGAACGTTCAATCCCAGGCGCAATTTTGGTCAAGGTATTGGCATTTAACGCAAGTTTTTTCGCAAAACGCAATGGTTTCGATGTTTGTTCTGGCGGTAAAAAAGCAATCGAAATCCGTGGCGAATGCCCTTCTTCCTTACGCAAGCTGCTCCAAAAAGCAACATCAATTATCGCTTCAATTATTTTTCGATCCGGTTGAGTAGCCAAATCTATCTCACCCTGTGCAATTGCATTTTTATGCAGTTTAACAAAATGTTGCTCAATAGTTGCTGCAATCGTGTTTGCCGCTTTGTAGGTAGGCTTGTAACTCATGTTCCGAATTTAAGCCGAATATTTCGATTTTTGAATACCCGAAAGGTTTGATTTTGGTAAAAAAACACAGACATTTTTACCACAGATCTTCAAAGATAAACACAGCTATTTTTGATGTTCTTTTAACCGCAAAGCACGCAGAGATAAGATTAAGCACAAAAGCGCAAAGAACCCAGAGTTAACTTCATATTTTGGTCGAATATCAATTCACTCAGGTTTCCGTGAACGCCGCGTTTCCGTGGCAAAAAAACAAAGCACCCAAAAAATTAAGCTCATCTTACTGTTAATCCTTAAAAAAGTCTATTTTTGTTTCAATGAGTAACAATAGTCTCTTATTAGTCGACCCGAATTTTAAAGCTGATGCATCTGCAAACTGCCATTTATTGTTAAAAATAACGAATGACAGCTTTTCTTATGCTGTGGTAGGTAAGGATACAGAAGAGATTAATATCATTTTTGATAAACAAGGTTGTGACGATGTACAAAAAGAACTGAAATCTGCCTTTGAAACCGATAGTTACCTATCATTAAACTATGCAACGGTAAAAGCCGCAATTCATACCTCAAATTTTATTTTTATCCCTGATGAATGGTTTGATGGTGAAAACCTGGCTGTTTATGCTAAGTATTTAGGTTCTGATGCCAAAGTTTACACCAAACACAACGATAAGCTAGGTTTTAATACTGTTTTTTGTTTAGATGAGGATTTAAAAGCAAATCTACCCGAGAAAACAGATTTATTTCCCCAGTCTGAACCATTAATGGTTTTATTTAATCATTTGGCAAACGAATCTTTATTAATCGATTTTACGGCAGTCTCTTTTAATGTACTCTACATAAAAGATAAAAAGGTAGTTTTTCAAAACCATTATCAATCAGAAAACGCTGAGGAATTTAATTATTTCCTGTTGCTGATGATCGAACAGCTGGGCTTAACTGATGCCATCCCTGTTTATTTACAAGGTATTATAAACGAAGATGACGAGCATTATAATTGCTTATTAAAATACTTTAACCAACTTTATTTCTTCTTTCCTGCTGGAAAACAAAGTAGCGAATTATTGGCCGATATGCCTAAGCACTATTTCAGCGGTCTCCTTGCTTTAGATTTATGCGAATAATTGGTGGCAAATTAAAGGGTATCCGTTTGCAGCCCCCTGCAAATTTACCGGTACGCCCAACTACGGATATGGCCAAAGAAGCACTTTTTAATATCCTCAACAACAAATATGATTTCGAAACCTGTTCTGTTTTGGATTTATTCTGTGGTACCGGAAATTTAACTTTTGAGTTTGCCTCACGCGGTGCAGAAAGTATTTTAGCCGTTGATATGGATTACGGCTGCGTAAATTGGGTTAAAAACACCGCAAAACAACACCAGTTTGATCAAGTTGATGTGCGTAAAGGCGATGTATTCAAATTATTAAAACAAATGACTGGCGTTTACGACCTGATCTTTGCCGATCCGCCTTACAATATGCCTAACATTCCACAGATCCCGGTGATGGTAAAGGAACAACAATTGCTTAAACCTGACGGTCTGTTAATTGTAGAACACCAAAGTAACATGAAACTGAACAGCCAGCCCGGCTACACCGAAACCAGAAAATACGGCAATTCGTCTTTCAGCTTTTTTGAGTTATAGTAGTTCAATTGTTCATTGGTCATTAGTTCATTGGTTAATGGCGCATAGTTAATTTATTTTTAGAATTGAGCACACAGCGTGTTGTGGCAGCCTTCAGTCCTGCTTTTCATTGCAAGTCCTCACCCGATAAAGGATCGGGTTCCGGGCTTTCCATTGCAATCAGGCTTAAAATGAACGGTCTGCTCCAGTATAGTGCCATAGATCACCTTAATGTTCTAAATTTCTTAATGGTAGCAAATCCTAACCAAAGACTATTCCGTGCAATCTGTGTTTCCGTGGCAAAAAATACCGAAGCCCCTGAATCGTCATGCTGAATTTGAGATGAATCCAACTTCGTCCTTTCGCTATAAAAATCTATATTTGAATCATGAAGATAGCACTATTTCCAGGCTCATTTGACCCGATCACTATTGCGCACGTAAACATTTTACAACGTGCTACTCCGCTTTTCGATAAAATTGTAGTGGGTATCGGACTAAACAGTTCTAAACAGAATTTCTTAAGTGCAGAGCAGCGTCTTCAGATTTTACAGACTGTTTTTAAAGGCTATCAGAATATAGAAATCCAAACCTATGAAGGCTTAACTGTAGATTTCTGCAGAAAAATAGATGCCACATATATGGTGCGCGGTATCCGTTCAGCTGCTGATTTTGAGTATGAAAGAGCCATTGCGCAGATTAACCAGACCATGATGCCCGAAGTAGAAACCATTTTACTGTTAAGCAAACCAGAATATTCGGCCATTAGCTCTACCATTGTTCGCGATATTTTAAGAAACCATGGCGATGTGAGTCCATTTGTACCTAAAGAAGCACTTAGTTTTTTATAGTTTTAATAATGTGCTGTCAGGTGTTGCCACCTGACAGATAGATGCATTTATGTTTCTAATTTGCATTTAATTTATTTGTGTCAGATAGCGATATCTGACAACACGATCGCCATCATAAACTTCAGCCAATTAAAAAAAATGCCAGTCTGAGCAGAGTCGAAGACTTTTAGTCTATCCTTGTTCATCCTCCTTTACAGTAGTTTAATATTATTTAAATTTAAAATGTAACGTTTTAAAAAATCTGTTACCAATTGGTTATAATATTAAATGAAAGAAACAGAAAACATATTCCTCACCCTGATCAATCAGCACAAAGCCATTATACATAAGATTTCTAAAATGTATATGAACGGTGCAGAAGAACAGCGCGATCTGTTTCAGGAAATCGTATTACAGCTATGGAAAGCCTACCCTACCTTTAGAGGCAAGTCCAAATTTACCACCTGGATGTACCGTGTATGTTTAAATACAGCTTTAATTTACTTTAAGAAGGACAATAGAAAAGTAGATAAAACACCATTGGATGAAAATATTGATGTAATAGATGTAAACGAAAGCGAAGGAAAAGAAGAGAAGCTGGCCTATCTGTACACTGCCGTGCAAGAACTGAATGTGATAGAAAAAGCATTGATATTTCTCTTTCTCGAAAACCAATCGCATCGCGAAATTGCCGAAAACCTGGGTATTAGCGAGGTAAATGCACGGGTTAAACTCAACAGAACTAAAGAAAAATTACAATCCATCATAAAGAAAAACGGTTATGAATTTTGACGATATAAAAAATGAATGGAATGCTGAGAATCCTGAAGGAAACAACATTTCTACAGATATGCTTAAAATAAAACAGGCACATACCCCAATAGATAAAATAAGGGGAAAAATGAAACACGAGTTTTTTTATCAGATCTTCTTTTTGATACTCATGGCCTTTACGCCTTACTTTTTTGGGTTTTCATCGGTAATGAATCAGGTGTTTTTAATGTTTTATGCCATCACCTGCGGATTTACCGCTTATTATTTTTTTAAGTTTTATCTGTTCTATAAAAACTCTTACGATATGAGTTTGGATACGCGCAAAAACATCCTTTGGTTTTTCTACGAAATGAAGCTGAATATCGAACTTTATAAAGCTCTCACCTATATTGTTGCCTTTATCGGCGTCGCGTTCATTGCAATATATTTGTTTATAGAAAAGGCTTCCATTTTCAATAAAATTTTAGCTAAGCTTTCATCGGTATACATCTTATTAAACTGTTTTATTACCATTCTGATTATAGGCGTAATTACCGAGTTATGGGCATGGTATTATTATGGCAAGTATTTAAAACAAGTAAAAAAAGTAGTTGATGAGTTGGATTATGAATAATCTGTGCGGTCAGATATCTGTGCAGTCAGATGTTACCATCTGACTGTTAAAGCACCAATTCCTTAATTTTTAGATAAATTTAGATGTGTCAGATAGAAATATCTGACACCACAAGATAAAGATGCTGAAACAAGTTCAGCAGGACGATCTCTGGATAGAACACTTATAGTATTCCTCCGGCCCTCAGCACATCCATAATTGATGGAAAAGTATTTTTAACTACTGGCGAAATGTGGTTTTTATCTAACCAAACGGCTTCATCAATACCTTCTTCTTTTTGAGGTACCAATTTTGGCTCGCCTTTAACCTTCATTTTGTACCAATTGGTTTTCTTGATCACCATTTTTGTGCCAATGGGATAAACGTGATAGGTTTTACAAAGTTTTTCTTCGCGTTTAAAAACCCTGATTCCGCACTCTTCTTCTACCTCACGAACAGCGGTTTCCTTCATGTTTTCACCTTCCTCCAGCTTTCCTTTGGGCAGATCCCATTTTTTATTTCTAAAAATAAACAGAAAATTGCCATTTGCACTCTCTACCAAACCACCGGCGGCTTTAATAATGGTACAATCTTTCTTTAACTTTTTGAAGGTCTCCTGAGGTTTTTTTGTCAAGAAAATATAGCTCTTTTTAGAACCATTTTTTAGTTTTTTGTAGAATGTTTGCAGATTAAAATCCTGAAATTCCAGTTGTTGAATTTTTTCTTTTTGCTCTGGCAAAAAATCTGAGATATACAAAGTGTTATCGTTGATATAAATTCTATAATTTCTTGGCATATATTTTTAACACACATTAAATAGAGAATGATGCTTTTTTATAGCAACCCGCTCCTTTCCCGATTACATTTAAAGAGTTCTTTCTGCGAAACCTATATATTTTGCAATGCTCTAAAAGTAGAAAAATTGTTGAGTTATTTATAGGATATAAAAAAAGGTTACAACAATTAATGTTGTAACCTTATCTAAATTAACGCTCTCAATCAAAGATTGATGCAAGGCTCTCACCCCTTGCTTGCTACAAATATATAATAATTTATTAAAGAGTTAAAAAAAATTAATATTTAATTCAACAATAAGCCTAAATAGCTAAAAGTCATATACACTAGAATGTAAAAAAAATGGTTAATAATCTGTACAGGAACATGCAATTGGAAAACAATGATGAATAATTCCCTTAACGATAATATTTTTTTATAATTTTAACCTTTTAATCTGCCATGCCCATACCTTCATTATCCGAAACAGATCTGGAAGCATACCGAAACGATCTTTCTAACCCAGAAAAATCAACTGGAGCGCTCTTTATCACATTAACTGGGCTTTATCAGCGTTTTGCCGGCAATGAACAGTTATTGGCCAATTTCGAGCACGCATCCGAACTACAAAGTTTAGAAAATAGTTACGCTTCGAAAAAAGAGCATTACAATAAAGAAATTGCAGAGCTTAAAAGGCAGTTTAAACAATTGGATAACCGTATTATTGCTGCAGAACAAAAGCTTCGTCATGGTATCCCCGACGATTTGATGGTAATGGATAAAATTATAGCCGAGCAAGAATCTATCGTAGAAGATCAGGAAAAGCTTAACAATGCCGAATCATCCATCGTAGAGCAGGTTAGAATAATAGATATAGCGCATGGAAAAGACCTTCAGAAGCTAGAGCAACAACAAAGCAATAGAAATAAACCGCTAAACAGTAAATTCTCTGCTTTTAATGAACAGCTAAAACAAGCAGAAAAACGTATTACATTAAAAGCGAGTGCTATCTCGATTATTGCCATTATCGGTATTCCTTTAATAATAGATATGAGCTTGGTTTCATTAGGATTGCCTGCCTTAAGCAAGAATACCAATAACCTGATCTTTACGCATTATATCTTTTTAATCACACTGATCCTGACCGAATTGTTCCTGGCCGAAAAGATCAGAAGCAGGATTTCGCGGGTGTTATCCATTTCTTACCTTAAAGATTCGCTAGGTACGCTCCAAAATCTGCTGTTGGACAATAAAAAACAGATTTCCAAAGTAGAATCTGATCATAACATCTCCATATCAGAATTTGTAAGGCAAAATTATACGGCCTAGGAAGTTGATCTGTCTGATAAACAAATAGGGGTTTAGAAACCTTTTCAGCCCCAAACCCCTTATTGTTAATGTTATCTGATATTTAGATCTACAGCGTAGCCATATCAATCACAAAGCGGTAACGTACATCGCCTTTTTCCATACGCTCGTAAGCCTGGTGGATATCTTTGATATCAATCAATTCGATATCTGATACGATATTGTTCTCGGCACAGAAATCTAACATTTCCTGAGTTTCGGCAATACCTCCAATACCCGATCCGGCAAGACTTTTTCTACCGCCAAGCAAACTAAAAGCAGCAATTTCTGCCGGTTTAGGTGGAACACCTACACAAATGTGTATGCCATTTGTTCTCAGCAAGGAGAGATACATGTTAAAATCGTGCTCAGCAGATACTGTATCTAAAATAAAATCGAATGTACCTCTGGCAGCTTTAACCTGCTCAGGATCGGTAGTTACCACAAAGTGGTGGGCACCAAGTTTTTTGGCATCTTCTTCTTTCTTTGGTGAGGTACTCAATACCGTTACTTCGGCACCAAAGGCTACACCAAATTTCACAGCCATATGGCCTAAACCACCTAAACCAAGTACCGCCAGTTTATGACCTTTCCCTACTTTCCAGTGTTTTAATGGAGAATAAGTGGTAATACCTGCACATAACAGCGGTGCTACTGCGGCAAGATTTAATTTATCCGATACATGCAGTACAAATTCTTCTCTTACTACAATTGTATCCGAATAGCCACCATAAGTTGGTGTTTTACCATCTCTTTCTAAACTATTGTACGTTTGCGTATTTCCTTCTAAGCAATATTGTTCTAAATCTTGCTTACAGTTTTCGCAAACCTGGCACGAATCTACCATACAACCTGTCCCGGCAAGATCACCTACCTTAAATTTCTTAACATGATCTCCAACCTTTACTACCCTGCCCACAATTTCATGACCAGGAACCATCGGGAATATCCCGGGAAACCAATCATTTTTTATCTGGTGCAGATCTGAATGGCAAACCCCACAGAAAAGTATCTCGAACTGAACATCGTGAGGTCCTACTTCCCGGCGCTCAAAATTCCAGGGTGCAAGATCTGTCTCGGCATTTTGTGCCGCATATCCTTTTGTTGCTATCATAAAAATTCAAATTTATTTTACCATAACAAATGTAAACAGCACTTTGTTAAGAACAATTACGCAAATCAAATAAATCATTGCAAAATTCAAACAATGCTGTTACAACATCAGCCCATTTAGTAAGGCGTATTGAAGGAGCATAATCGTTTTCCCATCTCTTATTTCACCACTTTTTACCATCTCCAGGGCTTTTTCAAATGGTAATTCCAAAACTTCTATATCTTCATTTTCTTCTTTAAGGCCACCGCCACAATGCAATTTCATTTCGCTCGAATATGCAGCCACAAAAAAGTACAATAATTCGGTAACCGAACCTGGAGACATATAGGCTTCGAAAACTTTTTCTACCTGATCGATCCTAAATCCAGTTTCTTCTTCAGTTTCCCTCCTGATGCAATCCTCAGCATTATCCTGATCCAACAATCCGGCACAGCATTCAATCAGATAACCCGTGTCATTTCCATTAATAAAAGTCGGAATTCTAAATTGACGGGTAAGCACAACTGTTTTATATTGCTTATTATACAATAAGATTGTGGCACCATTCCCCCTATCATAAGCTTCACGCGCTAAAGTAGATTTAGCGCCATTAGTTCCCGTCATCTCGAAACTTACCTTTTTAAGCGTGTACCAGTTATCGGATAAAATTTGAGTGTTCAGGATATTAATATTTTTCATATTTGATCGTTATTGATTTATTATGATTATTTTTGATCAAATTAAATCATTATTTATGACTTTTCAAAAAAGAGCACATAAAATCCTAGAACTTTTAGAGGAGCTTGGCGAAGTAGAGATCAGACAATTGGCAGCAGAAATAGGTGTTTCTGAAGTTACCATAAGAAGGGATCTTGCAAATATGGCAACAAACGGACTGCTGTACCGTACACATGGTGGGGCCATGAAAGTAAGTGAGTTAATAAAACCAGTATCATTTATTAATAAGGCAGCAATTAATTTTAAAGCTAAAGATGCGCTCTGTAAAAGGGCTGCAGAAGATATTAATGATGGCGATGTTATATTCATCGACTGTGGAAGTACAGTTTTTAGGTTATGCCAATTTATCAGAAACAAAAAAATAAAAGTAATTACCAATTCCATACCTGTAGTTAATGAGTTGCAAAATAGTGCCGTAACCATTAACCTGATTGGTGGTGAAGTTGATCCGATCAGGCAGGCAGTTCATGGAGCAATGTCACTTGAGCATATAGGCAGATATCGCGCTTCAAAAGCTTTTTTAGGTGTGGATGGAATTACTGCCGAGGCACTATATGCCGGAAGTGAGCACGAAGCTTCGAATACTTTGGCTATGGCATCGCAAAGTGATTGTACTTACATGTTATGCGATGCCAGCAAAATAGGAAAAACTTCATATCTAAAGTTTAATGATTTATCATTGGTAAATATTTTGGTTACAGATTATAATGGGCCTGAAATAACAGCATTCCAGTCAAAAGGGATCTCAGTATATGCTGTAACGCATTAATATTATAGGGGTCTCAATCATTAGGAGAAAAATCCATGTGTGATTTCTACAACCGCATCATCAGCATAAAAAAAGATGGTAAAGAAGCTTGGAGCCTGTGTAATTGCTAAAATATCTTCACGTTTAATATGGTTCTCGTTGATAAAAAGGGTAAGGCGCTCATGCGAACTGAAATAATCGGATTTTAAAACAATCATAATTTTAAGATTTTGATTAAGACGGCTAGGCCCAATCAATGTTACAATATCCATACGGATTAAAGGTAATTTCCAGCTAAGGCAAATAGCTTTGCAAGAATCGTTTCCTGTTTCAAAATGTATCGTGAGTTTTAATTTTCCTTCTTTTTTTAATACACTTAGGGTGTTGCCAATTGTTGTTATAACTTCAGGTAAACTTTGTTTATCTGCAAGTATTTTCCTTATTTCCGGCTCCAAAATATTTTTAGTTTGGCAAACTATGATCAAGAGTAAAATGGCCAGCAAAATTTTGTTCATTTTCATAAAATATGTCTTTATTACCAGCAAAATTAACTTGGCTAAAGGCTGCAAAATAGGATGAATCGGAACGGAATTTACCTTGTTTTAAGCCCTATTTATGTCTATTTGAAACACCATAAATTAGAAAAAACCTAAATCAAAAATCGTCAGCGCGGGGAACGAAGATAACCGAGCGAAGCGAGCTCATGAATGCCTTTAAAAACAACTGCAAAAATGAATAATCTTACCACTATCGCTACCAGCGAGTGTATTAAGATTGCTTTCCCGAAGGTCGGGACAGGTTGTCGGCTGAAAAAGCTTTCTCGCAATAACGATCTCCAGAATCTTGTTATATTTTCAGGCTTTCAGATCTTCGGTCATACTTCCGCCCCAAAAGCATGGTCGATAACAATTTTCCATGTACCATCTTTGCTTTGCTTCATTAGCTCGATGCCTTTTGCACTAACCTTTACTTCTTCGCCATCGGAGATATTCCATTCTGATCGTCCTAGAGCGAGATTTCCGGTTTGCATGCAGTACACTGTTTTAATTTCCATCGTGCCCTTAACAGATAAAATGGACTTAACAGCTTCTTCAAACTGTTTCTGTCCTGATACAGGTTTGCGGGGTTCTGGAACAATGATACCCGAGGTATCGTACATACTAAGAACAGTGGCCACATCGCCAGTATTAAATGCGGCAGCTAATGCCGAGTGGACATCTTTTGCCCTTTTTGGTAAATTCATATTGATTTTTATTAATGTTTACGAAAAAATGCTGGAGAATTCTTGTTCTGCCAATATTTTTCTGGCCAGTTGACCTGCATGATCATATATTTTATTGAAGAAGAATCCACCCATACTGATACGCTTAACCCCAAGCGATTCCAGCGCGCTAAATCCTGGAAGATCGGGCATGCACATTATATTGATGGGAAGTGAAGTAGATTGAACTACAGCAGCAATATCACTACTTTCGGTAATGCAAGGCACAAAAATCCCATCTGCTCCTGATTCCTGATAAAATTTAATACGTTTTTTAGTTTCCGCTAAAGCGTTTGGCAATCCCAGGAGAAAAGCATCCGTCCTGATATTCAGAAAGATATTCAGTTTCTTTTTATTGATGTGCTCAGCCACCGCAGCAACTGTTTCTGCAAACGAAGCTGCCGGCACCAAACTTCTCTTGTCGCCCGGTAAAGTATCTTCGAGATTAATCCCCACTGCGCCACAATCGTGTAGTTTTTCTACATTTTCTAAAATGCCCTGTAGGTCGCGGCTATACCCAGCCTCCATATCAACGGTAAGTGGAATATCAACCACGCTGGTAATGCGCTTTGTTATACGGAGCAAATCTTCAAAGGGCAGGTTTTCTCCATCTGGGTAACCCAAGGCATTCGAAATGGCCTGACTGGAAATGCCAATGGCCCTAAAACCATTGGTTTGAAAGATTTCTGCACTTTTCACATCCCATACATTTCCTATTAAAATTGGGGCGGTATTTTTGTGCAGATGTTTAAATGTTTCAAAAGAATTCATAAGCTATATCTTGTTTTAATTGATTATACATCAAAGATATAGCCCTTAAAAATCAACGGATTGTACAAATCCGAACAAAATAAAATTTATGGAAAAAGCAGCTGGTTTACCGGAGTAAGGTTATCAAGGTAACTCGAAGGAGTAAGTCCGGTAAAGGACTTAAAGTCTCTTATAAAATGTGATTGATCAAAATATCCGCAGGCATAAGCAATATTGGTAAATGGCTCCTCGTTTTTTGAAATCATCTTTAAACTCTGCTGAAAACGGTTAATTTTATCGTAAGATTTTGGCGAAAGCCCGGTATGCTGATGCAATAACCGTTGCAAATAACGTGTAGTGATATTATGCCTTGATGCGATATAGGTAATATTGCTTCCCGACGCATCTTTTAGGATGCTATTTAAGATATCGGCTACTTTATTGATATGAAAGGACTTCTTTTCATGACTGATCAGTCTTTTCAACAAAAATGCCTCTAAAAGATCGATCCTTTTTTGTTCACCCTCGGTTTCCAGCAGTTTTTGATGGAGCACATCTGCACTTCCTCCGGTCACATCCCGAAGATCGGTAATCGAGTCGTTAAAAACCCCCATCTGATCATTAAAAAAGTATGATGCCGAATGTGTATAAAATTTGATGCCGAGCATAAAATGTTTACCTACCGACCGGATAGCAAGCGGTTTTGTAATTTGCCCCCAAAGTTCAATTTTTGGTGTTTTCTTAAAAACATGGTTTACGAGCGATTCCCAACTGCCATCCCCCAGATTAAAGATTACCTCCATATCCCCACTGGGAAATACTACATCCTCAAAAGTCGAATCGGCATCCGACTTGAAAATATAATAATGCCTGATATAAGGTTTTAAGGGATCTGAAGGTAAAAACTGTTTAAATTCCATATATGCCAATTGATTACAAGATCGTAAAATTAGGGCAATTCCAAGCCCCAAGATTGTAAAAATCGGAACAAATTATACCTTGTTGAGACCATTAAGTGCTGTAATCAAAGTGTCGAAGCTTAAAAACAATCCTTTACCGCAACAACATATCTCAAAGATATTTTAAGCCCTGATATTCTTTATCACACTGATTTACAAGGAGTGGCAAGAAATAGCTTTTACCATCCATCAAAATTTCCGATATTTGTATCATTTGGAAGTCGTGATTAAATTCAAATCCCGACATTTTCTTTCCTCGCTAAAACAAGTGGGGCTTAATAAACGTTATGACAAACACAAATAAATCTGTAATTTTGAGCCATGTATAATAAAAGTGATATTGAATTAAAGGTAGCGGAATTTTTATTACAGATAAAAGCAATCAAATTACAGCCAAATAATCCTTTTACCTGGGCATCTGGCTGGAAATCGCCAATTTATTGCGACAACAGAATTACCCTTTCCCACCCTCAGGTTAGAACTTACATCCGTCAGAAACTTGCACAGGCCATTCA
The DNA here is from genome assembly GCF_058801365.1 of Pedobacter sp. GW822-FHT03F06. NCBI lineage: Bacteria > Pseudomonadati > Bacteroidota > Sphingobacteriia > Sphingobacteriales > Sphingobacteriaceae > Pedobacter > Pedobacter sp. GW822-FHT03F06. Next base: position 15,767 of record NZ_JBXANE010000016.1, read on the forward strand.
GGAAGAGTTTGGTTCGGTAGATGTTATTGCAGGTGTTGCAACCGCTGGAATCCCTCAAGGTGTTTTAGTAGCTCAAGAACTTGGCTTACCTTTTATCTACGTAAGAGCGAAGGCTAAAGAACATGGCACTGGAAGTTTAATTGAAGGAGAAGTAGTAGAAGGTCAACGTGTGGTGGTTATCGAAGATTTAATTTCAACCGGAAAAAGCAGTTTACAAGCTGTTGATGCATTAAGAGCTGCAGGTTTATCGGTAGCCGGCTTAGCCGCAATTTTCACTTACGGTTTCGAAAAAGCAGACGAAAATTTCGCTGCTGCAAAATGTCGTTACTTAACCTTATCAAACTATGGCGCTTTAATCGATTATGCTGCCGAGCACAGCATTATTGCCAAAAGTGATATGGAATTATTAAGTAAATGGCGTTTAAACCCTTCAGAATGGGGACAAGGACAAGTTTTGAGTTCGGAGTCTTAAGTTTGGAGTTAAAACCAAAAACTATAAAAAATATATAATGACTGTTATTGAAAGCGCAGTAGAGGTAAATAAACCAGTTGCAGAGGTTTATACATTTCTATCTAATATGAACAATCATCAGCAACTGATGCCAGAAAATATTTACAACTGGGAATCTACAGAAGATGATGCAAGGTTTACCATCCAAAATATGGCAAAATTGGCCATTAAGATTTCGAGCCGTATCGAAAATCAGGAAATAATAGCAATTCCGAGTGAAAAAGCACCTTTCGATGTAGAATTAAAGTGGACTGTAGCCGATAACGGAAACGGAACAACTACAGCTAAACACATTATCTCAGCTGATTTGAACATGATGATGAAAATGCTGGCATCTGGTCCGCTACAAAAACTGGCCGATCACCAAACAGAAAAACTGAAAGAAATATTAGGGTAATTGATTACACCGATTTAATTGATTACACAGATAAATGAGACGAGTTAAACCTCGTCTTTTTTTATGCGTAAAAATTCCATTGCGTTCTTTTATCAGCACATTATTTTAATACCTTAGTTTTAGAATAACCTTTAAACTATGAACCTCAGATTTTTCCAGGTAACTGCTTTATTTCTTGCCCTTGCTCCTATTTCCAAAACACTTGCTCAATCCGTTACAGCCTTAAAAACCGAATATTTAGTTAACCCAATCGGTTTAGATAATCCAAATCCGCGTTTTACATGGCAAATGAACGATGCCCGCCAAGGAGCTAAACAAACGGCTTACCGTGTTCTGGTAGATACCGATTCGGCTTCGCTTGTTAAAACCAGTGCAAAACTTTGGAATACTGGCTGGGTTACATCAGCTGATAACCTGATTATTTATTCGGGCCAGCTACTAAAACCTTTTACTAAATATTATTGGAGGGTTGATATTGCTGATGGAAGCCAAAAAAAATCAGACAATGCTTATATCGCCAGCTTTGAAACCGGCATGATGAAAATGGAAAACTGGCAAGGTGCATGGATTTCGGATAATGAAAACACCAAGCTTAAACCTGCGCCCTATTTCCGAAACACCTTTACTACGGTTAAAAAGATCAAATCGGCCAGGGCTTACATCGCTGCAGCTGGCTTGTACGAAATATCCATCAATGGCAAAAAAATCGGCAACCACCGCATGGACCCCATGTATACCCGTTTTGATAGACGAACATTATACGTTACCTACGATGTGACCCACGCCATTAGCAAAGGCAAAAATGCTATTGGCGTACTGCTGGGCAATGGTTGGTACAACCACCAATCGACCGCTGTATGGTATTTCGACCGCGCCCCATGGCGCAATAGGCCAACTTTTTGTCTTGATGTGCGCATTACTTACGAAGATGGCACAACCGAAACCATTAAATCGGGTAAAGAATGGAAAACAGCTTTAAGCCCGATTATTTTTAATAGTATTTATACCGCCGAACATTACGATGCCCGTCTGGAAAAAGCAGGCTGGAACATGCCAGATTTTGACGATACAGATTGGAAAAATGTGATGTACCGTTCAGCGCCATCTAAAAATATTGTTGCACAGGCCATGCACCCCATCCGCAATGTTGAAGAAATAGCCAGCAAAAGTTTAAAAAAGTTTAACGATACCACTTATCTTTTCGACCTGGGCAGGAATATTTCTGGTGTAAGTAAAATCACGGTAAGCGGACCGGCAGGAACTGTTCTAAAACTGAAACATGGCGAGCGTTTATACCCTAACGGACACGTAGACATCTCGAATATTGATGCCCATTATCGTCCAACTGATAATACTGATCCATTTCAGACGGATATCCTGATTTTGAATGGGAAAGGCGAACAAAGTTTTATGCCACATTTCAATTATAAGGGTTTTCAATATGTAGAAGTGAGCAGCTCTGCTCCTATTGAATTGAAAAAAGAAGATCTTACAGGTTATTTTATGCACAGTGATGTACCAGTTGTTGGAAATGTTAAATCTTCAGCGCCGATCATCAATAAAATCTATTACGCCACCAATAATTCTTACCTATCAAATCTTTTTGGCTACCCTACAGATTGTCCGCAGAGAGAGAAAAACGGCTGGACAGGCGACGCACAGATTGCGATAGAAACAGGGCTTTATGGTTTTGACGGCATTACCATTTACGAAAAATGGCTCGCCGATCACCGCGATGAGCAACAGCCGAATGGTGTTTTACCTTCCATTATCCCTACCGATGGCTGGGGTTACGAGTGGGGCAACGGCCCCGATTGGACGAGTACAATTGCCATTATCCCATGGAATGTTTACCTGTTTTATGGAGACAAAAAACTGCTTGCCGATTGTTACGGAAACATCAGAAAATACGTGAACCATATTGATGAAACCTACCCAACTGGTTTAACCACCTGGGGTTTGGGCGATTGGATCCCAGTAAAATCTAAATCTCCTGTCGAACTTACCTCTACCTGTTACTATTATGCTGATGTGCTTATTTTGGCCAAGGCAGCAAAAATTTTAGGTAAAAACGATGATTATGAAAAGTACATGGCCCTGGCTAAAAAAATTAAAGATGCTTTTAATGCCAAGTATTTGAATAAAGAAAAAGGAATTTATGCTTCTGGTGTACAGACTGAAATGAGTGTTCCGCTTTATTGGAAAATTGTTCCGGAAGAATCGGTTGCCTTAGTGGCCCAAAATTTAGCCAAACGAGTAGAAGCCGATGGTTTCCACCTAGATGTGGGATTATTGGGTACAAAAGCTATTTTAAATGCGCTGAGCGAAAATGGTTACAGCGATATTGCCTACAAAGTTGCTGCTCAAAAAACCTATCCGAGCTGGGGCTGGTGGATGGAAAACGGAGCCACCACTTTATACGAGAACTGGCCCATTGATGCAAAATCGGATATATCGATGAACCACATTATGTTCGGAGAAATTGGTGCCTGGTTATACAAATCGCCAGGTGGTATCAAACCAGATGAAAAACAGCCTGGCTTTAAACATGTAATATTGGATCCGCACATTATGGAAGGCCTAAATTCTTTTGAGGCTAGCCATATTGGTCCGTATGGTAAAATTATAAGTGCATGGAAAAGAGTTAATAACGGAATCAGGTACGATATTACCATTCCTGCCAACTCCACCGCTACCTTTAATGTACCGAATACAAGTGGTATGAGTGTTTATGTCAATGGTAAAATGACTAATAACACCAAAATAGATTTAGCAGCTGGTAAGTATGTAATTGAGCATAAAACCCAACAATAATTCAGACCTCGTAGGTTTTTGAAACCTGCGAGGTCTAAACCTACAAGACTAATTAATCACATACCTAGATCCAATGAGGTGACTTAGGTAGTCAATATTTTTTTTTTAGAAAAGCAGGGTTCGGTGCTTTTAGGTTATGAAAGTCCTGCTATACCTCCAAGTCCTCACTCATTCTTCGCTCCGGGCTTTCCGTTCTATCAGGTTTATTTAACAAATTCAGTGGTTTTTGGCCATACATCATGCAGGCCTCGATATATCTTACAACGGTAAATACCGCGTTAGGGATTGTAAGGGTTCAGTAACGATCCTTCATCGGTACCGGAGCGCAGCGCAGCCCTGAAAAGCCCGGGCCCTTGCGCAGCTTGGGTTACGCCCAAATCAGTTAACAGTTGGCAATTCACAACACAAACTCCCAATACGACAAATTTTCAGTATAAACAATTAATTATCAGCAATTTAGTCATTAAAAACAAAATCTTACCGACAAAATTTCCGATTGTAAAATCAAAACCGCTGTGGCATTTGTTTTGACTTAAACGGGAATATGAACTTCAACAATTTTACTATAAAAGCCCAGGAAGCAGTTCAACAGGCTTCTGAAATAGCCCAAGGCAATCAGCAACAGGCTATTGAAACGGCACACCTGCTTAAAGGTTTGCTTACTGTTGATGAAAACGTAGTTTCTTATGTTTTAAAGAAACTGAACGTTAACCTAAATTCACTAAATCAAAACTTAGATGCAGAGATTGCCAAGTTCCCGAAAGTAAGCGGAAGTAATGTCTATCTGTCATCTAATGCCAATAGCGCCTTGCAGAAAGCGCAAACATTTTTAAAAGAATTTAAAGATGAATTTGTGTCTGTAGAGCATTTATTGTTAGGCATATTAGCCGTTAACGATAGCACTTCGAAATTATTAAAAGAACAGGGCGTTAACGAAAAAGACCTTAAAAAAGCCATTGTAGAATTGCGTGGCGATAATCGTGTAACGGATCAAAACGCCGAAGCTACTTACCAGGCCTTAAGCAAATATGCAAGGAATTTAAACGAATATGCCGAGAGCGGAAAGCTTGATCCGGTGATCGGCCGCGATGAAGAAATCCGCCGCGTGATCCAGATTTTATCGCGCAGAACCAAGAACAACCCGATTTTAATTGGTGAGCCTGGTGTGGGTAAAACAGCCATTGCGGAAGGAATTGCTTTTAGGATTATTAAAGGTGATGTACCTGAAAATTTAAAGAGCAAAGTGGTTTACTCGCTTGATATGGGTTCACTTATTGCAGGTGCAAAATATAAAGGCGAGTTCGAAGAACGTTTAAAAGCTGTGGTTAAAGAAGTTACCCAGAGCGATGGCGAAATCGTACTGTTTATTGATGAGATCCACACTTTGGTAGGTGCTGGTGGTGGCGAAGGTGCAATGGATGCAGCGAACATTTTAAAACCTGCCCTTGCCCGTGGAGAATTGCGTGCCATTGGTGCGACAACTTTAGATGAATATCAAAAATATTTAGAAAAGGATAAAGCACTAGAACGCCGTTTCCAAAAAGTAATGGTTGAAGAACCAGATACGCAGGATGCGATTTCTATCCTCCGTGGATTGAAAGAACGTTACGAAACACACCATAAGGTAAGGATTAAAGATGAAGCAATTATTGCAGCTGTAGAAATGAGTCAGCGCTATATTTCAGACCGTTTCTTGCCAGATAAGGCCATCGATTTAATGGATGAGGCTGCATCTAAATTGCGCATGGAGATGGACAGTGTGCCAGAAAATGTGGATGCTTTAGATCGTGAAATTATGCGTTTAGAGATTGAACGTGAAGCCATTAAGCGTGAAAAAGACGACAGGAAAGTTAAAGAGCTTTCAGAAGAAATTGCCAACCTATCAGCCGAGCGTGATGAATTTAAAGCCAAATGGCAAGGTGAGAAAGACCTGGTAGATGCAGTAAACAACGAGTTAGAGCAGATTGAGCACTATAAATTAGAAGCTGAGCAGGCAGAACGCGCAGGCGATTACGGTAAAGTAGCCGAAATCCGTTACGGAAAAATTAAAGAGGCCCAGGATAAAGTTGAAAAACTGAAAGCCGATTTAGAAAGCCAGCAAAGCGATAGCCGTATGCTTAAGGAAGAAGTTACAGCTGATGATATTGCAGGCGTAGTTGGCCGCTGGACAGGCATTCCGGTTACCAAACTGATTGCCAGTGAACGCGAAAAACTACTTCATTTAGAAGAAGAATTACACCAGCGTGTGGCTGGGCAGGATGAAGCAATCGAAGCCATTTCTGATGCGATCCGTCGCTCGCGTGCAGGCTTGCAGGATAAACGTAAACCAATCGGCTCTTTCATCTTTTTAGGTACAACCGGAGTGGGTAAAACCGAGCTTGCGAAAGCATTGGCAGAATTTTTATTCAACGATGAAAATGCATTAACACGTATCGATATGAGTGAATATCAGGAACGTCATGCAGTTTCACGTTTAATTGGAGCGCCTCCGGGCTATGTTGGTTACGATGAAGGCGGGCAGTTAACCGAGGCCGTTAGGCGTAAACCTTACTCTGTAGTATTGCTTGATGAAATTGAAAAAGCGCATCCGGATGTATTTAATATCCTGTTGCAGGTGTTGGATGATGGACGTTTAACCGATAATAAAGGAAGGACGGTGAATTTCAAAAACACCATCATCATCATGACCTCAAACATTGGCGCACATTTAATTCAGGATAACTTTAAAAACTTAAGCGATGAAAACCGCGAGGAAGTAATTGCGAAAACCAAAAACGAATTGTTTGAAGTATTAAAGCAGACCATTCGTCCGGAGTTTTTGAACAGGATTGATGAGCTGATTATGTTTACACCGTTAAACCGTAGCGAAATCAGAAATATTGTAAGCTTGCAGTTTAAACATGTACAGCAAACATTGGCCGAAATGGGTATAGAAATGGATGCCAGTGATGAAGCTTTAGATTGGTTGGCACAATTGGGTTACGATCCACAGTTTGGTGCCAGGCCGTTAAAAAGGGTCATCCAAAAAAGAATCCTAAATGAGTTGTCGAAAGAGATATTGGCAGGTAAGATAGATAAAGACAGCAAAATTAAGTTGGATATGTTCGATCATAACTTTGTGTTCCTGAACCAAAACGTTGATTAATACATACTGATCAAATCCCGTCTCAATTAAATTGGGGCGGGATTTTTTTTGTTATAAATTTTAAAGGCTTAGGAAAAAGACCAGGCATATTTTAGCTTTTTTTAACAAATAGCCTGTTGTGACAGCAGTTTTAGATGCTTAAAATTGTAACCACAACCTCTTAAAGATGAATCTAAAAACCTATCTGCTCTTTATTTTGATGTGCTTTTCGACTCAAAGTTTTTCGCAAAAATTTCAAAAATCGGCACTTTTAAAAAATATCAATACCCTACCTATGCCTGATACAGGCAAATTTGTTTCTGCATTCTTTAGCACAAATGAAGAACCTAATATCGTAGCCACACATTTGCTTGCCCCGCAGGTTGATGCTTTGGCAACTATAATTATGACTAGCACCCTGGGTAAAGGACAGATTTTTGCCATAGGCTCATCCGAGTATTTTGAAAGCAAATTATTGAGCGATCAAAATGTCCAAAAACTATTAAAAAACATACTCGAAAATGTAAGCACTCACCATAAAAAACTTAAAGTAGCTGTAACCAAAACAGCTGATGCGGCGTTGCTCAATGCATTAAAAGCCAACAAGGTTAAAGTTTACATAGCCCATGGGAGTAAATTACAGTCAGGTACCGACATTTACTTTTTAACAAATGATGTAAAGGATACAACGGAACTTAAAGCCATTGAAAAATACATATCTGATGGTGGAAGTTTGGTATACGGTTCCCCCTATCCGGGTATTTTTAAACATCGTGACCAAACTAAATCCTATCTCAACGACCTGGTTAAAATAAACAGTTTGCTAAGCAAGGCGGGCATATTTAATGCCTATACTTTATTAATGGCCAAACATCCCAAAGATAGTTTGATACTAAAAAATGAACCTTTTTATCTGCTATTGAAGAATATACTGAGTGAGTTGGCAAAATCTTCTCCTAAAGAGACCACCCCTACCGAATATGCTTATGGTATAGAGCCTACGCTCGACCTGACTTTTTCAAACCATGCGGATACCAGTAGGATTACCAAGAAAATAAAATCGATCCTTTCAATTAGCGACTCACTTCCTATACCAACATTAAAAAGACCACTTGATATTTCAACACCCGCTAAAAAAGCGGGCTATAAATTTTCAAAATATCTTTTTGACAAAAGCCATAATATAGATAAAGCAGCAGATTTTGTTTACCCGGAAAGTAAATCATTTCCAGGCGAAGTGCCTAAAAACGCAAAAAGAACTGTTGAGCAGATCAATATAGATGTTAAAGTAGGCTCGCAGGGATTAGCAGACCCCTATCCGGATTATTATAGGCTGCACAGTACCGGAGTTTACGTACCAGCAGGTGAGAAAGTCAGCATTGTGGCCGATCCTAAATACAAAAATCAACATTTAAAGGCTCAGATAGGTATCCACAACGACGATTTAAAACACATGGATAATCTGGTAAGGGCCGGTTTTGATTTAACCAGATCATTCGAACTGGATAAAGATACGACAAACGTTTTTTCACCTTATGGCGGACTGCTATACATCAGAATTCCAGACAGTTCTACACTTAAATCAATTAATATTACCGCAAGTGGTGTGGTTAAAGCACCTTATTACAAGTTAGAAAAGAATACACTTGCCGAATGGGAAACGATCAAAAATAACCCTGCGCCATGGACAGAGCTGGCTACGGATAAGATTATACTCACCGTACCAACCTATCGCATTAAAAACTTGGAAAACCCAGAATCGTTAATGAAATTCTGGGATCAGGTTATGGATGCTGATGCCGATCTGGCCATTATTAACAGGAACAGAACACATCCCGAAAGGATAATCATTGATAACCAGGTTGCCTACGGCTATATGTATACCGTTTGGGATAAAATTGTGGCACCCGACGATGAAAGTTGCGAATGGATGCTAAACGAAAAAATACTTAAAGAAAAAGGAAGCTGGGGCCATTTCCACGAGTTAGGCCATCGCCATCAATTTTGGGGTCTTGATATGGATGAAGTTAGTGAAATAACCACTAACCTTTATACAATATATGTATATGATAAAGCATTAAAAAAGGGCTTATATAATCACGATGGAATTGCAAGTAGAGATAAAGTAAAGGAGAAAATCCATAATTATCTTCAAAACCAGCCTACTTTTGAAAAATGGGGAAAGAGCCCCTTTACCGCTTTATGCATGTACATCCAAATTATTGAACATTTTGGCTGGCAGTCTATTATCAAAGCCAATAAAATATACCGCGAAATGGATCCTAGCAAATACTACGACTATCCGCTGAGTAACCAACAACGGATAGATCTCTGGTATACAACGATCTGTAAAACTACTGATGCCAATTTATCTTCCTTTTTTGAAGTCTGGAAAATACCGGTGAGTGAAAAAGCAAAAAGCGATACACGCAGCTATAAAACCTGGCTCCCAACCGAGCTTGTTACTTACCTTCCACATTAGGCAACAGTTAGTCATATTAAATCCCATAGAATCAATTTCTTTGGGATTTTTCTGTTTACTTTTTCAGCCGGCGTTTTATTAATGGTTTTCTATTGTTTTCATTTGTATTAATGAGTTCGGCAATGCCTCGGTTTTGGTGCTTTTTGACGCCAAAAAGAAGGAGCCCTTCGGCGGCGACGAACCGAGGCAAGACTATCCGGCAGAACAAAATAAAATATCTTTATACATCATTCATATTGATTTTTATGCAATAAATTTAAACTCAAAATGACGATTTTTGCATGAAGATCCTTCGACTACGCTCAGGATGACAACTTTCAATAGCAAAATATCATCTCAACTGAATCGTTGCCTAGACAGATTTAGCTGCGCTGAGCACTTAGGTAGTTCCCGGCTATGTTGCACCCGATAGCTATCGGGTCCTCGCGAAATGACAGCGGCGTATTGATCCCTCATTCAAAAATGCATTTTAGGTAACTAACATGATAGTTCATTTTCTTGCTTTTTGTTTCAATAATGATTATTATTGATTACACACAAAAACACAAATAAAATGAAACCTAAATTAATCATCATGGCGCTGCTATGCGCTGTCAGTTGGCGCAGCTATGCCCAAACTGAAAAGGGCTCTGGCTTTATAGGCGGAAGCATCAGTTTCGGAACCTCTAAACAAAACAGTTCGTCGCCCAGCTTAAACACGTTTACCTTAACGCCAAGGGGAGGCTATTTTTTAGCCAATAATTTTGCAATAGGCTTAGAAATTCCTTTAAACCTGTCGAAGCTTAGGGGCGAAAGTTATATCGCATGGAATGAAGAATACGGATATTACGAAGACCGCTATGGTCCAAAGGAATTTAGCTTCGGCTTCTCCCCATTTGTACGCAAATATGTGGATGTTAAAAATCGGTTTAAGTTTTTTATGCAAGCTAACCTATTGCTACAGATCAATACTTTTAACAGGATTGATGAAGAAGGTTACCTGATCCGAACAGATGCCAAAATAAAGGGATGGGGAGCAAGCATAAGCCCTGGCTTTAGTTATTTCCTATCCAGACATGCAGCCTTGGAGTTTTCATTGCCAGTTGTATCTTTCTTCCATCAAAATTATTATGCCGAAGAATCGCTCTACAATTACGACAAAACCAATAACCTGAAACTGGCCCTGCAAAACTTTACCCCAACATTTACTTTCAACTATCACTTTTAACAGCTTAAAAATGAAAAATATATTCACCAGAACATTAAGCTTAATCAGCATCAGCTTATTATTTCTTTTAAGCCTTTCCAGCCACGCAATTGCTCAGCGCTTTCGTGGCAAAATAGAATATTACAGCAGTGTATTCCCTTCCGAAGATGGAAAAATCAAGTCTATTAACGGCACTAAAATTGAATACTACAATTCGGTTTTTAAATCGGAAGATGGAAAAGTAAAAACAATAGGCGATAAAAGAGTAGAATACTATAATAGTGTATTCCCTTCTGAGGATGGAAAAATTAAAGCTATTGGCGATATCAGAATTGAATATTATAATTCCGTTTTTAAATCGGAAGACGGAAAAATTAAATCAATCGGTCATATCAAATTTGAGTACAATAATACTGGCTCGCAAAAAAGTGATGGTAAAGTAAAATCAATCACCAATGAAAACGACGATTCCGAATCGGAAGACGCATTAGACACCTATTATTCTATTGAAAGACTCAACTGTCAATAATTTACAATCCCATAAACATTTGAATCCAGATTAATATTTAGTCTGGATTTTTTGTATTTACTGACATTCAAAAAATTAACACAAAATTAACTAAATATATAGTTTTGTGTTGCTTTTTTATTCTATCATTGAATACACAAAAAACACAAATGAAAATGAAAAAACAATTATTAACGTTGGTAGCACTATGCGCTATCGCCTTGGCAACACATGCCCAAACAGAAAAAGGAGATAACTTAATTGGAGGAAGTTTAAGTATTTCTTCTTCAAAAACTGAATCGCCAAATTACGAAAAAAGAAATTTTTACGGCATCAATCCGAGTTATGCACATTTTTTTTCTAAAAACTTAGCAATTGGATTAACTGCGGGTTTTAGCTATAGTAAAAATTTTAATAGCAATTTTGATTCTAATTTCAACACAACCTCTACAAGAACAAGTAAACAAAAAAGTTTTTCAGTGGGGCCTGTAGTGAAATATTATGTAGATATTGTTGACAAACTTAAAGCATTTGGACAGTTTAGTGGAACGATTGGTATTGTAAAAACTAATGAAACCAGTACCTATGCTTATAATTATCCACTTAGTTCAAAATTCACACAATATCATGCATCTATACAACCTGGACTAGCATTTTTTCCAACTAAAAAACTGAGCATAGAGCTTGGTTTCCGTTTATTATCATACAATAAAATTGATTACGACGGTAAAGAGCCTTCAAATATTTGGTACGAAACAGAAGCATTTGATTTTGGGTTTAACACTTTTAGCCCATTTCTTGGATTTAACTTTCACTTTTAAAATCATAGAAGCTGTCCTATAAAGTTAATTTTAAATCGAATCTGTCACGCTGTCCAAAGGACTCCTACGGAGAGCCTGTCGAAACGCTAAATCATATATTTTGGCTAATCCTTCGACAGGCTCAGGATGACAAAATCAATACTAATGAGACAGTCTCTTTTATTTCTTTTTCGTTTCAATATTCGGTAAGAACCCTGTTAACAAACCGATTAAAGGCAGAAATGCACAAACATTAAATACATATTCGATACTGGTAGAATCGGCTAATTTGCCCAACAAAGCCGATCCGATGCCACCCATGCCAAAGGCAAAGCCAAAAAATAGCCCTGCAACCAAACCAACTTTCCCAGGAATCAACTCCTGTGCATAAACAAGTATTGCGGAGAATGCGGATGCCAAAATCATCCCGATGGGAACAATAAGTACCCCTACCCAAAACAGGTTGGCATGTGGCAGTAATAATGCAAATGGAGCAGTTCCTAATATAGATGCCCATATTACATATTTCCGTCCTATTTTATCGCCTATTGGTCCGCCCAGCAAGGTTCCGGCAGCTACCGAAAATAAGAATACAAATAAATAGATCTGCGAGGTTTGCACTGAAACATGGAATTTATCGATCAGGTAAAAGGTAAAATAATTGGTCAGACTCGCCATGTAGAAATACTTCGAGAAAATCAACAAGAGTAAGATACAAACAGAAAAAATCACCTTAGTTCTCGAAAATTGATTCACAACAGTTTGAATATTGATTTTTTTACTTCTTGAAAGCATAAATCCCCTGTACCAATTGCCTACATAGGTTAAAATAATAATGGCCAAAAGTGCAATTACCGAAAACCAGATTACGCTGAACTGTCCGTATGGAACAATGATCCAGGCAGCCAACAACGGACCCAAAGAACTCCCTGCATTACCTCCTAATTGAAAAACAGATTGAGCCAATCCCCTCTTTCCTCCTGATGCGGCGTGTGCCATACGTGACGCCTCGGGGTGAAATATAGAAGAACCTATCCCAATAAAACATACAGAAAGCAATATAGTGTAGAAATGGGTTGATTGTGAAAGCGAAATTAACCCGATCAGGGTAAAACCCATCCCTACTGCCAGTGAATATGGCTGAGGCTTTTTATCTGTATACAAACCCACAAATGGCTGTAATAATGATGCCGCCAATTGAAAGGTCAAAGTAATTAAACCAATTTGCGAAAAACTTAAATGATAACTGGTTTTGATGATGGGGTAAATAGCAGGAATTAGCGACTGTATGGTATCATTAAGTAAATGCGAAAAACTTAATGCGAAAAGTATCGGGAAAACGGTTTTTTCAATAATGGTAGTGGTCGTGCTATTCTCAGTCATATCGGTAAATTATGCTGCCAAAAATAGTGATTATAAATTTTTAAACTACTCCGTTTGTCCTTGCGAAAACCAAACATTTTTATAAAGTTCTGGTTTTATAGCTATGGAAAAGAACAGAAAAATTGTCGGCTTATGCGGAAGTTTAAGAAAAGGATCGTACAATGCCATGCTACTTAAAGTTGCAGGCGGTTTAATCCCTGAAGGTATCCAATTTGAAACGGTGACTTTCGATGATATTCCCATTTACAACGCAGACCTCGATTTACCAGAAACAGAAGAAAGGCCCGCAAGTGTATCAAAATTCAGAGATGCGCTAGCCAGTGCCGATGCTTTTATTATTGTTTCTCCCGAATATAACTATTCAATTCCCGGTGGATTAAAAAATGCCATCGACTGGGCCAGCCGTGGAAAAGATTCGCCTTTGATGCATAAACCGGTTGCCCTGATGGGTGCAACACAGGGCATGTGGGGAACAGTTAGAATGCAAACTGCATTTTTGCCTGTTTTTACCTTCCTGAATATGAATCCGGTTTTACAACCAGAAGTGTTAGTTGCCCAGGCTCAAAATAAATTCGATGCTGAAGGAAATCTGATCGACGAGAAAACCATTGGTATCATCAAAAAGAAAATAGAAAATTTAATTTCTGCCTGCAAAGTTTAATTCAAAACGGCAAAGCCCCCATCCAAAACCTGCCATTTTAGACACCTCAAAGTCTGACATTTATACAAAAAAAGTCAGATTGTCAATTTGTCATGCCTAAAAAATTAATCAATCGATTAATTTTTAGTCACACGAAAATAATATTGAATTAACACTAATTTCATATCTGTTTATCAATTAGACAGTTGAGCAAAAACTGATTTTTTGATGACTCAGACTAAGTTTTTTGGCACAAGTGTTGACTTTTAGGCAAATATAGTCAGATATTAAAATAGTAAAAATTGACTATATTTTAATAACAAATAAATAATTAAAAAGATGAAAAAACTATTATTATCTTTAGTAGCAGTAGCAGGTTTAGTTTATGGTGCACAAGCACAAACTGAAAAAGGAAATTTTATGTTAGGTGGTAATGTAGGTGTAAACTCTACAAAAGTTGACGGCGCTCCAAAAGCAGATTTCAACTTTAGCGTATTACCAAGTGTTGGTTATTTTATCAGCAACAATTTTGCAATCGGTACAGGTGTTGGTTACGAATACAATAAGGAAGTAAGCAACAAAACTAAGGATGGTGCTTTTAAAGTTGCTCCATTCGGACGTTACTATGTTGGTTTATCTGATCAATTCAAATTCTTCGGACAATTATCAGTGCCATTGGCATTTGGTGAGTTAAAAGCAACTGATGCTAACGGCGATAACGCAGTTAAATTGGGTACTACTACTAAAATCGGTGTAGAACTTGCTCCAGGATTTGCGTTTTTCCCAACAAAAAGAATCGGTATCGAACTTTCGGTTAAAGGTTTAAGCTACGAAAATTATACTGTTAAAGCTGAAGGAACTGGCGCTAAAGTTAAAACCAACACTTTTGGCCTAAACGCTGATACTTTCGCACCAAGATTAGGTGTACAGTTCTACTTTTAATTATACCTTCCTTCGGGAAATGTTTAATAAATGACTTTTTTTTCAAGAAGCGTCCCGGTTTACCATCGGGACGCTTTTTGTTTTACTTCTTTTCTCTAATGGCTTTAAATTCAGATCCGTTTTTCCATTTCGGATAAGAATCTTCATTACTAATGCGGTAGCCCATATCAAAGAGCATTCTTACATCTTCTACAATACCTGATAAATCCCATGTTTTGGCATCGAAATTATCCTGTGGCGAATGATAACGGAACTTTGTAAAATCGGCCACTTGTTTTAATCCCCATGTTCTGCCGTTTTTAATGTTATCTACGCCTGAACCTGTAAACAGTGAGGGTACACCAACCTTAGCCAGATTAAAATGATCTGAACGGTAGTATAATCCTGAAGACGGAACAGGATCTGGCACGATTACCCTTCCCTGTTTTTTAGCCGCCGCTGTAGCATAATCTTCCAGTTCTGACTGGCCAAAGCCGTACACCACAATATCTTTGGTTTTACCAGCTATACCCATCATATCCATATTGATATTGGCTACGGTTTTGGCTAGTGGAAAAGCAGGATGTTTGGCATAATACTCAGAACCTAAAAGGCCCTGTTCTTCGGCCGTATAAGAAATAAATAAAATGGTACGCCCTGGTGCTTTAGGCAACTTTTTAAAGGCCGAAGCAATTTCGAATAAAGCGGCTACGCCTGTTGCATTATCAACCGCTCCGTTGTAAATCGAATCACCCTGTATTTTCTCTCCTACCCCTAAATGATCCCAATGTGCGGAATAAATAATAGCTTCATCTTTACGTTTATCGCCAGGTATTTTAGCCAGAACATTATAAGTGACCGATTTTTTGATGGTATTTTTAACCTTTACTGAAGTTGTAATGTTTAAATCGACAGCTTTAAAACCTTTTTTCCGAGCACTTAAAGCCAATTGATCGAATGATTTACCATCCAATGCAAATAGTTGTTTCGCCTTATCTAAAGTAATCCAGCCTTCTACTTCAGCCCTGCTCATTCCATTGTCTTCGCTTTGCAGGGTAAGTTTAGATTTCGACCAGCCACTTCGAACAACTGTCCAGGGGTAAGCTGCCGGCTCGGTATCATGAACAATAATAATCCCTGTAGCCCCCTGACGGGCTGCTTCTTCGAACTTATAGGTCCATCTGCCATAGTAAGTCATATTTTTCCCTTTAAACAAGGTAGAATCGGCAAAGCCAGGGTCATTAATCAACACCACTACTGTTTTTCCTTTTACATCAAGGTTCGCATAATCGTTCCAGCCATACTCGGGTGCAACAATGCCATAACCGGCAAAAACCAGTGGCGAGTTATTCATGCCTACTTCATCTTGCACACGGCGGGTACCGGCTACAAAATCAGTTAGATAATTTAAGGTTAAAGATGCTGTTTTGCCTTTAAACACCATTTTATCTTCAGGTACCGATTTAATCTCCACCATAGGAACCTCCTGAAAGAAACTGTCACCATTGCCTGGCTGTAAGCCCAATTTTTCGAACTGAGTTTTTAGATAATTAATGGTTTTGGTTTCTCCATTCGTAAAAGGCTTTCGCCCTTCTAAACTATCAGCTGCAATTACCGATAAATATTGAGTTAAACTCGAGTCATTAATGGCCTTGATGGCTAAAGAATCGGCATCAACATCAGTGCTTTTTGTGCCTTGCTTACAGGAACCAAAGAAAACGAGCGCACAACTGGAAAGCAGAAGGAATTTTTTCATTTATAAAGGATTGTTTTTTGATAATTAATCGCATTTGCTGAAAAATACGAAGAAAATGGCAAATTCTTACAGGTATTTATGAAACGTATCGTCATCTCGACCGCAGTGGAGAGATCTGAATAAGGGAAAATTATTTCTTAATCAGCTTAAATTTCTTTAACTGCTGCCCGTTTTTATTGATCACACCTACATAAACACCTGTAGATAAAGCATTAAGGGCAAATTTATTAGAACTTGTGGCCTTTTCTTCAAAAACCTTTTGTCCTAAAATATTAAAAATAGATAAACTATAATCTTCGAACGATCCGCTCAGAATAGTTAAATAATCGGCTACGGGGTTAGGGAAGAAAGAAAATTCATTCTCTTTAAGGAATACAACAGATACCAGATCGCTCTGCACCTGACCGCTGGCCGTTTCGAAAGTAACGCGATAAAACTGGATGCCAGCTTTCGGCTTATCGTCAAAAATGGTATAATCGAGTTGATTCTGAACAGGTTGAGTTTGCTGTAAAACCGTGTAAGTATTAACTCCCGTCTGTTTTTCCCAAATAATATTCTTTAAATCCAAAGTACTTCCAATACTCAGATCGAGTTTTACTTTATCCTCACTTACAGATGCAGATAAATTCTTCACATAACAGGCAATGCCTTGTTGTGTATAGTCGATGGTATAACTTTTTAAACCTGTAAAATCTACTCCGTTAGCTGCTATCGCAAAATATCTACTATTAATCTTGCTTGCATCAAGCTTAACTATGGTATCAGTGAGGGTTAACACCGGAGAAAGCATATTATCTACGATATTGTACAAAGTATAATCTTTTGCCCCAGGCTGTGGATTCCAGTTGAGCACCGCCCCGTCTTTACATACATAGCCAACTTTCAATACCCTTGGACTAGAAATTGTAAATGATTGACTCAATATTACATTTCCCTCCACTTCCATTTTTATCATTGCTTTAGCAAACAAATCTGGCGTGTCCCAATGGTAAAAACCTTTACTTAAATCGATCCCCGAAGCAATTGATTTCCATGTAGTCCCTCCATCATAGCTCACCGATAAGTTTCCGGTTTTACTGGTGTAAGTATTTTCCCACCTGATGTAGTTTTGTTCATTGGCAAAAAACTGTTCGTTTTTTTCGGGATTGATGAACGAAAAAGTGTTTTTGAGTGTATAACGATAAGCCATCGCAAAGCGCTGGCTATTGCCCTGTGCGATCCTGTTACCCTTAACATGAATCCTATAAGCACCCGCCGAGGGATTATCAAGGCTAACCTGCTGAATGGTATTGATAACGTCGGCTTTACGCACCGCTGGTTTTGAGAGGGAATCTAAATGAGGAAAGCTGCTTAACACCCAGGGCAGCGTTAAATTTCCGGCAGGATTTTCTAGACTTAAATCCAATCCATTAACCAAACTTTGTGCTGCATTTACCACAGCAGGAGGATCGTTCCAGGTAATGGTTAGTTTCACTTCAGCTACATTTACCGGAATTGCCAGGGGAATAAGCAAATCCTGATTTTTGGCCACTTCGTACAAAGACACCCTGTTTTCATCTAAAGTTTTTAACGACTGGGCGACATTCAATTTTCCATAGCCATATAAAAAATCTAGCTGTGGTGTTCCCAAGTCATCAGCCGAATTAATTACTGTTGCTCTAATCAATGAAGCAGAAGCCGCTTTTTTATATTTCTGCTGATAAAATTGTTCTAACAAAGCGATTGATCCACTGGTAATTGCAGCAGAGCCCGATGTTCCGTCTTCGCCCAAGGCAACAAGTTCCGGTTTTACGCGTCCATCATATGCAGGACCTTTGCTGCTCAGGTTTTCAGAAATATTTTCTCTATTAATCCCCCCTATCACCAATAAGTTTTTAGCCTGCTTAAAATTGCCTGTTAAATTGGCTCTGGCGGTTATCCCTTGATAAAAACCAACTGATGGCGTTGCTGTTCCTTTATTTCCGGCAGAAAAAACATGGATCAAAGTATCGGTTTCGTAAATCTGCTTATCATACGCAGCTGCTTCCATTCCGTAGTCATTGTCTATATCGGTACCATATGAATGGTTTTGAACCTTAATCTGAAGCCGGTTTAAATCAGTCACCAAATCTGGCATTAAATTAGAAAAATCAGAATATGCCAGTTTGGATTTAGGCGCGGCACCTAAACCACGGATAAAGGAATTGCCGTTTCCTAATGCCAAAGTAGCCATAATGGTCGCGTGGGAGGTTGGCGTTTTGCCGATAATCGCACCAGGTAAAGTTTTACCTAATAGATCAAGATCGGCCGCATCGTACATCCCTTCTTTAAAGGAAACATTTATTCCCGCACCATCAATACCTGGAAAAAGACTGTGGGCATTAGAAATTTGGTTTAAGCCCAGGTCGAGTCCATTAATTACCACCTCCTCTTTAGCAACAGGTAAAACATCAGCGTATAAAACGTCATCCTGCTCCAATATCAACATTAAATCAGCCGGCAAAATATAAAGCATAATCATGTTGTTGATATCATCTATTGATTTTATGCTTAATTTTTTAGTTGAAACAGGTAAAGCATTTACATTTTTAAAGGATAACCTGACCAGAATGGAATCGTCCTTTTTTGTAGACCTGGCGAGCACTTTGATTAACCGATCGCTGGCCTTCCATAGTCCGTTAGCTTTTTCTTGATAAATTACATGATTGGAGAGGCTGGAAACAGCCGATTTTTCGACAATAAAATAATCGCCGGCAAGTTTCTTTTTAGGATGCAATAACTGAATTTCGGTAGCCGTTAACTTACGGTTGAACCGAACCAAAATGAGGCTTTCGGCACTTAATTTTTGCGAATTGCCAGTTTTGGAAATATATTTCTCAAAATATTTTTCTATTCCACCAGGTTGTACTTGTGCGTTTAAACCAAACACAGACAGACAAAAACATATAACTAAAAATACAGTAGCGACTCTCAATATTTATTTTATTGTAAAATTTTGTTTACATCATTTATCTTCCCTAAATTAGGATTTATAAGGTAATCCACAAATTTTATTAACTAACTTATTTAACCTAAACTAATTTAATTCTAACTAAGATGAAAAGAACAAAATTTTTATCGATTGCAGCAGCATGCCTTCTACTCACGAACCTATACTCATGTAAGAGTAATAATACAGAAAATGCCATAGAAAACAAAACTGATATTTCAGCAGACAAGTTATCACAGATCAAATCCTTAGGCTTCAGTACCGACAATATCCGTAAGATAGATGAAGGTTATTTGGTAGAGGGAGATATTCTTTTAACTGACGACAATTTAGCTGAACCTTCTACTGGTGCAAATTTAAACATTGCCGAAACTGAACAGTACCGAACCACAAACATTGTTAAATCATTACCACGCGTAATTACAGTGTCGGTAACCAATTTACCTCAGGTATATAGCGATGCGGTTAATACCATGATTTCGAGATACAACTCATTGGGTTTACGTATTACTTTCCAAAGGGCTAGCGCAGGTACAACCGGAAATATTAATGTTGTGGGTTTTAACGAAGGTCCAAGTGGTGGCTTTATTACCTTAGGCTCTGCGGGCTTCCCTACTTCTTCAGGTCAGCCTTTTAACCAGATCAGAATGAACACCAATACAGCGGCATATGGTACCAATCCTAATTTATTGTATCTGGCTTCAGTTATCCAGCACGAAGTTGGCCATTGCATCGGTTTCCGCCATACAGATTATATGAACCGTGCCTTTAGCTGTGGCGCAAGTGGCGCAGGTAACGAAGGTGCATCAAACGTAGGCGCAATTAGAATCCCAGGAACGCCTTCAACTCCTGATGCAGGCTCATTTATGCTAGCTTGTTCTAATGGTGGCAACCGTACTTTCAACGCAAATGATGTGATTGCAGTAAATTACCTTTACAAATAAAAACATTAACGGATTACCTTAACAGATCAGAAGCCCCGAAAATTTCGGGGCTTTTTTGTTTATTAACCACAGATGGACACTATCTGTGGTTAATTAAATAACAAAATGGTTTGTGAGGACACAAACCATGGCGGGAAAAAAGTTGCAATAGAAAGGTTTAAGTTTGGAACACAACCCTAACTAACCAAACCTGATAGCGCCAAATAGCTCCCGATTTAAACCAATATTGTATTAAGAAAATTTCAAATCGGAACTATAGACAATAGCAGGGCTGAAATAACCGAAGAACTACCTGAGCCTGCTTTCCAAAAAAGCTATCTAACAGTAAACACTAATTAGATAGATTGACACGCCTAATGAAGGTTTATGCAGCAGTGGCGAGTTTTTCGGAGCGCAATACCTGTGCAGAACATCCAGCCTCACCCCGTTTTTCGCTTATACGCTTCACTGCCTCGTACCTCGTTGCTGCAGGGTAAACGCTTCAACCGGGGCTAGGTGGCCAAGGCAGTATTCCATTTTTGAGGTTGCAGGGTGCCTGTTTTGGGTCTTCAACTGATAGCTCCCGATTTAAACCAATATTGTATTTAAGAAAAATCAAATCGGGACTATTGGCAATAGCAGGACTGAAATAACCCAAGAACTACCGGAGCCTGCTTTCCAAAAAATTATAAAATGGCTTGTGGGGACACAAACCATGGCGAAAGGGGAAAAACTCTGCAATAGAAAGGTTTAAATTTGGAACACGACCCTAACTAACCAAACCTGATAGCGCCGAATAGCTCCCGATTTAAACCGATATTGTATTTAAGAAAATTTCAAATCGGGACTATAGGCAATAGCAGGGCTGAAATAACCGAAGAACTACCTGAGCCTGCTTTCCAAAAAATTATAAAATGGTTTGTGAGGACACAAACCATGGCAAGGAAATTAGCTTCGCAATGACGACTTATCGTTATAAAAAATGGCCTGCGTTTCCACAGGCCATTGCAATAATTATTGTATTCAAAACTATTTCCCGTTCTGTTCGATATCTCTGTCCATTTCTACCAGATCAACATCACTTGGTTCAGAAAAATCGCCGATTAAATATTTGTTAAAATGATCAGCCAACTTCCAGAAAGCATACTCTGTCATATCTCCAAAGCCATGGCGCTGACCAGGAATAATCAGGAAATCGAAACGTTTACCTGCTTTCATTAAAGCATTGGCCACACGGATAGAGTTTGCCGGATGCACATTGTTATCCACATCACCGTGCATCAATAACAAATGTCCTTTTAAGTTTTTGGCCAGATCAGGGTTTTTATCAATGCTGTATTTAAATGAGGTATCGCCCTTTAACGAAATGGTTTCTTTCACCCCGTGGTGTTTTTCGCTCCACCAGCGGTTGTAAATGCTATTATCGTGGTTTCCTGCGTTCGAAACCGCAGCTTTAAAGAAATCAGGATAAACCAACATAGCAGCGGTTGACATAAAACCACCTCCAGAGTGACCTGTAATGCCCACTTTCGATTCGTCGATGTAAGAATATTTGGCTGCCAATTGCTCAATAGCAGTTTTCTTATCTGCCAAACCGTAATCGCGCAAATTGCCATAACCATAAGTATGGTACCATTTAGAACGAGAAGGGTTTCCACCTCGGTTACCTACTGTAATTACGATATAACCAAATTGAGCTAAACGCTCCGTACGGTCCATGCTCTTACTAAAAGCTTTGTTTACAGCTTCGGTTTGTGGGCCTGGGTAAACATATTCAATAACCGGATACTTTTTATTAGGATCGAAATCGAAAGGTTTATACATTACGCCGTACAGATCGGTAATTCCGTCATCTGCTTTTACTTTGAAAGGTTCAGGGAATTTGTAACCTGCTGTTATTAATAATGAAAGATCTGTAGTTTCAAGATCCATCACTTTTTTTCCGGTTCCGTTATAAAGCGTCGCCTTTGGCGCTGTGTTTACCCTCGAATAATTATCAACAAAAAAAGTATTGTTATCGTTCATATTCGCCACATGGTCAAAATCACCTGCATTTAACAGTTTCATGTTCGAGCCATCAAAATTGATGCTGTATAAATGTAAGTAATAAGGATCTTCTTTACTTTCCCTTCCATTTGCCGTAAAATAAAGGATACGTTTTTTCTCGTCGATATTTACAATACTCTCGCAGTGGAAAGCGCCTTTGGTAATCTGATTTTTCAGCTTCCCATTTCCGTCAAAAAGATAAAAATGTGCCCAACCATCGCGCTCACTCCAATGAATCAGTTCATTGCCGTCATTTACCAAACCTGGGCGGTTAACTTCAACATAGGTATTAAAACGTTCGTCGATTAAAGGCGTAACTTTTCCGCTGGCAATATCAACCGTACCGATGTCGATACGTTTTAAATCGCGGCTGGTGCGCGAAAAATAGAACCTGCTATCGTTACCCAACCAAATAGATGGACGGAATTCGTTATCGCGGTCTTTATTTAATGATGGTTTGCTCCAAACTGAAACACTTTGATCTTTAAAAGCGGCAACACTCAGTTTTTTATAAGATTTTGCAGCAAAATCGAACAATAAAACTTCATCCTGAGGGGCTTCTGCCTCTCCCGGCATCTGATATTTATAGGTTTCTAACGTCGGACGGCCAGGTGTAACACTATTAATTACCCAAAGATCTTTAACCTTACGCGAATCGGTTCTGTCCAACACGAAATATTTCGAATTCGGCGACCAAAGTACATAAGCACCGCGTCGTTTTTTATTGTTTTTTTCGTTCTCTACGTTGTTCTCACCATCGCCGTCACTTCCATACGAATAAAATTTAACACCGTCTTTAGTGAGCTGATGTTCTACAATCGTGCTGTCATCTTCATTTTTGACCGCTTTTTTGTAGTTGTCTTTATCCATCCAATACAAGTTGTAGTTACGGGAGAAGATAATGGCCGACGAATCTGGCGCTACCGATCCCCATGATGGTTTTGGCTTTGGCTTACTGAAGTTTGGCACCTCAGTTAATTTCGCGCTGGCCAGTTCGTATTTGAAAGAAAATATTTTCTTCTGCATAGAATCTGCCGCTTTTTTATCTTTTCTGTCTTTTTTCAACTCATCGACCGTGCTTTTGATTTCGAAAGAAATACTTTTTTCATCAGCAGCAAATTTCAGATTTTCAAGCGGTAAATGTTCGGCATCGAATGGATCGCGAACAATCAGGGTAATATCTGCTGCCAGTTTAGCATTATCAAACATCAGCTTTTTGCTTTTTGATGCAGGATCTACAAGGTACCAGAATTTTCCTTTCGGGCTTTCGAAAGTATACCAAAAACGGTTGCTTAACTTTAGCCAATGCGGATCTACAGCCGTAGAATAAACCATTTTTTTCAACTTATTTGGCGAAAAACGCGATGCAAGCTGATAATTTGCTTTAGGCTGTGGCTGAAGACTTTCGGTTAGGGTAAATGTTTTATTTTGTGCAGCTACAGTTAAGGATAAAAACTGCGCACACAACAGGAGTTTATAAAGTTTATTCATCAAAATTTGTTTGAGCCGCTAAATTATTTAATTAAAGCATATTAAGCAGGCTTTAATGTGTAATAAAAGCGATAGTTAGCACAATTTTATGCACCGGAAAATAATTATTAACACAATTTATTTTGATAGTTAAATAATTGACAGATTTTATAGTTTTGTAGCTATATATCCACATAATGAAATACAGCTTTTTAACCCTAATAACAGCCGGAGTAATCTTATTTGCCAGCTGCCAGTCTAAATCTCAAACAGAAAATTCTGCTACGAAAGATTCTACTGCACAAACCAGCAAAACTGCAGAAAGTCCAGGAACAACCGTTGACGTTTCGAAAATAAAGGTTGCCGATGCCAAAACCATTTTAGCCCGGAAACAGGTACCTATTTTATGTTATCACCAGGTAAGAAACTGGAAGCCAACCGATGGAAAAGTAGGTAAAGATTATATTGTAGAAATCCAGAATTTTAAAGACCAGATGAAAATGCTGGCCGATAGCGGTTACCATACCATTTTACCCGATCAGCTTTATGCCTACCTAAACACTGGTGCGGCCCTACCGAGCAAACCCATTATGCTAACTTTTGATGATACGGATCTGGATCAGTTTACCATTGTGCGCCCTACTTTAGATAAACTGGGTTATAAAGCCGTTTATTTCATCATGACCGTTTCGATCGGCAAAAAAGGTAAATTTGTAGATTACATGAGCAAAGAGCAGATTAAACAACTTGCTGACGAAGGAAATGTGATTGGCAGCCATACCTACGACCATAAAAACTTTAAAAAATATGCAGGTAAGGATTGGGAAGAGCAATTGGATAAACCAACCAAAAAACTGGAAGAAATTACAGGTAAAAAGATGACAGAATTTGCCTATCCTTTTGGCTTATGGAATGCAGAAGGTATTCCTGAGCTTAAAAAACGTGGTTTTAGAATGGCTTATCAATTATCAACCAAACGCGACGAAAAAGATCCGTTGTTTACGATCCGCCGGATTATTGCCAGTGGTTACTGGTCGCCAAAAACATTAAGCAACAGCATTAAAAACAGCTTTTAAGCAAAATAACCCCGGCAAAAACCGGGGACTTTCTTTTTAATGAGTTACCTCAACAACATGAAAAAAATTGCAGTATTTATTTTATTGTTCTTTCAGATCATTAAGCTCCATGCACAAACACCACACTTGAGCGGAAAAGCAGAGGTTGTAATGGCTACAGGCCAGATTACCTGCGATTTTGTACTCAGCAACATCCCCAACCTGGCAAAAGACTATCAGATTGTGCTCAATAAGGGCTTTAACATTAAGGCTATAAAAGATTCTGCAAACCAAACCCTAAAATATTCTGGCTTTTACGGTGGTGCTATGCGTGGCGAGGGTCTAACTTACGTCCCGTTATACAAAGATAGTACACTGGTAAATCCTGGTAAACTACATATTACTTATACAGGAGCATTCCCCATTTATAGTGATACACTGAACTTTATAGATTTTAAGGGATTGATTGCTTTTAATGGAAAAACCGTGCGGGCTGCCGATCAATCTAAATGGTATCCTATCATTTACGACATCAAAAACGACAAGCTGATTGAACAGATGACCTTCGATATCCAGGTAACAGTTAAGGATGCTAAGATGATTTTTGTAAACGGCGATCTTCCTAAACCGGGCCCAATTGCCAGATTTAAATCGAATATCCCCATTGCGCCGATGCTTTTTGCCGGAGATTATAATGTACAAAAAACCAATGGCGCGCTATTTTTAAACACGCAAATGAATGATAAGCAATTGAATGTTTTTGAACAGAATATTGCTGAAATGAAAGCCTATTATTATAAGATTTTAAAAATCCCATACAATACAAAAAATGTATTTATTGAGCATGCGCCAGTAGAAAAATTTAACAAAGGCAGAAGCTGGGGTTTTGTGGCTTTTCCAACAATAGCTTTTGCAGGCATTAAACTGGGCGATATGATTGATGAAGAGCACAGTAAACTTAAAGATTCTTCAGATTATCCATTTATTGCACATGAAATTGGTCATTATTATTTCGGCAACGTATTACAACCCAACTCTACTTTGTTCTGGTTCTTTTTAGAATCTACTGCAGAGTATTTATCGGTAAAAGCAAGCGAAGAAAAATTCGGAAAAGCTTTCGGCACTAAATATTTTCAGGACAGGGGAAAACAACTAAAAGATTTTAAAGCCAAACCTTTAAATGCCATTAAAGAAAGTAATGAAATCTCAGGCACTTACCGCTACGCCTACGGTCCATTTCTGCTCCGTGGCCTGGAGCAAATGATTGGTGAGCAACGCATATTTAAATTCTTAAACACCTGCTTAACTGCTAAAAACGAATTAACTGATTATAACTTCTTCAGAAAAAATGCTTTAAAATCGGGCATTACTCACAAAGAATGGGATACATATGAAAAAGAGTTTATCCTTTCCGAAAACGCCGTTTCTTTGATTAAATAAAATTAAAAACTTTGAATAAACATTTAAAACCCGCTACTCATATCCTTTTATCAATTCTCTTTTTAGGATCATTTTCACTGGCTTGTTCGAGCAATAAGCAAAAAGAAAAAATTGTTGTAACCAACACCATCGAAACGGTTAAAACTGACTCGACAAATACCAAACCGGCAGATAACAAAACCATTCTGACACGCAGAGAGGTGCCCGTTCTGTGTTACCACCAGATTAGAAACAACATTGCCAGCGATAGCAAAAGAGCGCACGACGACATTATTGCCCCTGATAAATTTAAAGAGCACATGAAAATGCTGGCCGATAGTGGTTACCATTCTATTTTACCCGATCAGTTATATAATTATCTGGTTTACGGTGCCAAGTTGCCCGAAAAACCAATCATGATTACTTTCGATGATACGGATGAAGATCAATTTACGATTGGGAATACAACATTGAAAAAACACGGCTTTAAAGGCGTTTATTTTATTATGACGGTATCGATCGGCAGAAAAGGGCGGATCAATTACATGACTAAAGAACAGATAAAACAATTATCTGACGAGGGAAATACGATTGCCAGCCATACCTACGACCATAAAAACTTTGCACAGTTTACCGATGCCGACTGGACAACCCAAATTGATGCACCAACTAAAAAACTGGAAGAAATTACAGGGAAAAAAGTAGCGTATTTCGCTTATCCCTATGGTGTTTTTAAGGCTTCAACTTTACACAAGCTAAAAGAACATGGTTTTAAAGCAGCATTTATACTTTCAACAGCACGGGATGAAAATTATCCACTTTATACCATTAGGAGAATAATTGATCCGGGAAGATACACTGCTAAAAACTTATATTACAGTATTAACAAGAGTTTTAATAAAACAAAATCATAGCAAAGAGGTTTAAAGTTTAAAGTGCTAGAATGTTGAAAGGTTAAGCACAACGTTTCAACATTCGAACTTAGCAACACTAAAACTTTATACCATCGCTATGAAATATTATTTGCATTTTTTCCTTTTCGGATTACTGATTATATCTGCCTGTAACAACCCAAAAAATGGAGCCAATACCGCTGAAACTGCAAATGATAGCACAGCGAATGCAAAGACCGAACTTACAGAAAGTTTTTACAAGAGATTGGAAGGTACCATTGCAGGCAAAAAAGTAGTGATGCATTTGCAAAAGGTTGATGATGATGTAAGTGGTACCTATTACTATGACGGCTCGTGGCTTAATCTATCAACCGATACTTTAATCGGGAAAGATAGCATTGTACTTACTGAGTATAGTTTTTATGAATCATATTTCACTCAGGATTTTAAATCGCCGCATTTGGCCTTAAAGTGGAATGGAAATGGTTTTAATGGCAATTGGGAAAGTGGCGATAAAACCAAAAAGTTTCCGATTGCTTTAACAGAAAAGTATCCTGAGGGTAGCTATCCGTTCAGCGCCGGGATTTACAAAGACTCAATTAAGGCATTTGCAGATCAGCCAAAATCGCCTGCTGCTGAAATCAGTTTTGAATACCTGGAAAGCAAAAACAAGTATGAATACGGCAACTGGTTAAACTCGGAGCTTAAAAAAATATCGGGTGTAAAATCTACTGTTGACCGTTCTATAGGTTTTAAAAATATAGCCACCGCTTATTTTAAAGATTATAAGACCCAGGTTACCGAGCAATCAAAAAATAGCCGTGGCGACGATTTCCAGGCATGGATGAACTACACTAATAACAGTCAGCAATCGGTTAATTTTAATGATAATGGCTATGTTGTGATCGATTTCCTTGCTGATGCTTATACCGGTGGTGCGCATGGCAATTATAGCAGCTTAATGTTCTGTTTAGATGTAAAAAACAAAAAACAGTTGGTGCTGAGCGATATCATCAAAATTGATTCGAATACCTTACAAAGCATTTTAGAGCGCAATCTTCGTAAAGAATATAACATTAAAACTCAAGATGCACTGAGCACTGTTCTTTTTGATGACTTTATAAAGCCGAACAAAAATTTTTATTTCAATGCGAACGGAATTGCTTTTATGTACAACCCATATGAAGTAGCGAGTTATGCACAAGGGCAGATTGTTGTATTTATCCCTTATTCGGATTTAAAGACTTATTTGGTACCAGCTTTTGCAGAAAGGATGGGAATTAGATAGCTCGCGAAGTTTAAGAAGATCGCTATAATAAATTGTCGTCATTTCGAGCACAGTGCAACGAAGTCGAGAAATCTTCCTAAACGGATCTCTCCATTCCGCTATGCTCCAGTCGAGATGACGACTTTTTATAATATGCCTTTCACTAAATATTCCTTACCATTAAACTTAAAGCTTTCATTTATTGCTTTTCCAATCAAAAACCGCCCGATTGGCGAAGCCTGCGATACCGCAAAGAATTTTTGTCCATCGGTATTAAGCTCTCCTGCACTGATGCTGATATAAAAATTACCTTCTGAGGTTAAAACCAAACTTCCGTTTTTAACCAGGCGATCTGATTCTACATTTTCGATCTGCTGTAATGCAATTTTCTGCTGTCCTGCTTCGTAAAGTAATTTACTGTTGCGGTCCATCTCCTGCTGCATCATTTCGCGCGTAGTTTCGTATTTATCGCCTGCACTACTTTTTGTATCATCGTTCGAAGCTTGCCTGGCCTGTTGCAGCGAATATTCAATATTTTCTATCCTATTTTGAATAAAAGTTAAGCAAAGCTGATAAAGTTTAGATTTTAATGCAGACATTATAATAATGGGTAATGTAAACGGGTGATATTAAATGGAAGATAAACTATTTCCTTAAGGCAAAGGCCCGTTTTAAAATAGATTCGATTTTCTTTTTGGGGATATCTTCGAGGTGGTTAATCAATAAAATTTTCATTCTGGCTCTTTTCTCCTGCAACAAATCTTCGTGTTCAATTTTATTTCCATCCACTAAACCAATGTAAGGCTGATGGAGTTTTTTATGTGTCCAAAGATAGCAGAACATTTTTCCTTTATGGTAATAAAAAGGCATTCCGTATTTCCAATGTTCTGTAATATCAGCATAGCCTGTTAAAAGCGACCTTAAATATTGAAGGCAACTTTTAAGAGGTTCATCTTTTTTTTCGAAATAGTTATCCAAAGGATTTAGCATAATGTAAGATGATGTATAGTCCATAGTCTTCAGTCCGTAGTCTGAAGTCGATTAACCGCATCTACCAATTAACGATTGACTAATGAACCAATGAACTACTCTTCAATCCACCTCACTTTTTCTTCCATCGAAGTTCGGTTTGGCGCCCAGGGTTTTTCGTTATGATAGCCCATGTAAAATAAACCGATGCACTTTTCATTTTCGCCCAGGCTTAAAAAATCACCCAAATTGTCAATTAAAGGTGGAGAACTCCAGTAAGCGCCAACCTGCAGACTTTCAGCAGTTAAAGCCATATTTTGAACAGCACATGCAACTGCTGCTAATTCTTCCCATTCTGGTATTTTACCACTCACCTGCATATTGATGGCAATAATGCAATCGGCCTGACTCGTTTTTTCGGCAAAGCTGTCGTACTTTTTCTGTAAAAACTGTTGCGGGCTAACCAATTCCTTATATAATTTACCCAGTTCTTCACCAAGTTTCGTTAATCCCGCTTTTCTGATCACAACAAAACGCCAGGGCTGGGTTAATTTATGTGTTGGGGCATAATTGGCAGTTTCTAAAATCTGGTTGATTACTTCAACCGGAATTTCTTTTTTAATATAGCTGGCAGGAAAAATACTGCGACGTTCTTTTATAACTTTTGAAATGATATCGTATGTTGTACTCATTTGGTAAAAATAGCTAAAAGCTGAAAGACTAAAGCTGAAAGAGAGAGAGAAATTCGACCTCTAATAAAAGATTTGACGCTATGCTAACTGAAAACTTCAAACTGTGAACTGCAAACTGTTAACTGCGAACTGTTAACTGCAAACTGCCAACTGTTTCCTGATCTGTTTAACCTTTGCAAAAAAAGCAATACTTTCTTTATCTACCAGAAAATCCATGGTTTGCAGCAGTTCTTCCTTAATCCAACTGTGTTCGACATTTAAATTGGCCAAAATGTTTAAACAATGTGACTTTACGGCTACAGGAATCTGCTCATCAATTAACCAGGCAAAAGTAACTTCTACCAAATGATCGGTATCATAACCGGCAAGGATTTTCTTAATTTCTACTGAGGCATTCTTCTTCGTCATAAAGGCCATAATTTTGACATAATGCCTCAATGCCGACAAATTGTTTTGTTGCGGAAATTTCTCTAAAAAATAAAGCGCATAGGGCAGAAATCTTTGCTGGTGGTTAGTAAATACATTTTCTAAAATCCATGCGGCCCTGAAACCGATCTGTTCGTCATGATAAAAACTTAAATCGATCAGATCTTTTACCGAAAAGGTGTCTTCAGAAGCTATAGCAGCTAACTTTTCTACTTTGCTTTTCTGAAGGGTAGTTTTTATGGTTTCGAGCAGGGCATGATTTGGCATGGGACTAAAATAAATATTTTACGACAAAGTATATTGAGATAAATCGTCATGAGGCTGTATTATAAATGTAATTCAATCGAATTTGTCACGTTGAGCCTCCCGAAGAATCGGAACAGGTTGTCGAAACGCCTTTTAGAGATTTAAAACAGATCCTTCGACAAGCTCTCCGTAGGAGTCCTTTGGACAGGATGACAATTCTAAATTTATGGAGACGGCCTCATCTGATTGGGAACCACAAAGTGCCCATCGAGGATAACTAAGATTCCCCCATGCGCGAGAATGACGCCCCCTTAATTTAATTTGCTTATTAGGTCTAATTTTCCAAAATAAGATTTCAAACCATTGGCCAAAAGCTTCTCCCCTTTATTAACTAAACCCGATAGTAGCGGGCATCCCGATTTAAGCACTATTTGCTGTTTTTTATGGTGTGCTTGCTTGTTTCACAGGTTTCATCGGGATAAAGCGAATAACGGGACTGCTTACCCAAAAAAGAACAGAACCCTCCATTTCCAACCCTTCCAACAATCAAATGCCTTTGCACCCTCAACCTTCATTTCCAAATTATTAATCCCAACCTTTGCTCCTTCCGCCTTTTTACCCTCAACCTTTTTCCCTATCTTTGCGGCTTATTTCAATTATAGCATGATTTCAGTTTCTAATTTATCGTTACGATACGGCAAACGCACATTATTTGAAGATGTTAACCTAAAATTTACCCAGGGCAACTGCTATGGCGTAATTGGGGCTAACGGCGCAGGTAAATCTACTTTTCTAAAAATTTTATCGGGAGAAGTTAACCAAACTTCTGGTAGTGTGGCTTTTACTCCAGGCGAAAGAATGGCGGTTTTAAAACAAAACCACTACGAATTTGATGAGTTTTCGGTATTAGAAACCGTAATGATTGGTCATAAAGAACTTTATGCCATTATGAAAGAGAAAGATGCCATTTATATGAAAGAAGATTTCTCGGAGAAAGATGGCGAACGCGCCGGAGAGCTGGAGAATCTTTTTGCCGAAATGGACGGCTGGAACATGGAAAGCAATGCGGCAACCATGTTGAGCAATTTGGGCATTACCGAAGATAACCACTATAAATTGTTAAAAGAGCTAGACAATACGCAGAAAGTACGTGTGTTATTGGCACAAGCCCTATTTGGTAATCCGGATATCCTATTACTGGATGAGCCTACCAACGATTTGGATATCGAAACCATTGCCTGGTTAGAAAACTTTTTGGCCGACTATCAAAATATTGTATTGGTTGTATCGCACGATAGGCACTTTTTAGATGCGGTTTGTACGCATATTGTGGATATCGATTTTGCTAAAATGAGCATTTACACCGGTAACTATACCTTCTGGTACGAATCTAGTCAGTTGGCATTAAAACAGCGAAGCGACCAGAACAAAAAAATGGAAGATAAGGTAAAGGAGTTACAGGAATTTATCCGCAGGTTTAGTGCAAATGCATCTAAATCAAAGCAGGCAACTTCTCGTAAGAAAGCTTTAGATAAGATTGATATCACCGAAATTAAAGCGTCAAGCAGAAAATATCCAGCCATTATCTTCAATAATACTGGTCGTGAGGCTGGTGACCAGATTTTACAGGTAGAAAACCTGGGCAAAAATGGAAACGATGGTGTTTTGTTCGACAAAATTACCTTCATGGTAAATAAGGGTGATAAAATTGCTGTATTATCTCAGAATAGTTTAGCTACCGCAGCATTTTACGATGTTTTAACGGGCAGGGATACAGATCATAGAGGAGAATTTAAGTGGGGTGTTACCATTAGCACTGCAGATATCCCGAACGATAACTCTGAATATTTTGCCGGTAAAGATGAAAACCTGGTAGATTGGTTACGTGAGTACTCAGGTACCGATGCCGATGAGCAATTTGTACGCAGCTTTTTAGGCCGTATGTTATTCTCGGGCGAAGAGGTACTTAAAAACGTAAAAGTGCTTTCTGGGGGCGAAAAAATGCGTTGTATGTTCTCTAGAATGATGTTACAACAAGCCAACCTGTTAATGTTTGATGAGCCAACCAATCACCTGGATCTTGAATCTATCGAGGCACTGAACAATGGCATGAAAGATTTTAAGGGTGCGATATTGTTTACCTCACGAGATCACCAGTTAACCGAAACCGTTGCCAACCGCATTATAGAAATCACACCGAAAGGTACTATTGATAAGCTGATGACTTACGATGAATATATCAACAGCAGCGATGTTGCAAAACTAAGAGAAGAAATGTATTCTTAGTTCTTCAATTAAAATACTGATTTAGAAGCCACATGCATTCCATGTGGCTTTTTCTTTATAAAAAATCGCATCTGCTGTAGCGTTTTCATTCCGTTAATCGTTTTACAAGAAAAAAGCGTTAATGGCCATTAACCAATTTTGTTCAAAAAATTGATTTAAAA
This sequence comes from Pedobacter sp. GW822-FHT03F06, assembly GCF_058801365.1. NCBI lineage: Bacteria > Pseudomonadati > Bacteroidota > Sphingobacteriia > Sphingobacteriales > Sphingobacteriaceae > Pedobacter > Pedobacter sp. GW822-FHT03F06. The sequence continues at coordinate 49,110 of NZ_JBXANE010000016.1, forward strand.
CATTAAAATGAAAACGAATTTGAAAAATTTTAGCACTACAAAAATTATACTCTCTCTCTTAGCGATAGCTTTAACGATAACTGCCTGTAAAAAAGACTTTAACAACGACCCTATCGAAGCTGCTGGTATTGGCTTTGTTCATGCATCACCTGGAACAGGCGCGTTGGATTTTATCCTGGATAACCAAAAAATAAACAGCTTTACCTACACTAAAGATTTAGGATACTATGCCGCTTATCCAGGAACAAGATTGGTGGGTGTTGCTAAAAAGGATTCTTTAAAATATTTAACCACCGCTACGGCTACGTTAAAAGAGGGATCATTTTATTCGGTTTTCGTAGTAGATACTTTAAAATCAACAAAACTTTTAATCCTTGAAGATGATTTAAAAGCACCTGAAACTGATAAGGCTAAAGTTCGTTTTGTAAACTTAAGCCCGGGTTCTGCCCCATTTGATTTAGCAATTGCAGGTACTGATGCACCTTTATTTACCGCAAAAGCATTTAAAGAGTTCACCACTTTTAGCAATATTGCACCAAACGATAGTTATACTTTCCAATTAAAGCAAAGCGGAACAGTTAAAGTTAGTTTACCGGCTGTAAAAATCGAAAAAGGTAAAATTTATACCATCTGGGCTAAAGGCTTATCGAGCAAAACCGATAGTACTGGAGTTGGCTTATCAGTGATGACAAATAAATAAAAATATTTCACTCTACCTGTGGAAACGAAAACTGACACCACTCAAAAAATTGGGTGGTGTTATTTTTCTTAAATTTGCAATAATTAATCATGATAAACCTTTAATAAATAGTCCTTTACAGGGGTGATAAAAAAAATACTCAGTTTTGAGGAAATTTTAAAAGGCTGTGTAAAAAACGACAATAGCTGTAAAGAAATGATGTATAAATCATTTTATGGCTATTTAATGGGCATTATTTTAAGGTATACGAAAAACCCTTCTGACAGTGAAGAGCTTGTAAATGACAGTTTTATCAAGATTTTTAAACATGTTGGCGGCTTCAAGGCACCAAAAAACCCAGAAGAATTACAGCGATCGTTTAAAGGCTGGATTGCCCAGATTGCTTCGCGGACGGCAATAGACAAAATACGGAGTTCGAAAGTTCAGTTTTATGTTGATGATTTAGCAGAAAGCGAACATCCGGTTACCCAGGTTTCGGTTGCTTCGGAACTACACGTTAATGATATTTTGAATTTACTAAATCACTTACCAGATACGCAGAGACTGGTATTTAACTTATATGAAATTGAGGGCTTTGCCCACGATGAAATTTCGAAGATGTTAAACATTCCTGAAAGTTCCAGTCGTGTTTACCTTACACGTTCTAAAAATAAGTTACGTACCCTTTACCTAAATACCATGGTTAATTCATACGAAAAAAATGGATAAGGAATTAATTGAGCATATCACCGCGCAACTCCAAAACCATGAGGAAACTTACCCTAATGGTGCTTGGGAGCGCTTTTCGGAGAAAAAAAATAAGAGACGAGGTATCGCTTTTTGGCCTTTATGGGCCGCTGCTGCCTTAATTTTGGTCTTTGGAGGTGTATTTTTTGCGCAAAACAATACAGATCAGAAAAAAGATATTGCAATAACTAAACCTAAAGCCACGCAAAATCCGGCGGCTAACGGAAATACAAATGCGGTTACTGAAACTCAAACCAATCCTACATCATTAAATGGCAATGCAACTGCTGCAAACAACCTTACTGCTAGTCGTCCAGCCAAAATTACGGAAAGCACAAAACCAATAGTATTAACAGAACAGACCAGTTATCCGTTTATTAATACATCAGACCAATTGACTCCTGTAAACAATAACCTTTTAGATAATAAGCTTGCTGGTGCTAATCTTTCAAACCTGCAAACAAAACAGTTTGATATTTTAACGGAAAAGAAGAAACCTCAACCCATGGCGCAAACAAGTTTTGAAAAACTGCTTGCCCATGATAGTTATGTAAATCAGCAAAAACCGCCATCCAAAACAAGTGAAAATTCTAAATGGCAGCCTGATGTTTACGTAGCCCCAGCCATGGGTAATGATAATAAAGTAACCATGAACTATGGCTTTTCTTTATCGTATGCCATTGCCAATAAATTATCAATAAGTTCTGGCGTTTCTTATGCTTCTATTAGCACCACCGAATCGTTAAACGCTTCTGCACCACAAACCTTATCGGGCAAAAACCTCGAGTCGGTTGATGCTAAAGTGCGCGGAATTAATGTTCCTTTAGAATTAAAATATAACATAAGTGACAAACTCTACACCAATATAGGGGTTTCTGCACTGGCTGTTTTAAACAACTCACAACAGAACAACTACATTGTCAACCAAGTGCAGAATTTTTCTTCCACAACAGCAAATGGCTACGCAGATTCTAAGACATTGATTGTGAAAGAAAAAACTACTGAACCACAGCCCGAAGCCAATATAGATCCTGATAAATACATCGGATTTTATAATTTTTCTTTAGGTTATAAACAAAAAATATCCAAAAAGAACAATATTGCCATCGAGCCTTTTTTAAGGTTGCCAATGAAAACTTTCTCTAAGGAGAACCTTAACCTCACCAATGGCGGACTGCGTTTGAAGATCGATTTTTAGAAAAAACTAAGATATTTAGTATATTTGGTTAAATACCTCATATGAAAAATATCAAGCCATACCCTACTGAAGAAGAGCAACCTCCAATTAAAACCCTTAACGAGGTCGATTTTTCTGCGACTTACAGTTATGCCGATTATATGCGCTTCGAATTTGAAGAGCGCTTAGAGATTATCAAAGGTTACATTTTCAAGATGAGTCCTGCCCCTTCCAGGATTCATCAAAAAATATCGGGAAGAATTTACGTACCAATTTATAATGCATTGAATGGTTATAAATGTGAAGTTTATTCAGCACCTTTCGATGTTCGTTTAGCAAAGAAAAATCAAGATGATAAAGAAGTTTTCACGGTGGTGCAACCTGATATCGTTGTAGTTTGCGATCAGACAAAACTGGATAAGCGAGGATGCATAGGCGCACCAGATATTGTTGTCGAAATTTTATCACCTGGCAACAACAAAAAAGAGCTGATCAACAAATACGAAGTTTATGAAGAAGCCGGTGTTAAAGAATACTGGATTGTAAGCCCGTCGGAAAAAACATTTTTCAGGTATATCCTTGATGATAACGGCAAGTTTCAACCAACAAAATTGCTCACTGAAGGTGAAGAGGTAACCACCACGATTATACCTGGTTTTAAACTCATTTTAGATGAGGTTTTTCACGATTAAAACATGGACATCAACGAAAGAAGCCAAGTTTTCATAGCAAATTGCCATTTAAAACTTGACTTCCTTGAAATCGTTTATCTATAATTAGTGACCTGAATGACCATCAGCTCCGTGAGCATGACCATGAGCCAATTCATCTTGAGTAGCTTCACGTACATTTAAAATCACACCGCTAAACACTAAGTTTTTACCAGCCATTGGGTGGTTTAAATCTACTGAAATGGTTTCGTCGTGAACAGCAGTAACACCTGCTCTAAACTGGTTACCATTGTTATCTTGTAAAGGAATTACATCACCTACATTTGGCAATTCGCCACCAGCTTCAGTAAACATCGTTTTTGGAAGATCAGCAAAAGCACCTGGATCGATATCACCGTAACCATCTGCTGCAGATAGCTCGAAGCTATATTCATCACCAGTTTTCAAACCGGTTAAATGTTCTTCAAATTTAGGCAACATCATGCCAACGCCATATAAAAATACTAAAGGATTTTGTTCGTCAGCTTTTTCTACAAAAACTTGTTGTCCTTCTTCGTTAGTAGTATGCAATTCGTAAGTTAACGCTACTACAGAGTTTGGTGAAATATTCATTTAAATTAATTTATTGTAAATACTCTAATGCGTCCTCAACAGTGTTAACCGGCAACTGGCATACTTTATTTCGGCAAATATAAACTTTTGTTTCATTGCTTTGCTTACCTTTTAACAGTGACAGGTTACTTTTTGTTCCGCCCAATGTAATTTTGTTCGGAATATAATGTCCGCTTAATGCTAATTTAATACTATCGCTTTCTAGTCCGGTAATGGCAATTTCGTTTATGCCGTAAATTTCGTTTAGCAGTTGAATCCCCCAGTTCGAATAAGCAGAACCGTAACTTTTAATCTTCGGCTGAACCGCCGCAAGCATTTCTGAGGCTTTTTCGGAGTATTGTTCAATATCGAAAAGCAAACCCAATCGCTTTAAGTTCTGCGCCATGGTAGAGTTTGAAGCGGGGATTACATTATCCATTACTTCATGTTTCCGGGCAATTAAATCTTCGCTTTCAGCTGAAGTATAGAAAAACATCGGCGAATCTGTATCCGTAAAATTAGCGATCACATAATCGGTCAATAATTTTGCCTCTTCTAACCATTTTTCATCAAAATCAGCTTCGTAAAGGGCAATCAATGCTTCAATAAAAAAGGCATAATCATCTAAGAAGCCCGTAATAGACGCCTTTCCGTTTTTATAATTACGGTATAAGCCACCGTTTTCTGATTTTAGGTGGTTTAGGATAAAACTGGCTGCAGCTGATGCTCTTTCGTAATATGGTTTATGATTTAATACCGCTGCAGCATCAGCCAGGGCTTTAATCATCATACCATTCCAGGCAGTTAAACACTTATCATCCAAGCCTGGTCTGATTCTTTTGCTACGTACAGCCATTAATTTTGTTTTGGCTGAGTTTACTTTGTCATAAAGCTGCTCTGCATCAATATCAAATTTTGCAAGCAGATCGTCATCGCTGATGGTTTTGCGCAAAATATTGGTTTGCTCTTCTTCCCAATTCCCCTCTTCGGTAACATTGTAATAAGCGCCGATTAATTGGGCATCTTCTTCCAAAACCTGATCGAATTCTGCTTTATCCCACACATAAAACTTGCCCTCTACTCCTTCGCTATCTGCATCTAATGCCGAATAAAACAATCCATCTGCTGAAGTCATCTCTTCAAAAACCCAATTTATTGTTTCAACGACAGTTTGTTTAAAGGAATCGAATTTGGTACACTGATAGGCTTCAGCGTATAAACTGATGAGCTGAGCGTTATCGTAAAGCATTTTTTCGAAATGTGGCACATGCCATTTATCATCAACAGAATAACGGGCAAAACCGCCGCCAATCTGATCGTAAATGCCGCCTCGGCTCATTTCTTCGAGCGTGTGGCAAACCGCTGTAAAAACAGACTCATCGTCTTTTAAAAAGCCGTAGCGCAATAAAAAGACCCAGTTATTGGGCAAAGGAAATTTCGGTGCACGGTTATAACCTCCGTAACCAATATCGAAATGGCGTTTCCATGGATCGATAATTTCAGTTAAATGCTCATGGGTATACGCTTCTACTTTTACTGCGGGGATTATCTTTTCGCTATCTTTAATACCCGAAGTTAACCGTTCGGCATATTGGATAGCCTTATCGGGTTCATTTGCCCAGAGTGCAGCAACATTTTCCAGAATATTGATCCAATCGTTTTTCCTGAAATAGGTTCCGCCATAAATTGGACGCTGATCGGGCAAGCAGATACAATTTAAGGGCCAGCCCCCGCTGCCTGTCATGAGTTGGATGGCATACATATAAATCTGATCAATATCAGGCCGCTCCTCACGGTCTACCTTAATGCAGATAAAATGACGGTTCATCACCTCAGCCACTTCATGATTCTCGAAACTTTCGCGTTCCATTACATGGCACCAATGGCAGGCCGAATAGCCTATACTGACCAATATGAGTTTATTTTCCGTTTTTGCCTTTTCCATTGCTTCTGTTCCCCATTCGTACCAATTAACAGGATTATGGGCATGTTGCAACAAATATGGTGAAGAAGCATAGATTAAATTATTAGTTTCAGACATGACAGGTTATGTAAAATGTAAGCGGGAAAAAGGAATTTTAATTTGAGGCGTAAATCTATTAATAATCTACAAACCTGTTTCTATTTAGTTTTTGTTTTTATACTTTAGTTGGAAATCTATACGATGAATGGAATTGATGAGTTATTTAATCGAAATATGATGCATTGCGTCACGAATTGAGTTATATACATTATCGGCTTCTATCCCGATTTGCAAACCTTACAACCTTTACCTTCTACCCTCAACCTTAAAACCATGAAAATCACCCATACCGAAATATACCGCTTTAGCATACCAATGGAACCTTTTGTTATTGCAACCGGAACCATGCATTTTGCGCAGAATGTATTGATCAGGATTTATACCGATGCTGGCATTCATGGCATTGGAGAATGTTCTGCTTTCCCGATGATTGTAGGCGAAACACAGGAAACCTGTATTGCTATGGCTAAAGATTTCGCTGCCATTTTAAAGGGTAAAAATCCCTTAGAAATTCCGGAACGGATGAACGATTTATTGGGCTATGCCGATCATAACAATACCATTAAAAGTGCTTTCGACATGGCATTATTTGATATTGCAGCCAAAAATGCAAAATTACCATTGTATAAATTTCTTGGCGGAACCAAACGCAGCATTGAAACCGATATGACCATTGGTATCGATACACCAGAGGGAATGGCTGTAACCGCATTGAAATATAAAAGCCAGGGTTGCCGCATCCTAAAAATTAAGCTGGGCAAAAAGGTACACGATGATATAGAAAGGGTTAAACACATCCGTGAAGCAGTAGGTGAAGATTTGATTTTACGCCTGGATGCGAATCAGGGCTGGAGTTTCGATGATGCTTTATTTGCATTGGGCGAATTGGACAAATACAATATTGAATTTTGTGAACAGCCCATGCGAACCTGGTATGATGATAAATTACCAGAACTGAATGTAAATTCGCCGATTAAGCTCATGGCCGACGAAAGCTGTTACAACCATCATGATGCCCGGAAATTGATCAATAGCCAGTCTACAACCTATTTAAACATTAAATTTTCGAAATCTGGAGGCATTTTAGAAGCGCAAAAAATCCATGAAGAGGCCTTACAGAGAGGCATAAAATGCATGATTGGCAGTATGCTCGAAACCCGGATTGCTTTAAGCGCCAATTTACATTTTGCATTGGCAAGCCCAAATGTTGAGTTTTTTGATTTAGATACTGCACTATTGGGACACTTGGTTGACCCAGTTGTGGGTGGCTTAACTTATAACGGTTATTTTCTTGATGTTCCCGAAGAAATTGGTATCGGTGCTGAAGCCGATGAATTTTTCTTAGAGAAATGTGAGAGCTGGACGGTTTAGTTCAGTTGTTCATTAGTCAATAGTTCATTGGTTTTGCCATATGATGTCAAATGCTCTGGAAAAACCTATTTAAGCAATTACAAGATTGTAAAAATCACATACAATAGATCCTGAAACAAGTTCAGGATGACGGTAAGCGGGGTATATGACTAATGTACTAATGACCAATGAACTAATGACTAATGAACTAATAACCGATCCAACGCCAAACTATCGCCATTAAACGCATTAAAATCAACCACATGGCCGATGCCGTTAATTTTGGCTTTATCAGAGTGCTGCCAAAATTTCCAGCGGCTTTTATCCATTCTCAGCTTTGGTTGATAATAATGGGCAATCCACAAAGGATAATCATCAAAATGATCGACTAAATAATCTTCATAAAATTTAAGTCCGGTATAAACAATCGGCCTAACTTTGGTTTTCATTTCTACATAATTGAGAAAATCGGACAGTTCTGCCCTCATTTTCAAAGGAGAAACGCCATCCAGCGATTCGATATCCACAACTGGTGGTAAATCCCCTTTCTCAATATTTACCACTTGCAGGAAAAATTTAGCCTGTGTTTTGCCGTCCTTTTTTGGCCTGAAAAAGTGATAGGCGCCACAAATAATTCCCGCTTTTGGGGCTTCACGCCAATTGCGTTGAAAATAAGGATCGACCAGCATTAATCCCTCTGTTGCTTTGATAAAGGCAAAACGGATACTAACCTCATCCTCTTTCATTTCCTTTACTTTTTTCCAGTTTATTTTGCCCTGATAGTAAGAAACGTCGATACCGTGAACGGTATATTTTTTGGGGATTTTGATGTTGAAACTTTCGTAGGTTCTGTAGTTCGGGTCTTGCCCCCAATCTTTAACCCAGCGCCAGGTAGCCACAAAACTTCTTAAAACATAACCGTAGTAAAATGGAGAGAGCAAAATCAACAATAAACCTGCAATAACCAATTTAAGTTGAACCGAAACACCCTGCTTCTTTTTTCTGCCTGCTGTGGGTTTTCTGGCTACAGGTTTCCTAACAGCAGGTTTTCTGGTAACAGGGCTTTTGTTTATTGGGGTTCTTTTCTCTGGCGACATTTGATCGGTTTCCGGATGCAAATTTGTGAAAAATTATGGGATATTCTTTGCTCATCTTTTTTAGTTTAATAAGCGGATATTGAATTCAGATGATTAAATAATATCTGGCTTTTGGTATTTTTACTGCATCTAAATACAGCATGTTCAAACTTATTTTTAACACCTATAAAACATCATTCAGCGGATTAAGCAGAGAAACCTGGTTATTGAGTATTGTAATGATGTTTAACAGATGTGGGAGCATGGCTGTTCCATTTATGGGCTTATACGTTACCCAAAGTTTACACCGCTCAGAAATGGACGCGGGTTTAATTATTACCTTATTTGGCGTAGGTTCAATTTTGGGTTCGGCAACAGGAGGAAAATTGACCGATATGATTGGTTTCCGCCCGGTACAGATCCTTTCATCGATAGTAGGTGGTTTACTTTTCATCCTCTTTTCTACCATTACCCATTTTTACAGTTTATGCATTTTAACTGTTGTCATCAGTTTTTTTTCTGAGGCATTCCGCCCTGCCAATTTTACGGCTGTTGCACACTACGCTGCAGAGGGAACTATAACAAGATCTTACTCTTTAAACAGACTCGCGGTAAACATCGGTTGGTCAGTAGGTATTAGTTTGGCAGGAATTATTGCTTCAATTAATTATAAGCTTTTGTTTATTGTTGAAGGTGGGGTAAGCATTATAGTTGGTTTATTAATTCTGTCGTTTTTGCCTCAAGTGAAAGATTTTATTAAAAAGGCTAAAGAAAATGCCAGCAATATGGTAATTATGAAACCATGGGAAGATATTTTCTATGTAAAGTTTATTCTGCTTACTACTGTCTTTATTACCTGCGCCTTTTTAATGTTTAGGGTTGTTCCGGTATTTTTTAAGGAACAGTGGCATATTGATGAGTTTCAAATTGGGATTATTATAGGCCTTAATGGGGCGGTAATTGCTTTGTTTGAAATGATCATGATCAATAAGATTGAAGCCAAAAGATCACCCATGTTTTTTATTATTGTTGGTGCGGTTCTATTTGCAGTTTCGTACATCATACTAAGTGCCCCGGTTAGTTTTCATATTGCCGCAGCGGTACTTAGCATTGTCGTTTTTACCTGCGGAGAGATGCTCACCTTACCGTTCATAAATACCATTGTAATTAGCAGAAGTAACGAACATAACAGGGGCTTATATGCAGCGGGTTATACCTTGAGCTGGTCGTGCGCGCAGGTTGTTGGCCCATTGTTTGGATTCTTTATTGCTAAAAATTTAGGTTATAACTGGCTTTGGCTAGGGCTTGCCGCAATGCTTTTACTATGCACCTGGGGGTTTAACACACTGAATAAAAAGCAGACAAAAACTGTTTTACAAAAAAGTGAAGCGCAGCTGGAAATTGAATAAAACCTCCAGCCGAACAGCAATTATTTTACTTTCTGGGCTTTTACACCCTCATTTGTAATTTTTACAGGAAGAATGTTACCATCTGTATCAAACTTCATTTCATCAATACAGGTAACTCGATGATTGCCATCAGTTTCGCTCAAGGGGCGACGGTGGTAAACAATATAATATTGCCCTTTTTTCTCGTTGATAATTACGGAGTGATGGCCTGCGCCCGTAGCAATGGCGGCATCTTGCTTTAATATTTTACCAATCCGCTTAAACGGACCGAATGGCGAATCGCCAACGGCATAAGCTACTGAGTAATCGGGACCAGTCCATCCGCCTTCGCTCCACATAAAATAATATTTACCATTTCTGATGAACATATATGGCCCTTCTACGTAATTATCAGGTGTAATTTCTTTAAAAGTTGTACCATCTTCAAAAGGTAAAAAACCGGTAAAATCTTTATTTAACTTTGCAATATTGCAGTGTTTCCAACCACCATAAATTAAATAATACTGACCATCTTTATCTTTAAATACAAACTGATCAATAGGTTGGGCGCCATTGTAAAATTTATCAACCAAAGGTTTCCCTAAATGATCTTTATATGGCCCTTCTGGCTTGTCGGCAACAGCTACGCCGATTCCACCAATTTCTTTATCACTCTGAATATCGTTAGCACCAAAAAACAGGTAATATTTCTTGTCTTTTTGAACAATTGCTGGCGCCCACATGGCTTTATTGGCCCATTTTACAGCAGCAGTATCTAAAATATGCGGGTGTTTATTCCATTTCACCAAATCATCTGAAGAAAAGGCATCTAAAAACACCTGTTCTTTATACCTAGCAGAATAAGTAGGGTAAACCCAATATTTGTTGTTAAAAATAGCAGCATCAGGGTCTGCATACCAACCTTGAAATATTGGATTTCCAGATTGCTTAATCGTTTTAGTATCTTGAGCTAAAGAAGTCAGTCCAGATAAAAGTAAAAGAGATGAGAATAGATATTTCATGGCAGCAATTTAGAAAAAAATCCCTGGTAAAAAAATTAGTCTATTAGTTTAAACACAATTATAGAAAGTAAAAGCGCGAGGCTGTTTAAAGATGGGTACGGTCTTCGACTATGCGATCAATGACAGAATCCATAGAAAGGTCGTCATTGCGAGAAGGAACGACGAAGCAATCTTTCATGCTAGTGATCCCTGCTATAAAGATTGCTTCGTCGGCTGAAAAAGCCTTCTCGCAATGACGATTCCTCACAGCCTATTACTCCAAAAAAAATCCCAGGTCATCTATATTGATTTTTATGCAATAAATTATCCTTCAGACAGACGACACTTATGCTTAACTTAATGACATTGGAACCGTACTCAGTTAAATAAACCCGACAAAGCTAAATAGCCCGGAATGGAGTGCAGCGAAATGAGGACTATAAGCGATGGCGGGACTGCAGCACCTATGAAATACTAACCATTCATTTCAAAAAAAAACCTGTCTAATAAAATTAAACAGGGATGGTCTTCGACTCCGTTCAGACTGACAATAAAGGTCAAACTTATTTAGTTGTTTGGAAAGCAATACCCAGGCCAGTTGGTTAAACCTGCCCTGCCCTTCGTTTCAAATCCTCGGCCTCATGCTTCGGCTTGCGGGTTTTACACTGCGGTCAGGTTTAGGTTGCAGGGGCTGTGATACTATTTAAAGCGGCAAACTGCATTATTAGCGCCATTGCACGAACAGGTTTTGCTTCGAAGAACCGCCCGCTGTTAAATAAACCCGGCAGTAGCGGGCATCCCGATTTTTTCATCGGGATAAAGCAAATGGCGGGAAGCAGCACCTATGAAATACAGAACGCTCATTTTCAAAAAAATCGTCACCTCGACTGAAGTTTGGCGAAATGGAGAGATCTGCTGAAAATAGATTTCTCGACTGCGTTGCACTCCGCTCGAAATGACGATCTGTTGAGTCAGAACGGATAAATTAAATAAAGCTTATTTACTCAGTTCTGCGAAATATTTATGGAATAACGGCAAAGTCTCTATTCCTTTATAATAATTGTAAATATCATATTTCTCATTTGGCGAATGTAAAGCATCGCTATCTAAGCCGAAGCCAAAAAGCACCGATTTAATACCCAGTACATCTTCAAACAAGGCCACGATAGGAATACTTCCACCACCACGTGTTGGAATAGCTTTTTTACCAAAACTATCTTCAATTGCTTTTTCGGCCGCCTGGTAAGCAATACTGTCAGTTGGGGTTACCACTGGTTCGCCACCATGGTGAGGCGTAACTTTTACCTTTACATTTTTTGGCGCAATGCTTTCGAAATGTTTGGTAAAAATCTCAGCAATTTCTTCTGAGCTCTGGTGCGGAACCAAACGCATAGAAATTTTTGCATTGGCTTTACTCGGCAATACGGTTTTTGCACCTTCGCCAATGTAACCGCTCCAAATCCCGTTTACTTCTAAAGTTGGACGGGTACCTGTACGTTCTAAGGTTGAATAACCTTTCTCGCCCCAAACTTCTTCGATATCTAAATCTTTTTTGTATTCAGCTTCGTCGTAAGGTGCAGAATTTAGTGCTTTTTTCTCCTCATCTGTTAACTCAAGCACTTTATCATAAAAGGCGGGGATAGTGATGTGGTTATTTTCATCGTGTAATGAAGCGATCATTTTACAAAGGATAGTGGCTGGATTAGCTACTGCCCCACCGTAAACTCCAGAGTGTAAATCGCGGTTCGGACCAACTACTTCAACTTCCATGTAAGCTAAACCACGCAAACCGGTTTCGATTGATGGATGTTCCATGCTGATCATCGAAGTATCAGAAATTAAGACTACATCAGCCTTTAAACGCTCGGCATTCGCGTTTACAAAAATACCCAGATTTGCAGACCCCACCTCCTCTTCACCTTCGATCATAAATTTAACGTTACAGGCCAAAGTATTGGTTTGCATCATCAGTTCGAATGCTTTTACGTGCATATAAAACTGTCCTTTATCATCGCAAGCGCCGCGGGCATAGATTTTACCATCGCGCACTGTTGGCTCAAAAGGTGGTGTATGCCAAAGTTCTAATGGATCTGCCGGCTGAACATCGTAATGACCATATATTAAAACAGTGGGTAAAGAAGCATCTATAATTTTTTCGCCATAAACAATAGGATATCCTGCGGTTGGGCAAATTTCCACCTGATCTGCACCTGCATCCTTTAATTTCTGCGCAACATAATCAGCTGTTTTTAAAACATCGCCTTTGTATTTCGGATCAGCACTTACCGATGGAAAACGCAATAACTCAAACAACTCATCTAAAAAACGTTGTTTGTGCGTTTCTACATAATTTTTAATCTCTTGCATAACAAAATGAATTTGGACAAATATAGGCTTTACCAAATAAAAGGCTCTTAAGCGATTAATAAATTATCCCCATTCCAGCGTATTTTTTTTATAGCCAGACGGTTAATGGATTTATTTTTTTTCAGAACCAAAATCACGGCTCTATTTTTTAAACATAAAATGCGTCTTCCGATAAATACAAAAAAATGATTTAATGTTTGTAAAAAAATATGACACAGCATTAATTATATTTACTTTTTTGTAAATTGCGCCAATAACAGATATCCTTAAATCCTGTACGAAAGAATTTTAACAATGAAGTTTAGCGCAAAAGTATTTCTATCTCTGCTGCTGCTTCTTGTTGTCCGCACTGCTTCCTTAGCTCAAGGAACGCCCCCTACTCGCGTAAGTTGCCCGGAAGCAGCCCAATATTATTCGAAAGACAGTATAAATATTGTAACCTTTGGGGCCAGTACCGTAGAAGGTGTTAAGGGATTGGGTTTCCAAACCATGCTGGAGAACAACTTTTTGAACTGTTATACCAATAAGGTAGTCGATATTACTAACCATGGTATAGGTGGCCAGACTACTTTTCAGGGTTTGCTCAGAATTGATAATGCAATAGCCAATAGAACAGGTTTTATTGTAATTGATATTGGGATTAATGATGCCATTGCAATGACTACCGGTAAAGGAAGTATAGCCGAAAGCGTTGCTAATATGCGCGTATTGATTACGGCAAGCCTTAAACAGAAATTAGTCCCCATTTTATGTACACTCCAGTTTGTTGATGATAGAACCGTTAAAAGTTATGTTGCTGTAAATACCAATATCAGAAACCTAAATACAGCCTACAGAAAATTAGCCACAGAGTATAAAATATATTTAGCGGATGTAAATGCGGCCATGAGGCGCGATTTTTCGCTTTATCAGGATGCATTTCATCCAAATGCACGCGGTTACAGATTGGTGAGTTATGTTATTTTCGATGCCATCAATAAAGCAATTTTTGATAAATTTTTAAAATTTACCGTTACTCAGAATTACCCGAATCCTGCCGCTATGCAAACATTTATTGATATAGTTTTGCCAGAAACGGATAAAATTAACGTACAGATTTACGATTTAATGGGCCGTTTGGTTAAAACAGTGGTAAATGAATACCTTAATACCGGAAAACATACCTTAGAAATTAATACCGCTACATTTGTTCCTGGCATTTATTTCTTTAAAATCTCTTCCGATTCCGGTCAGTATAACGCTGCAAAAAAGTTTATTGTAGCGAGGTAACAAAAGATTTAAATATTAGTCTATTTATAGATTAATATGTTTTATACCTTTAACCATGACTACTGAGACATTTTTCACCAATGAAGTTATTGATCTCGATCTTCTTCCAAAATACGAGGAAATTCAGTTAGGCCGGCCACACCCCGATTATTGGAAAATCATCTGTATTAATCTATTGATCTTTTTTGGCTTACTGGGAATCGCTATTGGGATACTCCTGTTCTTTGTTGATGAAGTAAAACCAAATGCCAAATGGATTATCCCGCTTTATTTAGCTTTATTTGCCCTTTTTTCGATACTCTTTCGCGCCAGTTTTAAAAAACGGGGTTATGCTATCCGCACACATGATGTAATATACAAAAGTGGAATTATTGCCGAATCGACAACAATTGTGCCTTTAAACAGGATTCAGCATATCGAATTAAATGAAGGGATTTTTTCCAGAATATATAAACTGGGATCGTTACAGCTATTTACTGCAGGTGGCCAAACCGGGCATATCCATATTTCGGGGATTGCAATTGATGATGCCAAGCGTATTAGGGATCTGCTTTTGAAAAAACTAGACCTGCTTGATAATCCAACAACAGCATTAAATGCCGATGAATAACGATTTTAGTAAACCGCAGCGCGAATCGGCCTTTGGTATCATTGTAATGGGTGCGCATACCATGTTAAAAATTGGTAAGGCTAGCTTTTTCTTGTTCATTATTGCCTTTGTAAAGATGTCGAGCACTTCTTTCACCTACCTGATATTAGGCATTTCTGCAATAATTATATTCAGTTTTATATTTGCTTATTTATGGTATTTAAAATTCACCTTCTTTTTAGATAAAGAAAAGCAGGAATTTGTGGTGAATAAAGGGATATTTAATCGCGATCAGGTAATAATTCAACTCGATAAAATACAGCAGGTTACCATTAACCAGAATATTCTGCAGAAAATTATTGGCGTTTACGGGTTAAAAATCGATACAGCCGGTGCGCATGGAGAAGAAGTAAGCATAAAAGCAATAGACGAAACTTCTGCCTATAACCTTAAAGAACATTTATTAGATAGCAGAACCGTAACTGAAGCACCATCGGAGATTGAACATGAAAACCGCAAAACAGCAGAAATACCATTTTTAAGAATAAGTGCCTGGACTTTGTTTAAAGTAGGACTTACCTCTAACTATGGGCAGAGTTTGGCCTTACTTGCTGCTTTTTTTTATACCGTTATTTACGAGGGCAGGCAATTGCTTGATGCTTTTAAAATTAATAAAGATGAAATTCAAAGCACAGTAACGGGAATGCTCACCATTATTACGGTTTTCATTTTAATTGCATGCCTTTTAATTGTACTGCTGATTATTAACCTGGTTAGAACCTTTTATAAGTATTTCGAACTCGAAATTAGCGAACATAAAAACACGCTTTTACTCTCATCGGGGCTGATTGCCAAGAAAAACACCTTGATTAGCCCGAATAAAGTCCAGATTACCAAATACAGCCAGAATTACTTTCAGAAAAAGATGAATATGCTGAATATGAGTTTAAAGCAGGCTCATTTTGGTCAAAGTAAAAAAGGGCATGAAATGCAGGGAAACACTTTGGAAATTCCGGGCTGTAACCCTATTGAGCGTGATGAACTGCTAAAAATGATATTGGGCCAAACACCATTAAAAGGAAAAACCTTTATCCCCGACTGGCGTTTTTTAAATTTACCTGTTTTTTTTAAACTCGTTTTACCAGTTGCTATATTCCTTATCATCGCTTTTAATGTCCCCGAGGTGAAGCCTTTTATAGGCATTGCAATCGCTTATTTTGTTATTGGGGCTTTGATGATTTATATCAGCTATCGAAGGCATCGCATTTCCGTAAATCAGGATTTTATCACCAAAACCAGCGGGATTTGGGATATTTCGAATGAAATTGTAACACCAAATAAGATTCAGGCCATTACCACTTTTCAATACCCTTGGCACAAAGGAGTAGATGTTGGTCACCTCACATTACATACAGCTGCAGGTCAGATTCATTTTAAATATGGAAATTATACCGAAATTAAACAGCTGGTAAATTACTGGTTATATCAGGTAGAGCGTAAAAATGAGAATTGGATGTAATTTTAAAGAAAAAAACAATTCATATGAATATCAGGGAACAGATCATTTTAAATGAAGATAGATTATTAACGGCGATACAGCATGGTAATATTGAGGATCTGGATCTGCTTTTGCATGAAGATTTACTTTTTAACCTGCCCAATGGAGTAACCATAACAAAGGCTATGGATATGGAAACTTATACCTCGGGAAATTTGGTTGTAAATTCTATTTTACCTTCTGAACAGCAGATTAATCTGATTAAGGATACTGCGGTTGTTAGTGTGAAAATTGAGCTAAAGGCAGTATATACTTCACAATCCATTGAAGGTATTTTCAGATATTTAAGAGTTTGGAAGTTGTTTGATCAGGAATGGAAAGTAATTGCCGGAAGTTGTGTAGCCATATAAAAATAACAGCTGCGAGGTTTAAATCCAGGCAGCTGCCATCATTCAATTAATTTTGGTATGCCGCAGCAAACTCTTCAGCAAAATCTTTAAGTTTAATGCTACCTAAAGCGGGTCTGTTTTTATAATAATCAACAAAAAGTTTATTGCTTCTGATCGCATCGCCCATTTCTACATAGTTTTTGGCTATTTCTTCAGGTAAACCTGCGCCTACCATTCCGTTAAATGCATCTTCATCGCTAAATTCTATCCATGGTAATGCTGGTTTACCAACTTCAGTACCTAATAATTTTGCCACATCAGCCGGCGTACTTTCATCATCACTGGCTACATACTGTATGGTTTTGCCTGTAAAATTGCTTTCCAATACTTCAGCAGCTACTTCAGCAATATTACGGGGATGCACCAAAACAAGTTTTGCATCAGGACCAAAATTAGATCCCAATATATTTGCATGTTTAACCATATCAATGTTGGCTAAAAAGTTGATATAGAAATAACCTGCGCGTAAATGTTTTACAGCTACCCCATTTAATGTGGCAAAAATATTTTCTACATCATGTAATCCTGCAATTGGCCCCGTTCCATCTGGCAGATCTGCACCTACGCTACTTAAATTCACTACTTTTTTAACCCCCGACTCTTTTATGGCAGCCGCATAATTTTCGCCGATACCTTTAATATATGCCCTAAATTTTGGTGCTGCAAAATTTGGTGGAACCATGGTGTAAATAGCGTCAGCCCCGGTAAAAGCATCCTTTAAAAATTTAGTATCGCTTACACTACCAATTAAAGGTATTGCACCCAGCGATTTAATTTCTTCGGCCCTACCGATGTTACTGCTAATAATTTTTACTTCATGGCCTTTAGCTACCAATATTTGGGCAAGCGGCTTGGTAATATTCCCTATTGATCCTGTTAATGTGATTTTCATGATTTTTTGTTTTTAAATATTGAATACAAAGCTATATTTGTACTTACTTTTATACAAGTACTTACCCCAAAGTATGTAACCATGACAGCTGTTAAAGAAAGTTCGACCCGTAATTTTAATAAAGGCATAGCACTAACCAGCTGCCCGGTTACCTTTGTAATGGAAAAAATTGGTGGTTATTGGAAACCCATTATTATTTTTCATTTAATGAGTGGCCCAAAACGTTATAGTGAGTTAAAACGGGCAATACCACAGATAACTGAAAAAATGCTTATACAGCACTTAAAGCAATTGCAAAATGATGATCTTGTTCATCGGGATGCACAAGCGGTTGTTCCTCCG
The DNA here is from genome assembly GCF_058801365.1 of Pedobacter sp. GW822-FHT03F06. Classification (NCBI taxonomy): domain Bacteria; kingdom Pseudomonadati; phylum Bacteroidota; class Sphingobacteriia; order Sphingobacteriales; family Sphingobacteriaceae; genus Pedobacter; species Pedobacter sp. GW822-FHT03F06. The sequence continues at coordinate 67,219 of NZ_JBXANE010000016.1, forward strand.
GTAGTTACCTATAACCTCACAAAATCGGGGCAGGATCTTTTTCATGTATTAGATTCGATGGTAGATTGGGCCGTGAAAAATGGCTCTGTTTAACTATTATACATACTCACCTGGGCAATCAGAATGACGAATAAATATATTGAAGGTTTTAAACCTTCATTACCAGCGCAAACTAAATGATATAAACCTTAGCGAAGCGAAACGCGGGAACCAACTTGATTACCCGCACAGACATTGCGCCCCGAGAAGGAAATTAGGCGATATATTTTTTATTGACAGGAAATGAAAGGATAGTTTTTCATTGGAGATTGCAGTCCTGCTGTTCGCTGTAGCCCTCATGCTTCGGGGCTGCCGCTGCCATCAGGTTTACTAACAGCGTAGGTGCACAAGCAGCTTCAAAAATGAAATACGGATTAACTTTTCCAAAACCAAAGAAAATCATTTTAAATGGGCGGGAACGCCTACAGTATCATAATTCCCTTGATGTTTCCGGCCTGCTTATAAACTGCAATCACCTCATCAGCATTTTGCATTATCTTTTTTACGGTAATTGAAACATATTTCCCTGTTTTTGAAGCTTGCTCAATAAACTCATCATCAGGCAAAATGGCACGTAAATCTTGTATTTTATCTAACCCGCCAGTGATAATAAATTTAAAATTGTAAACACCCGGAAACTGCTCAACACTTTCCAATTTCTCTTTTAAATTAGCATAAATATCTCCACTAGTACCATCTGGGATATCAGTAAACTCAATATCTTTATTATTTTTATTCTCATCCATAGCGAAAGCATATCAAATTCTATACCCAAATAAATAGGGTGCAATTCTGACAGCATAAACGTTTTTTTAAGTAAAACATCCCCATTTCGGGCGATTAGAAGGAAAACATTATTAATGACATATAAGTTTAATTTTAACTTTGGGTTTTAAGCCCTCAATAGTAGCACAAGCTAAATTTATATAAACCTTGGCGAAGCGGATACCGGCCCAGAGGGTAATGCCTGCAGGCGTATGAGCAAAGCAAAGGGCTACTGAATCCGATGAAATACAGCTGTTGCTTTACCCCTAAATCCCCTAAAGGGGGACTTCATACCCCAAATTTAATGGCATGATGGATTCTGACCACGAAGTAGCTATTAGACCTAAAAAACAATAAGAACAGCTAATAAAATAAGTTCAGAATGACGAGCCATTACAGCGACCGATCAGGTTTTTAACTAATTACTAACAACTTTGGCAAAAAGCGATAGGAATTGTTATTTTTGAACCTCAAAAAAACAGGAGCCGATTTGGATTATTTAGCAGGATTAAACCCACAACAAAGAGCAGCAGTAGAGAACACAAAAGGACCAGTAATGATTGTTGCAGGTGCAGGTTCGGGCAAAACCAGGGTAATTACATTTCGTGTAGCCCACCTTATTCAAACCGGTACCGACCCCTTTAACATCCTGGTTTTAACCTTTACCAACAAGGCAAGTAAGGATATGCGCGAGCGTATCAGTAAAGTGGTTGGTGCAGAGGCAAAAAACATTTGGATGGGTACTTTTCACTCTGTTTTTGCCAAAATTTTACGTGTAGAGGCCGAGAAAATCGGTTATCCGAGCAATTTTACCATTTACGATACCGATGACAGTAAAAGTGTAATCCGTGCTATTTTGAAAGAAATGCAGCTGGATGATAAATTATATGCAGCTAACTTTGTTTTTAATAGAATTTCATCAGCCAAAAATAATTTAATTTCCTGGGGCGAATATCAGGCTAATGACCAGATACAGGCAGAAGATATTCAGAATAAACGCCCATTAATCGGTCAGATTTACGAAACCTATGCTAAACGCTGTTTCAGAGCAGGCGCAATGGATTTCGACGATTTACTGTTCAAAACCAATATTTTATTGAAGGAACATCCGGATGTTTTAAATAAATACCAGCAGAAATTCAGGTACCTGATGGTGGATGAGTACCAGGATACCAACTTTTCGCAGTATACCATTGTGAAAAAACTGGCGGCGGCTTATCAGAACATTTGTGTGGTAGGTGATGATGCACAGAGTATTTATGCTTTCCGTGGTGCTAACATCCAGAATATTTTAAATTTCGAACGCGATTATCCTGATTTAAAGGTTTATAAATTAGAACAGAATTACCGTTCTACCCAAAATATTGTTGATGCAGCGAGCAGCATCATTGCCAACAACAAAAATCAGCTCGAAAAAAATGTTTTCTCGGATAACGAACCCGGCGACCGCATTAAAGTTTCGCGGGCTTTTACCGATAACGAAGAGGGTAAACTGGTTGCCGAAGCCATTATTCAGGAACGCAGCACCAAGGGATACCAGCACAACGATTTTGCCATTTTGTATCGTACCAATGCACAAAGCAGGGCTATGGAGGAGGGTTTACGTAAACTCAATATTCCTTACCGGATATATGGCGGTCAGTCTTTTTATCAACGCAAAGAGATTAAAGATTTAATTGCATATTTCCGTTTAACTTTTAATCCGAAGGATGAAGAGGCTATAAAACGTGTAATTAATTACCCTAAGCGTGGTATTGGCGATACTTCCATTGACAAAATTATTGTTGCGGCAGACCAGCATGGAAAAACCATGTGGGATGTAATTTCGAATGCACACGAATATGTAGACGGGCGTTTAGCTAATCAATTGAACGATTTTGCCATGATGGTGCAAAGCTTTCAGGCCGAGGCAAAAAAGCTTGATGCTTATGATACGGCTTTGTTTATTGCCCAACATGCAGGTATTTTAAAAGAATTATATACTGATGATAGCGTTGAAGGACGTGCACGGTATGAAAATATCCAGGAGTTATTAAACGGTATTAAGGAATTTGCAGAGCGCGAAGACATTGAAGAAAAAGGGCTGGATATCTTTATGCAGGATGTTGCCCTTTTAACCAACGATGATAAGGACGGTGATAAAAATAAGGATACGGTTTCTTTAATGACGATCCACTCGGCCAAAGGTTTGGAGTTTAAAAACGTGTTTATCGTAGGACTGGAAGAAAACCTGTTCCCATCGCAAATGTCGTTAACTAACCGAACTGATTTAGAGGAGGAGCGCCGTTTGTTTTATGTGGCCATTACCCGTGCCGAAGTAAAACTGACACTTACTTACGCCACTTCCCGTTATCGCTGGGGAACTTTAACCAACTGCGAACCAAGCCGTTTCATCAACGAGATTAGTCCGAAATTTTTAGAATTGGATGTTAAACCAGCCAAGTCGAACAGTTTTGATGGTAATTTCGACGATGACCGCAAAACATGGACCTCGCAGCCACGCGATTTCTTTAGCAAACCGAAACCAGCGGCTGGCGCAACGACTTCTGCCCCGCCTGTCCGTCCGAAAACAACATCTTTACTGGCAAAAGCACACGTGCCCACACCTGGCTTTACGCCATCACAACCGCATGAATTTCAAGGCGGTATGGAAGTTGAGCACGAAAAATTCGGTTTTGGAAAAATTATCAGCTTAGAGGGAACTTTGCCTGACGTTAAGGCGACTGTATTCTTCCAGGGCTTAGGCAATAAACAGCTACTGCTTAAGTTTGCGAAACTGATGATTGTAAAATAAACGCAGATTTCCATTTACGGAAACAACGGAGATTCCTCATTCTCATCCTGATTCCGATTTTCCATCGGAATCAGGATCTATAATAGATAAAACAAATAGATGCTGAATCAAGTTCAGCATGACGAATGCGATGAATTATGCCTAACCTTGTGTTTTCAACCTTTAATAAATAGACCGATCTTCTAGAAATTCTCCAATCTTGAGGGTAATTAATTGTTCACTATCCAATGCTTTAGCTTGTATATGCCATTCATCTGTTAACTCAATAATTTCTACCATGCTACCAAAGGGGAAAAATTCACCTTTATTATCAACAGTAATTTTCACCTTTTCCCCAACTTTTGGCTCTTTAAAAAATAATTGGTTTCCTACTATATTCAGCCCTTCAATTTTTTCCAAATCTGATAAAAGATATTTTCGATAAGGCGATTGCGGATTTTGTGAAGCCAATACAAAAGATTGGGTCTCCAATTCATATTGAACCTGCATTTTATAGAAAAATTTACCCCTTATTTTATCTCCCAGGTAAATTTTCTCGCCTTGTGCCGTAAGGCAGCCTGTATAAAAAGATTCTATATCCATAAATTGACTGATAAGACCTGATTTCCATTTTAAACACCAAATATGGCTTAAACTTTTAGGATTCTTATTGAAAAACCACAAAATTATCCTTATTATTGAACTCGGTTCTCCCGATTACAAACCATGCAACTTACTAGGTTAGAAATTAAAGGTTTTAAGAGCTTTGGCGATAAAGTGACCATCAATTTTAATGAGGGTGTTACCGCTATTGTTGGTCCTAATGGTTGTGGAAAATCAAACGTAATCGATGCCATGCGCTGGGTTTTGGGCGAGCAGAGCACCAAAGCACTTCGTTCAGAAAAGATGGAGAACATCATTTTCAACGGAACAAAAAACCGTAAACAGGCACAGCTTGCCGAGGTTTCATTAAGCTTTGATAATACCAAGAACATCCTGCCTACAGCCTATTCGCAGGTTACTGTTACACGCAAACTCTATAGAAATGGCGATAGTGAATATCGTTTAAACGATGTTCAATGCAGGTTAAAGGATATTACCGACCTTTTTCTGGATACCGGAATAGGCTCTGATAGTTATTCGATTATTGAGCTGAAAATGGTTGATGAAATTATTACCAACAAAGAGCATAGCCGTCGTTCTTTATTTGAAGAAGCATCTGGAATTTCGAAATACAAATTACGTAAAAAACAGACTTTCAGCAAATTAAAAGATACAGAAGCCGATTTAGAACGGGTTGAAGATTTACTTTTCGAGATCGAAAAAAACCTTAAAACCTTAGAAAATCAGGCACGTAAAGCTGAACGTTATTATAAGCTAAAAGAGCAATACCGCGAATTGAGTGTTCAGTTGGCTACACACCGTATTGCTTTCTTCCGTACCGACTTAAATGCCTTAGAAACTCAGGAACAAAACCAGCTGGTAAACCGTACAGCACTCAGCACCAAAATAGATACGGGTGAAGCCGAACTGCAAAAGCTTAAACTAGGCAGTATTAACCAGGAAAAGAACCTTTCTGTACAACAAAAGGCCACAAACGAGTTTGTTTCGAAAATCCGTGCTTATGAAAGCGAGAAAAAAGTAAAGAACGAGCAAATGCGTTTTTTACAGGAAAAAGAAAGCCGTTTATCGGGTGAGCTCGAAAAAGATAAAAATCAGGTTAACCACATTAAATACAATATTAAACGTTTAAATGAAGAGGTTTTAACAGAAACTGAGGTTTTTAACCGACTGGAATCTGATTTAAAAAGTTTAAAATCTACGCTCGACACTTTACGCGAGCAACAACAAACCGAGAAAAACAGGATCGACAACCTGATTAAATCTGTTAACGACCTGCAAAATCAGGTATATCAATCGCAAAAAGAAATTGATATCCTAAATATCCAAAAAGATGCGCTGGTACAGGAAACCAACCGGAATGTTGATGATACCGAAACCAAAACATTAGAATTAAAAGCTTTCGATCATGCTTTGGCCGAACTTGATATTCAGGTTAGGGAGAAACAAGCTAATATTAAGAACCTAACGGAAGCTGAAGAACTTTTAAAGGAAAAGCTGGCTACTTCAGAAATGAATTTAAGTTCGAGCAAGGAAAAACTAACGGCCGAAAACCGTAAAAAAGATGCCAAGCAGAACGAATATAACCTCACCAAATCACTTGTTGATAGTTTAGAGGGCTTTCCTGAATCGATCCGTTTTTTGAAGAAAAACAACGCTTTTGCTAAAAGCGCCCTGCTCCTTTCTGATATTTTATTCTGTAATGAAGACTACCGCATAGCCATTGAGAATTACCTGGAACCGGTAATGAACCATTATGTGGTCGATCAGTATGCAGATGCAGTACAGGCCATTAACCTTTTAACCGATGCCAGCCGCGGACGGGCAAATTTTTTCATTTTAGAAAATGTACCCGATAAAAACCCAGTGATTGGCACGCATGAAGGCCTGGTTTCAGCGCTATCAGTTATTGAAGTTGATAAAAAATACCAGCACCTTTGCAATCTGCTTTTGCAAAATGTTTACATCGCGGTAGCTGAACAAGAAAATTTGTTTAAAGCAACACCAACAGATAGTTTAACCATTTTGGCTAAAAATGGAAAATATGCCCAAACCAAATTCACATTGGCGGGCGGCTCGGTAGGTTTGTTTGAGGGAAAAAGGATTGGCCGCGCCAAGAATTTAGAAAACCTTGCCAAAGAAATCAAAGCTTCAGAATCGTTGATTAATCAGTATGATGCTGCAATTAAAGCCGAAACTGATAACATATTTAACCTAAAAGAAGCTTCAAAAATCAATCAGATCAATGCTTTGCAACAAGAAATGAACCGTTTAAACAACGAACATATTTCTGTGCAGACCCGTCGCGACCAGTACCAGGAGTTTATTACCACCAGCGAAAACCGTAAAACAGATATTGCCCAAAAGATCGTATCTATAGAAAAAGCATTATCGGAAAAATTGCCAGCATTGGTTCAATTGCAAAAAGACCAGCAAGAAGCACACGTTAATTTACAGGAACAACAACTTAATTATCAGGAAATTGCCGATCAGGTAAACGAAAGTGCGGGCAAATATAACCAGGACAACATCCGTTTCCACCAACAACAAAATAAGTTATCAGGCTTAGAAAAAGATTTAGATTACCGTTTTGTACAGGAAGAAGCTTTAAATAAGCGCATTGCCCAAAACGATAAAGAATTACAGGAAGCACTTACCCAAATTACGGCAACGTTACAGCACACTGACCTGAATGATGATACGCTTTTAGAGATGTATCAACAACGTGAAGAGATGGAAAAAGGGCTTGCAGAAGCTGAGCAAGCTTATTTCACAAGCAAAGGAAGCATTAACGAGGTTGAAAACGACCTGACCAATATCCGTAAAACACGTGAAGAAACCGATTTCCTATTAACGGAGATTAAGGATAAAAAGAACGCCTTAAAAATCGATCTGAATGCATTAAAAGAACGATTAGCCGTCGAATTCAATATCGACATCAACGATCTTTTAGAAACAGATACCGAAATTGAAGCTTTAGAAAGTGAGTTCGATCTCCGCCAAAAGGTAGAGCGGATGAAACGCCAATTGGACGAATTTGGCGCCATTAACTCCATGGCCATGGAGGCCTTTAAAGAAATGGAAGAACGTTATACTTTCATCCAGAACCAGAAAAAAGATCTTAATGCCGCTAAAACCGATCTATTACAAACGATTAAAGAGATAGACGATACGGCTAAAGATAAATTTATGCAGGCCTTTACCCAGGCGCGTGAACACTTTATCGTGGTTTTCCGTTCTTTATTTAACGAAGAAGATAGCTGCGACCTGATTTTATCAGATATCAATAATCCTCTGGAGGCCGATATTGATATTATTGCCCGTCCGAAAGGGAAAAGACCTTTATCCATCAATCAGTTATCTGGTGGAGAAAAAACATTGACAGCTACGGCGCTATTGTTTTCACTTTACCTGTTAAAACCTGCGCCATTCTGTATTTTCGATGAGGTTGATGCGCCTTTGGATGATACCAACATCGATAAATTCAATAATATTATCCGTAAATTCTCTGATCAATCGCAATTTATCATTGTATCGCACAACAAACGGACCATCGCCAGCACCGATATTATTTATGGCGTAACCATGGTTGAACAGGGCGTCTCAAGAGTTGTAGCGGTCGATTTAAGGGAAGTAGCGGCTTAACTCATCTTTTTCGTCATTGCGAGGAGGTACGACGAAGCAATCTTTTATTTACATTTTTCCAATTAGAAAATGAAATGTGATTACTTTTTTAATTCCACTTTAATTCGATCGTTATGCTGAACTTATTTTATTAGTATTTTTTATTGTTTTTAAAAGTCTAATAGCTACTTCGTGGTCATCATCTTTCCTGCAATAAAGACCCGAAATGAATTACCTTCGGTGAGCTCACTAAGGCCCGGTTCAGGGTGATGCCTTCTATATATCCCAATAATTAATATCTTTAGGGAAATTTAAACGACTAATCGTCCTTTCGAGCGATTGCAACGAAGCCGAGAAATCTACATCAATAGATCTCTCTCCCGACTTAACGTCGGGACTATGTTTCAGTCGAGATGACGATCCTAACTTATTACAAAATAACAATGAAAATCCTATATATCCTCCCCTTAGCCATGATGCTAAGCTGCTGTTCATCAGTAAAAAATCAAAACAATACTGCCTCTGGCAAGTTAGATGCCCAATTGTTAAAAGATGTTGAGGTCTTATCTTCCGATGCTTATCAGGGTAGAAAAACCGGAACAAAGGGCGCTGAGATGGCCAGGGCTTACATTATAGAAAGATTTCAAAAATTAGGATTAAAATCTTATCCTCAACATGTAAACTATGCCCAGGAGTTCACTTTTAATGGAAGAGGCAATACAAAAATAAATGGCACCAATATCATCGGCTATATTCCGGGTAAAGGAAACAATGTTATTGTGGTATCTGCCCATTACGACCATTTAGGTGTAGTAAAAGACGAAGTTTTTAACGGTGCTGATGATAATGCATCGGGGACTGCAGGATTATTAAAAATTGCCGCCTATTTTGCTAAAAACAAGCCAAATAATACAATTATTTTCGCGGCTTTCGATGCGGAAGAAATGGGCTTACAAGGTGCAAAGGCATTTGTAGGCAATCCACCAGTGCCTATTAATACTATCGCCATTGATCTGAATATGGATATGATCAGCCATAGCGATAAGGGTGAGCTCTATATATGTGGAACTTTTAAATATCCTGATTTAAAGAAGTATGTAGATACGACTAAAACCAATATCAAATTACTTTTCGGCCACGATGATCCTAAACAAGGTCACGATGATTGGACCAATCAGAGCGACCAAGGCGCATTTAATGCCAAAAATATCCCTTTCTTATATTTTGGTGTAGAAGATCACAAAGATTACCACAAAGCTACCGACGAATATGCTACCATCACCAAACAATTTTTCAGCAATGCAGCAAGTGCCGTATTAGATGTTGTAAAAAGTATCGACAAACAAACCGGCTTACAACAGTTGTTAAAAGATAAAATGATCATGATGGACAATCCAAGAAAGTCGGAAAAATTTTAACAAACCCGATCGATATAGATATAAAACCTGCCCTATCCGGCAGGTTTTTTTATGCATTATAGATTTCACAATAAATTATCATCCTATATATCAGATAATTACAAATAAAACTATAAAAATAGTTTGCAAACTATTTTTATAGTCGTAACTTCCATTAACCAAACTATAAAAATAGTTGCTATGATAAAAGAACTCACAAAAGCAGAAGAACAGATTATGCTCATCCTTTGGGAAATGGGCGAAGCCTTAGTAAAAGACGTTATCGAAAAGATGAACGAACCCAAACCCGCTTACAACACGGTTTCGACCGTAATCAGGGTTTTAGAAACTAAAGGCTTTGTTGATCATAAAGCTATCGGCAATACGCATATCTACTTCCCCATTATAAAAGAAACTGATTATAAACGTTTTGCATTAGATAAGGTAATGAGCAACTATTTCGAAAACTCCTATGAGAGTCTGGTTTCTTTCCTGGTGAAAGAAAAAAGTATGGGTACTGAAGCACTCAATGAAATTATCCAATTGGCAGAGAAACTTAAAAAAGAGAAGTGATGAGCTGGTTATATTATTTACTCGAAGCAAATCTATATCTTATCTTATTTTATGGATTTTATAGATTATTCCTCCACAGGGAAACCTTTTATGGATTAAACAGATACTACCTGATTTTCAGCTCGATACTGGCTTTTATACTTCCATTTTTGCAGCTGGGATTTTTAAAGGAAGAAATGGTAGTCGATTATTCCGGATATACTCAAATTGAAGCGCCGGTATCTGCTTTAAATATAGCAAATGCCCTTTTATTACTCTACCTAACGATTTCTATCATATTAATGCTAAAAGTTTTATGGGGGTTAAGGTACATCGCAAAGTTAATGCGGGGCGTCAATAAAAATAAACAAAATGGTATCACATTTATAGAGATCGAAAATTCAAAAATGGCCTTTTCATTTTTCAATCTACTGTTTATTGATCCCGAAATGAATCAAAAATCTACAGTATTAAAGCACGAAATGGTTCATATCAAACAAAAGCATAGTCTCGACATTATATTATTCGAAATGATACAAATCTCCAGTTGGTTCAATCCAATTATCTATTTAATTAAGAACGATATCAGGCTCGTCCACGAATACCTAGCCGATGAGGCCACCACTAAAAAAGACATTACCAAATATGATTATGCTTTATTCCTGATCCAAAATTCTTATGGAAATCAAGAAGTTACCATTAGTAATCACTTTTTCAATTCTTCACTACTAAAAAATAGAATAAGTATGTTAAACCAAAAAAAATCGGCAAAATGGGCCAGGCTCAAATTGTTATTTATCATTCCACTAGTTGGATCTATGCTGTTCTTATCTACGACAGCATTTACAAAAGACTATAATACTATCCAATTAGGGCAAAAAAAGGAAACCTTAACCATTATTCTTCAGGACACTACTAAGAAAAAGTCTGATAAAAAGAGATTACCCCCACCACCACCAAAGGAACCATATACAGCCAAAGCCAAAAAAGTTACGGAAATAACGATAAATGAACCCATTATTAAAAAAGACGACAAAAGGATACCTCCGCCACCACCCGTAGAACCCGGCTCCTTAAAAGCGAAAAAGCTTAGCGTACCAAAAGTGGACCAAGTTCGTTTTGCTCCTCCTATTGTTAAAAAAGATGGAAAAAAAATGCCTCCACCTGTTGTGAGGAAGGATAAAAAGACATTGCCGCCGCCACCGCCCGTTGAGCCGAAACCAGAAAAAAAAGCGAATGAAAATGGGCCAACTACGGTTAATCTTGTTCCAGCTACAGAGACCAAGGTAATCAACCGGGATCACGCGTTATCCTCAGATCAAAAAGCTATTAAAGAGGTAACGGTGAAGGGATATGCTACTACTTCAAATGCAAAAAATAAAGGTGATGTAAACACAATCAGGATAACGCCTGTTAAAGAAATCACAATTACAGGTTATCCAAAAAAGCAATAACTACTGGGGTACATAAACCACATATTTAGTCTCAAAAAAATCTTCTTCAAAATAAGCTGAAAGCGGGTATAATTCTGCTTTCAGTTTTGATTCTTTGATCTCTTCTGCCAAATCCCCACCTTTTAAATACAAAATCCCATTCGGAATGGCATTTAAGGAATCTTTTTTAAATTTGCCCTGTATCCATGGATAAAATTCGCCCAAACGCGTAACCGCTCTCGATACCACAAAATTAAATTTCTCCTTAATCTGCTCGGCTCTTAAATGGTCGGCCCTTAAATTCTCCAAACCTAATGCCGAAGCCACCTCTTTTACCACTTTAATCTTTTTTCCGATAGAATCGACCAGATAAAACTGCGTTTCTGGAAACAAGATCGCCAATGGGATGCCCGGAAAACCACCACCTGTACCTACATCTAAAACCGATTCGCCGGCTTTAAAATTGCATACTTTAGCTATCCCCAACGAGTGCAATACATGGCGCTCGTATAACTCTTCGATATCCTTTCTCGAGATTACATTAATCTGTGCATTCCAAAAACGATATAAATCAAACAATTGCGAAAATTGAGTAATCTGTTTTTCACTTAGGTTAGGAAAATATTTTAAAACGATATCGGGTTTTACATCAAGCATATTGTAATTGCTAAGGATTATTGAATTTATTTCCAGTTTACTTTTTTCTTGCCAAATAAAGCTAAAAATCCGTTCAGGGTTAAAAACAGAAACAAAAGTATGTCTAAAATTGGGAACCACCAACGCAAATCGCTATAGTTTAAGCGTTTCAGCAATTTTGGATAGATAAAACACCTGATGATGATGCTTAATCCGAGGATGCCTAAAGCAACATATTGCGCCTCACGGCTAAAAAACATACATGCAGCAAAGAACGCATAAAACAAAAACTGAAAAACAATCTGAAGACTTAAGATAAACTTGTGCTTCGATTTATAGAACTTTCCGGCTCCAAAATGACGCTTTTTCTGCCTCAGGTAACCTCCCCAGCTACTGTTGGGCTCGCTCCAAACGTGGCTATCCGGGTGTAAACGGATCTCTGTATTGTATTTATTGGCGTGTGCATTTACAAATAAATCATCATCTCCAGATGGGATATGCATGTGTGCTGCAAAACCTTTATTTTTAAAAAAAAGCGATTTTTTATAGGCCATATTACGTCCAACCCCCATATATGGCATGCCTTTTAAAGCAAAAGCCAGGTAATTTACAGCGGTAAAAAAGGTTTCGAAGCGGATTAATGCATTTAGCAGACTTCTTTTCTTCATATAGGGCGAGTAGCCCAATACAATTTCAGTATTATCATCGGCAGGCTGTTGCATATCCTTTAACCAATGCTCAGAAGCTGGTGTACAATCTGCATCAGTAAAAACCAGCCAATCGTATTTGGCGGCCTTTATTCCCATGGTTACCGCGAATTTCTTACCTGCTATAAATTTATCGTTATCTAAAATTTTAACTACTTTCAGGTTACGGTGTTTCTTCTCTAATTGTTCTAAAAACTCTTCTGTACCATCCCAAGAGCGATCGTTAACCACCACAACTTCGAACTCCGGATAATCCTGGCTTAATAATACAGGCAGATACTGCCCTAAATTTACAATTTCGTTTCGGGCACAAACAATTACACTTAACGGTTTTTGTGCAGATAACGGGATCTCCTCTATGCTTACATTGGCTAATTTCAAATGAACAAAAAGGACATAGTAAAGCTGAACCAAAAGGCAAAAAGCCAATATCGAGAGCAGAATAATTTCAAGCAGGGTTAATATCACGATGGTAAAATAAATAGGCGCAAATTTCTCATTTTTAATCTGTAAATCACTTTTATGTGGATAAAAAATTAAACAAAAATATGCCCTCAATTTTTGCTATTTTTGGCAGATTTTCGACGAGAAAAAACACATATGAACCGCCTACCGTCAAAATAACAATTAGTTTTAATAAAACGTAATTTGATGGTGGTAAGCTCCACCTAACAATTGGAGAAAAATAAATAGAAACAGATGAAATTTAGTTTACAGGCTAACGATCCACTATCTAAAGCCAGAGCCGGAACGGTAACAACTGCTCATGGCGAAATACAAACCCCTATTTTTATGCCTGTGGGCACTGCAGGAACGGTAAAAGCCGTACATCAGCGCGAACTGAAAGACGATATTGACGCAAAAATCATTTTAGGCAATACTTACCATTTATATTTACGACCCGGACTAGACATCCTTGAAAAAGCTGGTGGATTACACAAATTTATTGGCTGGGACCGTCCGATTTTAACAGATAGTGGCGGCTACCAAGTATATTCCTTAAGTAAAGTTCGTAAAATTAAAGAAGAAGGCGTTACTTTCCACTCCCATATTGATGGATCGAAACACCTTTTCACACCAGAATATGCAATGGATATTCAGCGTACCATAGGTGCCGATATTATTATGGCCTTTGATGAGTGCACGCCATACCCATGCGACTATACTTATGCAGCGCAATCCATTAAAATGACACACCGTTGGTTAAAACGCTGTTGTGCCCGTTTTGATAGCACCGAACCTAAATACGGTTTCGATCAGACCCTTTTCCCTATTGTTCAGGGTTCAGTGTATAAAGATTTGCGTATAAAATCGGCAGAATTTATTGCCAGTATGAACCGTGAGGGCAATGCCATTGGCGGTTTATCAGTTGGTGAACCGGCCGAAGAGATGTACGCCATGACAGAAGTGGTGTGCAATATATTACCAGAAGAAAAACCACGTTATTTAATGGGCGTGGGTACGCCGATCAATATTTTGGAGAATATTGCACTGGGCATCGATATGTTCGATTGTGTAATGCCAACCAGAAATGCCAGAAATGGCATGCTTTTTACCAGAAATGGTATTATAAACATTAGGAACAAAAAATGGGAGAACGATTTTTCTCCATTGGATGCGGAGAGCGATCTTCATGCTGATTTAGTAACCAGTAAAGCATATTTAAGACATTTGGTACATAGTAAGGAGATGCTTGGCGCTCAAATTGCTACCTTGCATAATCTGCATTTCTATCTTTGGCTGGTAAAACAGGCCAGAGAAAAGATCATTGCAGGTGAATTTTACGAGTGGAAAAACAAAATGGTTAAAGTATTAGGCAATAAGCTATAAAATGAATCTGTTAAAAGGAAGGATAAAAATCATCGATCAGTATATTATCGGGAAATACCTGGGTACATTTATTTATACCCTGGCCATTTTTGTGATCATTATTGTAGTGTTCGATTTATCGGAAAAGATGGATGATTTTATGAAAAGTGGACTGAGTTTTTGGGGGATTCTCTCTAAATATTACGCAGGCTCTATTCCTTTTTATGTGAATATGCTTTCACCACTGATCAATTTTATTGCGGTAATTTTCTTTACCGCAAAAATGGCCGATCAGACTGAAATTGTACCGATTTTAAGCGGTGGGGTAAGTTTTAACCGCTTTTTATTTCCTTACCTGGTGTCGGCTACGATTATTTTCTCAGCCAATTTACTTTCAAATCTTTACATCCTCCCTTATACCAATACCTTAAAAAACAGTTTCGAGAATACGTATGTAAAACGTAATGATCCTTCCACAAAATCAAACATCCACATGAAACTGGATGATAAAACCTATATCTACATTGATAATTTCGACAACAAAACGAATTCAGGATATCGGTTTTCTTTGGATAATTTCAGCGGAGATGTACTTACCAAAAAGATCGTTGCCGAAAATATAAAATGGGATTCGCTTAAACGCAAATGGCAGTTGAACAACTACTCCATCCGCAAGATCGATGGCCTGAAAGAAACCATGATTTACGGTAACGGAAAGCAAAAAGATACCATCCTGGATATGCGTCCGGATGATTTTTCGGCATATGACAATGTGGTGCAAAATTTAACCACGAAGGAACTTTCTGATAAGATCAGGAAAGAAAAAATCCGCGGAACGGGCGTGATGAACGATCTTCAGTTTGAAAAATACAAACGTTACCTACACCCACTTTCAGCCTTTGTATTAACGCTAATTGGTGTGGCGCTGTCGTCGCGTAAAGTACGTGGCGGAGTCGGTGTATCGTTAGGCATCGGAATCTTCATCAGCTTCGCTTATATCGTATTTAACCAGTTTACGCAGATGTTTTCTACCAAAGGGGGGTTACCGCCTTTTGCGGCTGTTATTATGCCTACATTATTCTTTGGCTTATTAGGTTTTTATCTATTAAGAAAAGCACCAAAATAGCGATGGACGTTACCAAAAAGAATTTACTCATCCTTCATCTTACTGTATTTGTTTGGGGCTTTACGGGCGTGCTCGGGAAATTAATTTCTATCGATGCAGTACCTATGGTTTGGTACCGGGTACTGATTGCTGCAGCTACACTTTTTGCGTGGTTTTTAATCACCAAAAAGAACATTAAAATCACTAAAAAACAGTTCATCCAATTCTTTTTAACTGGCGGAATTGTTGCCATCCACTGGATATTTTTCTTTCATGCTATTAAGGTCTCCACTGTTTCGGTAACCCTGGTTTGCCTCTCCTCCTTTACTTTATTTACCGCAATTTTAGAACCGCTGATCAAAAAACAGCCGATACAAATGGGCGATATTTTAATCGGTTTACTCATAATATTGGGCATATACATGATCTTTAAATTTGAAGGCCAATATACTTTAGGAATTATTTTTGGCTTGCTGGCGGCAGTCGCATCAAGTCTTTTTTCAACAATAAATTCTACTTTGGTACAAAAAAGTGAACCTTCCATCATCAGTTTTTACGAGCTTGTTGGTGCGCTTTTCTGGATCACTTTATACCGTTTATATGATGGAACACTGTTACACACAGCATTCAACTTAAGTGCTAAAAACTGGTTCTTTCTTATTCTTCTTGGAACACTTTGTACATCCGTTGCTTATGTTGCAGGTGTTGCAGTAATGAGAACTTTATCGGCTTTTAGAGTGGCATTAATTACCAATCTGGAACCTGTATACGGAATAGTATTAGCCTTCGTTTTCTTTCAAAGCAAAGAGCAAATGACAGGTGGATTTTATATTGGCGCAACCATCATACTGGCCTCTATTTTTCTCTATCCGATCTATAAAAAGAGAAAGAATCAACTGTAAATACATTCTAGATAAATTCAAATTTTCTTTAGAAACTATACCTGCAGAAAGGACGGTTTCAGTTGTACCTATTAAAGGCGCATATTTTTTATCTGGTATCTCAATTCAAATTTCATCCGTTAATTTCCAGATAAAGATTAGATAAAAGCGCAATTAGTAAGCTTATCAAAATTACTCATCACCACCCTTTAGTTCGTATCATAAAAGCTTCCAGCTCGCCTTACATAGAGATGCAAAAGTTAATAATTAAAAGCAGCAAACAAGCATCTAAGACATTAGGAATCTAATGCCTGAGATGTACTATATGGTTAAACTTATTAAGCCATCAGAATAAAAACGAAAGCTTTAAATGAGGAGAATTACGGCTTAAAAAATGTAATCTATCCAGGAGTGAAAGATCAAAAATAAACATGGTTCACAACCATGTGAATTACTTCGGAAACAGAAAAAGCCCATGCAAAAGCATACCTAAATCGAGATGAATCACCATGCAAAGTTTATTGAGCGAATTAATATTTTTAAGTTAAAATTCACGAATCATCAGGCGGGATTCCATCACCATCCCTTACGTATTTCAGCCAAAAGAAGAAGATACATAACGCAGTAATAAGATCAGGAAAAAACGAACAAAGCTTATATAACCAGCTTCAAATCCGATACTACAATACAAGTTTAAGGGTCGATTCTTAGACTTTAGAAACAAAGAATTTCTCTTTAGAATGTATTGAAGCAATAGCCAACCAAAATGTTTAATTCGAGGTCATAATTGGCATTAATAAAACGAACATCCTGAATAAAAAATTGATAAAAACGCTAGCCACTTCAAAGCCAAAATAGCAGTCTGACTGTAAGCTTTTCCTTGGGTTATTACCAAGCTATTTCAGCAAAAAATAAGTCTATAAAAAAGCAAAAACAGAACCAACAATTTTAAAAAAAAACACTCAAAAACTGACTAATTAAAGGCATTCAAAAACTGCAATAAAAAGTTGATTTAAAGCACCATAAAATGGGACCAAAACAACCAAGAAAACGACTAAAATTTATGTTCAAAATCGATACCAGACGCAAGGTATTTTTTATTCAGATTTCATACAATAATGAGTTACCAAACCGCAAGTTAACCAAGATATCTTATCTAAGCTATCCTAGCCTTCAGTCCAGAATTTTTTCAATCACGATAAAAACTTGGCAAAGGATTACAAAAAGATAAGGCATTTTACAGTTAATCAACATAAAAATATCGGCAAAAATTACAGCTGTAAACCTAATTTTCAGCATACTTTTCACCATGCAAAGGAGAAAAGCCATCAATTTTGAATTTCAATTGGGGAAAGCCTAAAAATGCAAAAAACCTCATTTAAACACCAAAAAACACACTTTTTTAAGCAAAAACAAAAATTACTCTAAAGTATTTCGAAAACACCGTTATTCACGAATATCGCCGGGAAATGGCATTATAAGGCCAAATTATTACAGATTTCGGGGTTCAAAACCTCAAAAAAATATACAATTCCGAGCGCTGAGATTAAATTTAAAACAAGAAATCGAGGTTAAAAATTAGACTTAAAGTTGTATTAACCCCACAATTAATGGCGACATTACCAGCATTTCAACGGCATCATATCCATTAGAACTGAGCAACTAATACGAAGAGCAAGAAGAAATATCACCAAAGTACTCCTCAAGCAATTGCTAAAAAACAAAGACATTTTGTCATAACAATCTAATCTGAAATATTTAGGTGGTTTTTTAACAGGCAGTTTACGACATACATTTTGCTTCAAAACATTACAGACAGAACGTAATTTATAAGCAGGTTTTCGCACGCTTAACGTAAATTTTAAAGCAGATAATCCTGACCAAAACGCTAGCCATTCTTCCAGTATTAAAAGCCAAAAAGCATCGATGAGCATTACAAAATCCAGCTGCATTTTAAGCTATTCCTGAGCCTGATCCAATTCTAAAAAACTATACAAAAATTAAAAAAGGCAATAAAATTTTCGAAGAAAATCGATTAATAAGTGTAAATTAAATCAATAAAGTTAATGCGATTAAAAATGTTGGGAGAAGCCTTAATCAACAATAAAATTCATTAAAAACAAAGGCAAAATCAACAAATTAAGAATTTATATAAAATTCATTAATATTTAAAAATCAATAACTTAAATAATTTTATATAAATTAAATATTCACAAAAATCAACACTTGCAAATTTTAAAAAACTAAATATTTTAGCAAATAATTTAGATGAACTTAAACCTATCAGACAAAAGACTAATTATCAAGTATTTAAGTGCAATCACTTTAAGTTTCACATCACTATCGGTTTTTGGGCAGATTTTCAGTACTGCGCAAAACCCACTTAGTGTAAAATGGAACTATATTTATTCAGGTGGCTTTAAAATCATCTATCCGCAAGAACTGGAGAAGGAAGCCCAAAGAATGGCCAATACCTTACCCTTTATCTACCCTAAAATAGGACTGGGTTTAAGGCAGCAAAAAACCACTATTCCACTCCTACTCCAGAACCGCGGAACTGTAGCAAATGGCTTTGTACAGCTCGCGCCAAAGAAGTCTGAATTCTATGCCACCCCGCCTCAGTTTTTCGACAGCCAGGATTGGCTAAACAACCTCGCCGTTCATGAACTTAGGCACATTGCCCAGTTTGACAAATTGACAGGAACGCAAGCACATCCCTTTCCTGAACTGGTATACTTCGCTTATTTCGGTGCGGGCATCCCTACCTGGTTTTTCGAAGGTGATGCAGTGGTTAACGAAACTGCTTTGACTAATTCGGGCAGAGGCAGACAGCCCAACTGGATCATGCCATACCGGGCTTCAATTTTGGAGGGCAAAAAAATCTCTTACAGTAAAGCCTATTTCGGTTCGAACAAAGACGTTACTCCCGGCTATTACCAAACCGGATATTTGATGGTATCGGATATGAAAGAAAAATATGGGCAGTTCATTTCCGACAGCCTACTTAGCGACATTAGAAAAAGGCCGGTAAGGCTGTACCCCTTTTCGCAGAGCTTAAAAAAATTCACAAAGCAAAATTCCAGATCGTACTTTCTATCCACCCAAGATAAGCTTACTGAAAGATGGAAAATACAGCAAGAAAAATCCATTACAGAAAGCTATGAAAGTTTAAATAAAAAACCAGATTTAGCCACGGATTATTTCCTTCCTGTCCGGCTAAATAAAACCCAGGTTTTAGCCCTCAAAGAAAGCAAGACGGATGCACGATATTTTGCAATTATTAACGAGGATAAATCGGAGCAAAAATTATTCGGAATTGGTTACCAGGAACAGCCTTGGTTCAGCTTAAAAAACAACCTTTTGGTCTGGGATGAAATACGCTACGATCCGCGCTACAAACAACGGAGTTATAGCGTAATCTGTTCGTACAATTTAAAGACTAAAAAATTCAAAAAATTAAGCAGCAAAAGCAGGCTCTTCTCGCCCAGCCTTTCTAATGATGGAAAGAAAATCATCGTTTCAAAAGTGGAGCTTAACAATCAGTTTAACCTGGTTGAGTTAGACGCCGGCTCAGGAAAAATTTTAAAGACCTACCCTAACCTTGAAAACGAAATCCTGCAAACACCTTCCTTCGATCAATCAGGAAATAAGGTTGTCTATATTGGTGTAAGCGAGAAAGGAAAAAGTTTATGGTTGATTGATGGAGAAAAAAAATCGCAGCTGATTTCAAACAGCAGGCAGCAGTTAAGCCGACCGGTTTTCATTAACGACAAAATTGTTTTCAATGCACACTTTAATGGAATCGATAATATCTATAGTATCGATCCTGATTCGAAAAAAATAAATACACTCAGCGCTTCGAAATATGGGGCCTTTAACCCTAGCGAAACCGCTGATGGAAAAATCATTTTTAACAATTATAAAATCAACGGTTACGAAATAGCCGAGTCTGCATTAACCGAAAAACCAGTTGGCGAAAACAACTTTATCGATTTCTCCGCAGCTGCAGAAAAACAGGAAAACGTGGGGAATGTTTTCGATAAGGTTCCCGACAGCACCTACCAAACTAAGCGCTATCATCAGGCTTTAAATCTTTTCAGTTTCCACAGCATTATCCCCGTAATCGACAACGAATATGTTTTCGGTCTGGAGCTGCAATCGAACAATCTGCTCAACACCATGGACTTTTATACAGGTGCAAAATACCACCGCGATTTAAAACGTTTTGAGTACACCGCAGATATTAGCTATAAGGCACTTTATCCTGTATTTAGTGTATTGTATCGCAACCGTCCGAAAAGAACGTTCTACAGAACTAAAAACGCGGTACAACAAGGCGACTGGAGAGAGAATTATATCAAGCTTAATGCATCTGTCCCGCTATCGTTTAATATGCGCAATGAGAACTATGCTTTCACTTTAAATGCAGCAACCAGTTTTACTCAAAGGTACATGCCAGAAAATATGCCAACCGGTTTTATACGGGAGCTTAAATTTCCGATGGAATACAACTTTACTTTCAACCACAGTGTGCGCACTACCGAAAGAGATATTGCCCCCAAGTGGGCACAAGTGTTTAGGGCAACTTACAATCACCAACCATTTGACAAAAATTTAAAAGGAGAAATCTTAGCACTCGAAAGTTTCCTTTACTTTCCTGGCTTTGCCAAAAACCATTCTTTTTTAGCGAGCTTCAATTACCAAAAAGCAAGTGGGGTAAATCAGTATGCAACCGAGATTGCAACTGTTTATGGGTACAACAATATTTTAGCGAAAAATGCATTACAAAACAGTCTGCTTTTCAACTACCGTTTTCCCTTTGCTTTTCCGGATTGGGAGCTGGGCCCTTTAGCTTACATCAGAAATTTTAGGGCGGGTTTGTTTTGCCATTACGAGAACATTGGAAAGGGCACAACCTTTAACGATCCGAAAACTTATGGTGTAGAATTAAACACGAGTGTAAACCTTTTGCGCTATCAGCCTGTTGTAGATTTAGGAGCAAGATTGGTTTTTGTTAATCAGATTTACAATCAAAATCCGATATTAGAGTTTTCATTTAATTATAGCTTTTAAAACCATGAGCGCAAAAACAATCTCCATCATTATTTTAACCGCATTATTAACGGCCTTCTTATTTTTAAATAGTGACGAGGTGCCATTTAACTTTATCGTTGCAAATGACGTTCAGGTATCAAAATTGATAGTTATTGGCGTTTGCATCATCATCGGTTTTATTATCGGCTTTGTGGTGGGCCGTCCCAGAAAAACAGTGAGCAGTTATGATGATGAGATTGAAAGGAATCAACCGGTTTCGAACAAAAAAGAATTGAGCGACGAGGATAGAGATTATATTAGCTAGGGCCAGGATTAAATAGGATTATAAGATTTCAAGATCTTCGCGCTTCAAAATTTCGGATCATGATGTTTCAGCATTATAAGATTTCAGGATCATCGTGCTTCAAGATTCCAGATCATGATGTTTCCAATATTATTAATTTCAGAATCATTGCGCTTCAGGATTTCAGGATCATAGTGTTTAAGTATTATTGCACTTTAGGATTATATAGTTTATCTTAGTTCACAAGAGAATCCCTATTTCTTACAGTAAATTTTAATTTATTAATATGAAATATGGCGATTTAACAGGCCGAATTATTGGGTGTGCAATGAAAGTCCACTCTTTTCTAGGTTCAGGTTTTCAAGAAAAGATTTATCAAAAAGCCTTGGGTATCGAAATGAGGATAGAGAAATTATCCTACAAGGAAGAAATGACAATGAATATTTTTTATCGTGATATAAAAATTGGATATAGAAGGGTAGATTTTTTTGTTGAAAATACAATTATGTTAGAATTGAAAGCTGTATCAGAATTAAATGACGCACATCTAGCGCAAGCGATTAATTACCTTGAAGCATATAAACTGCCTGTAGGATTGTTAATCAATTTTGGAAGTAGGAGCTTAACTTTTAAAAGAGTTTATAATACGAAGCATCCGGATAACAAGAGACATGACTAGTATGATCTGAGAATGGCAAGACTTAAGTATCTAAATAATGCATGAAGAATATATATGTCAGGACTAATGTGATTTAGGGATGGTAAGATTTAGATGCTGATAAGAAGTGAATTTATGAGCCATGATCTTGAAATCCTATCATCTTAAAAATCCTAGCTTATCGCGGTCATGATCTCACCATATAACAACCCGCTACCTCCTCCATAATGCTGGATAATTTTCAGGTCTGGCCTTAAGGCGAGAAGCTTATTTTTCAGCTCAGATTCTGATTCCTGATCGATTCCATTTCCAAGTAAAACCAAGTCAATGTGTTGTTCCTTACAAATGGAAATGGCTTCTTCATTTTTACAAACACACAAACCCTTCCATTCGGGCCTGGCATTTAACAGTCGGTTCATTACTGCGGTAATTTCTGAATCCCGGCCTATATAAAGTATAGTAGTTTGCATAATTTTAAGTTTAAGAAATATCGTTGTACTTAAATAAAATCGTCATTTCGACTGGAGCACCGATCTTGCATCGGTAGCGAAATGGAGAAATATTTGGTCTCTACTCCAAGATTTCTCCACCACGGTCGAAATGACGATTCTTCTAATTAATTCAGTTCCATTGGAACGTCCATCAATAAAACCTCTGCATCTGCAGTATTGGCTTTAAAACTAATGCTATCAGTATCCCAAACGCCTAATCCATCTCTTTTGCTCAACACTTGTCCGTTTATGGTTACTTCGCCACTGATTACGAAAGCATAAACACCGTTTCCAGCTTTCTTGATTTTGTATGCTGTTTCAAAACCTTCATCAAACTTACCTAATGAAAACCAGGCATCCTGATGGATCCATACGCCGGCATCATCAGCGTTTGGCGATAAAATCTGCTGGAAGTTATTGTGCCTTGCTGCAACATCTAAAGTTTGCTGATCGTAACGTGGTGTAACATTTTTCTGGTTCGGAAACAACCAGATCTGCAATAAATTTAACTTTTCATCTGTATTTGCGTTAAACTCGCTGTGGCTAACACCTGTTCCGGCACTCATTACCTGAATTTCTCCGTTTTTAATTACGGCCGAATTACCCATACTATCTTTGTGCGCAATTGCACCAGCTAATGGAATGGTAATAATTTCCATATTATCGTGTGGGTGCGAGCCAAAGCCCATTCCACCATCAATACTGTCGTCATTTAAAACCCTTAAAACGCCGAAGTGCATCCTTTCTGGATTGTAGTAATTAGCAAAACTGAATGAATGGTGTGCATCTAACCAACCATGATTAGCATGACCTCTGGTGTTTTCTTTGTGCAAAATAAACTGTGACATAAATTTCCTTTCTTGTTTATGATACAAATTTACCGTAGCGAATTTTGTTAGACATTGATGTAAGATAAGAAAGTTTAGCGCGACGCGTTTAGCGTGGGGCGTTTGGCGGTAAGCGGTTTAAAACCTGATGTACTAAAGCTCGTGCTTTGTCAGTACGGCATCGCTATTTAGCTCCCTCAAGGCATCTAAAGCTACCCAGTTTGCTTTTTTGTTGTTTTGAGCAAGGATATTGTTTGCGGTTTGGATGGCATGCTCATGCAGGAAAACATTTCGTTTGCCAATCTGCCTTAATGCCCAGTTTGCGGCCTTTTTAACAAAATTCCGGTTATCGTAAGCCTCCCTTTCGATAATTGGAAGAAAACTTAAAAAAGTTTCGTTGGCTTCTTTTTTAAGGTGTACAGCTGCCTCGGCCATCAGCACAAAGCCGGTACGTTTCACAAATTCGGCTTCAGCTTTGGCAAACTCAAAAGCTTTCGACTTAAAATAAGGCGTTTTAACGAAAAGATTTCCGCAAGCCTGGTCACATATATCCCAGGAACTAAAATCATTCGTCCAGGCATTTATTTGCGCTTCTCCCACTTCTTTATAATCACCTATAAAGGTTGCTAAAAGCCGGGCTTCATGAAATCCAGTCTCCCAAAGCAGTAAAGACAGTTCCTGGTTTTTACCAATCTGTTTGGCCAGCTTGCGGATATTGGGCACACGAATACCAAAAGCCTTAGAAATATCGATCCCAAAATGAGCCATTTTCACTAAATACTCAGGCTCACTGATGGATTTTAATTCGGCAAGGACAAAATCTAGATCATTCATCATAATACGAATTTAGTTTTTTTGAAAGACTTCCGAAGTCTGGACAAAACAATTTGGACTACTATAACATAACCAATCCTTAACACCGTTTCGGTTTTAAATTTACACCGATCTTTTAAACTTGTTTAAATTTAACCATACAATCAACCTTTTAAAACCCATGCAAAAAAACATCATTTGGATGCTATTAGCATCTTGCCTATTCGCATTTTCCTGCAAAAAGAACAAATTGCCTGATGAGAACCTCTACACAACAAACCAAAAGAAAAACACCATGTTGGCCACTGCCGCAGAAACCAGTGCTGCTGTAAGTGTAAATGCCTACACGAATACATCAAGCTACATCAGCGCGGGTTTTTCATTTTTAAACCCAACACAAATTGACAAAAACCGCCAGGCCATTGGTGGCAGTGCTTACACTGAGGTATACGGCTTTAATGTTCCTGAAGAGAATAGAGTTAGAGGTATAAGATGGAATGAAGATGATGAAACCACATCAATTTGGCGCCCACAGGGAATTGCCGGTTTCTCCAGAAATGGAGTACGCTATTTATTGGTAAGCTGGTATGCCAAAGATGCTGCAGAGAGCAAAGGATCGAGAATAACCCTGATTGATATAAGCCCAAGTTCGAGCACTTATTTAACTTACCGGCATATATTATTGGTACAGCCTACCCTTCCAACCGGCACAGTGGATTATACGCAATATGGCGCTTACGCCCCTTTAAATGTGCATGCCGGTGGAGTAGCTTATTTTAATGGTAAAGTTTATTTAAGCAGTACAAGTTTAGGATTAAGGGTATTCGATTTAGACAAAATTATTGAAGTGACTACAGGAACCGGCACTGATAATAAGTGCGGAAAAGATGCCAGCGGTAATCTTTATGCTTTTAATTACAGGTACATCCTTCCACAAATAGGTTATTATAAAATTAACGAGGCAAGTCCTTTTTCAACAGTACAGGTAAATTATGAGAACAACCAATTATGGACAGGGCAATATTACGCCGGCAGTGCAGATGCATCAATTGTACCTAAAATATTCGGGTTCCCGATAAACACATCGGGAGAATTGCAGAATTCGGGTATACAAACTGTGATTCCAAAAAACAGCCTATTTACTTCAGATCATGCACATGGCATACAGGGTGTTTTTAGAAAAGGGAACAGAACCTGGCTTTCTTGCACTGGGTCGCCTAGCGAATCGTACGGATCAACCGCCCGCTTAGCAAGGTATACGGATGGTGATACCAATACTGTTCGATATAGATGGCCATACGGCGCTGAATCGTTATATCTTGAAGCGCAATACGGCTATTTATGGAGCTTAACTGAATTTGAACCGAACGCCGGAGCTCAAAATGGCAGTCAGGTTAACCGTTGTATATTTGCGGTAGATTTTTCAAAATACGAATAGCAGCTTTAATCAAATAAAAAGAGGCTATATCATATTTTTAAATCTATCTCGTTGAGAAAATTCGTCATTTCGGCTGAAGCGTAGCGAAATGGAGAAATCTTTTATCATAGTACAAAGATTTCTCCACTAGGGTCGAAATGACGATATCATGCCTTAAGCCAGTGCCTGTTCAATATCAGCTAAAATATCGTTGATATGCTCTAAACCGATTGATAAACGGATGGAACCTTGCTCAATACCAACTTCGTTACGTTGTTCTTCGGTAAGTTTGCTGTGTGTACTGGTAGCAGGGTGTGTTGCAATTGAGCGGGTATCAGCCAAATTTGCTGAAATAGAGAACATTTGCAAACTGTTCATAAACTTACGTGCAGCATCTATACCGCCTTCAATCACAATGGTTACAATACCACCACCCTGTTTCATTTGCTTTTTGGCAATATCGAACTGCGGGTGTGATGGTAAAAACGGATATTTAACCAGTTTAATTTTCGGGTGTTTTTCTAAATATTCGGCAACTTTTAAAGCATTTTCGCAATGGCGGTCCATACGGATGGCCAGCGTTTCTAAACTTTTAGATAAAATCCACGCGTTAAATGGCGATAATGCCGGCCCACTGTGACGGGCAAAACCAATTACATCTGCGATTAAATCTTTGGTACCTAAAATAACGCCACCCAACACTCTTCCTTGCCCATCAATATATTTGGTAGCTGAGTGGATCGAAATGTGTGCACCATACTTAATCGGCTGTTGCAGATATGGTGTAGCAAAACAATTATCAATAACCAGTAATACATTGTGTTTTTTAGCCAGATCGCCCAAAAATTCAAGATCGATAATGTCGATACCTGGATTAGATGGCGTTTCTACAAAAATCATTTTGGTGTTGGGTTTAATCAAAGCTTCCCAATCCTGTGGTTTATCCAGATCGGCATAATCGAAAGTGATGCCCCAGTTAGAAAAAACATTGGTTAATAATTGATGTGTAGAACCAAAAACCGATCTGCTTGAAACCAGGTGGTCGCCACTTTTTAAAAACGCACCAAATGTGGTAAAAATCGCAGCCATACCTGTTGCAGTGGCGAAACCATCTTCAGCCCCCTCTAAAAGGCACATTTTCTCTATAAACTCTGAGGTATTTGGATTTGAATAACGGCTATATACATTCCCTTCCTTTTCGTTGGCAAACAAAGCACGCATTTCTTCCGCATCTTCAAACTTATAACTCGAAGTAAGGTAAATTGGCGACGAATGCTCTTTGTGCAAACTGCGTTCGGTTTGAGTGCGTATAGCTATGGTTTCAAAATTTTCGGATTTCATTTTTAAGTATCAAGATTTGAGTATCAAGGGATAGGTATCAAGATTTGAGTATAAAGATTTTAGTATCAAGTATCAAGATGTAGTGTGAGAATAAAATCGTCATCATAAATTTTAAGATTTGCTTCTCCATACTTGCTACTTTATACTTTATACTTATCTACTTTATCATTCCTACCTTCCTATTTGTTTATTTTGTAAGTAAAATTAATAGTTGCAGAGCGGCCTAAAATATTCGATACAGAACAATATTTATCGAAAGTCATGGCTAATGCCCGTTCTACTTTTTGAACGCTTAAATCGCCAAATAAATCGAAATGAATATCGATTACATCAAAAATCGGTGGCATTTCTTCCTCTTTTCTTGTGGCATTTATAGCGATTTTAATATCATCAAGTGGCTCCTTCTGCTTGGTTAATACATTTACCATATCAATACCGCTGCAGCCACCCAATCCAACCAGTAACATCTCCATCGGCCTGAAACCCTTTCCTTCGCCACCAATGGCAGCTTTTGCATCCAACTCAACGGTAAAACCGCTCTCATTTTCTGCTTCAAAATTAAATTTACCGCTCTTGCGGATTAGATTTATGTTCATATTAATCGTATAGAGTATTGAGTATCAGGAAACAAGACCTTAAGCCTCTACCTTCTAACCCTCTACCTTAATTTAAATATTATAAAATACTAAGTTATTTTCTTCCAGTTCGGGCAATTTAACCGGATGGTCGAAAATTGCAAAAACCGACGAACCGCTGCCACTCATTAAAGCGAATGTTGCGCCTGCATCATATAAACTGGTTTTTATTTGACGAATTTGGGGATACTTTGCGAATACCGATAGCTCGAAATCGTTGATAACCTTATTTTTCCATGTTGTTGGGCACAAATGTATGATTTCTTTTAACGATTGCAAAGGTTTTTGCGGTTTTACCTGTGCATAAGCATCGGCCGTACTCACGTGTACTGGCGGTTTTACCAAAACTTTAAACCAGGCTGACAAATCTATTTCACACTTTTCAAATTCATCACCTTTATTAAAAGCATAAACAGGTTTGTTCTCGATAAAAAAAGCACAGTCTGCCCCCAGCTTACGGGCGTAACCTTCCATCTTATCGACAGACATCCCCAAACTGAATTTATCGTTTAATAATTTGATCAGAAAAGCACAATCTGCCGATCCTCCACCCAAACCTGCACCCACAGGGATATTTTTCAGTAAATTGATCTGCTGCGCCGGAATATCATAATCATTTTTTACCAATTGATAGGCTTTAACACACAGGTTATCGTTCGCATCGCCAGGAATATCAATACCGTGGATTTTGCACGAAGTTTCTTCCGCATCGGTAATTTCGACCGAATCCTTAATATTGATCGGATAAAAAACCGTTTCGAGGTTATGGTAACCATCAGCACGTTTTTCGGTGATATTTAAACCAAGATTTATTTTTGCGTTTGGAAAAGATAACATTTTAGTCGTGAGTCTGTAGTCAATAGTCTTGAGTCCATGGTTTAATAGTCAATAGTTAATGGCCATTAAAGTCATAACTCCCGGCACAAACATACAAATTTTCCATAGGTCCCGGCTTCACGCCGGGACTACTCGCGAAAATTACACACCCTGACTACATACAACCGATGTTAACAATTAAACATTAAAATGATTTACAACACCTGATAAATTTTAGATATTTGTAAATTATCAGAAGAGTATGAAACAATATTTAGATTTAATGCAGCATGTGCTCGATCATGGCGCTCAAAAGCACGACCGTACCGGGACCGGAACCATAAGCGTTTTTGGTTACCAGATGCGCTTTAACCTTCAGGAAGGTTTTCCGATGGTGACGACAAAGAAACTGCACTTAAAATCTATTATACATGAGTTAATCTGGTTTTTAACCGGCGATACCAATATTAAATACTTAAAAGATAATGGCGTTCGCATTTGGGACGAATGGGCTGACGAAAACGGCAACTTGGGACCGGTTTATGGTTCGCAATGGAGAAGCTGGCCAACACCCGATGGGCAGCATATCGATCAGATTACCAATATCATCAATACGATAAAGAACAATCCCGATTCGCGGAGAATTATTGTTTCTGCATGGAACGTTGCTGAAATCGAAAATATGGCTTTACCCCCTTGTCATGCCTTTTTTCAATTCTATGTAGCTGATGGGAAGTTAAGCTGCCAGTTATATCAGCGCAGTGCCGATATTTTTTTGGGCGTACCTTTTAATATTGCATCTTATGCTTTACTAACCATGATGGTGGCGCAGGTATGCGGCTTAGAAGCCGGAGATTTCATTCACACCCTTGGTGATGCCCACTTATACAACAACCATATCGAACAGGCCAACCTGCAATTAAGCCGTGAGCCTAAAGCATTGCCAACCATGAAAATAAATCCTGAGGTGAAGAGCATCTTCGATTTCAAATTTGAGGACTTTACTTTGGAGAATTACGAAGCGCATCCGCATATTAAAGGGATAGTGGCGGTGTAATTGGTTCATTCGTCATTGGTTAATTAGTTGTTCGTTCATTAGCCATTGGTCATTTGTTTGGATGCAGAATTGAATACCCCTATTTTTTAGAAAATCATCCCTTTAATTTACTTAATCAAGAGAAATCATGAATTATAAATTAGAGGATTTAGAAGTCTATAACCTATCAGAGATAATTTCTGATAGAATCTGGGGTATCGTTATGGAATGGGATTATTTCGCCAAAGACACCATCGGAAAACAAATATGCAGAGCGGCAGATTCGATTAGCGCTAATATTGCTGAAGGATATGGCCGATACCATTATAAAGAGAACAAAAACTTTTGTTATTACAGCCGGGGTTCAATTTTAGAAGTAAAATCATTTCTTCGGAAATCAAAAAATAGAAATTTAATATCTGAAGATTGTTATACAAACCTTTATTCAGAACTACAAACTATTCATTTAAAGCTTAATGCTTATATTAAATATATAGGTAAAATTTAAACAAATCTTAACCCAGTCTTCGATCCATGTCGAAATCACGCCTAAAAAACTTTGCTTAATGCACCATGCAGGCACTAATAAACAAATGACCAATGACCAATGAACCTAAAAGACTTTCCATTGCAGTAGCTGTAGGCGAAAATTTTGCAATAGGCAAAAACAACCAGCTTTTATGGCACATGCCGGCCGATTTAAAGTTTTTTAAACAAACTACATCGGGGCATACCGTAGTAATGGGCCGCAAAACATTTGATTCTGTAGGCAGACCATTACCAAACCGCAGGAATATTGTAATTACCAGAGATCCGGATTTAAAAATTGAAGGCGTTGAAGTAGTAAACAGTTTGGATAAAGCTTTAGCCATTACCCAAACGGAAGATAAGCCCGTATTTATTGTAGGTGGGGCTGAAATTTACAGACAAGCCTTACCAAAAACAAAAACACTTTATTTAACCACCATCCACCACGATTTTGATGCAGATACTTTTTTCCCTGAAATTGACCGGAACGAATGGAAATTAATAAGCAGCGAAGCCCATAAAGCCGACGAAAAGAATAAATACGATTATACTTTTGAGGTTTTAGAAAGGATTTAGCAACGAAGATACCTTCTTCTTGGGTCGTCACCCTGTCCCGAAGTTTCGGGGATCAGGGTCTATCTTGCAAGAAAGATGCTGACCACAAAGTAGCTATTAGACCTTTAATACTATAAAAACTGCTAATAAAATAAATTCAGCATGACGGTCATTTTAGGGAATTGAACTGAGGAGACTATTATTGCTAGTTTAATAGCGCTTCTTCCCTTGCCCGCTAAACCCGATATACGTGGATGCCCCCGATTTTTCTATCGGGGCAGAAACATTAGCGGGACCGAACCAGAGCCAAAAGTGCTGCACCTGCTTTCCCAATCATGATCGTATCAAAATGCAAGTATTTAGTAAAACGATTAGCAGACAAAAAATGAGATTCTTGCCCGATAAAAATTAATGTTAATAAATTATCAATTAAGGGGTTCTATAATTTAAAAATTTAATTAGATTTGCCGACTTGTTAAAAAACAGCGAAAGACAAATTATTTTAAACAAACAATGCAAGGAAAAGGTTTTATTAAGTTTATAGCGATAGTATTGGCTATCGTTTGTGCGTACGCACTTTCTTTTACTTTGGTAGCATCCAAGGTGGAAAAAGACGCAAAAAACGCTGCGAAGGGTGATTTGGCCAAAGAAAAGGCTTACTTAGATTCGATGAGTACCGTGAAAGTTTATCCAGTAGTTGGATTTACTTATCAAGAGGTAAAAGCGAAAGAGATTAATTTGGGTTTAGACTTAAAAGGCGGAATGAACGTAACGATGGAGATATCGTTAGCAGAGTTGGTAAAATCATTAGCGGGCAACCCTACTGATGCTAACTTTAACAAAGCAGTTCAGAACGCACAGATCCAGTTAAATGCCGGTGGTAAAGATTACATCAAAATTTTTGTTGATGAATTCGAAAAATTAAGCCCTGGAGTAAAACTTGCAGATTATTTTTCTAACCAGGATAACGCATCTCAGTTAAAACCTAACGCAAGCAATAGCGATGTTGAATCTTTCTTGGAAAAAGAAGCTACTAGTGCGATCGATCGTTCATTTACAGTTCTACGTTCACGTATTGATGGTTTCGGTGTTGTTAGTCCGAACATGCAAAAACAAGAAGGCAGCAACCGGATCTTAATCGAAATGCCAGGTGTACAAGATAAAGAGCGTATTGCTAAACTTTTACAGGGTTCTGCCGAATTGCAGTTCTGGCAAGTATACCAGGTACAAGAAGTTGCACCATTGTTAGAAAACATTAATAAAATTTTAGCGGCAACATTAAAAGCTGATGCACCTGCAACTAAAGATACAACGGCTGCTCCGGCTGCTGGCGGCAAATTAGCTGGTTTAGAAAAAGCTGCTGCTAAAGACACTACAGCTAAAGGTGGCAAACTTGCTGGTTTAGGTAAAAAAGATTCGAGTGCAGTTAAAGCTGAATTGATTAAATCTAACCCATTATATGCTGTTCTTAACCTTCCTATTTACCAGGGCGAAAACGGACAACAACAATTAATGCCTGGTGCAGTTGTTGGAATGTCGTTACAAAAAGATACTGCAAAGGTTAATGCTTATTTAAAACTTCCTGAAGTTGCTGCATCTATTCCATCTACGATGAAATTTATGTGGAGTGTTAAACCTAGAGAAGGTTCGAAAATTTTCGAATTATATGCAATTAAAGTGGTTAGTGCTGATGGCAAACCAGATTTAGGTGGTGAGGCAATCAGCGATTCGCGTGCAGATTTTGATCAAAAAGGTAAACCGGAAGTAACCATGTACATGACCAGCGAAGGTTCTGCTAAATGGAAAAAAATTACTGCTGAAGCCGCTGCTGATCCAAACAACAAAAAATCTATTGCCATTGTATTAGATAACCAGGTTTATTCTGCTCCTACCGTACAGAATGAAATTGCTGGTGGTGTTTCATCAATTACCGGTAACTTTACCCAAGCCGATACTAAAGATTTATCTAACATCTTAAAAGCTGGTAAATTACCTGCTCCTGCACGTATTGCAGGTAGCTATGTAGTTGGTCCAACTTTAGGTGCACAAGCGATTCACGATGGTTTAATTTCATTCGTAATTGCCTTTATCGTAATCTTAATCTTCATGGCGTTGTATTATCACCGTGCAGGTTGGGTTGCTAACTTTGCATTGTTAATCAACTTGTTCTTCATCATTGGTATCCTGGTATCACTTGGTGCAGTATTAACCTTACCTGGTATTGCTGGTATCGTATTAACCATTGGTTTATCGGTAGATGCAAACATCCTTATTTTTGAGCGTGTACGTGAAGAGCTTGCCCATGGCAAAAATACGGCTACTGCAATTAAAGAAGGTTTTAAACATGCAATGCCTTCAATTATCGACTCGAACGTTACCTTATTTATTTTAGGTGCTATCCTGTACGTTTTCGGTAGCGGTCCGGTTCAAGGTTTCGCAACTACATTATGTATCGGTATCCTTTCTTCATTATTTGCAGCTGTAGCCATTTCGAGAGTAGTTTTCGAATCGTTATTAAACCGCAAAATCGATGTAAGTTTCGATAACAGCATCACCCGTAACGCATTTAAAAACATCAGTTTCAACTTCGTTGGCCGTCGTAAAATTTACTACGTAATCTCTACCATCATTATTATTGCTGGTATTGGTATGTATTTCAAAAATGGCGGATTAAACTTAGGTGTAGATTTTAAAGGAGGTAGAACTTATTTAGTTCACTTCGATAAAGCAGTTAACACTGAAGATTTAAAAACTAAGTTAAACCCGGTTTTCGGTAACGAAACGCCTGAAGTTAAAACTGCAGGTGAAGATAGCCAGGTAAAAATTACCACTACTTTCCACATCGAAGATCAGGACATTAAAACTGATAAAGTTGTAGAAGATGCTTTAAACAAAGGTTTAGCAGGTTCTAAATATGAAATTGTAAGCTCGCAAAAAGTTACGCCTATCATTGCAAGTGATATCGTAAACGGTGCTTTCTACGCAGTATTGATCTCATGTTTATTCATGTTTATCTATATCGTAGTACGGTTCAAAAAATGGCAGTATGGTTTAGGTGCGGTAATAGCATTGTTCCATGATGTGTTAATGGTATTATCTTTCTATACTATTTTAGATGGTATTATGCCGTTCTCATTAGAAATCGGTCAGGATTTCATTGCAGCAATTTTAACGGTAATGGGTTACACCATGACAGAGACAGTTGTTGTATTCGACCGTATCCGTGAGAAATTAAAAGAATCTGGTAAAGAAGATTTACATGGTGAAGAGCGTAACAACTTAATCAACTTCGCGTTGAACAGTACATTAAGTCGTACTATCTTAACCTCATTAACCGTATTCTTCGTGTTATTGGTAATCTTTATTTTCGGTGGCGATAGCATCCGCGGATTTATCTTCGCCTTGTTAATCGGTCGTATCATCGGTACATATTCATCATTATGTATCTCTACTCCTATCGTAATCGATTTGGGTAGCTCAGCCGAGAAGAAAAAGTAAGAGATTAATTTCTTAAAATATATAAGCGCTCCGATGTATCGGGGCGCTTTTTTTTGTGCCTTTTTTTTACCACGAAGGCACAAAGAACACAAAGTTGTTTGCTATATTTTTTGATTTTTGAAAAGCAGTACCTGTAGCTCTTCGGTTCCGAAAGCCCTGCTGTTCGTTTTATCCCGATGAAGAATCGGAATGCCCACTACCATCAGGTTTAATTAACTTAAAATAGCAGCAAAACCTAAAAAACTCTGCTTCGTCATACCAGCGTTATATCTTTATTATTAAGCAAGAATAACTGCCAAAACCTCATTTCCTAAACCTTTTGGCCATCTTTTTGTTACATTAGCAATAGATAAACCGATACGAAAATGGATTTACAACTTCCTAAAAGCGAATACCCTAGAGTAGTTATAGTTGGCGGTGGATTTGGAGGAATTGAGTTAGCTAAACGTTTAAAAAACAAACCCTTTCAGGTGGTTATGCTCGATAAACATAACTATCATACTTTCCAGCCCTTACTTTATCAGGTAGCTACAGGAGGTTTAGAAGCCGATTCGATCGCTTTCCCACTACGCAAGATTTTTAAAGGACAAAAGAACCTTATTTTTCGCGTAACAAAAGTTACCGAAGTTAACGCAGCAGAAAACTGTTTACAAACCGATATCGGCAGAGTTAATTACGATTATCTGGTGATCGCCACTGGCTCTACCAGTAACTTTTTTGGCAATAAAGAGATTGAAGCCAACTCCATGCCAATGAAATCCATCCCAGAGGCGCTGGATTTAAGAAGTTTGATTTTACAAAATTTCGAAAAATCGCTGATTGAAAAAGATGTAGATAAAAAGAGTGCCTTATTAAACTTTGTGGTAGTTGGCGGCGGTCCTACAGGGGTTGAGACCTCTGGGGCTATTGCAGAGCTTAAAAAACATGTTATTCCGAACGATTATCCCGAAATGGATT
The DNA here is from genome assembly GCF_058801365.1 of Pedobacter sp. GW822-FHT03F06. NCBI lineage: Bacteria > Pseudomonadati > Bacteroidota > Sphingobacteriia > Sphingobacteriales > Sphingobacteriaceae > Pedobacter > Pedobacter sp. GW822-FHT03F06. The sequence continues at coordinate 102,471 of NZ_JBXANE010000016.1, forward strand.
TTAGCAAGGTAAATATTTACCTGATCGAAAATTCGCCAGAATTATTAGGGGTGATGTCGCCACAGGCACAGCAAAAAGCCAAAGATTTCCTTACCGATATGGGCGTTACGATCATGAACGAAACCAGGGTATTGGGTTATGATGGCCATACGCTTACCTTACAGGATAAAGCACCGATTTTAAGCGCTACGGTAATTTGGAGTGCAGGTGTTAAGGGGCAAGTTTTAGCTGGTTTAGATAAAGCCGAAGTGGTAAGAGGCGGCAGATTGAAAACTGACACGCAGAATTTAGTGGTGGGTTATCAAAATGTATATGCCATTGGCGATGTTGCCGCTATTATTGATGAAGAAACACCAAATGGCCATCCTGGAGTTGCTCCTGCTGCCATCCAACAAGGACACCACCTGGCCAAAAACCTGATCAACATCAAAGAAAATAAACCTTTGGAGAAATTTAAATACTTTGATAAAGGCTCTATGGCTACAGTAGGGAGAAACAAAGCCGTTGTAGATATTGGCAAAATCCGTTTTCAAGGGGTTTTCGCATGGTTTACCTGGATGTTTGTGCATTTAATGACATTGGTAGGCTTCAGAAACAAGATTATTGTTTTCGTAAACTGGGTTTGGAGTTATTTCAGTTATGATAGAGGAACCCGTTTAATCATCAGAACCTTTGCAAAAGATCGAAGTGTAGATTATAGAGACGAAGTACCAGCCATAAAAGGAGAAGTTAAGGTTTCTTAGTCTTTAGTCTTTAGTCTTTAGTCTTTAGTCTTTAGTCTTTAGTCTTTAAGGTAACTTTGATGATAAAAATTTGTTTCCTGTTTCTTCTTTTCTTTGCGAAAAACTTTACGCATTTTGCGGTTAAACCAAAAACATGAGCCAAAACAACTTCAAATTAGTAGAATGTCCACGCGATGCCATGCAAGGACTACACGATTTTGTTCCAACCGGACTTAAGGCCGAATATTTGAATCTTTTGCTTCAGGTAGGTTTCGATACGCTCGATTTTGGAAGTTTTGTATCGCCTAAAGCCATTCCACAAATGGCCGATACCGCCGAAGTTTTAGCACAGCTTGATCTAAGCAACACCGCAACCAAACTCTTGGCCATTGTAGCCAATTTAAGGGGGGTAGAAAGCGCTGTAAAGCATCAGGCCGTCGATTACCTTGGTTTCCCTTTTTCGATCTCAGAAACCTTCCAGCAGCGCAATACCAATTCGAGCATAGCACAATCATTAAATACGGTAGAAGAAATGCTCTCTCTTTGTGCTAAAAACAATAAAAAAGCGGTTGTTTACCTATCAATGGGTTTTGGCAATCCTTATGGCGATGAATGGAATTATGAAATCGTAGAAAAATGGGCTGATGTACTGGTGAGTAAAGGTGTAGAGATTTTGTCGCTGGCCGATACTGTAGGTGTTTCCACAGCAGAAAAGATAGAAAGTATATTACCTAAACTGATTTCGAGGTTTAACACTATTGAAATTGGTATTCATTTACACTCCACTCCTGCTGAGCGTTTCGAAAAGATAGAAGCTGCTTATCGTTCAGGGGTAAAACGTATAGATTCGGCATTAAAAGGTTTTGGAGGCTGCCCCATGGCTGCAGATGACCTCACAGGCAACATTGCTACCGAAGATGTAATTGGCTATTTGACTGCTAAGGGAGAAAATCTCAACCTTGATATGGATAAATGGAATGAGGTCACGGTTTTATCAGGGAAGATATTTGGGTAAATTTCTATTTGGCGCCTAGGCCGTCATTTCGAGCGGAGTGAAACGCAGTCGAGAAATCTGTATCTAAAGATTTCTCCATTTCGCTGCGCTTCAGTCGAAATGACGATATGTCTAGTTTCGTGCCTCGCAATGACGAAATATGGAGTTGAGTTGTGAGTTTTGCATTCCCCATGGCTAACCATCTTTAAACCTTCTTCACCATTTTAAAGTGCTGTATGCCAGCCTCTTCAAATTGCTCTCCCTCTGCTACAAAACCAAATTTAGCGTACAAACTCATGGCATCTAACTGCGAGTTCAGGTAAATATAATGTGCATCCTCTGGCAGGTCAGATAAAGCCTCGGCAATTAGTGCACGACCTACCCCCTGTCCTCTAAAATCTTTTAAAACCGCGAAACGTTCCAGCTTATAACCATTATCCGTTTTACGCCATCTGCAGGCACCGCAAGGTTGTCCGTTATTTGTTGCCAGAAAATGTGTAGATTCATCTTCATGTTCCCACTCCAATTCCGGTGGACAATTCTGTTCGTCTACAAATACAATCTTACGGATCGCAAATACTTTATCTAAATCTTCGGGATGGTTAACTTTTTGAACGTGCAGACTCATTATCGTGGTGTTTAAAGTGTTTATTCAATTTTAATTTCGATTCATTTAATGCCTCAGCAACATCAATTGAATGCGAACAATGAATATCGGCCTCTTTTTTGGCAAGTGTGGCAATCGTAACGTAAAATTTATGTAACTGATCCAGTTCTTTTTCGCTCAAATCTTCAATATCTACCATCCGGTTGCTTGCACCCTGTTGCGCAGCAATCAATTCATTCAATTTTAACTGAATGGCCTTGCCATCTTTATTCTGTGCTTTCTGGATCAAAAAAACCATCAAAAAGGTGATAATCGTTGTGCCCGTGTTTATTACCAATTGCCAGGTTTCAGAATAATTGAAAAGTGGCCCTGTTACTGCCCAAATCACTACGATTGCCGTTGCCGCTATAAATGCAACAGAGCTGCCTGTAAATTTGGTTGCCGCATTGGCAAATTTCTCGAAAAAATTATTTCTTTTGGTATCGTTTTTAGATTTTGCCATTACAATTTGTTTGCTTAAATATAACCATAAAACAAACAAAAGCGCCATAAGTTTTTAACCTCATGGCGCTTTTGCCTAATTATCGAGTGATTGATTTTTGAATGATTGAATGTAAATCCAATCTTCAAAACCAATCGAACTTATAACTTATCGTTAACGTTGATACAGTTTAGATCTTCGAAAGCAGTAGTTAAACGTTTCACAAAAGTTTCTTCACCTTTACGTAACCAAACGCGTGGATCGTAATATTTTTTATTTGGTTTATCATCGCCATCAGGATTACCAATCTGACCTTGAAGATAAGCTTCATTCTTTTTGTAATATTCTAAAATACCTTCCCAAAATGCCCATTGCATATCAGTATCGATATTCATTTTAATTGCACCATAAGAAATTGCTTCTCTGATTTCTTCCTGTGTAGAACCAGAACCACCGTGAAATACGAAGTTGATTGGTTTCTCTGCAGTTAAGCTGAATTTTTCTTTGATAAAATCCTGAGAATTTTTCAAAATTACCGGTTGCAATTTTACGTTACCCGGTTTATAAACACCGTGCACGTTACCAAAAGCGGCAGCAACAGTAAAGCGAGGAGAAACTTTGCTTAATTCTTCGTAAGCATAAGCCACTTCGCTAGGTTGAGTATATAATTTAGAGCTGTCTACATCGCTGTTATCAACACCATCTTCTTCACCACCTGTAACACCAAGTTCGATTTCAATAGTCATGTTCATTTTAGCCATGCGCGCTAAGTATTTAGCAGAAATTTCCATGTTTTCTTCAATCGACTCTTCCGATAAATCCAACATATGAGATGAAAACAAGGGTTTTCCAGTTTCAGCGAAGAATTTTTCACCGTGGTCTAAAAGTCCATCAATCCAAGGCAATAATTTTTTAGCGGCGTGGTCGGTATGTAAAACCACAGCAACACCATAATGCTCTGCCAATAAATGTACATGTTTAGCTGCCGATACAGCACCTAAAATACATGCTTGCAATTTCTCATTATCTAAAGATTTGCCTGCATAAAACTGCGCACCTCCATTAGATAATTGAATCATAACAGGCGAATTTACTGCCTTAGCAGTTTCCAATACCGCATTAACCGTATTTGTACCGGTTACGTTAACTGCTGGTAAAGCAAACTGATGTTTTTTAGCCTGCTCAAACAATTCTTGAACGGCATCTCCGTAAATTACGCCTTTGTAGCCTTTTAAACTCATTTCTTGTTAATTTTATTAAGTCCGAAGTTATAAAAAAAAATAACATTCCAAGCTTTTCTAACAACAGAATTATTTGCCTAACAGCAAAATAAGGCCTATTTAGTGTAAAAATCACATTATCCTTAGTGTAAAAAAGACACACTTAACTTTACAATTAGCAGTTAGCAGTAGCCAGAACCAAGTTTTCAATTACCTACCCAACGCTTGCATTATTGCCAATCGACTATCAACCAACTCACCATTGACTATTTTTACAGCTAATAAGGGTCGACTTTATTTTATTTTTCGTTTCTTTGCAATCCAATTCTTCAAAAAATTATATGGCTTGGTTTAAGAGAGAAAAAAAAGGTATCATCACCACAACAGAAGAGAAAAAAGAAGCACCAGATGGTTTGTGGAATAAATGTCCAAATTGTAAAAAACCGCTACATCAGGCAGAACTTCAGGAAAACAAATACGTTTGTCATTACTGCGATTACCACCTGAGAGTAGGCTCAAAAGAATATTTCGAGGTTTTATTTGATAATAACGAGTTTAAAGAACTGTTTCCTAACTTAACATCGGGCGACCCTTTAAATTTTAACGATAACAAACCTTACACCGATAGAATTAAAGAAAGCCAGGCTAAAACAGGCCTGAAAGACGCTATCCGTGCCGGTGTTGGTAAAATCGAAGGGCAAGACCTCGTAATTGCCTGTATGGATTTTGCTTTTATCGGCGGTTCGATGGGTTCAGTTGTGGGCGAAAAAATTGCAAGATCGATCGATTACAGCATTAAACATAAAGTTCCGTTCCTGATGATCTCAAAATCAGGTGGTGCACGTATGATGGAAGCCGCGTTTTCATTAATGCAAATGGCCAAAACATCAGCCAAACTCGCCTTATTAGGTCAGGCTAAAGTTCCATATATCTCTTTATTAACCGATCCAACTACCGGTGGTGTAACTGCATCATACGCGATGTTGGGCGATATTAATATTGCAGAACCAGGTGCACTGATCGGTTTTGCTGGTCCGCGGGTAATTAAAGAAACCATTAAAAAAGATTTACCAAAAGGTTTCCAAACTTCAGAATTCGTTCTTGAACACGGTTTCCTTGATTTCATTGTCGATAGAAGAGCCATGAAAGCTAAATTAGGCGCTTTTATTAAAATGATGAACAACTAGTTGGTTAAATAATTCATTAGCCATTTGTTCATTAGTGCAATCGACCAATAAACAAATGACTAATGAACAAATGAACTACAATAAGAAAAGCAGGGCTTGAATGACTTCGGTTAATTCAGTCCTGCTTTTTGCTTCTCCCGATTTTACATCGGTACTGCGGCAATCAGTTTTAATTAACATGGGCCAGTGGCTCTTTTGAGGGGTTTTCCTAGCGAGTGCTACAACCACCCCGCCCGGCGGGCACCCTTCCAAAGGAGGGGAATAAATAATCACAATTTTTCTTATTTTTAAACTAACCAAACCATAAACTAAATGAAAAAATTATCCCTATTCATCTCCCTGATCACCATTATGCTCGCTACACAAGCACAGGAGAAAAAAGCTAAAGCCCCTTATGATGAAGCATTAGCTAAAAAGCTCGGTGCCGATAACTACGGCATGAAAATGTATGTGCTGGTTATGCTGAAATCGGGTACGAATACCACAGAAACCAAAGCCAAAACAGACAGCTTATTTGCCGGGCATATGGCAAACATGGGTAAAATGGTCGAAGCACAAAAACTCGTAATTGCTGGCCCAATGGGCAAAAACGATAAAAATTACCGTGGTATTTTCGTTTTAAATACAAAATCGATCGAAGAGGCAAAACAACTACTCGAAAGCGATCCGGCCATAAAAGCTAAATTACTGGAACCAGAATTATACAATTGGTATGGTTCTGCAGCACTAGCTGAGTATTTGCCGTTTCATGATAAGATCCAGAAGAGTAGTTTTTAGGATTGTTTGCCACGGAAGCACTGAAGGCACGGAGAAGTTAACATAGTGAGGTCAGATGCTACCATCTGACCTTTCATTTTATTGAATCATTCACTATTTAACTATTTTCTTCCTTCCAAGCTTGATGGCTCACTAACCTCACTCAGTCCTTATCTCAACTATATCCTATGCCCTTGTAGTGAGGTCGGATGTTACCATCTGACCTTTTTAGTTTAGTCAGTTTTTGTGCTGTTTTTTCACTACATTAAAAGAACCTGCATCCCACATCAAATCTTCATTAAATTTAGGCACCATTTTGTGCACTTGAGTCGGAGTTTTATCTCCCGTAGTGATAAATTTCCACGTTTTACCTTGATCAGCACTGATGGCAAGTAATGTTGTCCTTAAAATCATTAACCCCTCATCACCACTGCTTTTATTTTCCACGGAAATAGCACAATGAAGTTCTTTTCCCGCATGATAAACTTTTGAGATACCTATTATTTTTTGACTAACCGTTTTTATATTAATAAGTTTACTATGTTCATCGTTAGATTTTAACAGCATTACAAACTTATTTCTACCACCTCTATATTTAATTTCTGTAGGGTATAAAAAATTGACATAGTTTTCATAATCTTTTTTTAGATAATTATCTATCATCAATTGTGCTGTATGCTTGGCATTTGCAATAACATTCTGTTGAGAGAAGGAAAACTGTCCAACTAGGAGCAGCAATAGTAAAGAGACCGTTTTTTTCATCTTTTATAAATTTGCTTAAAGTATGGAAATATAGGTGAAAAAAATATATTAATATAATTAAGAAATTCTCTTCAAAGCTTAATGGCTCACCAACCTCAATCCTTATTTCAAGTATAAATCCTTAACCTATGCCCTTACGAACCGAGGACAAAAGATTGCCACGGCGATGAAAAATCGCCTCGCAATGACGATCTTATTTACTGCAACATTTCCATTAACATCCTTCAACCCTACTCCTTATTTCATAAATTAGCTTATCAAATAATCAACCCTAACTAATTATGAATAAAAAACTACTATTTTCTGCGCTATTGCTATGCACTTCAACCTGCATATTCGCGCAAGACAAAAAAATAATCGACAATATTGTTAAAGAAGTGAACGAAAATTCTCAATTGGAGAAACTTGCTCACGAACTTTTAGATGTTGTTGGACCTCGTTTAGTTGGTTCACCACAAATGAAACAAGCCAACGACTGGGCCGTAAAAAAATATACGGATTGGGGTATTTCTGCAAAAAATGAAAAATGGGGCGAATGGGCTGGCTGGGAAAGGGGCATTACACACATCGATTTAATAAGTCCACGGGTTAGAACCTTAGAAGGTACGCAATTGGCCTGGAGTCCTTCTACAAATGGTAAAACCATTAATGCAGAAGCGATTATTCTCCCAGAAATTACAGATTCGGTAGCTTTTCAAAAATGGTTACCAAATGTAAAAGGTAAAATCGTATTGATTTCGATGAACCAACTATCTGGCCGACCAGAAAAAAACTGGGAAGAATTTGCCACAAAAGATTTATTCGAAAAGTTTAAAAAAGAAAAAGCCGACGCCGCTAAAGCATGGGCAGCCAGCATAGCCAAAACTGGTTTAACAGCAAAAACACTTCCTATAGCGATAGAAAATGCAGGTGCAGTAGCGGTGGTGATCAATAACTGGTCGCAAGGTTTTGGCGTAGATAAAATTTTTGGCGCAAATACTAAAAAAGTCCCAACTTTAGATTTATCTGTTGAAGATTACGGCCTGGTTTACCGCCTTGCGCTGAACGGTGATAAACCTAAACTAAGAATCGAAGCAGATGCTAAGAAATTAGGCATAGTACCTACTTTTAATACCATAGCCGAAATTAAAGGCACGCAGAAACCAAACGAATATGTGATGCTTTCTGCACATTTCGATTCTTGGGATGGCGCAAGCGGCGCTACCGATAATGGTTCTGGTACCATTTTAATGATGGAAGCCATGCGCATTCTAAAAAAAATCTATCCTAACCCTAAACGTACCATTTTGGTTGGCCATTGGGGAAGTGAAGAACAGGGCTTAAATGGATCGAGGGCTTTTGTAGAAGATCATCCGGAAATTGTAAATAATCTTCAGGCTTTATTTAACCAGGATAACGGTACAGGCCGGGTAGTGAATATTGGCGGACAAGGCTTTGCTAAATCGAAAGATTACATTACCCGTTGGTTGGCTGCAGTACCAGATACCATTAAAAACCAGATCAAAACCAGTTTTCCGGGGTCGCCTGGTGCAGGAGGTTCTGATTTTGCTTCTTTTGTTGCCGCCGGAGCATTGGGTTACTCCTTAAGTTCTACCAGCTGGGATTATGGTACCTATACCTGGCACACCAACCGCGACAGTTACGATAAGTTGGTTTTCGATGAAATTAGAAGCAATGTAATTTTAGCTGCCATTATGGTTTATATGGCCTGCGAAGATCCTGAGAAAACCTCAAATGAAAAAGCAACCGATTTACCTGTAAACGAACGTACCGGAAAGCCAGCAACCTGGCCGGTACAAACCAAATCGAATAGAAAAGGTGGTTTGTAGATAAAGAATAATTTAAAGAGCATTTGGAAACAGGTGCTCTTTTTTTATTACCTCGGATCGTCATTTCTAGCGGAGTGCAACCCAGTCGAGAATCACGTAGTGCTCAGAGAAGCTAAATCTATCTAGGTAGATCTCTCCATTCACTGCGTTTCAGTCGAGATGACGACCCTTTTTATTAACAGAAAGCCTACTCCTCTTTCTTCTGGAACTTATAAAACAGATACCCCAAAAAAGGCAGAATCAATACACTCCCCAATAAAAGTGCTAAGCCTAAACTATAAATGGTTTTTTCTGGCCCTGCAGTTTCGAGAAGGGAGATTGCATCACCATTTTTTAAACGGATAAAGTTTGGAAAGTGGGCATAACTAATGGCCAAAAGGATCATCGTCACCTGGAAGCCAGCTAAAATGCGTAAAACTTTTGTTTTACCTTTAATTAGCAGGTACCATAACAACACAAGGGATAAACTGGCCAAAATAATGGCCGATAAACCAACATTGCTCTTAAAAACCCAATCAGTCAGGGGAATTTTATCCCTTTGAGCAGCAATAAAAACCATCGCCCCGAAAACTACGGCAGCCACATTCATAAATTCGGCCTTTTTAATAAAACGGCGTTTATCATGCGCTTCTTTTGTTTCACCAATAAGATAAATCGCAGCAAGAAAACCACAAAGAGAGACCGTAAACATGCCTACAGCAACAGAAAACCAGTTCAGCCAGCCCGAAATATAGGCGGTATAAAAATCGTTAGCCTGCGTATCGATATGGCCTGAAATTAAGCTTCCGGCAATAATGCCAAGGAACAACGCCGTTACAAAACTCGAATACCTGAATATGCGGTTATAAAACCACTGCATATCATCTTTAACGGCATCGTAATGGCGAAATACAAAGGCGGTACCCCGTGCAATAATTCCGATGAGCATAATCGCCAATGGAATATGCAGATAAACCGACATGGTGGTATAAATATGCGGGAAACCCACGAAAAGGATTACAATGGCAATAATCAGCCACATGTGGTTAGCCTCCCAAACCGGACCAATGGCCTGATACATGGTTTTACGGGTTTTACTTCTGTTTTTTGTTGAAGTAAACAGTTCAATAATCCCTGCACCAAAATCAGCCCCACCCAATAAAAAGTAGAGCAGAATGGCCATGCATAAAAATGTAATTACAACTTGTTCCATCATTTATTTTTTTGCCACAGATTTACACAGATTTTGACAATTCGACTGCAAGTCTCAAGCCTTCATCCGTGTTCATCCTTTTTATCTGTGGTTAATTAATTATTTTCTTTCTGGTTTGTTATAGAGTACTGGCACCATTTTAATCTGACGGTAAAGCAAAAACGTTACAATAATGCTTAGAGAGACGTAAATGGCCGAGAAGATATAAAATGAATAAGCAATACCCGGCATCGGTGTAACCGCATCCTTGGTGCGCATAATGCCATAAATAATCCACGGTTGCCTACCAACCTCCGTAACTACCCAGCCAGCCTCTAAAGCGATGTAACCAAGCGGAATGCCCACAACAAATAATTTCAGCAGCCAGCGTTTCTCGGTTAAGGGTTTCTTTTTAAATAAAATGAAGAAATAAGTTAAGGATACTAAAAGGAGCAGCGTACCAATCCCAACCATAATCTGGAAAGCATAATGGGTGATGGCTACCGGAGGATGCTTGTTTTCGGGAATCTGATCTAAACCCTTTACTTCAGCTTTGAAATCGCCATGGGCCAGAAAACTTAAAGCGCCAGGGATTTCGATTGCACCTTTTACCGTTTTATCTTTTTCATTCACAATGCCGCCGATTAATAGTGGAGCAGGTTTTTCAGTTTTGTACAATGCCTCCATTGCAGCAAGTTTAGCAGGTTGCCTTTTGGCTACATCTTTTGCCGAAATATCACCACTTAAAGGCTGCAATAATGCGCCAATGCAAGCAAATATGGCTGCTATTTTAAAAGCTTTCAAGTGAAATGCTGCATTACGGTTTCTCAGGATCATTAAAGCATGTACACCTGCCACAGCAAAGCCCGTAGCGGTAAATGCGGCTAAACACATGTGTAAAGCCTGACTAAACCATGCTTTATTGAACATGGCCTGTATGGGATCGATATTCAGGTATTGCCCGTTCACAAAATCAAAACCCGCCGGGCTGTTCATCCAGGCATTTGCGGCAACAACCAGTATTCCGGACGCTAAACCACTCACCCCTACAACCATCCCGGTAAACCAATGGAACCATTTATTTAACTTATTCCAGCCATACAAGAAAAAGCCAAGGGCTATCGCTTCGATAAAAAAGGCTGTTCCCTCTAGCGAAAAAGGCATCCCGAATATTGGCCCGGCATGATCCATAAATTTTGGCCAAAGTAATCCTAATTCGAAAGATAACATGGTACCAGATACCGCACCGGTAGCAAAAAATATGGCTACACCTTTACTCCAGGCTTTAGTCAGATTTTTATATACCTCGTCGTTCGTTTTAAGCCATTTATAATGCGATACGGCCATAAAGAAAGGCATAACCATGCCAATACAGGAAAAAATGATGTGAAAGCCTAACGATAAGGCCATTTGGGAACGGGCTGCTATAAAATCATCCATGAGCTGTAGATTTTGAATTGTAACAAATATAGTTGTTAAACGCTAAAGCCTACGGTAATTCGATGACGTTGAAAGGATTATTTTAAATATAGAACGTTTATAAATTGAAAAAAGATTTGGAGTGCTGTATTACAGGAACGATAAATTTTTAATCAGAATGAACCAATACCGTCATTTCGAGCGAAGCGCAACGTAGTCGAGAAATCTGTAAAGACAGATCTCTCCATTCCGCTGCACTTCAGTCGAGATGACGACTTTTCTTATGGAATATGAGGTTAAACTCCCTTCAATTCATCATAAGCAGCGCTTAGGCTTCTTTCAATACCTTCTCCCTTCCATTCGGGTGCATTTGGGATTGTAGTCGTTTTTAAAATATCTTCTTTGCTTTTACCTGCTTTGATTTCTCCACTCACAAAAGTTAAAAGGTTCTGCAGGTAATTTTGAAAGGCTTTAACATCTGCTTTGTTTCCGGTTACTTTTTCAGGATCTAAGCTGTGTCCCCAGATAAACAGGGTATCATTATCAAACTTAGCCAAAATTTTATCCAATGCCGTGATCCAATTGCCGATGTGTGCGCCGTTTTCCCGATCGATGTAAGGAAACTTACGGTTGAATACCAAATCGCCTACATGCGCAATATTTGCATGCTCAAAATGATAAACTGCATCGCCATTGGTATGACCAGAGCCATAATAGTAAGCTTTTATGTTTTCGTCTCCTACTTTTGCGGTCCATTTTGTTCCAAAAGTAGTATCAGGCAGTAACTGTTTGTCTAAATTATTTGCTTTTTCTGCGGCTCTTTTCTGATTCACTAAGGAATTTTGATGTGCTACAACTTTTTCGGCCAATCCCTTAAAGGAAATATTGCCCGCGGTATGATCGCCATGATGATGGGTATTAATCAGGTATTTGAAAGGTTTTTCGCCCAGTTTTTTTAATTCTTCGATCACATGAGGTGCTGAGGTTGGGAACTGGGCATCTACTACCACAAAACCATTACTCGAATTTAACCAGCCTATCGTACCGCCCTGTTCGGTAAATATCCCCACATTATTGCGCAATGGTTTAAAGTTGTAAGCACGCATTAGCGCTTGCTGTGCAAAAACATCTGTTTTATAAATTGAAAGCAAGGCCATGGCCAATGCCGAGTTTTTGATAAAATTTCTTCTTTCCATTTTGGGATTTAGCTAAAAAACCACAGCAATTGCTGTGGTTTAAATTTAATCATTTTGTTCGTAAATTATATTGCGAACAATTATATTCCTGAGCCCGGTGTTGGTCCGGGTTCGTGACCTGGCCCTAGTGGATTATTCTTTCGTTTATCCTCTTTGTTAAAAAGATTAGTGGTTATTTTCGATGATTTATTTTCATCTAAAGAATCATGATCTCTCACATCTTCTACTTTTTTATCTAGCAAATCGTTCTCAACAACTTTACCTTTTTCCTTATTTGTTTCCATAGTACTGTAAATTGATGTATTAAAGAAACAAGTGAAAAATAAGATTGTTTTTGCTTAGTTGTTTTGGGAATGGGTTTATTGGCACCAAATTTCCATGTTTGGTGACTCACCAAACAAATACCTTCTCTAGTCTTAGCGTCTCGCTAAGACCTTTCAATTAATCTTGTTTTTATGTTTCAATAGCAAAAACTAAAGTCTTAGCGAGACGCTAAGACCAGGTGCTGACAAAACGAGAAAAACATTCAGTGTCTTTCGTGTTTCCGTGGCAAAAAACTTAACTTAAAAGTCCACGTTTAATACCTCATCAAGTACAGCATAACATAATCTTAATGGTTGTTGCGTCTTCAACCAAAGCATTATCTCATCACACAAAGAAGTAATTCGCCTCTCCTTAGAAAAGCCGTTAGCATTAATTAAACAATGTTTACCTTTCGCAATTACAACATTGCTCCGGGAAGTTTTCCTAATTCGTGAATGCAGCCGAAAGAATGAAATCTTCTTTTGTGGATTTTGTTGAAATGGTTTGAAGATTCAAACGAAAATGGATTAAGGATAAACTTGTAAATGTGTTTCCTTTCTTCATTTAATTTTTCTTCCTGCTTCGCGTTCTCTAGGTTTTGATTGTTTTGGCTCTTTTCCATGACGATATAGATTATTGAAAACATGGCTAGTTTTCAGGGTTAACAATTTTAATCAGCATGCTTTTTTAAGCTGCAAAATGCATTAGTAAAAAAGCTATTTAAAATTTGCTTAACCTTATACCACGGGGAATTTGATAAGGTTTCGTTCTGGAACTACATTAAAATGGCGTGGATTGCCTTTATCTTAATTAAATATAAGCTTTATTTTTGAGTTTTGCAAGAGGTTTTTATTAGCTTAATAGTTAATTGCAAATTATTTTAAAATTGATTGTTTATTGGAAATCAGTCACAGTGGTATTTAGGCAGGTACAGTCCTGCTCTTCACTTTATCCCGATAGAATCGGGATGCTCGTTCCGATCAGGTTTAGGTGGCACAGTCTGCAGTACTATTTGAGGCTGCAGGGTGCAGAATAGATCAGGCACCATGCCATTAAACCCTCAATAGCAGCACTGGCCTCAGTTTGTAAACCTGATTGAAATGGAAAACCCGCAGCCCGATTTTCATCGGGCTAGGATTTGAAATGGAAAGCAGGACTAACCTCAAAATGAAATGCTGCCTTTGCTTTCCAAAAAAAATAGACTTCAAACTATGTTTATTGCACAAAAAAAGTCCCGATTCTCACCGGGACTCTCCTATTTGGTTAATGATATTTTAAGCTAAAGCATTTTGCTTTACTAACATTTTAACTTTTTCTATTACATAATCTAACTCTTCTTTTGTAGTGTATTTGCTAAACGAAAAGCGCACCGAAGGACGGTTAGGATCGGCATTAATGCCATTTAATACATGCGAACCAATATTTGAACCGGAAGAGCAGGCACTGCCACCAGAAGCACAGATACCATTGATATCTAAATTAAACAACAACATATCGGCCATATCCATCTCAGGGAACGATACATTCAGTACCGTGTACAAACTTTTATCGGCATCGGTTTCGCCATTAAAAGCAATACCGGGGATTTCGGCAATTAACTGTGCTTTCAGATAATCTTTTAAGCCCTGGATATGGGCCTGATGCTGATCCATTTCTGCATAAGCAATTTCTAAGGCCTTAGCTAAACCCACAATACCATATACGTTTTCGGTACCACCACGCATATTACGCTCTTGCGCGCCACCATAAATCATCGGTGGAATTTTAATATTGCTGTTTACATATAAAAAACCAACGCCTTTAGGTCCGTGTAGCTTGTGCGCCGCGCAAACAATAAAATGTGCTTTAAGTTCGCGTACGTTATGCGGGTAATGGCCCATGGTTTGCACCGTATCGGCATGGTAAATGGCATTGTATTTCTCGCAGATATCGCCAACTTTAACCATATCGGTTAGGGTACCCAACTCGTTATTGGCATGCATTAGCGAAACAAAAGTACGTTCGTTATTTTGAAGCAGTTCTTCTAAATGCTTGTAATCGATATTCCCTTTTTCGTCAATATTAACAAAACTTAATTTATCGATCTCGCCATTTTTAAGCATCGTATTTAAAGTATGCTCAACGGCATGGTGTTCTATTTTCGAAGTAATGGCATGTTTTATGCCATAGGCAGCGATACCGCAACGGATAGCTGTATTATCAGCTTCTGTACCGCCGGAAGTAAAAAATACTTCGGATGGTGAGGCATTTAACAACCCGGAAACGGTTTTACGGGCTTTCTCTACCAGCGTTCTTACCTCACGGCCAAGTGCATGAATGGCAGATGGATTACCGAAATAGTTTTCCATCACGTTTGTCATTTCTGCGATTACTGCTGCATCTAAAGGCGTTGTGGCCGCATTATCTAAATAGACCCTTTTCATTTCTACGAATATTTAAAAGTTAGTATGTTGCAAAGATACCTTGCTAAGGGCATTCTCTGTTATAAATATTCAGGGTTTAATCGTTTTATTAAACCCTGAACAGGTATGCTTAATCCTGAAATCTTTTAGCGATTAAAGGTGTAAAATTTCTTTAATGTCAGAAATAATTTTGTTCGCCAAATTCTCGGCAATGGTTTCATTTTCTGCTTCACTGTAAATCCTGATGATCGGTTCAGTGTTCGAACGGCGCAAATGTACCCAAGTTTTATCAAATTCTATCTTCAAACCATCAATTGTACTGTATGGTTGATTTTTATACTTCTCTTCTACCTGTTTCAACAGATTATCGATATCCATTTCTGGTGTAAGGGTAATCTTGTTTTTAGAGATGTGGTATTGAGGGTAACTGCTTCTTAATACTGAAATTGATTTGCCAAATTTAGCTAAATGTGTTAAAAACAAAGCAATACCAACTAATGCATCTCTGCCATAATGCGATTCGGGATAGATAATCCCACCGTTGCCTTCACCACCAATAATGGCATTAGTAGCTTTCATTTTGTTTACTACATTCACTTCTCCTACTGCTGATGCATTGTATCCGGCTCCTGCTTTTTCGGTCACATCGCGTAATGCACGTGTTGATGAAAGGTTCGAAACTGTGTTTCCCGGTGTATTTTTCAATACATAATCGGCAACAGCTACCAAAGTATATTCTTCGCCAAACATGCTACCATCTTCGTTTACAAAACATAAACGGTCAACATCCGGATCAACTACAATACCTAAATCTGCATTTTGTTTCTGAACTTCTTTCGATATTTCAGTTAAGTTTTCAGGAAGTGGCTCAGGGTTGTGCGGAAAATGCCCGTCTGGTGTACAATATAATTCTACCACCCTGCTCACGCCCAAAGCTTTTAACAAAGCAGGGATAAAAATACCGCCAGTTGAATTTACGCAGTCGATTACAACTTTAAAATCGGCTTTTTTTATCGCCTCAACATCAACCAATGGTAATGCTAATACCTTATCGATGTGTTTTTGAAGGTAAGTATCGTTTTTAATTACTTTACCTAATTTATCTACATCAGCAAAATCAAAATCAGCGCTTTCTGCCAAATCTAAAACTTCTTTTCCGTCAGCATCGCTAATAAATTCGCCACTGGCATTTAGTAATTTTAAGGCATTCCACTGTTTAGGGTTGTGGCTCGCGGTTAAAATGATGCCGCCCCCCGCATTTTCGTCGGGTACGGCTACTTCTACAGTTGGTGTAGTAGACAAACCTAAATCGATCACCTCAATGCCTAAGCCTTGCAAAGTTCCGATAACCAGGTTATTTACCATCTCACCCGAAATACGGGCATCGCGACCTAAAACTATTCTTTTATTGCCTGTTTTTTGTACCACCCAACTACCAAAGGCAGCTGTAAATTTCACAATATCAAATGGGGTTAAGCCGTCTCCAGCCCTTCCACCAATGGTTCCTCGTATTCCTGAAATTGATTTTATTAAAGTCACTGTATATAATTTAATTGAGGCTCAAAAATAAGAAAAAAAACAAGATAGCCGCTATTTAGGCGTGTTTGTGCACGTTAATTTACATTGCTTTTATATCTATTTTCACGATCAATTTTCCAGAATTGAGACTAGGGCCAAAAACAAACGTGTGTTTAATCTGATACTGTATTCATAATATTCTTGCAACTTTATTGCATAAAAGCATATTCTAACTTTACTAGCGACTGTAAAACCTTATATTTGCATCTTTTTAAGATACAAACGGCTTATTTATGCAACGCAAGTGGTTTCAATATTGGTTTAATTCGCCATATTATCATATTCTTTATCAACAACGGAATGATGCTGAAGCCGAATTTTTCATCGATAAACTTACGCAATTTTTACACCCAAGGGCCGATGCTAAAATGTTGGATATTGCCTGTGGCAAAGGCCGGCATTCAATCTATTTAAACAAAAAAGGCTTCGATGTTACCGGAATAGACCTTTCGGAACAAAGTATAAAATACGCCAAGCAATTCGAAAACAATAAATTACATTTTCTTGTACACGATATGCGCAGGTTATTTTACATCAATTACTTTGATGTAGCCTTAAATCTGTTTACCAGTTTTGGTTATTTCGATACCGAAAAAGACCATGTAAATGCGCTTAAAACCTTTCGAAAATGCTTAACAGCTGAGGGGATTTTGGTGCTCGATTATTTTAATACCGAAAAAATTATCCGCAACTTAAATCATTGCGAAACAAAATCGCTCGATGGCATAACTTTTAATATCACCAAAAATGTGATCGACGGAAAAATTATCAAAAAGATAAATTTCGAAGACAAACAAAAGGTATACAATTTCGAAGAACGGGTGCAGGCATTTAGTTTTGCGGATTTTCAGCGCATGCTTAACAAGGCTGGGATGGTTATCGAAAAAACTTTTGGCAGTTATGGTTTAGACGATTTTGAGGAAAACAGTTCAGACCGGTTAATTTTAATCTGTAAAAAAGCATGATAGAAAGCATACAGCAATTTGATATAGCATTGTTCCTGAAAATCCACCGCGGGCTTTCAAATAGCTTTTTTGATTGGTTGATGCCTTTAATGCGTAACCGTTTCTTTTGGTCGCCCCTTTACCTTTTTATTGTTGTTTTTTGTATTAAACAATATAAGAAACAGGGCTATTACATTATAGGCATGGTTCTCTTCACTTTTGCCATGGGCGATTTAATTGCTTCAAGAGTAGTGAAACCTTGGGTAGCCCGGGTTAGGCCCTGCAATGATTTAAGTTTGGCGAACGATATTATTCACCGTGTTCCCTGTGGAAGTGGTTTGAGCTTTCCGTCTGCACACGCCACCAATCATTTTGCCATAGCCGTTTTTTTAATCTGCATTTTTTATAGCCGATGGAAACCTATTTTGCCTATTGGCATTTTCTGGGCCTTTATCATCAGTTTTGCGCAGGTATATGTTGGTGTTCATTATCCTGTTGATATAACTACCGGTGCTCTACTGGGCATTACCATAGGGATTATCTGTTCTAGAATATTTAAAAAATTACAACCTGATTTTTAACTTATGGAAATCTGGAAACTCTGCGTACTCTTTTTCTGTGCCTTTTTAGGTGGGACAGCTATATTTTTAGTAAAGAGCGATAAATCTAAACTACTGAAACTGATTTTGTCTTTCAGTGGGGCTTATTTATTTGCCATTACAGTTTTACATTTAATTCCCGACGCTTACAGCGGCCCTGACAAATGGCAGATTGGCGTTTTTATTCTGATTGGTTTCTTACTGCAGATTTTCTTGGAGCAATTTTCAGAGGGTGTAGAACATGGCCATATCCATAAACATCACGACGGGCATGTTTTTCCTTTTGGTATTATGATCAGTTTGTGTTTGCATGCTTTTTTAGAGGGAATGCCATTAGCAAAAGAACAGCACAATGAGCTGATTTTCGGAATTTCGCTACACCACATTCCTGCTGCTTTTGCACTGGCCAGCATATTAATGCAAAACCATTTCAAAAAAAGCAGCATTGTATTTTATCTGATTGTATTTGCCATCATGGCACCATTGGGCTTTTATGTAAGTGTTGGCTTAAGCAATGGCACTATTGGAGGCATTGATGCTTATTTCAATAAAATTATGGGTATTGTAATCGGTATTTTCTTACATATTTCTACCACCATCTTATTCGAATCGAGTGCCGATCATAAAATCAATACCCGCAAAATGATTGCCGTTTTATTGGGAATTGGTGTAGCATTGATTGGTTTCTTTGCAGGACATTAGGATTAGTCATTAGTCTAGAGTCCTTAGTCGGCAGTCGATTAACCGATTTAAACAGTTAACCGATTAACCAACCAATACCCGTTTTAAACACTTAATCGTTTATAATATTTATCCTTACGTAAAACATCTGTAAATTCGTATATGGATGAGATTGTAAATGAACCAGCTGTAGCTTATCGAAAAAGGCGTTATACCATTGAAGAGTACCTGGAGATGGAAAAAGCATCTACAGAAAAGCACGAATATTTTCAAGGCGAGATATTTGCAATGTCTGGTGCAGCCTTTAACCATAATCTTATATTTTCAAATGTTTTCGGGCACCTTTACAATACACTAAAAGGTTCGAAATGCATTCCATTCGGAAGCGACATGAGAATGAACATTCCTGAAAACACCTTGTTTACTTATCCGGATATTTCTATCTATTGTAACGAGATCAAACATTTAAGCGAAGATAAAGACACTATTCTCCAACCAACAATCATCATTGAAATCCTTTCGCCTTCAACCAAAAATTACGATAGAGGGAAAAAATTTAACTTGTACAAAGATATTCCCTCATTAAAAGAATACATTACGATCGATTCAGCGTCTCTTTCGGTTGAGGCTCATTATATTAATGATGAAAAAAACTGGTTGCTTACCGAACATAAACAAATTACGGATGCATTAACTTTTGTTTCGATGGGACTTGATTTGGCTTTAAAAGATATTTATGAACATGTTATCATTTGAAATCCCACAACAACGTCGTTTTCAGTTGGGTTTAGCGACCTAATATTTACGCAACAAATTAACAAACAGAAAATTAACTCACTATCCGTTTTAAACGTTTAATCGTTTATAGTTTTGACCTTGATGAAAAAACATCTGTAAATTAGTATATGGATGAGATTGTAAACAAACCTGCTGTAGCTTATCAAAAAAGGCGTTATACTGTGGAGGAATACCTCAAGATGGAAAAAGCATCAACTGTAAAGCACGAGTACTTCCAAGGCGAAATATTTGCAATGTCTGGCGCTGGTGATAACCACAATGAGATTTTCAGCAATGTTTTCATTAAAATTGGGAACAAACTTAAAGGCACGCCCTGCAGGCCTTATGGAAGTGATAAACGAATGAATATTCCTGAGAATACTTTATTTACCTATCCTGATATTTCCATTTACTGCAATGGTCTAACGCACAGTGATGTTGATGAAGACACCTCAATTTTACCAACTGTAATTATTGAAATCCTGTCACCTTCAACCAAAAATTATGACAAAGGAAAAAAAATTAACCTGTATAAAGATATTCCATCATTAAAAGAATACATTATGATTGATTCAGAATCAGTGTCGGTAGAGGCCAATTACATTGATGATGAGCAAAATTGGGTACTCAACAAACACGAAGAGATTTCTGATGTGCTAACTCTTGCTTCAATGGGATTTGACGTGCCCTTGGCCAATATTTATGAGTATGTTCGCTTTAACAAGGAGAAATGAGTTGTAGACAAAATTGAGAAACGTGAACTGAAAATTGCCAACTACCAACTGAATCACTTCTTTTCTTTCTTCTTCCCATAACCCCACGGGCAGTGCTTACATTTATTCTTGCAGCAGTAACCACGTTTTAAATGGTAAGCCTCGGTAAAAACCATTAACCCATCTTCGTTAAAGTAAAAATCTTCGCCTTCTTTCATATATGATCGATTAAAGATCCTGAAACAAGTTCAGGATGACGAACAGCCGATATAATGCCACTCTCCAATTATAATTGCTAATTGAGTATTTTAACCTCAAGTTTGTCTTTAAAAAAATCTTTAAGCTGCTTACCATCACCATGTAAAGTCCATACTTGTTTTGGTTTAACTTTTTGTATGGTTTCTAAAATTGCATCCCAATCGGCATGATCAGAAATATAAAGTGAAATTCCGTTTTGTTGTTGCAGGTTCTTCCATCCAGAGGCAAAGGCGCGTACTACATTAATCGCCTTATGGTAACTGTGAAAAACCATTGGCGGCACAATATAAACCTGATGCTCCTGATTATTTTTCATCACTTTTCTATCGTACATTTTGTAATGCCCTACTTTCATGCCATAATCTTCATAGATTTTAACAAAAGGCATAATGCTATGATGAACCATAATGTTCTTCGTAGGGCAATGTGCATTGAGTAATTGGATAATCCGCTGGCTTTTACCTAATGCATAAGAACCAAGCATAATATTCGCATTGGTTTCGTTCAGCTTTTTAATTTCGTCTACCGGTGATGGATGTTTGGTTTCGGGATTAGCAAAAGTACTTTCAGTAATCAGCACATCTGTTTCAACAAATTCGAAAGGCTCACAGGTATTATCGGGCTCTATCTTATAATCGCCAGTATAAAGATATTTTACCCCCTTATACTCCATTAAAACCTGTGCGGAGCCTAAAATATGTCCCGCAGAATAGAAAGTAATGGTAACGTCTTTTATTTTGAAGGATTCATGATAGCTTTTGGTAAAAAAATCGACCGCGGCAAATTTGCGGTAACGGTGTTTCATAAACGTTGCCGTAGCAGCAGTACAGTACACATTCTGGCTTCCTCCAATGGCATGATCGCCATGTGCATGTGAAACCACTGCTTCTTTAACGGGCTGTTGTGGATCAAGGTAAAAATCGCCGTAAACACAGTATAAACCCGTTGGGGTAATGGTAATAAAATCTTCTAAAATCATGATCAGGATGAAAGGATTTAAGGATGTTATGATTTAAGTTGATTAAGCCTTGCCATTCTTAAATTCGGCGGCCGCCTTTAGAAATTCTTGGTGTAAAGCTAAAACCTGTTCAATTATAGATTCCCGCTCATCATTTATGATAAAATGCTTGGCCATTTTCGATTTTTCTTCGTCGCTGAGCTGTTTATCCATGCGGGCCTTCACTTGCTCTTCAGTAACACCATCGCGGAGCATCACCCGCCTCATTTTGATTTCGTAAGGAGCAGTAACCAATATTGTGGTATCGCACATCTTATAAGAGCCACTTTCGAACAACAAAGCAGCCTCTTTTAAGGTATATGGCGTATTGGCCGGAATGGTTTCTTCCCAGGCATCAAACGCCCTAAAAACCGCAGGATGAACTAAGGCGTTCAGTTTTGCCAGTGCATCCTCGTTATTAAAAACGATGCCGGCAATATGTTTGTTGTTCAGTTTCCCATCTTCAGCGTAACTTTCATTTCCGAAAGCAGATTTTATCCCCTCTACCAACAAAGCATCTTTACACATGATTTCTTTAGCAACGGTATCTGCATAAAACACAGGGATCCCCAATACTTCAAAAACCTTACAGGCGGTCGTTTTACCGCTACCTATGCCCCCTGTTATACCTACTTTATACATTATTTTTCTACAATAAAATCTATTTTGGATGGCATTACGCTTACCAGTTTACAATAATCAGGGAACTCTGTTATCTTCACCGTAAACTGATGGTGCTTTAAAATTTGCCATTCGTCTACGTCAATGGTTGCGGTAATAAAACTTTCGTCAACCTGATCGTAATTACTTAACGCGACTAAGAAGGTAACTTTAACTTTTTTAGGATAGAGTTTAAGATTGTTATAATTTCTGTTGTTTGTAATTTTTAACGGCACTTCGATGGTCTTCTCTGTAAACTCATCAACAGGTAACCTAACCTCTACAGATGAAGGATAAATGCTTACATTTTTATGGATACTGTGCTGTAGCGCTATCCTTGTAGTACTACTATTCTGTATTTTATCCTGCTTAAGCGTATCGGTAGGCCAGAATTTTATTTTGTCCAGTTCTTCTATAGGTCCGGCTACTTTAACATATTTTGGGTTAAGTATAACCTCACTAGAAATGCCATATTGTTTTTCAAAGTTCAGTTTATCGATCAGCTTTACAGGAACTTTTTTAACTACGCGTTTGGTGAAATCGAAATACAGGGTATCGGGTTTAACAGAAATTACCTTTTGGGTACTTTCCAATTGCCTGTTGATGTTGAAAAGCTGATCGGAAAAAACAATAAAATCTTTGGTATTGAGCTGGCTCAAATTAACCGAAACAGATGGTGGACTGATGCGTAAACGGGCAAAAAGCAATTGCCAGCCGGTGCCTTCAACCTGTAAATCTATCGTATCAGACTGTAAGGGATAAAATGCCCTTTTGGTAGGTGTATTTTTAAAAACCAAAACGGTTTTTGCTACATAAATATACTTGTTGTTTAATGCCATAAAAAGCCATGCAGCTATAGCCAGCAGCAAGCAGGCCAATAAGCTAAACACACGTCTTTTTTCAATCTTCGTTAACCTAATGAAGGGCATAATAAATTAAATATTAGCTGTAACCTGGAAAAATACTATCCAAAATGCATTTGATCAAATGTAGTAAAACAAAAACAGTCCCGAAAGTTTTCGGGACTGCGCTTAAATTTTATTAATTTATTAGGCTTTAGGCGCTATAACTGCTTTTGTTGCATCTAAAGAAACTGCTGATTTATCGAAACGGATTTTTACACCACCTTCAACCTCAATTAAAAAAGTTGTATCATTCATATCAGCGATACGACCGTGAATACCTGCGGTAGTTACGATTTTATCTCCTTTTTTTAATTCTTCAACCAATTTTTTATGGTCTTTAGCTTTTTTAACTTGCGGGCGGATCATGAAAAAGTAGAAAACTACCATGATGAGTACCATTGGTACAATTGTAGTTAGCATGTTACTACCACCTGCTGCTGCATCTAAAATTACTGTTAATGTCATTTCTTATTTATTTGTGTTTTTGTGAATTTTGATCATTATGGATTACGCCATAAAGAATCGAACCAATTTATTTTTTAGCAAGTACTTCTCCTACCAAATGAACAGTGGTTACTGTTGGATTTGCATTTGACGTAACGGTTACTACTTTATCTTGCATGCCCATTTTACCTTCGCTATTAAAAACAACGCTAATCACCCCTTCTTTACCTGGCAAAATAGGTTCGCCTGGCACCTGCGGAATAGTACATCCACAAGTTGCTGTTGCATTCGAAACAATCAGCGGGCTTTTACCTGTATTTTTAAGTTTGAAGTCGTGCTTAACTTTTTCGCCTTGCGTTATTTTACCAAAATCGAAAATATCGCGTTCGAAAACAATAACAGGCGCATCTGCCGGAGCAACTTTAGCTGTTTTTGAAGTATCGTTGCCAACTGAAACAGCTGTTGCAGTTTCGCTGGTTTGATTATTTGCATTACGACATGCTGCAAATGAAAGTGCAGCAATAGCCAGGATAAATGTTTTTTTCATTTTAATCTTCGATTAATCCGCGGCCAATCTTTTTAATGGTATTGTTTTTCTTAAGATCGCCTAAAATTTTGTCTAAAATACCGTTAATAAATGAATTACTCTTCGGCGTACTGTAATCTTTTGATAACTCTAAATATTCGTTAATGGTTACTTTAACCGGAATAGATGGAAAGTTTAACAATTCGCAAATGGCCATTTTCATTAAAATGGTATCCATTAATGCAATACGCTCCGATTCCCAATTTTTGGTCCTATCGGCAATCATTTCCTGATATTTTGCATCGTTCTGCAGCGTATGTACAAAAAGATCCTGAACAAATTTGCTGTCTTCAATCCAATCTGCACTAATTTCCGTCAATTTATTTTTGAAAGGATCTTCGGATGTAAAGTTTTTCAAGGTTTTGGCCACCATCCCTTTCATCACTTCATGATCTACCTGCCAGTTGATAAATTTCTCTTCAAAAACCTGCAAAATGGCCTGGTTTTTTAAGATGATTTTCCTGAAAATGTATTTGATGATATCTTTTGATGATTCTAAACTTTCGTTCGGATCGGCAAGATAATCGGCATACTCTTTTGATGCTTTTAACGAATTGTAAACTGTTTTACGGATTTCCGGATCGAAGCCCCAGTCTACTTTATATTTTTTAACTGCAGATACGTACTCGGGATTCTGCTGCATTAAAACGCTAAACTTATTGTGTAGCAATTTCATGTTGGGATTGATATCCTCTGCAGTTTTAATAAACTTATTTGCGCGCTCTGCGGCGTCGTTAGCAGTAAATTCGGTAACTTCTACCATTAAAGATAACATCCAGATGTACATTTCGTACACGCTATCGATGCTCTGCATTAAGGTTTTCAAATCACCTTTAATGTCTTTTTTGTCTGCCATGTGCCAAGCAAAAATATTTTGCAAAGCTTTGATTCTTAAGTGCCTTCTGTTTAACATGAATGTAAGAACGAGTGCGGTTTTTTAAAACCTGTTTTAATAATTATGATTTAATATGACGATTTAATTTTTTTAACATCTGCAATGCGTTTCTCGGCAATGCGATTGGCTGCAATATTGGTTGATATGTTTTCGGTTTTGCTTAACTTAATTACACTTCGTGTAGCATCGTAAATATTCTCAGTAAGCTGTACAGTGCGTTTTTTACCAAAACCGGTTAACTCCGAATAGCATGAAATCAGTCCCCCAGCATTAATTAAATAATCAGGTGCAAATAAAATCCCTTTCTTCAAAAGTAATTCGCTATCTAAAACCTCATCTTTTAACTGATTGTTTGCTGAACCTGCAATAATTGCGAACTTCATTTTTTCGATGGTTTTGTTGTTAACGGTTGCGCCCATTGCACATGGGGCATAAACATCGGCATCAGTTGTAAAAATTTTATCGGCTTCGATCGGTTTTGCTTTATATTTCCGGGCAACATAAGTTAATTGCTCCTGGTTAATATCGCTGATCAAAACTTCGGCGTTTTCTTTTCGTAAAAGTGCAACCAAATGCTCACCAACATTTCCGATACCTTGAACTACAATGGTTCTTCCGGCTAGCATATCGGTACCGAAAACCTCTTTAACACTTGCTTTAATCCCTAAATAAACACCTTGCGCAGTAAAAGGAGCAGGATTACCCGCACCGCCGATCGATTCGGGAACACCAGTAACATAATTGGTTTCCATACGGATATATTCCATATCGCGCGTATTGGTGCCCATTTCTTCTGCGGTAATGAATTCGCCATTTAGGTTTTTAATAAACCTGCCGTAGCTACGCATTAAAGTTTCTGTTTTATCTTTCCTGGAATCGCCGATAATTACGCCTTTTCCACCACCCAGATTCAATCCTGTTATCGCTGCCTTGTAAGTCATTCCACGCGATAAGCGCAGTGCATCTTCTAAAGCTTCGCCTTCTGTGCTATAACTCCACATGCGTGTTCCGCCTAAAGCAGGGCCCAATGTGGTATCATGTATAGCAATAATTGCTTTTAAACCTGTATCTGGATCATTGCAAAAAACCAACTTTTTATGGCCATAGGCACTTAATTGATCTAAAATTGAAAAATCTGACGGAGAATTTGCTGGCATATTGAACGTTCGGATAACCTGCTGCAAAATTAAAATAAAAAACCATTATTACACGTATTTAACGAAACTATAACAAAATTAATTCGGTTCTGGCTAAATTAATAAACCTTTAAGATTTTTAAAATGTTATAGGCTATAACTAATTGATTAAAAGAAACGCAGTTAAATTCACTAATTTTTGGTTGTTGAGGACACGAACCAAGGCGTAAGACCCGTACCTCGCCTGCGGGTTTTACGCCCCTATCGGGTTTAGGTGGCAGGGACTTCCGAAGCTTCAAAGGACAAAGTGCCGGCCAATTTCGGAAGCTTGAGATAACGCGAGAACGCTGCGTTAGGGATTGTAAGGGTTCAGTACCGATCCTTCATCGGTACCGCAGCGAAGCGGAGCCCTGAAAAGCCCGCCCCCTTGCGCAGCTTGGGTAACGCCCAAATTAGTAAAACCGTTAACTAACATACAAATTCAAAGCCCCCCCTGCCTCGAAGATTGGAAAGAGTGTCATCATTTTTTAAAGCTTAAGCACTAAAAGATAATTATGCGTTATGAAATAACAAAATTAGCTAAGTTTGTATGGAATGAAACATTTAAGCCGATTAAACAAATACTTTCTTAAATACAAATGGTGGATTATACCCGGAAGTATTTTCGTGGTCATTTCTAATATTTTTGGTGTAGTGCCAGCCCAGGTAATTGGTTACGCGGTTGACCTGATTACCGAAAACATTCAGGTATTTAACCTCTTTTACGGTTTCGATCGCCAGGCCATCATTTACGATATATTTAGCAGCAATCTCCTTTTTTTTGGTTTGCTGGTTATCGCACTTTATTTATTGCGGGGGCTTTTTCTTTTCTTTATGCGCCAAACCATTATTTTAATGTCGCGGCATATAGAGTTCGATATGAAAAACGATATCTACCAGCATTATCAGGAACTTAGCTTAGGTTTTTACCGCCGGAATAATACCGGCGACTTAATGAACCGTGCCACAGAAGATGTTAACCGGGTAAGAATGTACGTTGGTCCGGCGATTATGTACACCATTAACACTTTTGTGTTATCGGTACTTATTATATGGTCGATGTTTGATGTAAATTCCAAGCTGGCCATCTATTGTTTATTGCCCCTTCCCTTCCTTGTAATCATTATCTACTATGTAAATACCCTAATCTTCAAAAAAAGTGGAAAGATACAGGAGCGCCTCTCCGAACTTTCGAGTTTTGTGCAGGAGCGTTTCTCGGGGATCCGGATCATTAAATCATATGTTCGAGAAGATTATACGCGAAACATGTTCGCTATCCAGAGCAACGATTATAAAAAAGATTCGATGAGCCTGGTTAAAGTATCGGCCTTATTTTACCCTACTATGCTTTTGTTGATTGGCCTGAGTACCATTTTAACCATATACATTGGCGGTATCCAGGTAATGAATGGCAGTATCACGGCAGGAAATATAGCTGAATTTATCATTTACATTAACCAGTTAACCTTTCCGGTAACCATGCTGGGCTGGGTTACTTCTTTGATTCAGCGGGCTGCGGCATCGCAAAAAAGGATAAACGAGTTTTTAGATATCCCCTCTGACATTCAATCGAAAGAAACTGCCGAAATTGAGCTACTTGGTAATATTAAGTTCGACAAGGTGAGTTTTACCTACCCTGATACGGGAATTGAAGCTTTAAAAGACCTGTGTTTTGAAATTAATAGTGGCGAATTTGTAGCCATTATCGGGAAAACAGGCTCCGGAAAATCGACATTGGCCAATCTAATTATGCGGATGTATGATGTAGAAAATGGTTCCATTGAGATTGATGGAAAAAACATTAAAGCCTTAAATCTAAAAGATTACCGTAGCCAGATTGGCTTTGTACCCCAAGAGGTTTTCCTCTTTTCGGATACCATTAAAAACAATATTGCCTTTGGTTTAAATCAGGTTACCGATGAAGAAGTGCATCATGCAGCGAAAAACGCGTCGGTTTATACGAATATTATCGATTTTGAAGAAAAATTCGAAACCATGCTGGGCGAGCGTGGAATAACGCTCTCCGGAGGTCAAAAACAACGCGTTTCTATCGCCAGGGCTTTAATAAAATCACCTAAGATTTTAATATTTGATGATTGTCTTTCGGCGGTTGATACTAAAACAGAGGAGGAAATACTGCAAAATCTTGGTAAAATTATGGCTGGAAAAACAAGTATTTTAATTGCCCACAGAATTTCTACCATTAAAAATGCAGATAAGATTTTAGTGCTGGATAATGGTAAAATCATCGAACAAGGCACACACAATGAATTACTTAACCTAAATGGCAGTTATACCGAGCTTTATAACCATCAACTTTTGGAGGAGGAAACCCGAACTATTTAAATTGTATTAAAATTGTATTTTGAACTTTAAATATTTGCTTTATATTTACCGAAACCAAAAACCAACATCAATACCAACCATGGGAGAATTCGACAACAAGGAAAGAGAAGAAGTTTTTTCAAAGAAAGTAAGAGCAGGTAAGAGAACTTATTTCTTCGACGTGAAGGCTACTAGATCGGGTGATTATTATTTAACAGTTACCGAGAGTAAGAAAAGATTAGAAGACGGTGTATTTGTAAAACATAAAATCTTTTTATACAAAGAAGATTTCGAAAAATTTGCAGAAGGACTAAATGAAACTGTTGATTACATCAAAACTCACCAAGATGTGGTTGAAAAACGTTATGAATATTCTGAAAATGGAGAACATAGCACTAAAGCAAGCGACGATTTTACTTTTTAAGTAATTATAATTTCAATAAAAAAGCCTCCTGATTTAAAATACCGGGAGGCTTTTTTGTGTGCGTAATATTTTATTTTATACCTCCGCCTGAGAGTACTGCCAACAGCAAAAGAAAATAACTGGCTATCAATACGATGGTAATTACACCCCAAAATTTAAAGAGCGATTTTACATGGGCAATGGCATCATTTAAATTTTCCTGATCGCCGAACAAAACCCCTTGTTTGCCTTTGGCCGAAAAACGCAGCAACAATAAACTTGGATAAAAAAAGAACAAAGCCAGCAGCAGGTAAAATATGGTGATGCCTGTTGCGCCAATACTGCCCAATGGCCCGAACTGATTGAGTATCCCTGGATTAGCAGTTACCGCAGCCCCTATCCCAAATGAACCTAAGGTTAAAAATGCCGAGATAACAAAACCCACAACCGATAAAAATCTTGCCCATTTACTCATATCATACAAGTAGCTCCGCATTTCTTCGGTTACTACCAGTTTCACTTCCTGAGGCACTTCATTTTCAAAATCTTCCATTTATCTCTATCTATTTTGGGCTAAACTTAGATAAAATATAGATTTGATACAAGAGCAAGGGTTTAAATAAAGGTTTTAAAAGCTTATCTTTGCGCGGAATTTAAGGTGGAAGGTGGAAGGTGGAAGGTGGAAGGCGGAAGGCGGAAGGCGGAAAAAGGTAAAATGGTTGATGGTTTGATAGATCATAGCCAAAACGCTCCGAACTAATACTCAAAAAATGAAACACTTGGCTATTAACCATAAAATTATGAACCAATGGCCATAATACATAACTAACGTTCAAAAATGAAACACCAGGCTATTGACCATAAGACAATGAACCAATAGCCAAAACTAAAGATATAAAGACTAATAAATAATGGCATTACAATGTGGTATAGTTGGTTTACCAAATGTTGGGAAATCGACTCTTTTTAACTGTTTATCAAATGCAAAAGCGCAGGCTGCAAACTTTCCCTTTTGTACTATTGAGCCCAATGTTGGCGTAATTACAGTACCTGATGATAGATTAAGCAAACTGGCCGAGTTGGTTAAACCAAACAAAGTGCAACCGAATACAATCGAGATTGTAGACATTGCGGGTTTGGTAAAAGGTGCATCGAAAGGTGAAGGCCTGGGAAACCAGTTTTTAGGAAATATCCGTGCTACCAATGCAATTATTCATGTTTTACGTTGTTTTGATGATGGTAATGTAATTCACGTTGATGGTTCTGTTGATCCGATCCGTGATCGTGAAATTATTGATACTGAATTGCAGCTTAAAGATTTGGATACCGTTGATAAACGTATTCAAAAAGTTGAAAAAATGGCTAAAACAGGTGGTGATAAAGATGCTAAACGTACCTACGAAATTTTAACAGTGGTTAAATCTCATTTGGAAAGTGGTAAATCCATCCGTACGGCACCATTGGCTCAGGAAGATTTCGATTTTATTGAAGATTTAGGTCTGCTTACACAAAAACCGGTCATGTATGTTTGTAATGTTGATGAGGCATCGGTAATTAACGGCAATAAATATGTTGATTTGGTTAAAGCAAATGTTGCTGATGAAAATGCTGAAGTTTTAGTGATCTCTGCTAAAATTGAATCAGAAATTGCTGAACTGGATAGCTATGAAGAGCGTCAGGAATTTTTAGCTGATTTAGGCTTAACTGAATCAGGTGTAAATAAATTAATCCGCGCAGCTTATAAATTATTAAACCTTTATACTTACTTTACCGCTGGTGTACAAGAAGTTAGGGCCTGGACAATTACAAAAGGTTTTACGGCGCCGCAAGCTGCCGGTGTAATCCACACTGATTTCGAAAAAGGATTTATCCGTGCGGAGGTAATCAAATACAACGATTTCGTAACTTTAGGTTCTGAAAATGCCTGTAAAGATGCGGGTAAATTGGGTGTTGAAGGAAAAACCTATGTAGTGGAAGATGGCGACATTATGCACTTTAGATTTAATGTATAACCCCTAAATTCCCTAAAGGGAACTTTGAATAGTATAGCGCCACTTGAAAGAGTGGCTTTTTTGTTTGAAGACTTTTTTTGCCACGGAGACACAGAAGGCACGGATACCCACTCAATTGTCACGCTGAGCGGAGTCGAAGCGCTTAATCAACCACAGATAATATGGATTAACACAGATAATTAAGCACGGTGC
>NZ_JBXANE010000016.1:133761-156237 GCF_058801365.1 Pedobacter sp. GW822-FHT03F06
GCTTAAATGAACTTATATTTCTTAAATGGTAACAACCCTAAATATTAACTAAAGATCCTGAAATAAATTCAGGATGACGAACGCGGGAGGAGGCACAGAAAAAACACAGAAACCCACTCGATTGTCACGCTGAGCGGAGTCGAAGCGCTTAATCAACCACAGATAATATGGATTAACACAGATAATTAAGCACGGTGCTTTTTATTGCTTTATAGCAGTTAGTTTACCACTTAATCCAGCAGCTTAAATGGACTTATATTTCTTAAATGGTAACAACGCTAAATATTAACTAAAGATCCTGAAATAAATTCAGGATGACTAACGCTAGAAGGTACAGAAAACACAGAATTATATTGCTGCACCCGGCCTAAAATATTAGCAGGTACACTGCCCTTTAAACCCGATTGAAATGGAAAGCCCACATCCCGACAGCATTTATTTAATCGAAAGTTGAGAACTTAATAATACAGTTGCATGGAAAGTAGCTTCAGGGTGTCAGATGGTAACATCTGACACCACGAAAATGTATTAAGATTCCCGTATGCACGGGAATGACAGTCATTTGTTTAATTTATTCTGCGGGAATCAGCGAAATCTGCGGAAAATAACTTTAAAATTAAACCGCTAAGCCATAAGCAGCTAACTGTGCTTTGGTATCTTCGTAATCGGTATGGTGAATGCCTTTTAAGCCTAAACCTTCGGCAACCTGCACAAAAAGCATCCTATCGTCGATATATAAACTCGTTTCTACATCGCTCTGTGAAATATCGATAGCTACTTTAAAAATATCGGCATCGGGTTTGCGGAAATGCACAAAACTAGACGATACGAAAAAATCGACAAATTCGTTCAGTTTAAACGTATTGATGCGGTATTGGTTTAACTCCCTGCCCTCGTTGCTGATTACGGCTACTTTAAGGTTGTATTTCTTTTTTAAATCGCAGATCAACTGAATCATTTCGGGGTAAGGAAGTGATTTTTTGAACATAAATTCTTTAAAATCATCGTAAGTAAAATTCCGTTCTTCGAAGAAAACAATGCGTTCTAAATATTCATCAAGGGTTAATTTACCCACTTCATAAGTATCGAAGGTAAGGTGATGGCGTTCTTCGAGGTCAACAGAGTCGAGGTTAAAAAGTACTGAAGCTTCGCCCCTTGCATGCCTGTCCCAGCCATTGGTTAATAAAACGCCACCGATATCGGTAAAAAGTGTGGTAATTTTCTTTTGCATGATTTAGATTTAGAGTAAAACGCCTTTTAAAATTAATACAGCAACACTGAAATAGATTACAATTCCGGTAACATCAACCATAGTGGCTACAAATGGTGCTGATGAAGTTGCCGGATCGAGTTTTAGTTTTTTCAAAATAATTGGCATCATCGAACCAATTAAACTGCCCCATAATACGATGCCAACAAGGGTAAAAAATATGGTTGCCGCAATTAAAAACCAATGCGGACCATAGTTATAGAGGTGTAACTCTTGCCAGGTTACAATGCGGATAAAGCCAATTGTGCCTAAAATGATGCCCAGCAAGGCTCCTGAAACGAGCTCGCGGCGCATTACGCGCCACCATTCGGCAATAGTTACTTCACCTAAGGCCATGGCCTGGATAATTAATGTTGAAGCCTGAGAACCACTGTTACCCCCGCTACTCATAATCAATGGAATAAAAAGCGATAATACTACTGCTTTTTCGAGTTCAATTTCAAAGTGCTGCATGGCTGTTGCAGTTAACATTTCGCCTAAAAAGAGTACGATTAACCATCCTGCACGTTTTTTAACCAGTTTTAGGATTGGGATATCGAGATAAGGTTCATCCAAAGCCTCAGTACCCCCAATTTTGTGCATATCTTCTGTGTATTCTTCGTTGGCAATCCACAAAATATCATCAACCGTAACAATACCTAAAAGAATGTTATTTTCATCCACTACGGGTAAAGCCACACGATTGTTCATTCTGAAGATATTGATTGCATCTTCCTGAGGATCGTTTGCTTTTAAGGCAATAAAACGTTTATCGGTAAGTTCGCCAATAATTGCTTCCGGATCGGCCAGTAAAACCTCACGGATCCTGATATCATCTAATAATACCCCTTCTTTATCGATCACATACACTACATCAATGGTTTCGGAGTTTTTTCCATAGCGCCTGATGTGTGCCAAAACCCTTGTGATAGACCATTCGGGCTTTACAGCGATGTAATCGGGCGTCATTAAACGGCCAATACTATCTTCTTTGTAGCCTAAAAGTGCAAGCGATTCTTTACGTTCTTCGGGGGGTAAAAGGGTAATCATTTTTTTTACCACATCGCCTTTTAATTCGCTAAAAAGTGCGGTACGGTCATCGGGTGGCAGATCTTTGATGATCTGATTGAGTTTATTGCCCGAAAGTTTTTTAATGATCCGCTCCTGGGTAGGAAAATCCAGAATCCGAAAAACGTTTACCGCCCTGTTAAGGGACAGGGTTTCGATAAATTTAGCTGCATATTGTGGAAGTTCATCAATCAGTTCTTCAACATCCGAAATATTCAGTTGATCGAGATATTGTTTTAAAGCCTTATCATTCTCTTTTTCAAGCAGTTCCTGAATCTCTTCCACAACCAATTCTTCCATAAAAAACAATCTAATTTATTACATGCCTAAACCTCTATTAATGGTTCGCAAAGGTGCATTTTTATTTCTTAAAAAGCCAACGGTGTACCTTTAAAATTAAACAAAAAGGTTTCTTAAATTAAACATAAAGGAGAATAAACGCAATTAAGCTGTCTGTAGCTTTATGATTTAATCATTTTTTAACATAAAAGATATCTCAACAGCAGGAAGTTAATTTTTATATGAACTTACAGATTAAAAATAGCCTTGTTTTTTTAATGAAATGATTTTGATTTTTCTATATTTGCAGCCTTATGCTCCCGTAGTTCAATGGATAGAATTATGGTTTCCGGTACCATCGATATGAGTTCGAATCTCGTCGGGAGCACCTCACGAGACAAATCAGTTTTTATGCGGTTTGTCTCGTTTCATACCCTACACAAAACTAGTAATCAATCATTTAACCCAACCCTTCATTCAGCTTTAGTGTTCGATAGGCATGCTCATGATACATTAATTTTTCGGGAAAAATTGCTGCTATAATTTCAATTTCAGGGCTATTTCAGCCTCAAAATATACTTTCTGGATATAAGTGCTGATGATGTAGTTTTTAAAACGCTTAGCATCAATCGGTTTGATTATGATAATTCTGAAAGAAAAACAGGCAGATTTCTCTCGAAAAATCTGCCTGTTTTAAGTTTAGTAGCCAGGATTTTGATATGCTTTCTTTGCCTCGTCAGACATTTGCATGCCATCTATCTGTCCTTGTGGAATTGGACGGAGATAAAGATTTGGTGTAATTGTTCTGGTAACCGTAACTGGTGTATGGTCGCCATATCCTGTACCACAAATACTGAAGGTAGTGGATAACTCTGCCCATTTTTGCGTTCTAATGAGGTCGAATCTCCTGTATCCTTCCGCATAATATTCACGCGACCGCTCTGCTAAAATATAATTGATATCAATTGTTGCAGGGGTTGCTGCAATCATGGCTGCACTATTGTCGGCTACTTTTGCCACATTACCATTATTGTCCCAACGCCATTTTCCGGCACGGGCCCTCACCACATTGATCAGTTCGCGCGCGCTTTTACCTGCTTTAGGTGTAGCACCTTTTACAGCAGCTTCGGCAGCTACGAAATAAAGTTCAGAAAACTTTGCAATAGGGTAAGGCCGCGTACTACCTGCATTTGGCTGGCCTAAACCTGTGCCATTATCTGTGCGGTAAGGGCCCAGTTTCCAAAGACCCGGGTAAACAATTCTGCTTATTCCGGATGGGGAAATTACATAATCTGCCCTTCCAGGCAATGTGCCGGCGCCAACATTACTTGTTCCGGCTCCGCTTGGATAACTTACGGCGCTATTGTCAGCATCCAAAAAGGTTAAAACGGCATTTCCGGGAACGATAGACAAGCCATTGGCATTAACCAAAGCGGCAGGAGCCGATTCTGGAGGATTATATCCTTTAGGCCAGTTTCCACGGTATACTGTTGTAAATGTGCCATCATAACGCGAATCCAATGTTTTATCGGCAAAAGTATTTTTAAACACTTCAATGGGTGGAGCCATCCGGTTCCACGGCCTGCCAAGATGTTGCTCCGCTTCACGCTGAACCGAACTGATTCCTCCGCTTCTGATATTGGTGTAATTCCAGGTCATCATCCAGCCTGCAAAATTATCTGGTGCCCCACCACTACCAAAGGTTAAACTACCGCCATTAAAACGTTCGCTCGTTTGGGTATGATCAGCATATAGCAACATTTCCTTATTACGATCATTCGATCCTAAATTAACATCATAATAGGTATCTACCAAACCATAAGATCCAGGACTCTCTATAGCTGCAGTTGAAACATCATAAGCTTGTTGAAAATACCAGTTTGCGTCATGTCCGTCAGGATCAGTACGGTTTGCTGCAGGATAGGTTGGGATATTGTTGGGATTTTGCAACCACCATCCATAAGTTAGGTAGGCTTTTGCCAAATACAGTCGTGCCAAAGTTTTTGTTACCCCGCCTGTAACGCGGGCTGCAACTGGTAAATCGGCAACAGCCGTCAATAAATCAGGAAATACTGCCTTTGTGTATACCTGGGGAACTGTATTGCGAACTGATGTTCTTACAGGGCTGGTATTGAATTTAAGTGGTCCGGCACCTAAATCGAGTGGTACCCCACCAAAGGTCTGTACCAACAAAAAATAATCAAAGGCGCGGAAGAATCTGGCTTCCGCAACCAATGAAGAGGCAATACCTGCGGCACTGGCATTCTCAATTACGCCACTTGCCGTATTAATATTCGGAAAGGCTTCTCCCCATAATACGCTACTGGGATAACTTGTAGAAAGTATTGACCCAACTCCTGAACAATCCATATCCTTAAAATTACCATCAGCATCTTTGCCCCAGGTAGCCTCATCGGTACCGGTAATTAGCGAATTATAATAATAGGCCTGCCCATACATGTTGCGGAGGTGACCGTACATGGCTGTAAGACCACCATTTACCCCTGTTACTGTTTTAAAGTAATCTGGTGTAAAGATACTGCGGGGTTCTTCTTCAAGAATTTTTTTACAGCCTGAGAAAACCACCATCCCAAGCCAAATGCCCAATGTTATATTTAAATGTATACGTTTCATATCGGTATATTAAAATGTTAAATTAAGACCAGCTACATAGTTACGCGTAGACGGGGTATTGGTACCAATGGTTAAGATTCTCCGCGGGTAAACCGATGCTACCGCAGCGTTTTCATCGCCATATGAATTTGTTTCAGGATCCATGCCCGATTCGCGGTGATATGGAGAGAACATCACAAAAGGATTCTGAACGGTTAAATACATCCGAAGCTTCACTCTGGAATCTTTTAACAAACTTCGATTGAAATCATACCCTAAAGAGATGGTCCGGATTTTTAAGAAAGAAGCATCAAAATAACCTAATGTACTTCCATACTTAGGGTTATCACCACTTGCAATACCACCGGGTTTTGGATACTTTGCTCCTGTATTTTCAGGTGTCCAGTAATCAACTTTAACGTTATTTCTTCTACCAGATAAGAGATTCAGGTATCCGGAAGAACCATATAATGTACTCAGCAAAATTCCACCGTCTTTAAATAATCCTACTACATTGAGGTCAAATCCTTTATAAGCTACTCTTGTATTAAATCCTCCTGATAATTTAGGATCCACATCCATGATCTGTCTATCTGCTGCTCCGATAGGCCTTGTTGGTTTGCCGGTCGCATCAAAATCGCCCGTGTATTTTACTTTAATCATCCCCACATTACCGCCTGGCTCTAAAACATTCAGGTATGGATCTCCGGCCTGCCATAAACCTACTTTTTCAAAATCATAAATGGCATTGATATTATGGTCCACAAACCAGGCATTTCCTTCATCTCTCGTTTGACCTGATGCAAGGGCAACCAGTTTGTTTCGGTTTGCATAAAGATTAAATCCTACATCCCATGACCAGCCTCCCTTATCGTTAAAAATATTCCCGTTAACACTCAGTTCCCACCCTTTATTCTGTGTTTGTCCGATGTTTGCAGTATAACTGCCCACACCTGCGGTAGAAGGTAGTGCAACGCCTAATAATATATCTTTGGTGTTGGTTACATAGTATTCAAATGTTCCTGTTAGTCTGCTTTTTAGTAAGGAGAAATCGAGGCCATAGTTCCAGGTTTGTGAATATTCCCAGCCTAAACCCGGGCTAGGTAACTGAGAAACATAATATCCGGTGGCATAGTTGTTATCGCCAAAATTGTAAGGGCGCGAACTTAGTAAACCAAGGGTTTGATATGGATTTACCGCTTGGTTTGATGTTTGCCCGTAACCCACTCTGATCTTCAACCTGTCGATAGCGGTTATCCCTTTCATGAAATTCTCATTCATCAGGTTCCAACCCACAGAAACAGCCGGATAGGTATTCCATTTATGCCCTGGTGCCAAGCGTGACGATGCATCAGATCTGATGGTTGCACTGATTAAATAGCGATTATCATAAGCATACATTATTCTTCCCATGTAAGACATGAGTCCACTTAAGCTGTAGTTCCCGTTACCGATTGTTAACTCTCCATTGGCCTGGCCAAGATTGTAAAACTGAAAAGCATCAGACGGAATATCACGTGCTGACATGGATGAGGAATTGAACTTATTCTGTTCAGCAGAATATAAGGCCACTACATTGATGTTGTGCTTTTCTGAGAAGGTCCTGTCATAGGTCAATAAATTCTCAAGTGTCCAATGGTAGGTTTGCGAATTGCTAACCCCGGCAGTAGAAACTGTAGTAGCGGTAGCACTTCCAATTCCAACACCTGTATAGTTACCATTATTGCTCTGGATAAAATCAAGGCCGAGATTGGTACGGTATTTCAGTCCTTTTACCCATGGAATATTAACCTCGCCATAAAATGAATTATAAGTAGCAAAACCACGCGTTTCATTAAGCCATTTATCACTAAGGCTCTTAGTAAGGTCACGGGTATAAATCCACGATTCATCCTGTGGCATTCTGATTGTTCTTTTTAGGCTGCCATCTGCATTATAAGGATTTGCGATAGGCGAATTGCTAAGGATTCCATAAACGCCGAGTTGATTGCCTTCACTTAAATTGTAATTATTATTAGTGGTAAATCCAATCCTTAAGAAACTGGCAATTTGTTGATCCATAGATGCTTTCATTGAATAGCGGGTATACTGTTGAGTTGGGATCAGACTTTGATTCTGATAATAGCCGCCCCCAAAACTGTAGCTGCCGGTTGTAGATCCACCAGATACACCAACATCATGACTGGTTACAACTGCCGATTTATCATAGAATAAATCTTGCCAATCGGTATTTACATCGTTAGCTTCATCTACGCCATTGGTTGTAAATAATCCAGCTGCCTTGCGCAGGGCAACAAATTCTGGTCCATCCATCATTGGATACTTGGCAAAAAGGGTTTGTAAACCAGTATATGAGTTATAGGATACTTTAGCGGGAGCGCCTTGCTGACCACGGTTAGTGGTTATCAATATTACTCCATTGGCTCCCCTCGAGCCATAAATTGCAGTAGCGGAAGCATCTTTTAAAATGTCTAAACTTTTAATGTCGTTGGGATTAATATCGCCAATAGAACCTGGAAATGGAATCCCATCAAGCACCACCAAAGGGTCGTTACTGGCTGAAAGTGAACGCTGCCCACGGATCAGAATCTGCATGGTTGCACCAGGTTTGGTAGAAGTTTGTGAAATGTTTACCCCAGCTATTCGACCTT
Source organism: Pedobacter sp. GW822-FHT03F06 (assembly GCF_058801365.1). Lineage (NCBI taxonomy): Bacteria > Pseudomonadati > Bacteroidota > Sphingobacteriia > Sphingobacteriales > Sphingobacteriaceae > Pedobacter > Pedobacter sp. GW822-FHT03F06. The sequence goes on from NZ_JBXANE010000016.1 coordinate 141,622, forward strand.
GTATCGCCTGTGCCACATTGGGTGCGGGTATTTCACGAACTTTATCGCCCGATATGTTTGCCACAGAACCCGTTACCGATTCTTTGCGCTGGGTTCCATACCCCACCACTACAACTTGTTCAAGTTCAGCAGCGCTCGGAAGCAATGTCACATTGATTTCGGTTTGATTTCTCACCTGAACCTCGCGACTCGTAAATCCGATGTAAGAAAACACCAGTACCGAATTGCTTGTTGGAACCGCAATACTGAAGTTTCCTGTGCCTAGGGTTGTTGTACTGATTGAGGTTCCTTTGACCAGAATACTTACCCCTGGAAGGGGTTTTCCCTGATCATCCACAACACGCCCTTTTACCTGGGTTTGTGCATGTGCAGCAACCACAAAAAGCGCAAAAAAAGCAATCAGTGATAGTTTGGCCAGACATTTGGAAAGTCCTGCGCCAGGCTTTACAAAAAACTGTAAAAATTCATTCCTCATAAAAATTTGGTTTATAATGGTTAAAACTCATGCATCATTCAGTTATGAGCCGACTGGTTATCCAAAAAACCGGATAATAAGTAGCGCTAAATAAGAGCAGACAAACATGATAGCAGTAAAGTTATTCGATGAGAAGAAAAGGGTAAGTGTCAATTGTTCATAAATATGGAATAAATGTTCAAAGGAAGGAATAGACCAAAAAGCGATTGTTAAACGAAAAAAGTCCTTCGACCTCAAAATATGGCGCCATTTTATGCAATCGATTGTAAGTTAAACAGATGTAACATAAAGCCAGCTCAACTACTAGACCGAAACATTTGTCGCCGATTTTTATCTAAACGTACACCTCCCTATGTTAAACTATTTGGAACTTGCACAAGTCAAGAAAACCAAATATAATATGGAGAATCGAACCTATAGGTATTTCAAAGGCAAACCTCTTTTTGGGTTTGGATATGGATTAAGCTATTCTACATTCAATTATCACAACTTTGTCTTACCTTCAAACCTTAAATCAGGCAAAGGAACAAGTTTGTCTATAAAGATCACCAATACCGGAAAAATGCAGAGCGACGAGGTTGCCCAGCTGTATGTGATGTACAACAATTTAAAAATCAAATCAGCTAAAAAAGCCCTTAAGGGATATCAAAGGGTTAGCTTAGCATCTGGTGAAAGCAAACTTGTTTATTTTAAGGTAATATTAAAACCAAAAAACTAATAATCAACCAGATGAAAAAGATTACCCTGCTATTGATTATCATTACAGTTACTATCCATTTTCTGAAGGCTGAAGACGGACACCAACTTTGGCTTCGCAATACCTCGTCCACGCGGGTAAAGGTTATATCGCCAAGAAAGTCGCCCGTATTAGCCATCGCTGTACAAGAAATTAAAAACGGGTGGCTGGGAAAAGATGGCGCAGAACTAAAATTTGATTTTGTTAAAGATGGCTCCATTACAAATGATGGATTTCGTTTGGAAGGCCATAAAATTGCCGCTACAACGGATTTGGGTATGCTTTATGGCAGCTATGAGCTCCTTAGAAGGCAGTATTTAGGAAAGTCTGATCAAAATTATGCATCCAATCCCTCCTATTCAAGAAGAATCCTTAACCATTGGGATAATCTGGATGGTTCTGTAGAACGCGGGTATGCTGGTGCTTCGATATTTTGGAGGCACGGCGATTCTTCGCTTCAAATTAATCAGGCAGATATTGCGTTGTATAAAGAATACGCAAGAGCCAATGCCTCAATAGGTATAAATGGCACAGTACTCAATAACGTAAACGCTTCGGCAAAAATCCTTACCGTCCCTTATCTTCAAAAGGTTAAGTCTATTGCCACAGTATTGCGTCCATATGGCTTAAAAGTCTATTTATCGGTCAACTTTTTCTCACCTGTTACTATCGGAAAACTTAAAACCGCCGATCCTCTTGATCCTGCCGTTAGGCAATGGTGGGCAGCTAAAGCCAAAGAAATTTATTCACTTATTCCTGATTTTGGAGGATTCCTTGTAAAAGCCAATAGCGAAGGGCAACCTGGCCCTCAAAATTTCGGAAGGACACACGCTGATGGCGCCAATATGATGGCCGATGCACTCTTTCCTTTTGGAGGGATTGTAATGTGGCGTGCCTTTGTATATCAACCCAGTAATGAGGACCGTACCAAACAAGCCTATAATGAATTTTTAAAATTTGATGGTAAATTCAAGAAAAATGTAATTATCCAGATTAAAAACGGACCACTTGATTTTCAGCCCCGGGAGCCATTCAGTCCCTTATTCGGGGCCATGATTAAAACTCCTGTAATGCCAGAGTTCCAGATCACTCAGGAATACCTGGGCTGGTCGAATCACCTGGTTTTTTTGTCTACCCTTTGGGAAGAGTGTTTACAAAGCGATACCTACCGAAACGGTAAGGGCAGCACTGTAGCGGCCTGTACAGATGGGACATTGGACAAACGCAGCTTCAGTGCAATTGCAGGCGTATCCAATATTGGCCTGGAGAAAAATTGGACCGGGCATATTTTTGCACAGGCCAATTGGTATGCTTTCGGCAGGCTAGCCTGGGACAATAAACTTAAGAGTGAAGATATTGCAGATGAATGGATTAGGCAGACTTTTTTAAGTCCTACGGAAAAGAAAATGGAGCGAACCCTTGTAAAGCCGATAAAAGAGATGATGATGCAGAGCAGAGCAGCCGCTGTGGATTACATGATGCCCTTAGGATTGCACCACATTTTTGCTGAAGGCCACCATTACGGGCCTGCCCCATGGTTCTCGAATAAAGCCATCAGGGCCGACTGGACCTCGGTATACTATCACAATGCAGATCTTTTAGGTGTAGGCTTTAACAGAAGCAGCACCGGTAGCAATGCCGTTGAACAGTACCGTGAACCACTCCGATCTACATATAACAGCCTGGAAAGTTGTCCGGAAGAATACTTGTTGTGGTTTCACCATGTGCCATGGAATTATAAACTTAAAAATGGACACGACCTTTGGACAGCGCTTTGTTATCGTTACGATTCAGGGTTGCAACGTGTTCGTGCTTTCCAGCGCATTTGGGACAGTAACAAGGGCTTGGTTGATGATGAACGGTTCAAATCTGTGCAGTCGAAGCTCAAGATCCAAAGCCGTGATGCACAGGTGTGGAAGGATGCCTGTTTATTATATTTCCAGCAGTTTAGCAAACGGGAAATTCCTTACGAGTTGGAACGACCGGTATATGAATTGGATACATTGAAAAAGCTGAGCAAAAGTAAAGACTATGAATAGCCTGCTTTCATCAAAACCAAAAAAAATCCGGTAGTACACCCATCTAGCACAAGTCTTAGCCTCATCTAGCGCAAGTCTTAGCGCCCCGCCACAAGCAAAGGCCTGACTTGTGCTTTTCGTTAAATCAATACATTAATCCTTTAAGGCACAAGTCAGCTAGCCCACATTCTCCAAACCACTAAGACTTGCGCCAGTGAGGGGTGCTTTTCGTTAAATCAACACATCAATATCTATCAATCCTTTACCTCCTTCATAATCTATAGCACTACTGTATAAATAGTCCGCTGCATTTGCCACCAGTCCTGCCTCAACAAGATTATTATGAAGATAATAATTCGTTCTTCAAACATATTTAGATGTGGATCTAGTTCGATAGGATGGTTATCCTGTCTCCAAAACTGAAAGTTTTTATTATACTTCTTGATCTTTACCATAACAATGAATATACCAAACGGCTATCCTTGATGGCACGCTACAAATAGGATTATCCGGCTTATAAGGGTACTAATAAAACAATCTTGGGAAGCGCTTGAGGAGCAAAAACCTGTCAGTCACCTCAACAAAAAACAGATTTTGCACCTTAAGCCTAAAACATCCATGTTTTCAGGCATATTTTCTCTGCTTTCAGCTATTGACCAATCATTTTATAATCAATATTTTTACGTCCTAACGCTCCATACCAACCTATGTTAATACGCATATTGCTATTGCTGTTTTTTGCTTCATTTATTTTAAAAGTTCAGGCACAGGAACCTGCAAATGATGAGGTAAAAATGGCCACACCCATTAAAAATACTACGGTATACTGCTCTAACGATGCAGCTTTTACCAGCGCTAATGCTACCCCTAGTGGTTATAGAAAGGGAAGTTTTTGGAATAGCGAAGGGAAAGACATCTGGTTCAGCTTTACTGCAACCGGTACCGATATTACTGCTACCGTAACCGGACAATCTGCAGGAAACACCAACACATTGCTTAATCCGCTCATTGCCTTTTATACTTATAAGGACAATGTACTTACCGAACAGATCGGTTCGATGACCACTGATCAGAACATTACTACCGCCTATAAGGGCGGGTTGATTATTGGCGATACCTATTACCTGCGCATCAGTGCAGAAAATGATGCCACAGGAAGTTTTAAACTCTGTGTGAACAGTTATAACCCACCAAACAAACCCGGACAGGATTTCTCATCAGCATCTCTTTTATGCAATAAAGATAGTTTTACGGAGCTTAAGGTGAGCGGGGCCGGAATTAATAACAGCGAGGCTGCAGGAACTTGTTTAAGCATCGAATCGAACAGTGCATGGTACACCTGGACAGCAGCCAATACAGGTACTTTAGGCTTTACGATTACACCTACTGCAGTTACCGATGATATAGATTGGGTATTATATGATCTTGGACCTGCCACAGCGCCTGCCGTGCCTTCATCTGCCAATTCCATCCGCTGTGCGGCTGGCAGCGGTGTTGATTGTAGCCCAAAATATTACATTACAGGTGCCAACAGCAGCTCGGTCGACCTTAGGGAACAGGGAGGCTGCTCACCAAACCAGGATGGCTTTGTAAAAGCGATTGATATGATCGAAGGGCATCAATATGCTTTACTGATCGATAATTTTTCGAACAAAAACAATGGGTTTAGTCTTTCTTTTGATGGCAACGGGGAATTTGTAGGTCCTAAATCAACTATTGTGATGAAGACTGAAAATGCCTGCATGAGTACCCAAAAATTCATATTCACGGCTGATGCAAGTAATTACAATCGTTTAAACTGGAATTTTGGTGCAGATGCCAACATAGCAACAGCAAACACAGCCGGACCTTTAGAAATCACCTATACAACTGCTGGTACAAAGACAGTAACCCTCGAAGCATTTTCGGTAAGAGGGTGCCGTACGGTTAGTAGTTACTCTTTTTATGTGGCCTTAAAGCCTGAAAAACCAATTATTTCTGCCAACAGAACCAATTTCTGCTTAGGCAGCACCATGGAACTCAGTATCCCCGAAATACCAGATGCCTCCTATCTTTGGTCTGGCCCGGCAAACTTTAGTGCCACTACTGCAGCTGTTAGTGTCCCGATTAGCAGTTTTTCGCAATCTGGTGATTATTCGGTAACGGTGAAAGTTGGCGATTGTTATAGCGATGTTGCTACAATTAATATCCCTGAGATTGTTAAAAATCCGGTGGCAAGTTTCCAAACCGACCCACCTATCCCTGGTAAGTTTGCAGCCCCTACGCCCATTACTTTCCTAAACCGATCGCGTGATGCCGACCGCTTTGAATGGGATTTTGGCGACGGCGAAACTTCTACAGATCATCAGCCTACGCACATTTATCAAAAAAAAGGCACTTATAAAATCGAACTCCGGGCATTTACTACAAATGGCTGCGTTGATATATTTACCATTGATAATTTAGTGCTGCTGGATGGAACCGCCCTGCAGATCCCCAATTCTTTTTCGCCTAACGGGGATGGTATCAACGACCTGTTGAATGTTAACGTGACCAATTTAAAAAGATTTAATTTTAAGATATTTAACCGCTATGGCGACGAAGTTTTCTTTACCACCAATATTTTTGATTCATGGGATGGTAACTGGCGCAATAAACCTGTACCGGTGGGCGCTTATTATTATGTATTAAATGGAACGGATGTTTTTAATAAAGACTTGCGTTTTACCGGATCGATTACGCTGATCAGGTAAATTACCATTGCCGTTGCGGGCAAAACACTTTGTACACATTGTTGAGCAACAGGCCAAGCACTATTTCATGGCTGCCTCTACTTACCTGATTTAGGGTAGAAGTTGTTACATCGTAGCTGTAGGTGAGGTTAAAAAGATGGTTGATGTTAAATCCGGCCATCATGTTCAGGGCATCCTGTTTTCTATACCCTGCACCGATCCAGATGCGGTCTTTAAATCCCATTTTCACATTAACATCTACCGATACGGGAACATGGGGTATGTATTTAAATAATACCGAAGGGGTAATATTTAAATCTTCGGCTAAGTAAAACTTATATCCGCTATTCAGAAATACGTGTGCAACCTGTTTTCCGGTATTGTATTGTTCATCACCTGAAAAACTTAGCTTTTGTGGCAAAATCTGCTGAACGGAAAGCCCGGAAAAGAAATTAGCGCCATAAAGCCACATACCTACAGACAGATCTGGCAATAACTGCGCATTAGCTGCATTGTTTAAAGCGGGATCGCGGGGATTTTCGAGCAGAAGGGCATTAATATCTATTGCTACGCGGCTTAACCCACCGGCAACACCTAAGGAGAGGTTAAGTTTGTTGTCCAATTGCATGTGATAGGCATAACTCACATCAAAGGTGGTGGTTGATAATTGACCAGCTTTATCAGACACGGCCAAAAAACCCAGGCCATGGTGCGCCGGCGAGGCGGTATAGTTTTGGGTATAACTTCTCGAGCGGGGGTCGTTCCCATCCCCTTCAAACGAAAGCGCGTTGTCCCATAAGTATTCATCACCCAGGGCCCAATGTGCAGATACAAAAGCAGTTTTTGGGGCATCCTGCAAACCCGCCCATTGTTGCCGGTAGCCCAGTTTAACATCGGTATAATTTTCGATGCCACTTAACGCAGGGTTTAACAGGTAACTGTTAAGCAGGTATTGCGTATATTGTGGCCGTTGCTGCGCATTAAGTCCTAAGGCAGTGCATAACATGAACAACGAGAGCCACTTTTTCATTACCGGTTTTTATTTACTGTCTGTTTTTACGCAGGTTACTGTTTGTCTAACTTTTTCTCTAATAAGCGAAGGCGTAACTCCTGCTTTTTTACATCATTGAGCAATTCGCCATATTGTTTATCCTTTTCAATCAGGTGCAGGGTAAGCTCTTCTATCTTTTTCAGAAGCAGTTTATTCATTTCGCCAAGGGCGATACCGTCCCTTTCAAATTCTTTCGCAGAGGGCACTTCGGGCAGGTGTTTGTTCGCCTTGATATAACTTTCCAGCTCTGCCAAGGTTGCAACCTTATAATCTTCTTCAAATACATAATCGGGAGCACCATTTCCATCAACCCTGATCTCGTTGGCCTTAATTTTACCATTAACTGTGAGCTTTTCAGTTGGTGCTGTTGTTCCAATCCCAAGGTTTCCTGCAGCGTTCCATATTCCATTCGGAAAACCAATATTGGCATGCCCCCAGCCACCGTCGTAGCCCAGCTCAATGGTTCCCTTTCCGCTTCTAATAAAATCGACCCGCTCGCCTGCATCGTGAAAACCTATAGTGGTAAAATCAAGACCTGATATTAACATGTTAGTTCCATACGTCCATGTAATAGGATTTGGACTAGAGTTCATACTAATATCCCCTATGCTTAGATTTCCATCGGTATCATTAGCAGTTGCATATCGGCCAATTACTACTCCACCATCAACTACACGAAGTTTTGATTCGGGCAGAGTGGTTCCTATTCCTACTTTACCATCCCCTGAAATCCTCACCCGCTCTGTCATACCTGAAAATAAAGCCAGGCCAGTTTTATTGCTGTGTAAACTCTCGGAAATACTGGCTATACCAGCCCATTTATCATCGCCAAGATAACCTGAATAGAATTTTAAGCCATTAATCTCTCCGGCAGATACTGCATTAACCCTCGAACTCATCATCCAACCATTTTGATTGGATTGAACATCAAGCAGGGTTTTAGGATCAGTAGTGCCCAATCCAAGTCTTGGACCATTCAAGGTCATGTAAGTCTCGTTTCTGGTTCCCCAACTTTGAATCTCTCCAGCCGGATCCCGCTTCCACCAGGTACGGGCATCAACACCGGGAATGAGACAAGAAACATCAATACTTATTCCATCGAATAAGGCAGCGCTCGTCCAACCAGAACCATTTACCCACCGGTACAACCACAGCTTGTTTTTGAAATCATTGTTGGTAAAACCAGCTCTTGAATCAATCTCCAGGTAATCGCCCTGGTTGTAGCCCAAATTCTGTGCAAAAAGCAATTTGCCAGTTAATAAGTTACTTAGCAATAAAATAATCAAATAATACTTTTTCATTGATATCTATTAGGGTTGTTTATTCGTGCATGATGGTTTTACCATCTATCTTCTTTTCCAGCACCGCAATCTTTAAATTCTGGTTATCTATTTTCTTGTTCTGCTCTATTAACTGTTTATTCTGTTCGATAACATGAAGCGTAAGCTCCTCTATTTTTTTCAATAACAGTTTGTTCATTTCCCCTACTGCCATTCCATCACGCTCAAATTCTTTTGCTGAGGGTACTTCGGGCAGGTGTTTGTTTGCTTTGATATATTTCTCAACCTCCTCTAAACTCCCGATTTTATAACCTTCCTCAAACACATAATCAGGTGCTCCTTGACCATTTACCCTGATTTCTGTAGCACTGATCTTACCATTTACCGAAAGCATTTCTTTGGGCTCATATGTACCGATACCTACCTTGCTTCCGGTAGGATTGATAATCAGATCGCCTCCCCACTGAGTTAAATTATAATTGTGTGTACCGATTATCGCTCTTCCTCCAAAGCCGCTTCCAATTACCAGTCTATCCGATGCATTATCGGATCCACCAAAATCCGCAGCAATCCATCCTGTAAGCAGACCAGGATCTTGCCCCGTATTGAAGGAATTAATTGAATTACGACTATTAGCGCTAAATACCGCGTTACCTAACCGTAAACGATCAAGTTGTGCATTCCCATTCACATTGAAAAGCTCAGTGGGATAAGAAGTACCTATACCAACATTACCATCTCCTGAAATCCTCACCCGCTCTGTCATGCCTGAAAATAAAGCCAGCCCGGTTTTATTGCTGTGCAAACTTTCGGCAATACTGGCTATGCCAGCCCATTTATCCTCACCGATATAACCTGAATAGAATTTTAAACCATTAATCTCCCCGTTTGTAACCGCATTAACCCTGCTATTCATCGTCCAGCCACTAGTAGATTGCATCACCTCAAACTTTGTTGCCGGAAAGGTGGTGCCTATCCCCACTTTTCCATCCTGCACATTGAGATAGGTATTACCTTTATTATAATAATTTATATAGGTTGCAAAACCAACTTTTGCATCCAAATGCAAATTCCCGTTAGTTACCGCCACAAAGGCATGATCGGTTACCTGGCCATTACCACCTACCTGCAGGTACTGCGACCAGGTAGAATTTGGCCCATAAAGATGGTATTGATCACCTGTGATGTTTATGGCCTGCGCATTTGCAGAAAAGCCAGCATAGAAAAATAATAAAGCAATAAATACCGAGCGTTTAATTCCCATTATTTTTTAGTTTTTGATTCTCTGTTTCTAATTTCTCTACCCGTTTGTTCATCTCGATTACATGGAGTGTGAGCTCTTCTATCTTTTTTAACAACAGTTTGTTCATCTCACCAACGGCCATGCCATCACGCTCAAACTCTTTTGCTGATGGCACTTCGGGCAGGTGTTTGTTCTTTTTAATATAACTTTCCACTTCTTCCAAGGTTGCAACCTTATAACTTTCTTCAAATACATAATCGGGTGCACCGGCTCCATCTACCCTGATCTCGTTTGCTTTAATTTTACCGTTAACGGTGAGTTTTTCAGTTGGCGAGGTACTTCCTATTCCCACATAACCGTTAGCCCTGATTGATAAAGCGGTCATCTTGCTATCTGCTATGTCAGGATTGTAATGGACATTAAAGTTCAAAGCGATATTCTTAATACCTGGATAGCCCGCCGTAGGATAATTACCGCAGCAGCCCCACTCGGGTACAGCCTCAATAGATGCACCCAGATAGTTTGGGACAACATCCCTAAAGCCTGTAAACTGGATGCCTTTTACACCAGTGCTTGCATCGTAACTGCCTAAAGTGATAAATTCATCACCAGCAATATGAAGCCGACTGGTTGGTAATGGTGTACCAACCCCAAGATTTCCGGTTTTATTTATCGTAAATACTTCTTGTTCGGCACTTTGCCCACCATTCATTGAAAAGAATCCTAATCTTTCGTAAGCGCTGTTTAGACTATTCAGCTCGATTTTAAAACGCCTGGAATTATCTGAAACGTGGAAACCGATCCGTGGTCTTTCTGAACCCTCTGCTCCGATGGAAATACCAGAGTGATTATCGTAATTATAAGCCTTAATATCACCACCTGCAACGGTTAACCTATAAGCAGGATTTTGTGTACCGATACCTAAACCTGCAGCTAAATATCCCTGACCATCGGCCCGAACGGTAAAATTCGTTACTCCGCCGGCAACACCTTCATAAAATATGTTCATCTGCCCATAGGGATTATCCGTAATGGCTTTAAAAATCCCGCCAGGAAAGCCATAGGTATTACCAGCCTGGTGTCCTGTAAAAAAATTCTGCCCCCCGGAAGTAGTGATGTAGATTTTACCATTGAGGTTACCATTTGTCTCGGTCAACACTCTTGACCAAACATTATTGGCTATATTACTGGTTTTTCTAAACCAAAGGTCCTGGTCAAAAAAACTGCCGGCAAACTGCATGGCAAAATTATTATTGAGATTACTGTGCCTAACATCGAGCAAGTGCCACCAATTATTTGCTCCCGCTGGAAAGTTTATCGGATTATACGTTTCGTAAAAACCCGAAGTACCACCCATCTGGCCAGCATCATCTTTAGGTTGAGTGGTCTGCGCCAATAAGAAAAATGGAATGGATAAAAAAAGTAAAAGTGTAAAAAATTTCATCATTATTATCTTTGGTTTTATATTCTATAACATTTCACAGGTTCAGTTATTCAACTTACATCGTAATCAGGTGGTTTAAAATAATTATTGCTTTGTAGCCATTTTCTTTTCGAGTTCCGCAATTCTTAAATTCTGTTTCATCAACTGTTTGTTTTGTTCGATCACATGTAGGGTGAGTTCTTCTAAGCTCTTCAGTAGTTTTTTATTCATTTCGCCCAATGCCAACCCTTCTTTTTCAATAACTTCTGCCGAAGGGATTTCTGGTAAATGTTTATTCGTTTTGATATAAGCCTCCAGTTCGTTTAGCGTTCCGATTTTATAACCCTTTTCGAAAACATAATCAGGCCATCCGGTAGATGCTACTTTTACTTCCATTGCCCGTACCGTACCGAAAACCGATAGTTTTTCTTTCGGTGTTAGCGTGCCCATGCCTATATTACCTAACTCATCAATCACGATGTCGTCGCCATAAAACCACTCTGCCCCTGTTTTTAGTTTATCGAAAGACCTACGGGTACCAATAATCATTTTGCCAGCTGCATTGCCACCATATGCGTTACCTGCAACCGTTATAATCCGGCCCTGGCCCCATGGGTTTTCACCTCCGATATTGGCCGGAATCACAAATTCGATCTGGGCGCCCATTGTAGCCGATCTTGCACCAGTTGTTGCTTCCACGATCAATCCGCTTCCATTGTACTGAAAATTGTTCCCTCCATTAATAGAGGCTCCATTACTCTTAACATGCAAAATTCCCTGCGGTGAAACTACCCCTATCCCCACATTGCCTGTTTTATTAACGCTAAGGACCTCCAGATCACCCATACTTCCGCCAACGGTTGAGAAGAAACCCAAACGCTCGTAAGCACTATTAATATCGTTCACTTCCATTTTAAAACGCCTGGAATTATCTGAAACATGGAAGCCAATCCGTGGCCTTTCTGAGCCCTCTGCACCAATTTGTATCCCCGATTGGTTGCCAAAATTGTTTGTTTTAATCTCTCCACCTGATACAGTCAGTTTGGCATTGGGCGTAGCTGTACCAATGCCCACATATTGATTATCGGAACGGATGTGTAACAGTGCATTGTTCTGTGCTCCGCCCGTTTGATTACTGATCGTAAAATCGTTTCCAGTAGAACCAGCATAACCAATGGCCCAGTTCCCCTCATAATTTCCTGTAGCAGGATCATTTCTTGTCAACCTGATACCCGCCCAACCGATTGGCCTCACCACCGTAAGCCCTTCAGCCCAAGCTTCATCAGCAGCCATGAGCTTTAAGTTGCCTTCAAACAATCCCCTTCCAATAACATGTAGCGGCACTTGTGGTGTGGTTGTGCCGACACCTACTTTACCATCGCTCTCTGTTACAATTTTTACCCAGGGCTGCTGAGCATAATTATTGGTTTTGCGTAAATAAAAATTCTGATCAAAAAAACTGCCCGAAAGCTGCATGGCAAAGTTATTTGCGCCATTCGAATGCCTTACATCGAGCAAATGCCACCAACTAGATGCCCCGGCCGGAAAATTGACAGGCGCTGAGGTTTCATAAAAGCCCGAACTTACGTTCGCTTCGCCGGCATCATTACGGTATATCGTCTGAGAAAAAGCAAATACTGGCAAACACAGCGCCAGCAGCATAAGTAAACTGATCTTCATTTAATATCGTTTGGTTTATGGTGGTTTGCTCAATGGGTTAGTTAGTCCCCAAAACAATCCGCCACTTTAAATATCAGCTAAAGCAATCAATAAAAAAACCGTGATTGACGAAACCACAGTTTTTGATAGCTGAAAACCCTAAAGTAAATGACCAAAGGTATGGGTGTATTTTTAGACAAAGGTTTTGATAGCGGTAAGTTTAACTTATAACGGTTTGATATGGTTAAGCGGTTAATTGTTTTAACTGGCTAACTGAAAACTGTTAAGTGCCAACTGAAAACTTATCTTTCTTATATTAAAAAAAGGTATGTTGAGAAGGATCTGGAAACGAATGGTTCCGTGTTTTTCGGGTCGTGCAGCCCCGCCATTCGCTACAATCTTTTTGTTGCCGTTATCCCTGAGGTTATCGAAGAGGCAACAAAAAGGATTTCCGCTGCTGTCGGGTTTAGTTAGGAGGGCTTGAAGCTTTTGGGGGGTTGAATAGCGGTTGTTTAAATATATGTCCATTAAATTTCTGATATGGTAAACCCAAGCTGGTGCGAGCTTGTAGCTCGTATCCAAATTAACTTAAATTATATCAATTTCTAATAAACCCTTTTCTCCTGAAAAATCTATAGCACTGCTATACTTCCAATGCTAATCTTCTGTTACAAAGCCTGCCTCAACTGGATCGTTGTAAATATAATCGACTTTTTGATCAATTACTTCATTTGACCACAGCTCAATAGACTTGTTATGCTGTTGCCAAAACTGGCCATTTGTTATATTACTGTTTTTATCTCCTGCACGTTTAAACATCCAAAGCAGCCACTCTTTTCTGCTTTCTTGTATATTTTCACTAATCTCCTTTTGAAGTTTCTTGGATGTGTGTACTTTAAAATCGCGTAATACATCGCCTGGATTATTATTTTTTGCGCTAAATATTAAATGTACATGGCTAGGCATTATGCACCAGCAATAAACTTCCATGCCTTTATTTTTTCTACAATAATCTAAACTCTCTATCAAAATGTTAAAATATTGTAACCTAACAAAAACATCAATCCAATACACAGTTGCAAAGCTGACAAAATATAGGCCCTCTTTGTTATAAAACTTATATTTTCTGCTCATTTTGTTCCGTTATCTAATTTATAGCAATTTAGATAATCTATGATTATTATTTCTCAAAAATTATGAAAGTTTAGGATTGCGACTTTCTAGATTTTAGAACTATGTTTTTTTATATTGGTACGAGTTAAAAACTCGCACCAGCACAATTTATCTAATTACAATCCGCTCGGACTAGCAGGGGCGCTATGTTTACAATTTGAATCTAAGTGAAGAAACAGCTTCGTCCCAAGAAACTTCAGGTAGTTCGATTAAAGCTAAAGGAATTTGTTCTTGAAATTTAAATTTACAAATTGTCTTCCATCCTTTAGGAATACCATCAAAAGGTTTTAAATATTGTTGTGTTACATTTGTTAACTTAATTTCACCTTCATAGACAATTTGATTGTTCATATTTTCGATTCGATGAAAAATAGTCCCTAATGGAATCTCATATTCTGAATAGAGACAATAGACAATAACTTCTAACTTGGTTAATATATTAAACTTTAAGGCCTCTCTTAGTAAAGAAAAGTCAGATGATGGAAATCTTCCAGTAATTATAATATTTTCTTTTTCCATTATTCTGTTGTGCCCCAGGCTGGTGCGAGCTTGTAGCTCGTATCCAAATTAACTTAAATTATATCAATTTCTAATAAACCCTTTTCTCCTGAAAAATCTATAGCACTGCTATACTTCCAATGCTAATCTTCTGTTACAAAGCCTGCCTCAACTGGATCGTTGTAAATATATTATATCTCACAAATTATGAAAGTTTAGGATTGCGACTTTCTAGATTTTAGAACTATGGCTTTTTTATATTGGTACGAGTTAAAAACTCGCACCAGCACAAATTTATCTAATTGCAATCCGCTCGGACTAGCAGAGGCTAATAAATAACCTGCTCAAA
>NZ_JBXANE010000017.1:0-106292 GCF_058801365.1 Pedobacter sp. GW822-FHT03F06
AAAAACTCCAAAAAAAGAGTTTTTCTTAAAATAAATTTGCAATTGTGGTAAACCTAGAATACGACCGAAGCAACGCGGAGCGGAGAGATCTTTAAACTACTGATTTATGTAATAAATTAAAACTCAGGATGACAATGCTTTTTATTATAAGTAAAGCAGGGCTTAGTGTGCTTCGGTTCCTTTAGCCCCGCCATTCGCTACAATCATTTTGTGCTGTCTTCCTGAGTTTATCGAAGGAGCAACAAAAAGGATTTTCGCTACTGTCGGGTTTATTTCAATATAGCAACAGCATTTTGCCACGGAAACACGGATTGACACGGAAGATGTTGTAACACAAAGTTATATCATCCTACTTTGCAACGAGGACGGAGGAGAAACGCGATTTTATCGCCATTTTTTTTCTTATCCGCATTACAAATGCAGATCTCGATAATCCTCGTTACAAACGAGGACTATTTAAGGCAGACGGCACGAAAAGTCTAATCCTCAATCTTGGAGTGATGCTTCGTATCTTTCATAGTAGTATATAAAATCAGCGAGATTAAAATACATCCGGTTACATACCAGTAGAAATAATTTTCGTGACCGATATTCTTAAACCATAATGCAAAATATTCTGCCGTTCCACCGAAAATGGCAACGGTTAAAGCATAAGGTAAACCCACACCCAAAGCCCTGATTTCGGCAGGGAACAGTTCTGCCTTAACTACGGCATTAATGCTCGTATAACCGCTAACAATAATTAAGGCGCCAATCATCAGCAAGAATATGATAGTCGTATTGGTTTCTCCAGCCAAACCAGTTAAAATGGGATAGGTACATAAAGTACCAAGCACACCAAAACCAATTAATAAAGGTTTACGCCCAATTTTATCAGATAATAGGCCGAACAGCGGCTGCATAACGGCAAAAACCAACAATGAAACGAATGATAAGGTTGTAGAGGTTTCTTTACTCAGGTGAACCGTATTAACCAAAAATTTCTGCATATAAGTGCTAAACGTATAAAAGGCAATCGTTCCGCCTAAAGTTAAGCCTACTACAGTAAAAACTTCCTTTGGATATTTCATCAGTACGGCAATGCCACCTTTTTTATCAGCTGAATTTTTGCTTTTAAAAGCGTTGGTTTCATCGATATGTCTCCTTAAATACAAAGCGATGAAAGAAAGTATTGCCCCGATAAAAAATGGAATCCGCCAGCCCCATTCGTGCAGTTCGGCAGGCGTAAGCATCCAGTTTTGTAAAATTAATTGAATGCCCAGAGCCAATAGCTGTCCGCCGATTAAGGTTACATACTGAAAGCTTGAATAAAATCCACGGTGTTTTTTGGTAGCCATTTCGCTGAGGTAAGTAGCAGAAGTTCCATATTCGCCGCCAGTACTCAGGCCCTGGATCAGCCTTGCAAAGATCAGTAATAAGGGAGCTGCTATGCCGATCTGTTTATAACCTGGCGTTAATCCGATAATTAACGACCCTATCGCCATAATGAGTACAGAAAGTGTCATCGACCTTTTTCGTCCTAGCTTATCGGCAATGCTACCAAACAGCCAGCCACCGATAGGCCGCATTAAAAAGCCTACTGCAAAAATCCCTGCGGTATCTAATAACTGTGCAGTTGGATTACTATTGGGGAAAAAAGCAGGAGAAAAATAAAGTGCAAAAGCAGAGTAAGTATACCAATCGTACCACTCCACAAGATTACCCACCGAACCACCAAATATAGATTTTAACCGATATTCTACATCTTTAATTTCGTTCTGGCGGATAGTATCAGCGCTTTTATCCATGTTATTAAATTATTGATTGAATGAGAGAATTTTGGATGATTGAATTAAACTTAAATCAACCCCACTTGTTAATCAAAAATATGATAATTTTATAAAGAAAGCGCGGAGTTGTTTTCATTCTGACAGCATTCGCTCCTGCTCTCATTCAACACTCAACCATTAATAAAATGAAAGATAATTTTTCTACCCAATCTGCCGATTACGCTATTTATCGGCCAACTTATCCGCAGGAACTGTACGATTATCTGTTTAGCCTAATAAAAAACAAAGAAATCGCCTGGGATTGCGCCACGGGGAATGGTCAGGTTGCGCGTGTATTGGCCCAGCATTTCGATGCCGTTTATGCAACGGATATCAGCGAGAATCAATTAAAAAATGCATTGCAGCTGCCTAATATTACTTACAAAGTGGAACCAGCGGAGCAAACATCGGTGGGTAATGCCAGTTTCGATTTAATTACCGTAGCCCAGGCCATCCATTGGTTTAATTTCGAGGCATTTTATGCCGAGGTAAAAAGAACACTAAAACCCGATGGACTTTTCGCGGTGATTGGTTATGGCTTAATGTTTATCGATAAAAAAGTAGATAAAGCTGTACATAAACTTTACGAAGATATTTTGGGTAAATATTGGGACAGTGAACGCCGTTACATTGAAGAAGGTTATAAAACCATCCCCTTTCCTTTTGAAGAAATCATTGCTCCTCATTTTCAGATTAAAACCACCTGGAATTTTAACCAACTGATTGGCTATTTAAATACCTGGTCTTCTTTGCAGCATTATAAAAAGGCGAATGAACGCAACCCATTAGAGTATATGTTTACCGAGCTAAAAGAAGCCTGGGGAGATGATGCTGAGAAAGCTGTTCATTTCCCGGTTTTATTGCGGACTGGGAGATTAGCTTAACCGCAAAGGTAAAGAAGGCAAGCGCAAAGTACACAAAGCCAGTTACCTAACCGAACCTCTGCATTTCTTTGCGAAAACCTTTGTGTACTTTGCGGCGAAAACCGACGTTATTTCAGTAATTCCAGAATACCTAAAACAGTCAGTTTTTTCTGCTCACCGCTTTGCATATCTTTTAATGTAAGTTCTCCGCTAGCAATTTCATCCCCACCGATTAAAATGACGTAAGGGATGTTCTTGGCATCAGCATAGGCCATTTGTTTTTTAAGTTTCGCCGAACTTGGATATAACTCTGCGGAAATACCTGCATTTCTGAATTGCTGAACAATTGGCAAAGCATATTTTTCAGCTTCTGCATCAAAATTGCTGATCAACACTTTTGTACCAACTTCTGCTGAGGCAGGGAAAAGGTTCAGCTCTTCCAATACGTCGTAAATGCGATCGGCACCAAAAGAAACACCAACTCCGGTTAAATCTTTTAAACCGAACATGCCAGTTAAGTCGTCGTAACGCCCCCCGCCACCAATGCTCCCCATGGCCACTTCGTTGGTTTTAACTTCGAAAATACAGCCGGTATAATAATTTAATCCACGGGCTAAAGTAATATCCAACTCTAATTTGGCCGTTAATGGTAAACCATAAGCAACCAGGCTTTCTACATATTCAAAAACCTGTTCAATTTCTGTAATACCTTTTAAACCTGTTTCTGACTGCGCTAAAACATCTTTCAAGCTAGCCAGTTTTTCCTCGTTGGTGCCTTCCAACAAAATTACCGGGCGAAGTTTTTCTAAATCAGCTTCGGTAAAACCACGTTCTAACAATTCTTTACTTACACCATCTAATCCGATTTTGTCCAATTTATCGATGGCTACGGTCATATCTATAATTAAATCTGGTTTACCGATAATCTCGGCAATACCCGATAAAATTTTTCTGTTGTTGATTTTTACGCTGAAATCTTTCAAACCCAGTTTGCTCAACGCTTCATTGTAGATTAAAATAAATTCAGCTTCGTTCAATAAACTTTCAGATCCCACCACATCCACATCACACTGATAAAACTCACGGTACCTGCCTTTTTGTGGCTTGTCTGCACGCCAAACGGGTTGAACCTGAAAACGTTTAAAAGGCAAGGTGATCTCGTGCTGGTGCATCACTACATAACGCGCAAATGGCACTGTTAAATCGTAACGCAAGGCTTTTTCAGAGATTAGCGGAATTAGTTTATTGCTATTATCTTCATCTGCAAAATCGAAAGATTTCTTTTTTGGATCTTTAAGAAATTCACCACTGTTTAAGATTTTAAAAATCAGTTTATCGCCTTCATCGCCATACTTTCCGGTTAAAGTAGAAAGATTTTCGAAACTTGGTGTCTGGATTTCGGCATAACCATATTTCCTAAAAACGGTTTTAATGGTATCGTAAATAAAGTTGCGTTTTACCATTTCAACCGGCGAAAAATCGCGGGTACCTTTTGCTAATGAGGGTTTAATAACTGACATAGCCGCAAAAGTACAAAAATGTAAGGTTTAAAAATAAAATTTCGTCATTGCGAGAAGGAACGACGAAGCAATCTTACGATCGTTATTTTCGTGTGCATTAGGATTGCTTCGTACCTCAGCATTGACGATCATCGCACCCATTACTTCCCCAACACCTCTTTCACCAATTCCCGATTTGGTTTACTCACCGGAATTTTATCGCCACTATCCATCAAAAGTGTTCCACCATCTTCCTTGAGCCAGCTTTTTACAAATTTCGGGTTAACCAGATGGCTTTGGTGTGCCCGCACAAAACCGTGGGGTTTGAGCAGATCGGAATATTCCTTTAATGATTTCGAAATCAGCAGCTGATCGCCGTCGCTAAAAAAGAAGTTGGTATAATTGTTATCCGCTTCGCATCTGATGATTTCTTCGGTATTTACATACCTGATTTCATTCTGCTGTGGCAGCGCTATCCTGATATTTCCTTTAACCACTTCCTTTTTGTCGATTCTTTCCTCAATTGTAGCGTTTTGGTAAGCTAGTGGAGGGGCAAAGTTTATGGCGACTGTATTCGGAGCAGCGTTTGATGAAGTACTTCGGTTTTTTTTAATCAAAAAGTAGACCAGCATAAAAATGCCACCAAAAAACCCGAAAAAGATAAGGCCTGCTACCAAGAGCATAATTATTTCTGCACTACCCATATTTAGAAAATCGGCATAGGCAATATGAATACCATAAGCGAGGATAAAAACCAACCCAAAGATTATCTTATTTTTCATTTTTAGCTGGCTTAATACTTCTAATTAAGTATAAACATAAAAAAATAAAACCTATAACGAAGGTCACAGCAAAAAAGCCCACGACCAAAAGTATTATTATCTCTGCCGCACCAAGATTTAAAAATTCTGCATGCGCCACTCGTAAGCCAAAAGCGATGATAAAAAAGAGTAAAAATAATAACTGTTTCATGTTGATTGATTTAAATGTTCAACGAAGGTAGTCTCGCGTTATCCATTTAAAAATCAACATTGAGTATACACTGGTATACAATTAGTATTAGTGGGTAGAATTTTAGTATTTTACGAGAGTCTAGCCCCCGGCCTTTTTTACTTTATAGCCATCTTTCTGCAGGATACCCATTACTTTATCGCGCACATCGCCCTGGATCATGATTTCGCCATCTTTAACAGAGCCGCCTACACCACATTTGGTTTTAAGCATTTTGCCTAGTACATCTAAATCTTCAGAGCGGCCTCTAAAGCCTGTAATTAACGTTACCGCTTTGCCACCACGATTCTTTTTATCGAGCATTACCCTTAAATCCTGCTGGTTATTTGGCGAAGTAACGGTATCATCAACTTCTTCTTCGTATTCGAATTCTGGATTGGTAGAATACATAATTCCGCCAAGATCACTTAAACTATTTTTCTTTGGTTTCATGTTTTATAAAAGTTCATTGGCCATTGGTTCATTAGTCAATAGTCCATGGTCGATAGTTTGATGGTTCATGGTCTAATCACCTTCAACAGTCAACGCTTAGCGCCACACTCAAGGAACAATTACTTTGAGCGAGAGCGGATTTACTATTGCGTGGATTTCTGTTCCCATTTGTAAAGGCTCGCCATCTACATGCACGGCACCCGCTTTTTCTCTGGCAATTTTAATGTTTTTGCCTTTAATAATTTCAATCATGTCTGATGTTTCGGCCTTCCCTCTTAACATTATATAACCCAATAATGGCAATTTTATTATCGGAAAAGGTTTAATAATGCAAACATCAAGCAAGCCGTCTTTTACCGATGCATTAGGTGCGATATAAACATCGTTGCCATACTGCGATGAATTGGCTATGCTAATGGCAAAAGCTTTTCTGGTATATGCGACGCCATCAATGTTTAGCAAATAAGTTTGTGCTTTATAGTTAAAAACTTCTTTAAAGCCAAGTTTTACATAGCCTGATAGGCCCCGCTTTTTATCTTTCGAAAAAACAGCGCTCAAATGGGCATCGAACCCCATACCGGCCAGATTAAAAAAACATTTGTTATTAAACTCGGCCGTATCAATCTCATCAACATTAAAGTTATTGATCAGGGAAAGTGCATACCTCAAATTTTTCGATATTCTTAAAAATCTGGCGAGCCCGTTTCCTGATCCAAGCGGTAAAATCCCCAAAATCTTTTTGTGTTTTAACACCTTACTGGCCACCTCGTTAATAGTGCCATCGCCCCCTGCCGCAACAATGACATCGAAATTTTTAGTCGCGGCTTCGTCTGCTAATTCGCCGGCATGACCAACATATTCGCTAAAAACAAAGTTCGGGCTAAACTTTTCCTTATCCAGATATTGGTCAATAAAATCAGGGATGCGTAACTTCCCTCGCCCACCGGAGATAGGGTTTATAATAAAGAGGATATTGATCTTTGTGTGCAAAGTGTAAGAATGAATGCACAAAATAATCTATAATTTTTGAAATAAAGAAAATATGCTAATTTTGCACCAGTAAAAAAGTGGATTGATTTGCTATCCCGACACCTCGGGACCGGATTGCAACCACTTAAAAAAATTGCTAATGCCTCCTTTCAATCATTTAAACACCTGTTTCCAAGGGGTTTGGCAAGTATTAATTTGTTTATTTACCATTAATTTATTTAATAAATGTCATATTTATTTACATCAGAATCTGTTTCTGAAGGCCACCCAGATAAAATCGCCGATCAAATTTCGGATGCATTAATTGATAACTTCTTAGCGTTCGATCCAGAATCAAAGGTTGCTTGCGAAACTTTGGTTACTACTGGTCAGGTTATTTTAGCTGGTGAGGTAAAATCTAAAACATATTTAGATGTACAACAGATTGCCCGTGATGTAATCAAGAAAATTGGTTACACCAAAAGCGAGTATATGTTTGAGGCCAACTCTTGCGGAATTTTATCAGCAATACATGAGCAATCTCAAGACATTAATCAAGGTGTAGATAGAAGCAACAAAGAAGAACAAGGTGCCGGCGATCAGGGTATGATGTTTGGTTACGCAACAAACGAAACCGAAGATTATATGCCTTTGGCATTAAACCTTTCTCATAAATTATTACAGGAACTTGCTGTTCTGCGCCGCGAAAATAACGAAATCACTTATTTACGTCCAGATGCAAAAAGCCAGGTTACTTTAGAGTACGACGATAACAATAAACCAGTACGTATTGATGCGATTGTAATTTCTACACAACATGACGATTTTGATGAAGAGGCCACCATGTTGGCTAAAATCAAAACGGATTTAGTGAATATCCTAATCCCAAGAATTATCAAAAGTAATCCTGCTTACGCACATTTATTTAATGATAAAATTGAATACCACATTAACCCAACCGGTAAATTTGTAATTGGTGGCCCTCATGGTGATACTGGTTTAACCGGAAGAAAAATTATTGTTGATACTTACGGGGGTAAAGGTGCGCATGGTGGTGGTGCTTTCTCTGGTAAAGATCCAAGTAAAGTAGATAGAAGTGCGGCTTATGCAACACGCCATATCGCTAAAAATTTAGTAGCCGCCGGTGTGGCAGACGAAATTTTGGTTCAGGTATCATATGCTATCGGTGTTGCAAAACCAATGGGTATTTACATCAATACTTATGGCACTGGTAAAGTAGGAAAAACCGATGGCGAGATTGCTAAAATTGTAGAATCGATTTTCGATATGCGTCCTTACTTTATTGAGCAACGTTTGAAATTAAGAAACCCAATTTATAGCGAAACGGCTGCCTATGGGCACATGGGCCGCACGCCAGAAACAGTTACCAAAACTTTCAGAACACCGAACGGTGAAGAAAAAACAGTTACGGTTGATCTGTTTACCTGGGAGAAATTAGATTACGTAGACCAGGTTAAAGCTGCTTTCGGCATTTAATTCTTCAAATAAATTTATAGAAAAGGCGTTTTGCAGATATGCAGAACGCCTTTTTTGTTGTCGTGCAGTCAGATGTTACCATCTGACTGAATAGATTTGTGTCAGGTGGTAACACCTGACACCACCAAAAAAAATCATTGATCACTTTTTAGGAAAGCAGGGTTCTGAGTGCATCGGTTTCGAAAGCCCTGCCATACGCTTTACCGCTCTGCGTTCGGTGCTCGCTCCTGTCAGGTTTAGTTAACCTGGGCTGGTGGTTCTTGGGAAAGGTAATGCGCTTAAAAATAAATATTTTGGAACTGTGCAGGATTCGTTAATAGTAGCAAATGCCTAACCTATCCAAACCTGATTGAAATGGAAAGCCCGTAAGCCCGATCTTTCATCGGATGCGGACTTGTAATGAAAAGCAGGGAGAACATTAAAAAAAGCTACTGCAATTGCTTTACAAAAAACAATATAAAATATTTAGGCTTTCTCCCTCCGCTAAACTTACGAAGTTTGCACACAGTCGAACCCTAATAAACTTCGTGAGTCTAGGCCAAATGGTACTTCAGTTCCTGGTGGCTGCCCTGTTCAACCACTAAACCTTTATCTAATACAATAATTTTATCAGCATTGTTCAGCGTACTCGATCGGTGCGTAATTACAATTACGGTTTTCTGTTCGGCTTTTAAAAGCTCGATCATGCGTTGTACATGTTGTTCCGAAACCGAATCGAGCGATGAAGTAGCTTCATCTAAGATCAGAATTTCCGGATCGCGGTATAAAGCCCTTGCAATGGCAATCCGTTGCCTTTGACCGCCTGATAAAGATGTACCATTTTCACCCAGATAAGTCTGAAAGCCCTTAGGCAAAGCCTCAATAAAGCCAATTAACCCCAGCTTAGTGGCAATATCAATAATCCTCTGCATATCAGGCTCTTCTTCGCCAATGGCAATATTGTCGATCACATTACCAGCAAATAAATCAATCTGTTGGGGCACAACCGATACCATTCTACGGAGCGACGAATTGGTAATGTATTTGAGATCATATTTACCGATGCGTACATTACCCGCCTGTATCGGATAAATATTCTGCAGGATAGACATTAAGGTCGATTTTCCTGAACCACTCTCGCCCACGATGGCCGTAAATTTCCCTTGCGGAATGGTTAAATTCAGGTTATCGAAAACGGGCAGCCTTGCCCCATAGCGGAAAGAAACATTTTCGAAATGAATATCTCCAATTTTATCGGCACTTAATTCAATTTGATTTTCATCACTTTCGCGCTCCAGATCCATAATTTCAAATAACCTATCTGCTGCAATAACAGCATCCTGTACAGTTTTATTCATTCCGATTAAAGAGGACACTGGCCCTGTAAAATAACCGATCAACGTATAAAACGATAATAATTCTCCAGGGGTAATCGAATTGCTTAACACATAACCTGCCCCCACCCAAAGCAATACAATGGTAATCATGCGTGAAATAAACTCGGTAGACGTTCCTGATACAACGGCATTTATATTCGATTTAAAGCCTGCCTGGAGCAACTTGATGAAACGGGTTTCGGTTTTATCATTAGCATGATCTTCTAAGCCAAAACGTTTAATGGTACCTACCGCGTTTAAGCTTTCTACCAATTGCGATTCGAGCTCTGCAGCATCTTCCATCAACCTGCGTTGTGTACGTTTGTTAAATTTATCGGTAATTACATAAATAATAAGATACAACGGGATAACGGTAAGCGTAATAAGTGCTAGTTTCCAGTAGTAGGTAAACATCATGATGAACGAGAAGAAAACAATAAAAATGTTGACTACAAAATTTACGCATACATCATTTAAAAACGTTCTGATTTTTACGGCGTCGTTAATCCTCGAAATAATTTCGCCTACCCGCATGGTATCAAAAAACTGCTGTGGCAAACGGAGCAAGTGTTTGTAGTAGCCTAAAATAAGCTGCGAATCGATTAACTGACCGGTTTTTAAGGTAAAAATTGTTTTTGCCGAGCCAATAAACAGCTGTACCAGAAGAATAACCATCATGGCAATACTCATCAGGTTTAGCAGATTGTGGTTACCATCTACCAGTACAAAATCCACTAACTTCTGAACAAAAATAGAGGTTGATAAACCCAGTACAGTATAAACTATAGCACCAAATAAAACTTGCGTCAGAATGCCTTTGTGCGGTTTAATCAAACTCCAAAATCTCCCCTGGATTGATTTTTTTTCATTGCCGATCTGGAAATTTTCTGACGGCAACAATAAGACTAAAGCACCAGTCCATTCCTTTTTGAATTCATCGTGCGTTTTACGGTGCACTTTCCCATCTATAGGGTCCATCACCTCTATAAACTTACTGTTTACTTTGTAAATCACAACATAATGCTGAAGGATATCATTCACAATGATATGTGCTATAGCGGGCGTAGGTATTTTAAACAAACTATCAAAAGGTGCCTTAACACCTTTCGCATCAAATCCTAATTTTTGGGCCGCTTCTACAAGTCCTAAAACGGTTGTACCTTTTTTATCGGTTCCGGCAAGCTGCCTGATGCGGGCAACCGCCAAATCTAATTTGTAATGAGCCGCAATTGAAGCCAGACAAGCCGCACCACAATCTGTTATATCTCGTTGCTTAACTTTTGTACTCATTGCTTTTATGTTTTTTGGATTAAGTTCGGATTAACCCAATCATCTACCTTATCGTAAAGTAGTTGATATAAACTACGGTCGGTTACTTTAAAGCGAGCTGTAAAATTCATTCCTTTTTTGAGGTATCCTTTGTAACCGTTCTTTAGCATCAGAAAATTTTTATCCATTAAACACTTTACCTTAAAAGCAGGCTGGTTACCATTTAAAATAACAATATCGTCCGAAATATCGATTACTTTACCTACTGCCAAACCCCATTGGTTATAATTATAGGCATTGATCTGAAAATGCACTTCCTGTCCTTTTCTGATCAGACCTATATCTGAAGGGTTGATATAACAGTAAGCGGCTAAACCGGCATCGGGCGAAACCTCCCCTACTTTTTGATTGGCAAATACATAAGCACCTTGTTGCAGCCCAACTAAGTTCTGAACCGAACCGTCTATTGGTGCCCGTAATACATATTGTTTTTTCTGTTCGTTAAGTTCTGCCTGCTGCCCAGAAAGCTGACGCAGTTCGTTGCGGTAACCATTGGCTTCGGTTTGCCATTGGGTTTTATATTTAGTACGCACCATTAAGTAAACCGATTCGGCCTGCTCTAGCTCGTATTTGTATTTTTCATATTCTGATTGTGTAAGCACTTTATTCTGATAGAGCTTACTGTAGCGCGCAAAATTGCTCGCAGCTTGTCTTTTTGCAATACCAGCATTTTTTGACTCCTGAACATATTGTTGCCAGGAAGCCACATACTGACCGCTTTGCAGATCAGATGAACCACCATTAAAAGAGAGCAGCGTACGGATATCCTGTAAAAATTGGGTAATCTGGGTTTTGCGCGTTTCTACCAACGCATCCTGCTGTTTGGGTAAACCGGCATCAATGGCCAAAAGCGTATCGCCTTGTTTAAGCCTTTTATTATCTGTGAGCCTGTATTGTATTAACCGCCCATTAACGGGTACAATAAGCTCTGTTTTTTCGATGGTAGATTGTAAAATGCCCGTCCCATTTATACTAATGGGAATTTTAACAAAAGGCAGGGCAATCAAAACAATTAAAATGGCTGCCACGGCAACAATATAGATTAACTGACTTGATTTACTAATTTGAGAACGGTAAACGAGAGCGGTATTCGAAATTCTTTCTGTAGAGTAGCTGGTTAGCGCCATAGTGGTCGAAATCGTAAAGCATCCGCTATTCTGAAAACCTGAATAGCGGATACAATAAATTGCTTATAGACTCCAAACAAGTTTCAAAACATTGGTTACTGTTTTGTTTAAAAATGTTGAAGTGTCTGCACCAACTGCATTTAAAGTTCCTGAAAGAGAAGCTAAAAGTTCGTTTAATGTATTGTTAACAATACCACCACCTTCAACTTGTGACATTTCAGTTGTGTTCATTTCTTTAACACCAAGATTTTTTAATTCTAAACTTTTCATACTAGATTTTTTTGAGTTTTAAGATCCCTACTCTTTTGAAGGCTTTTCGGGATGCGCCTGATGCTTGGCCAAACACTTCGACGAATGTAACATTATTAGCTATACGGATGTAGTATTAAACATCCAACACAAACCTATCGATTCGTTAATAATTCAAAAAAACTGCCCCCATCACACAAAAAACGCAATCACTACTAAAAAACTAGGGTATTAGTTTTCATATTCAATTTATTCATTAGCCTCAAATCGCATTATATTCTTTTTATTCGCTGTTTTTTAAGTAGTCTGCTTTAAAAAATAGCTTGATCAGATACCGTTCATTTTCATAAATACAGTCTCCTTTTCTGCAATATGATCATCGTCAATGGCATAGGACTTAATATTGGCAATTTTCATTTCATCAATTACATCAACAAAATTCTGGAAATTAGCTGTTTTAGCTGGCTTGATAATGACGATCATGTATTTGGAAGGGTTATGCTGATGGATTTCAGCAACCAGTTTTTCATTTGCAATGATCTCTTTCTGAATATTAGCTACCGAGGTAACCTTCATGTTTGCCTTTTCTATTGTACCCATGTAACAAACGGCCTTGTTGTTTTTGCCGAGCAGGATGGTCATTGTACGTGATTCGGGATATGGTTCAACATGTGCACCATCGTCTTTAATGGGTTTGGCAATATCTGCCGCATTTAAAGTACCTAATGAAGTGGTGAGCATAAAAAATGCAGTTAATAAAAACATCAGATCAACCATTGCGGTGAGATCTACCCTTGGAGTTGCTTTTTTAGTTCTTCCTTTTGCAGCCTTGCCGCTTTGAGATTCGTTTAATGTTGCCATAATAATTTAGGTTTTTAATGATGATGACAAAGCCGATCGAATTGCATAAAAAAAGCAGTTAAAAAATTTAACCGCTTAAGAAAAGTCGTCATTGCGAGGAGGAACGACGAAGCAATCTTATAACTGTGGGTTTATGAATACCGCATTAAGATTGCTTCGTCGGCTGAAAAGCCTTCTCGCAATGACGATCATATTAATATAATTACTTCACCGCTTCAATTACACCGCAACCTACCCGTGGGCCTGAGTTTCCAGTTGGTTGTGTAGTATAATCGTCGGTACCGCCATGCACAATAATTCCACGGCCGATAATGTTTTTAATATCGCCTTCTTTAATGCTCCACCTATCGGTAGTAACCGAAAGCGTGGCATGGCCTTTATTATCTAACATGATGTTGCCAATGTCGCCGCTGTGATAAGCGGCAGAACCCCATTTGCCATGAGCTTCTTTAGTTGGATTCCAGTGACCGTGTGTATTTTCGCCCATATTGCCACAATCGCCATGTTCATGAAAGTGGACTGCAACATTGCTGTCTGCACGCGCAGCAAAATTCATCTCAATGTCCATTTTAATTTTTCCATCGCTTAATTCGTAAAACTTTGCTGTTCCAATGGTTTTCGTATTATCTGCTGTTTCGGTCAATTTGGCCCGGGCAATTTCTTTGTCGGTTTTGGCACAAGCACTGATAAGTGCTATGCCTGCAATAGCTAAGCTTAAAAGATATTTTTTCATTTTATAAAAATTTAGTTTACATAAGAAACAGATTGACAATCATTTAGTTTGGCCTAAAATCGATGCTTGTAAAACCATTTCGGATACCACTTGTTTAATCAGTATAAAATCGTACAACTATGGAACAGCCAACAGCAATGAACACTTTGAGTCAGATTTTAGAGAAATTGAGGCTGAAAGGAAAAGATAACGAATTAAAAATGTCTGATCACGGTAAGATGCAAAGTAAATCGCTCGGAAAAATTTATAAACCTGAAGATTTAACCATTGTTAAAACTTATCGGTTTGAAGGAGATTCAGACCCTGCAGATAATTCTGTGCTTTACCTACTGGAAGATCAGGATAAAAATATTGGATATATATTAGACGCTTATGGCATTTATTCAGACAATGAAGGACCATCGTTTGATGATTTCCTAAAAAAAATTCCTACAGAAAATAGAGACGAGCAGGAATTGTTTTGTTAATAGCCTAAAACCTGATTGAAAAGGGAGAATTAGCGTAATCTAATTCTCCCTTTTTTTATTTTAAAATATTAGCAGGTTATAATTCCGTAATTTTGCGCCTCATTTACGAGCGCCAGATGAAAAGCAAAATCAATATCCCGCCCATACCAGCCGTTTTACTGTCTATTATCAGTGTGCAGTGTGGCGCAGCAATTGCAAAAGGGCTTTTCCCACAAATTGGCGCTGCTGCTACCGCATCGTTGCGAATCGGCTTATCTGCGGTTATCTTATTAATCGCTTTTAGGCCAAACCTATTTAAACTAAATGCCAAACAGTGGAAATATGTTATCCTGTATGGTGTTTGTTTAGGGGTAATGAATATGGTATTCTATATGGCTATAGCAAGAATTCCGATCGGTTTAGGCGTAACTTTAGAATTTGTTGGCCCCTTGGGCCTGGCTATTTTTGGATCTAAAAAACCTATTGATTTCCTTTGGGTAATACTGGCCGCAACAGGCATTGCACTAATTGCCCCCTGGACCAGTACTGGGCTAAATGTTTTTGGTGTATTATTAGCACTTTTAGCTGGCATTTTTTGGGCAGCCTATATTATACTGGGTGGCAGAATCTCAAAAATAATGAAAGGCGGCGATGCTGTGGCCATTGGCATGTTATTCGCTACCCTGGTCATCTTACCATTTGGCATTTTTAGCGGCGGTTTAAGTGGCCTGAATCCGAAATTACTGGGCTTAGGGGCAGCGCTTGCTCTACTATCAAGCGCCATCCCGTTTACCCTCGAAATGAGAGCCCTTAAGCAGCTCCCCGCACGGACTTTCAGTATTTTAATGAGCCTCGAACCCGCCATGGCTTCGTTAGCTGCACTCGTTTTTTTACAAGAATACCTCACTTTAAAAGAGTGTTTTGCCGTGGCTTTCGTTGTTATTGCATCTGCAGGTTCTTCGTTAACAGCCAGGCGTGCAAAACTGTAATCAGGCCAGTTTTTCGGTTTTATAGATTACAATATCATCCGTCAACGTATCCGCTTGCGCTACAAAGGCTAAAATATAAGACTGCTGATCGTGTAGATCCAAAGCTGCCTGATCTTTCCACTCCTCGTGAAAAACAAAAGTATTATCAACGGCAGATTCATGCAGATCGTACTGAATGCAGGCTTCCTCTTTACGGGAATTTACAACCATATCCAACAGCATAGTTCTTAATGCCGCCGTGGTTTCTTTTTTACTTTTAACAATTGCTGTTAGATAAATGCTCATATACTGCTGTATTTAAAAAATTTTGGGTTAAATGTTCCTCATGCAATTTAAGCGCACTCGTTATGTCTGCGTTCTTTTCTACATCGTGAAAATGGATGCCATTTATGCGTTCCATTCCTGTGAAAGCATTCATTCTATGAAAACCAAACAATACACCGTCATCTACACTGGTTTCCATAAAAAACTCTTCAGGTAAGGTAAATGCTTCTTTTGGTGCGTTCCACGATGATGTTACCATGTACTTACGGCCATGCAACATCCCGCCTGTACCGTAGTTTCTAGTCGGGTTATCCGCTTTGCGGCCATCACTTACATAGATTCCTTTTTTATGTCCTTCGGTAAACACAACATCGATATATTGTTTAAACCCATGTGGTAACTGAAACCACCAGATGGGTGTGTGGTAAATTACAACATCTGCCCAAACGTATTTTTCTACTTCCTCTTTTGGATCGTAATCATGATTGATATTGGTTGTTTTGACTTCGAAATCTGCTAACGAGGAAAAGAAACTGGCTGTTGCATCGGCTATTGTTTCGTTAAACCTACCGCCGGAGTGACCAAACTTTTGTCCTCCGTTAATGATGAATATTTTTGTCATTTCGTTTTTCTATTTTGATAAGACAAAATTACAGCGCCTAAACCTATTATTAAAACAAGTTAATTCATAGCTTTGTATC
Organism: Pedobacter sp. GW822-FHT03F06; assembly: GCF_058801365.1. Classification (NCBI taxonomy): domain Bacteria; kingdom Pseudomonadati; phylum Bacteroidota; class Sphingobacteriia; order Sphingobacteriales; family Sphingobacteriaceae; genus Pedobacter; species Pedobacter sp. GW822-FHT03F06. The sequence goes on from NZ_JBXANE010000017.1 coordinate 16,134, forward strand.
AGAATTATAATACCACTATTATGGTCAATTTAGAATGGTACAGAAGTTTTAAGGCAATTTATAAAACAGGAACCTTAACTGGTGCAGCAGAGAACCTGTTTATTTCGCAGCCTGGAGTAAGTTTGCATTTAAGTTCATTAGAAAGTTACGTCGGCTATAAACTGTTCGAGCGTACGGGCAGAAAGATGATCCCGACCGAAAAAGGGAAAGTACTTTATAATTTCATTGTAGAGCCGCTTACAAAACTGGAGGATGCCGAAAAACATTTTCAAAAAAGTACGGAGAAACATACACCAACCATTAGCGTAGGCATGTGTTTCGAAACTTTTCAGATTACACTCGAACAATATATTTCTACACTTCCTTTTAATGTGATTATCCGTTTCGGCGAATATCCTGAGATGTTAGATCAATTGGACAAGGGTATTCTAGACCTGATTATCACCCCACAAAAAGGCAATTCGGCCAATGTAGAACATGAGGCCTTTTCTTCCGAAACCATTGTTTTAGTAGGCGGAATAGAAACTGATGGGCAAACTTTTAATTCGTTGGTTAAAAAGAAAGATCTCTCAGGAATGGAGTCATGGTTAAAACAGCAAAAATGGTATGGAACAGCTGGCGATATGGAGCACCTTTTACGTTTCTGGCAGCTTAACTTTGGCAAGCACGCCGATTTCCGCCCAAACTACATTGTACCTAATCTCAATTCGATTGTGCGCTGCTTATCGGGAGGAAAAGGCTTGGCTATCATCCCCGATTTTCTTTGCAAAAAAGAAGTTGAAGAAGGGAAGGTAAAAGTAATTTGGGAAGGCACCTCAAAACTCACCAACACCCTATACTTTGGTTGCAGAAAAAATACGCAGTATGCAGCAGAAATTCACATCATTAAAAACCTTTTTAAGGAGGTTATGGTTAGTATATAGTTTATATTGAAAAAATCATGTTTAGGTTCGTGATTTAAATTTACTTTAAAACCTTAAAATATTTATTTTAGATTATTTCTTAAACATCCATATGAGTCAATCCAGCCTTCTTTTGAGCCATGAGCAGTTATTGGAAGTTTTTAATTTAACGCATACGGCAACCGCTGTACACGTTGGCGAAACGGCTATAATTCAGACAGCAAACGATGCAATGCTCAGAATATGGGGAAAAGACAGGAGTGTGATCGGAAAATCGCTAGAAGAGGCTCTACCTGAGCTTAAAGGACAGCCTTTTATCGATATGTTCAGAAAAGTTTGGTTAGAAGGCCTGGTTATTTCAGGAAAAGATACCGCAGCGGATTTGGTGATCGACGGTAAACTGCAAACATTTTATTTTGATTTTGAATACCGGGCTATAAAAAACGATGCAGGTAAAACCATCTGCATTTTACATACAGCAATTGATGTAAGCGAGCGGGTACTTAGGCAACAGGCTATGGAACAGGCGCTTGAAAGAGAAGAGGCACTACAACGCGAACAAACTTTAAATGAAGAACTGGCGGCAACAGTAGAAGAGCTTGCCACAACCAACGAAGAGCTTGTTGCCACCAATGAAGAACTCCAGGAAACACAAGAAACACTACACGTTTTAAATAACGAACTGGAACTAAGGGTTGTTGAACGCTTTAATCAACTTTCGGAAAGCGAAAAACGGTTCAAAACCATGGCCGAGGGAACCGACATCTTTATTGCTGTTGGGGATGAAAGTGGAAAAGCCATTTATTTTAATAAACCGTGGGTAAAACTTACTGGCCGGTCAATAAAAGACCTGCTCGACTTTGGCTGGGCAGATTTAATTCATCCTGAAGACCGGGACAGGTATGTAAATATTTACCTTTCGGCCCTTGCCGAACAAAAACCTTTTACCGGCGAATTTAGAATTCTCACTAAAAAAGGCGACTACAGATGGTTGCTTGCTAGCGGCCCTCCACGTTTTCATGCCGATGGCTCATTTGCCGGCTACATTAGCTCTTGCATTGACATTACAGAACGAAAGTTAATTGAAATAGAGCGATTAAATCTAAATAAACTCATAGAGGCGAGTTCAGAATTTATAGGTATTGCCGAATTGGATATGTCAATCCAGTATCTAAATCCCGCCGCATTACAAAAACTAGGTTGGTCTGGCATTTCGAACAGAACAATCTTAGATTGTGTTTTTCCTGAAGATCGATTAATGGCGGAGAAAATTCTGCCAGGGATTTTAAAGAATAATACCTTCAGACAGGAGATTCGATTCTGGAATGAAAAAACAGGGCATCCTTTTTGGATTGAATGGAATGGCTTTGCCATTCGAAATGAAGAAACGGATGAAATAGTTGCCATCGCTACGGTAAGTCCCGATATTACAGAACGAAAACTTTATCAGGAAGAGCTGCAAGGTATAAATATGGAAATGGCTGCAGCAAACGAAGAACTGGCCACTACCAATGAAGAGCTTGCTCAAACGCATGATGACCTGATCAAGTACACCAATAAACTATCAGATAGTGAGGAAAAACTCAGACAGGCGATAGAAACAGGCAGAATGGGCACCTGGAGCATCAATCCGAAAACACTTGAAGTTACCGTGTCGAGCTTTGTTAAGGACTTGCTTGGATTGCCTTTGGATAAACCTGCAGAAATGGATATGATTATGAAGGCCGTGAATCCAGATTACCATAACATGCTTTTTTCGGCGCTCGATAATGCCATGAAAAACCATTTACCCAGTGATATGGAATATCCCATTAACAATTTAATCAATGGTCAGGAAAAATGGGTTAGAGCAACCGGGCGTGTATTTTTAGACCAACATGGAAACCCAACGGAGTATTCTGGTCTTTTCATCGATATTACGGAGCAAAAATTAGATGAGCTTCGAAAAAACGACTTCATCGGAATGGTCAGTCACGAGTTAAAAACACCGCTAACAGCAATTAATGGTTTTGTGCAGGTTTTGCAGCGCAAAGCGAAAAAAGATGAAGATAATTATGCCATTATCGCTTTAGATAAAGCGCACAGCCAGATCAGGAAAATGACCGCCATGATTAATGGTTTCTTAAATGTGTCGCGTTTAGAATCTGGCAAGCTGCTTATTGAAAAAACAAACTTTAGCTTAGATGAACTGCTAAAAGAAACCATCGAAGAAACCTATGTGTCGCAATCTTCGCATCAAATTATATTAAACCCAACATGTGAGGTTAACATTAATGGCGATCGGAATAAAATCGGGAATGTAATTTCTAACCTAATCAGCAATGGCCTAAAATACTCAGACAATGGCACACGTATCGAGATTACCTGCAAATTGCACGATACTGAAGTTGAAATCCTGATTAAAGATGAGGGAATAGGCATAAAGCCAGAGGATATTGATAAACTTTTCGAACGTTATTACCGCGTACAGGGTAACCACACCATTTCGGGCTTTGGAATCGGGCTTTACTTAAGCGCCGAAATTATTGAAAGACACAACGGCAGGATTTGGGTAGAAAGCGAAGAAGGTAAGGGTTCCGTTTTTCATTTTACTTTGCCATTGAATTAATCGCATTTTTAACCGCAAAGAACACAAAGGTTTTAGCAATTGCGCTAAGGTTTTTCTGGAAAATTGTCGTTGCAGAACTTATACGATCTATTTGTTTGTCATTCTGAGTGAAACGAAGAATCTTTCACTTCGGTATGTGCTGTTACCTAAAAAGATTCTTCACTGCGTTCAGAATGACCAAAAAAGGCTTAATCTATCGCTAATTCCTCCAAAACCTCATCATCAACCAAATTTGGCAGTGTAATTTTTAAAGTACCCGTCCGTTCCATTTCGCGTTCGATAGCAAATCGGGCTTCTTTATTTCGTGCCCAGCTTCTTCTCGCAATGCCGTTGTTTACATCATAAAAAAGCATGTTCTGTAGTTTTTCAGCAGCTTGTTCGCTTCCATCTAATACCATTCCGAAACCACCGTTTATTACTTCTCCCCAACCAACACCACCACCATTGTGGATCGAAACCCATGTGGCGCCCCTAAAACTATCGCCAATTACATTATGAACAGCCATATCTGCGGTAAATCTGCTTCCATCGTAAATATTGCTGGTTTCTCTAAATGGAGAATCCGTTCCGCTTACATCATGATGATCTCTACCAAGGATAACTGGTGCTGATAATTCGCCGCTATTAATCGCCTCGTTAAACCTCCGCGCTATCTTGGCCCTTCCTTCAGCATCGGCATATAAAATCCGCGCTTTTGAGCCTACCACAAGTTTATTTTCCTTTGCCGCACTGATCCAATTGATATTATCCTGCAATTGTTGCTGTATTTCTACCGGGGCATTAAGCTTAATTTCTTCCATCACCTCCTTAGCCATTTGATCGGTTAAATCGAGATCCTTTTCGTTACCTGAAGCACAAACCCACCTAAACGGGCCAAAACCGTAATCGAAACACAATGGGCCCAAAATGTCTTCTACATAAGATGGATATCTAAAATCTATCCCATTTGGCAACATTACATCGGCACCCGCCCTACTACACTCCAACAAAAAGGCATTTCCATAATCGAAAAAATAAGTTCCTTTGGCAGTATGTTTATTAATGCTTGTTGCTTGCCTTTTTAACGAATCCTGAACCTGAAGCTTAAACTGATCAGCCGCGTTTACCATCATTTCATTTGCTTCAATAAAACTTAAACCTACCGGATAATAGCCTCCTGAATATGGATTATGTAACGAAGTTTGATCAGAACCAATGGCCACTTCAATATTTTCTTCATCAAACCGCTCCCAAACATCCACAATATTGCCAATGTATGCCAGAGACACCGTTTCTTTTCCTTTTTGGGCAAGTATTACACGGTTAACCAGTTCATCTAAATTATCGATCAGTTCATCTACCCAGCCTTGTTGATGCCTTTTGGTTGCAGCCTTGGGGTTTACCTCTGCACACACCGTTATACAACCCACAATATTGCCCGCCTTCGTTTGTGCGCCACTCATACCACCTAATCCTGCAGTAAGAAAAACTTTACCCGCAGTATCCTTTCCATAAAAACCCTTTTTGCGGAAAGCATTCATTAAGGTAATGGCCGTGCCATGAACAATGCCCTGTGGCCCTATATACATGTACGAACCTGCCGTCATCTGGCCGTATTGGGTTACCCCTAAAGCGTTAAACTTTTCAAGGTCCTCAGGTGAAGAATAGTTGGGGATCATCATACCATTGGTAACCACAACACGTGGTGCAGCGTTACTTGAAGGGAATAGGCCCTGAGGATGCCCACTATAAATATTCAGCGTTTGCTGATCGGTCATCGTGGCCAGGTATTGCATGGTTAAGAGATACTGTGCCCAATTTTGAAATACACTTCCGTTTCCGCCATAGGTAATCAGCTCTTCAGGATGCTGTGCAATTGCGGGATCTAAATTGTTCTGGATCATGAGCATAATTGCCGCAGCATGAACAGTACGATAGGGATATGCCGTTATATCTCTTGCATAAATGGCATAATCGGGCATAAAACGGTACATATAAATGTGTCCGTAGTTTTCCAGCTCAGCTAAAAATTCTTGCGCAAGTGTTTGGTGGCATTCTTTTGGGAAATAACGCAAAGCATTTTTAATGCTCAGTCTTTTTTCATCTGCATTTAAAACATCCTTCCTTACGGGGGCATGGCTTAGTGCTGTATTCCTGTTTTTGTGTGCAGGCAATGCTGAAGGAATACCTGCCAGTATCTGTGCTTTAAAATCCATGTTTTACAATTTAAACGCTTAATCCAATGTTGATTCTGCCTCGGTTGCAACGGCAACGATTTTACCTTGTTGTACCATTTGAATGGCATTCTCCATCCTATCGTACATAATCTGATCTTCCTCAAAATGATCAATTTCAGTACGCACAAACGCGTGCACCGCAGCCAATATTTTGCCTGGTTTTAATGGATGATGATAATCAATTGCCTGTGCCGCACAAAACAGCTCGATACCCAGGATTTTTTCTACGTTTTCGATCACCTGAAGGGCTTTACGTCCGCTGATGGAGCCCATGCTCACATGATCTTCCTGACCTAACGAAGTTGGGATACTATCGGCACTGGCCGGGAAACAAAGCCCTTTATTTTCGCTGGCCAAAGCCGCCGAGGTATATTGAACAATCATAAAACCAGAATTTAATCCAGTTTCTTTCATCAGGAGTTTGGGTACGCCAGGGGTATTTCCTTCCAGGGAAAGGTAAATCCTACGATCGCTGATGTTTCCGATTTCTGAAGCAGCTAAGCAGGCATAATCGAGCGGTAAGGCCAATGGCTGACCATGAAAATTACCGCCGCTGATCGTTAAATCGTCATTAAATATTACAGGGTTATCGGTTACCGAATTCAGCTCGATTTCTAAAGCTTCTTTTAAATGCATCCATGCCGTTCTGGAAGCGCCATGTACCTGCGGAATACACCTTAACGAATATGGATCCTGTACTTTGGCACAATCGGCGTGCGATTTCATAATTTCAGAACCTTGCAACAGTTTACGTACTTGCCCGGCAACTGCGATATTTGCGGGATAAGGCCTAAGCTGATGAAGCTGTGCATGAAACGGTTTTTCAGAGCCTTGTAATCCTTCAATCATCATCGCCGAAATGATATCAGCTGAAGCCAGCACATTTTCTAACCGCTGTACCACTTTAACGGCATGTGCAGCTATAAACTGGGTACCATTAATGAGGGCCAAGCCTTCTTTTGGCCCCAATTGCAGCGGACTCATCTGATATTCTTGTAAAAGCTGAGTTGTTGCAATAATTTCGTCCTTATAATGAACCTTTCCTAAGCCAATTAAAGGCAAAAAGAGGTGAGATAAAGGGGCAAGATCGCCAGAGGCACCAACAGAACCTTGTTTTGGAACTACTGGTGTAGCGCCGATTTCTAAAAACCAGATCATTCGATCGAGTGTTTCGATTTTAATACCTGAATATCCCTGAGCTAAAGCCTGTAGTTTTAAAACCAGCATCAGTTTTGATATTTCATGATCTATCGGCTCTCCAACACCAACAGCATGACTTTTCAAAATATTCTCTTGTAATTTACGGGTATCAATTGCCGAAATCATGGAGGTGCACAGTGGTCCGAAACCGGTATTAATGCCGTAAACGGCTTTACCTGAAACCGCTATCCGTTCAACTACCTTGCTGCTTTCCAGCACTTTATTGCGGGTATGCTCGCTCAGTATCCCTTTTATCTCGCCATTGCTAATGGCCAAGGCCAATTTAGCGGTTAAATGATCTGTCCCATAGTTAAAAATCTGTTGCTCGCTCATGTTAAAAAGGTTTTAAACAAAAATAAGCCCTATATTTGATACCTATAAATACCAATTACATCATCATGTAATAACCATGGGTTATCAGATAGAACTTAGACACTTAAAATATTTTCAGGTTTTGGCTGAGGAGCTGAAGTTTAGAAAGGCTGCAGACCGTCTTTTTATCTCTCAACCAGGGCTAAGCCGGCAGATTAAACAGATGGAGGAAATTTTTAACGCTCCATTGTTCGATCGTAATAAAAAAAAGGTAGCGCTTACCGAAGCAGGCCTGTACCTAAAAGATGAGGTAGATTTTCTGTTCAGCCATATCGAAAACATCAAGAAACAGATCAGCAATATTAATGAGGGCAAACAGGGCGAACTTCGCATTGGTTTTTTAGGTTCAGCAGCACAGAAAATCGTGCCCGAAGTTATTTTTAAACTCAACAAAGATTTTCCAGAAATCAGAACCAATCTGGACGAAATGCCTAATAAGCTACAGATCGAACTATTGGAAAAAGACATGCTCGACATGGGCTTTGTGAGGATGCAACAGTTTAAACCGGGTATTTCTAAACACATGATCCATCAGGATACTTTTTCGCTGGTATTACCTAAAAGCCATCCAATGAAAAAAGCATCATTTGAAGCGGTGGAAAAATTGGGCAATGAACCCTTTATCTTTTTCTCGAGTGACGACAGTCCATTCTATTATGACCTGATGATGAGTATTTGCGAGGATCATGGCTTTAAACCCAAAACCTACCATAAATCGGTTAATGCGCTCACCATTTACAAACTGGTAGAGGAAGGGCTCGGCATTGCCATTGTACCCACAGCCTTGCAATATGGCTATCAGGAAAACGTTAAGTTTGTTGAGCTTACGCATATTCCGCAACGAACAGAGCTTTACATGATCTGGAAAGAATCTAACCGGAACCCAGCTTTAAAAAATGTGATCAAACTGTTATTAAAGGATAGGGTTTAGGCTGTGATATCTCAGGATCATAATATAATATCTAAACCCACTATAATACAGCCTGGTTTTATCTCCCCGAACGGGTCCCGATGCCTAAACGGGCAAAAATTCGCGATCACCGCTAAGGTTACGTATTTCCATTTCGCAATCCCAAACTTTCTTACCTGCACCACCATAAGCCCATACAGTGTACCAAAATAATTGCTAATAATGGTTTGTACAGGCCATTAGCGATTGTTGGCGATTGAGGTAAATTTATACTGATGGTATTACCCGATCGGAAATCAAAAGTATCTATAGGGGTATTTCAAATAGAAATCATTACTAATTTTTTCTAAACTATCGACAAATAATTCCTGAATTTCTACTGGCAGATTATCGTCATAATCATCTAATTGTTCTTCAAGCTCACGGTACAAAAAAGCAGCCTGAAGGAATACGAGAAAATTAATTTGAAAATCAAGAAAGTCGTCAATAGAACTATATTCCCCTTTATTGTGATCATAAAACAAAATGGTTGACTTTTCTATATGAATAAACCATTCATCTCCCTGCCCACTTCGTCCAATCATCCAAATTTTATCATATAGCGCTGGATAATTTTTCTCAATATACTTATTTTCATTTAAAGCACCTTCATAGCTAAATATTTCTATGTCAGGTGTGATTTCTAGGCCCTTGTATTCCGATAAAAATTTTAAATATACCGGGTCTGATACAGGCACCTTATTTAAATCCTTAATTTTTGTTGTTCTTTCCTGAAATTCTTCAAAAATCAGGGGCACATCTTTTTTTTCGAACATAATATTAAAATTAAATGCATTTTCCTTTTACAGCGTTTGCGTTGTATTTACTTATTCTCTCTTTCCTGGCAAGCTCCCTTAATCTGGCTTCAAGAAAAATTTTAGCATCAGCTTTTGATAAATTCATCCGTTCTGTACTTTTTAAAATTCCATCCCATGTTTTATTCCAATTTTGACCAGTTCTCGAGCTATTAGTATGTATTCCCGGCTTTTTGGTATGGCTTTCTTTTGGTAGATTATAGTAGTATTTAGGATTATTTACATCGATATCACCAATTTCTTTAAATTTATTTGCAAATTCTTCAGGAAAACCATGATGTATATCAGGATTGACGTGTTTAGAACCTACATGCTTCAACCAATTCTTTTGTAATGTCCTGGTTGGTGTTTTTGATAAGCCAAAAACATCCAAACATTCATTTGTATCTTGCACGTAACCATAAAGTGCGGATCCCCCTTCTAATTTAATGGGATCCTTACTCACATAATTACCACTTTCTGGATCATAATACCTAAACCGATTATAATACAATCCCGTTTCTACATCCTCATATTGTCCCTGATACCTAAATGGCACAAATCCGCTATCACCACTAAGTTTACGTATTTTTCCATAAATATCAAGTTCACAATCCCAAACTTTTTTACCGGCATCATCATAAGCTTGAACAGGTGTACCCAAATAATCGCTAATAATGGAATAGTACTGGCCATCGATGATTTTGGCGCTTGGGGTAAATTTATGCTGATCGTACACCCAGGTAATTAAATCGTTGCCCAGCGGTTCTGTTTTATCGTAGCTGAGGAGACCGTCCTCGTTAATCACCAAATTTGGCCTTTTGCTTAAAGGGTAATTCCATTCGTGAAGTAATAAATTGCCATCCCACACATAGCGGTAAACCGTATTTTTAACAATTTTGGCTTTCCTCCTGCCTAAGGTATCGTATTCGAAACTGATGATCTCGCCATGAGGATTCTTGACCGCTTTCATCATGCCATTGGCGGCCCAGGCATAAGCCCAATCTCCTTCTTTCCACTCTGGCAAATCGGGTTCGGCGTCGGCTAAAATATCCAGCGTTTCAGCATTAGGGTTATCGGGATTGGCCATTCCCCAGTTTAATTTTTTGCCAAATAAGCCATCGTCTTCCGGTTTAGCAATTTCTTCCTTTGAAAGACCGATAATATTACGTTTACTTTTTTGTACCAGGTTGCCTTTCGCATCGTATCGGTAATACCATTGGTCATCTTTAAGCAGTTTACCGCCCTTATCGTAACGTCTGTCGCTGCGATCGGCTGTTTTGTATAAATCCCCTATTTCATCGGGATTCTTGTAAATCACTTTACCATCGCTATAACTTGCTGAAGAAAGACTACCAAAAGTGTCATATCTGTAATTGATGCTGCCGCCAGTAATGCTATTTAAGCAGCTATTCAGTTTATCGTTTGGCCCCCAGGCATATTGTTTAAATGCTGTGATGGAACGGCTGGCTTCAACTTTTTGACTAATTGGATGGCCCTCGTGGTCGTAATCGAATGTCGCCTTAACCCCACCACTTAAACTGCGGCTGGTTTCTTGTCCGTTTTTATTACGGCCAATGCTTGCCATCCATTCTGCTGATCCGCCACTTTTAGCTGCGATGCCATTCAGATAACCCGTTTCATCATAATCATATTTAATGTCGGCACCCAATGAACTTTTTAAATTGATCAGATTACCAAAAACATCATATTGGTAATTAATCTGGTAGCCATCCTGTATTTCCTGGGTAATCATACCCAATGGGTTCCGGTTAAAATTAACCGAAGAAAGTTCGTTCTCAGCGGCAATTAGCAAACCGAGTTTATTGTACTGAAAGGCTTCGTAGGTACCATCTTCATAACTACTGTATACCAAACGGCCGCTCAGATCATAATTATGGTAAATGGCTTTACCATCAGCCTGTATCGTTTTAATAACCTGTCCATCCTGGTTACGAATATATTGTTGCTCTTGTCCATCAAAGCCAATTTCTTTCGTCACATTATCGTTCGCATCCCTTAAAAAGACATACTCTTCGCCTCTTTCGTTGGTAACGGCTTTTAAATTTTCCCAATTATCATAGGTAAAATGGAGGGTCTGGCTATTTTGTTTTGATAAATAATTACTTCTGATCTGTGTTTTAAGGCTACCCATGGGCGTGTAAGCCATACGCCATTCTTCACGACCATCTGTGGCATACACCGGCAGATCGTAAGCGTCATATTCGAAACGTAACGCTTCTTCTCCAAAATCTTTTACAAGGGTTACGCGGCCCAAATCGTCGCGCTCCCAGATCGTAGTTTGATCACTATCAGGGCTGAAAAGGATCAGTCGACCGTAGTCATCATAAGTCCAACGACGGATATTGCCTTCGCTCGAAACCGATTCGATCAATTGGTTTAAGGCATTGTAAGTCCAGCGGATTTCGTAACCATCATTATCGCGGCAAAACACCGGTAATTTCTGTCCGTCAGTATAATAAAAATCGACTATACGGTCATCTTTTTGCACATGTTTAAGCAATTGGTTCTGCTCGTTGTACAACCAGGTTTCGTTTGCTCCTGCAGGATCGCTACGCAAAATCAGGTTATTGTTTTCATCGTATGCATACTGGTATTGTTCACCATCTGCAGTATGGTAAGTGGTAATATTGCCCCTTTCATCGTATTCATAGCCAATTACCCTACCCTCGGGGCTGGAAACCATCTTCTCTTCATTATAGCGATCGTGTTCATACCAGGTTTCGCCACCCATAGCATCTACTTTTTTGTATACCAGATCGTTTTCATCATAATAATAGCGTTCTACTTTACCATCGCGATAATATACTTCGTTATATCCTTCTTCAGGGAAATAGCTTATTGATCCACTCATAAAACCATCCCTGCCTTCGGTATGGATTACACGGCCTTCTTCATCATAACGCCAGAAATAAGCCATCCCATTACGGTTTGTTCTTTTCATTATACGATCGTGATCATCGTACTCAAAACTAATGGCTTTACCCGCCTGATCGTATACTTTGATCATGTTGCCACGTTGATCATAATCGTAACTCACCAACAGATCGCTGGTGTTCTTATATTGATAATAAACCGCTTTAATTGCTGTGCCTGCGTCATTATGCTGCATTTCGAGCACACGGCCAGAATTTTCTACAATGCGTGATAAAAGTTGTTTCTGATAATAAAAGGTAAGGTTGTTACCGCTGGTGTATTCAATCTGGTTAATCCGATAGATATTTCCATTGGCACCACTGCTAAAAAGTAAATAGGTATAAATATTCTGATTGATGGTAAGTATCCAGGTATTTTCATCAGGCCGTTCCATCCAGATTTTTTGTGCTCGATCGTATTGTTTACCTGAATACGGTTCGATATAGGGTAAAGGCATCACCATATTTTCCGTTGGATGGCTAAAACCTACAATTCCAGCGTCAGGATCGGGGTAAATATAGAGGTCATAATTATTATACACCTGATTGCCCAACATACCCGCAAATGGCTTATCGCTGCGCCACACATTGTTCCAGGCCAGTGTTTGGCCACCAGGCAGTTCGAAATCTGTCCATTCGAAAAACATGGCACCCGTAACAAAATTAACAGGTTCCAACCCCCAATGGCAAAGTTTTTTCGACAGTGGGTTTGTTTTACCCAACATCCGCTGGAGAAGCTTATTCACACCCTTCAAAGCCCCTTTAGCTAAAGCTCCGCCCAATTTGGTGAGCCCCCTCATAATACCAATGGCCGCAAAACGCATTAAATACTCTTTCAATGTATAATTATGGGGCGCGAATGTACCACCAACCAACACGGGTTTACCGGTATTAATCTGTACATACATACTCAATAAATCGCTGTAAAAAGCGAAATAAGCCAATGGATTTTTCTTCAATTTACCAGGCACCGTAGGAAGGGGTTTTAAACCCATCGGTGGGCACCAGCAGGTAAGCACCTGGCCAGGGTTAGAACCACTCATTTCCGAACCTTGCCCTTTTACTGTGGTAGAACCCCAATATACTTCACCTTCATGTGGAGAACCCGGAATATTCACAATAAAATAAACGGGAATGGAACTGATGTGTCTAAAAGGAAGCAAAACACCCATTACTGTAGTGGTAGTAGTGGCTTTATGCCGGCCATGTACATAAATTGAGCCCCCCATCGGGATACTGGCCGTACCGATTAAACCTTGTGCAAATTTTGGAATGGGAATACTGAAATGCAGGTAATCCATCGGATCGAACACCATCCCAATAAAAGGATGTGGCAAGGGCAACGGAATAAATCCAAAAGATGGTGGAATAGGAATGGTTGTCCAGTGAAAATCGATGGCCAGCACCACGTCAAAATGCTTGCTAACATGTTGTACCGCGGTATTGGCCATTGCAGGCTTTTTAGCTTTTACAAGCTTTAAGGTGCTTTTTGCGGCAGGGGGATTACTTCCGGGGGCAACAGCTCCACCACCGCCAACTGCTTTTGGTTCGGCTTTGGTTAAGCTTGCAGATAGGCTAACTGACCTATCAGTAGACATATTCGGTTTACTCACTTTTATTTTTTTCATCCGTATATTTTTTTATGATAATGGATTGGCGTGATTTTTTGGTACCTCGGCCATTGATTTCCAGTCTTCTCCGTAATCCTGCCGCATATTCATATCTAATTTTTTGCCTTCAGGGCTTTCTTCTCCATATTTTTTTAATATGATCGATGCGGTATAAGCCATCGAACTCTGTCGCCGTTTTTCAATCGGCATTTTTCTGGCAATTTCTAAACACTTTAAATAATAACCCATGGCTTTTGCAGAGCCGCTTATTTTGCTTTCCGAAAGCTGCCCGAGTAACCTTGTACATTCCATTGCTATAAAATCGTTCTCTATAAATTCTGCGATTTTAATTGCCTTTTCAAAATACTTTTTAGCTTCATCTTTGCCCGAATGTGCCAGTAAGAAACTGCCATAGCTCATGTGGATATGTGCACTCAACAGTGTGTTTTCTCCTGCACGGGCCAGTGCCAGTTCGTATTGCTGGCGTGCCTCATTTTTTTTATTTTTTATCGCTAAACTCTGTGCCAGCATAATCCTTGCGGCTACTACGGCTTCATGCAATCCTTGTTTCTGGGCGATTACAATTGCCCGTTCTAAAACTGCATTGGCCTGCTCATGTTTGCCTTTACTTAAATAATTACTCGCAATCAGTATCTGCTGCTGGTAATCACTTTCGGGATCGTTCTTCTCCCGGTTGGTATGTGCTGCCGCATTTTGCATCAGCTGGCTCACATCTATATTGATCCTGAATTCGGTACCCTGTTTTAATTTTTTTAAAGTACGGTGTGTATGGTGCTCGGTATAAACCAGTTTAATATTGTGGTTATCGAATACTTTAACACTACTGCACCACTCGTTAATCCATTCGGATAACCCAGCTATATCATGGATGGCAGTTGGTGCCAACTGAACATATATCTTCTTTAATTTTAAATCGGGATAAAGGTTGCACAACTGTACTAAAGCCTTAACGGGGAAGTAAGCATCGGTGTTATAATTTTTATCGCCCCCGCCTGTTTCAACATTCCAAATAACACCCGCCTTTGTATCCTTCTGCCATAAATCAAAAATCTCTTTCCATTCTTTAACCAAACTTTTACCATAATCATTTTTGTTCTGGAACTCCTGATAATGGAGCAGGAATATATCGTTGGTCCTGCTTTCTTCTGTTAATTGGTATTTAAAATAAGCTTCGAATAAATTTACTTCGTGCCGCTCCCCCAAACAGAGAAACAGGGTTTCTGATGGATGTTGCCTTACTACCTGTTGCCATTGTTTATCTATCTTAAATAATTCCAGTTGTATCGGGTTCATTGAGCTTAAGTGTCGAAAATTAGTTTAGATTGATGGTACCGCTACTGATATTCGTTTCGCTCTCGCCGCCCACATTAATCTTTTTCGAAGCCAGGTTGGCCTCTGTTTCGCCACTCATCGAAAGCGTTTTAGTGCCAATATCTAAGGTTTGTGATTCTATTCCTATTCCGGAGGTTGGTGTTCCATCTTCAGGTCCTACACCTATACCAATACTGATTGAGGCAGAATTCCCGATGTTTTCTCCTAGTGTTAAAATGTCCTTCCCCTTAATGATGATTTTTCCCGTTTTATCCATAAAAATGCTGCTCTCCCCGCATTTAATCAGGATTGATTCTTTAGTTTCGAAAACGGCTTTACCGGCTCCATCCAGCTCGATAAAATTGCTGTCTTTATCCCGCATAATCATACCTGCGCCGTCATCCATGGTTAAAGTATGTCCGCTTTTAGATGTCAAACTTTTGCTGTTATTGCTGGCACTACCGCCGCTCCCGCTTTTGCCATGAAATACCGAACCCAGTACGATTGGCCTGGCAATATTGCCTTCTTCGAAGGTTAAAGCTACCTGATCGCCAATTTCGGGGATGAATACAAAACCCCTGTTTTTGCTCACTTTATCGCTGCTTCCTGCATCTGGCGTAATTACACGCAGCCACTCCGTTACATCGTTGGTTTTACACGCCCATTTAAATTTCACCTTAATACGACCTTGCCCTTGCGGATCCGCATTGTCTATCACATCTGCCAGTTGCATATCGGGGCTTGGTTTACTGTAGTTTTTTACCAAAATGCGCTCTGTTGTCGCTACCACACCTTCGAAAGTATTGTAATATTTACCCGTACCATCAATCTCATGGTTAATACTGGTGATCAGAAATTTACCCAGGCTTTCTGTAGAAAAAGATAGTTCTTTTCTCACACTCATCGTAATTTCGGCAATACTGCCAATGCTCAAAGCAGCATTGTCTCCACTTGCATTTACCTTCAACAAATTGCTGATGTGTGCCTTTTCTTCGTTCTGAACATGGTTTTTAATGTCATTGTTATTATCTACCCGGATAAGCGATGGTTGATTAAAGGTTTTGCTATACATCGCGTTAGACACTTGTATGGCGTGTGCAAGATCTGGCGATCCGTCGCTCTGTCCGCTACTTTCGCTCTGCAACATTTCGTCCTGTTTGGGGTTATAAGCAAACCGTTTATTCTTAATTGGCGCAATTTCCATGGCATACTGCAGATTTTGTACATCGCGCCCATAAATCAGGGCAACTTCTTTCTGATCATCTGGTTTACCAAAATTTAGTTGTTTGCCATCATAGTAAAACCATTCATGGTATTCGCCCGAAAGTCTGTTCAGGAAATCAAAGTCACTCTCCCGATATTGAATCAAATAATCGATAGGATCTTTTCTAGCGGCATTTGATACAATTTTAATATCGTTTGAAGGTACATCCGAGGTAGCAAGATTTACAATCGTATTTAAATCCTTATCGAGGTAGGAACCTAAATCCGGACCCCGATCGATCAAAATGGTTGGACTGAAACCACTCACAATCAGCACGCCATGATAACCATGGCTTTGTGCCAGTTCTACTTTGGTTACCAGGCCGGCAAATTCCTGTAAACTACCAGGATCATAGCCAAAAGAAGCGGTAAGGGTTTTACCCACAAAACCGCGACTGTCATTCAGACTGATCATCCCTGGCGAACCCATCTGATCGTGGTTAAACCGCAGCTCGAAATAATGATGTGCATTAAAAGCTTGCTTTAAGCTAAATGAAGCAAAATGGGTAATTGCCTTATTTTCTATGTTAATTTCGGTGATTAATTTCTTTTCCATGCGGATTAAATAATAGTTTATTATTACTTGAACACTCCATCCCGAAAGGTTAAAACATTTCTTTTTCCATTGAAAACAGATCCGTTTTTAGTTTCGCTAACCTCTGGATAGCTAATGGTTTTATCTTGCGGATTATAAATCATGGCCAATTGTGCCGTCAGTTTTTCCTTGCTTTGACCTTCTTTGAGGTCTGCAGAAGCAAATAACTGAGTTTTGGCTGCCTTCGCTAATTTAAATAAGGGCTTGTTAATGCTAAATTCTGAATGGTTAATGATCAGCGTATGACTTACACTATACGGCTCGGTGCCGCTCATTTGTCCATAACCTGTAAGCAAATAGGTTTTTTGTGGCGATGTGTTTAAGCTATAAATGTGCTGAAAAAAAGGCGTAGGACTACCTTCATCATCTTTATTCTCATAAAGATGATTAAATGAAACCGCGGTTACCATGTTATTTTCACCTTTGTATTGAACAATATTCTGCACATGCCACATGGTTCCAGAATAGGGAGAAAGCCAATAAAACACCCTAAGTTTATGGTCATCAGCATTTAAAACGTTAATCTCGTACTTCTTTAGGTTCGCAAAGTCGGCCTCAAAAGTCTTTGATTGTTTTAACGTGTCAATAAATGCTTTTATAAATACTTCTTCGGCCGCTGTTTTTCCATCATTCAGATAACTTTCCCTGGAGGCTAACATTTTAGCAGCTAACGTCTCGAGCGAGCTTGCCTCGACGGAAACTGCTTTTATCTTCCCTGCCACAGTATCAACATTGCCAGTTTTATCCAGTTGCTGGTCATTATGCTTCGCTTCGCAAGAAAAAAGCAAGAATATCAGAAAAAAATATGGAATACCTGATGTTTTCATATTATTGCCTTGGGATATTGATTAAACCTCTGCTTTCCATAACTTTCAAAATAACGGCAGTTCCAATTTGCTTATTTACATAATCGAGGCTAAAAAAATGATCTCGAGGAAAACCGCCTTTAGTATAAAGGTTAGAACCGCCCCACAGATAAGGCGAATTGATATTATTATTCTGATAAGCCTTTGCTATACCATTATATTGCTCCAAACGCAGCAAAACTTTTGGCAAAGACCAAACTGTTTCTTTATCCAGTCCACGTAATTTTAAGGCATCAACGGCACTTTCTTCAAAAGTAAACGGTGGTCCATGGTTAATTTTTGGCCTGTTAGCAGGATGCTGTTTGGTAAAACCGCTAAGTGGATCGCCGTTATGCAGGTGTTTGGTAAAATCAGCATTACTTTCCCTATAATGTACACAGGCAATAAAATACCAGGGAATGCCTGTATTTTCGGAGAAAACACTATGATCTAAAAATGACCTGCTAAAAAAACTATTTCCGATTTTAGGGTTCCTTTTAAGGAATAAATCATCGGGTTCGGTTACAAAACAGGTATTGCGATAGGTATATTCTTTTAAGTTAAGCAATTTATTCCTTACTGCCTGATATCTTGATTTATTACTTATGATTTTATCATCAATAATTCGATTAATCTCAACCGATTTTATCGGAGATACTATGCAGGAATTAAATAACTTAATATATTCTAAATCAGTAGCCATAATTAGCGCCTTATATCACACCTCTAAAGCCAAAAAACCGTTACCATCACCAGCGCTTTTTAGCCAGCGATTAGTAACGGTTTTTATTGGGACTAAGCTTTAGGCCAATCGTTTTCGTGTTCTGCATTGCCCAGCTTTAGCTTACGGGCCGATACGACAAAACTTAATGTCATAGGTGTATTGTCGTTTACCGCAATACCCTCGTTATACTGGATGATGTAACCGTCTTCGAAAGACAGTTCTTTCATTTTTGCATCTTCTTCGCCTTTCTTGAAAACCAATGTTCCTGAAAGCGGCTTGTACTGGTTGTTAACCATCGATTCGATCACTGAAGTATCTTCGGTTGATTCGATTTCGATGTGGATGGTACCACCATAAACACCTGAAGATGGACGCCCTTTTGCATCAACATCTCTATTTAATGAAAAGCTGCACTGTAGTACATCAAATTCTTTTGATCCTAAGTTTAAACGGGTTTTAAATGCCATTGTAGTAAGTTTAAATGTTTTGAAATGAATGAATTGCGGTTGGCGGTTGGCGTGGAGCGCATGGCGTTTGGCATTTAATTTACCTCATGCCCTAAACCTTACACCCTCTACCTTTTTACCTTCAACCTTTCTCTAGGCTTTTGGCCAGTCGTTAAGGTGCTCAGCGTTGCCTAATTTAAGCTTTCTTGCTGAAATCTGGAATTTGAGCGTCATCGGGTGATCGCCCACAATGTTTATCCCTTCGGAATATTTAACAATGTAGCCATCCTCGAAATTAACTTCTTTCATTTTGGCATCTTCTTCTGTTTTTTTGATCAGAAGCGTTCCTGTAATAGGTTTGTACTGGTTGTTTACCATCGCCTCGATTATTGAGGTGTCTTCGGTTGATTCGATCTCAATGTCGATGGTACCGCCGTAAACTCCGGAAGAGGGTCTTCCCTTAGCATCTACATCACGGTTTAACGCATAGGCACAATGAAGCACATCGTACTCCTTGCCTGAAAAATTTAATCTAGCTTTGAAAGCCATAGTTTTAAAATTTAAAGGTTAAAAATTTGATTTATTATAGCCTCCGCTACATCATATATAAACCAAAAATTAAGCCAATTATTGTATATGTAGCTCATCTATAACGGATAACACCCATGCTTATTTCAAAAATATTACCCTACGGCTAACAGAATGCAGATTTTTGCCAAGAAAAAAAATGTATTTTTTTTGAAATCATGAAACGTATCATTTTTACTACATACAATAGCTTAAAATACTGTAGCATTTTAGGGCATGGTATTACTTTTTGAAACGTAATTTCGGACAATTACTAATTTTTATACCCTTCGAAAGCACGGAAAGCGATCCAGTTTTTAGCTGCTTCATTTCTCCCGTTTAAGGCCGTTAACTCAACAAACATCGCTTTACCTGTAAGGGTCTCAATCCAGAAATAAGAAATACCGGTTTTACATTTTTCAATATATGCCCAGGTTTTAAGATTTTTCATATAACTCGACCAATTTCCAGTGATTTTTTTCTTGATCTTTAGTTTGAGCACTACAGCTTAAAAAATACAATTGCGACTATAAACATATAAACAGTATTCCGCTCATAATTTTTATTCCTGGCAATTGTGCGTCTAGCGGATAATTTCAAACCCATTATTGCCTTTCGGCAGGTGTATGTAAAAAGGGAAACCAAATTCTTCGTTCTCTTCCGTTTTTAAATAAGAAATAATCGGAGATTTATTCTCCCTGATTAAGTTTACCACCCTATTTTTTGCGTAAAACTCTACCCTTGGCACTTCCGGAAAATCCTGTATCACATAACCCTCAGCATCAAGCATTTTGAAAATACTGTTCAGTCCGGCAATATTATCTTCTTCCAGGTACATAGATGCATCTGTTTCTTCGTACCTTTTTTTTAAGAGCGATGCAAGCACATTTACATCCCGATCTTTAAAAAGTGTATAAATCCGACGGTAATAGTTGTGTACCTTCTCGATGGCAGCTTCATTTTCAACATCGATAATACCAGCATTGGTCCAGCCTATTAATTGATAAGGTACCTCTGCCTTAAATTCTCCGATAGACTCTAAAAGGGGCAATTTACCATCTTTAGCCTGCTGCATTTTATATTCATATACAGTTTTAAGCTGCTCCTTATCCATTGTTGAAGCGTCAAGATATTGTATTTTAATAATAGCTTCGGCATCCTGATGTATCGTTTTCGAATCTGCCAAGGGCTTAAACCTCACTTTAACCTGCTGCGCCCCACTGTTCAGTATAAAATGATTTATGGGGTAATTTGAGTAAATGCTCCCCCCGCTATCATATGAAAAGGCCAGCACATCATTGATCAATATATCGAAATTTGCAAGAGAGACATTGAAGTCAACTAAATAATAGGGTTCTTTTATCATGCCTTACTCGGTTATTTAAAAGGATTGTCAATATTTTTATGATACCCCATAATTACGGCGTCTTCAAATGCTTTTTTAGTAACAATATCGAGTTTAAAGTTTAAACTATTATTTACCGGATCTAGTGTTAACCGATATAGGATATCATTTTTCACCCATGAAGTTACCTGTGGATAATCAACAACCATACTATTGAAATCATTTTTATACTCTTTATAATATTCGGGAAAGCTTTCTTTAAGCATTGCCTTGGTTTTGGCACTTAGCGCTTCGGCCATGATATTGTTTACCGAGGCACTATCAGGTTTACCGAATTTTTTCTTGAGATATTGTATACTGCCAGCGGTCTGCTCTGCATTAACGGTAAATGTTGCAAACGATAATAGGTTGTTATAGGTGGTAATAACTGCCCCAAATGAAGGGCTAATTGCTGCACCGTCGAATTTAAGATTGGCGCTTTCCTTTTCATCGAAAGAATATTTAACAACTTTTTCGCCCTTATCAACTGTTTTAAAACCACCATCTGAAACTTCGATATGTCCATTCTGGTTTTCCACCCGAGAAGCATAACTGTTTAAATCAATATCCAATGGTTTATTGAAAGTTAACTGCGCAATATCTATAACCTCTTTTTTACAGGCAGATGTTAAAATCACTAGTAATAAAGTGAATGACAATAATTTTATTTTCATAGTATTAAATATAATTTTTTTCGAATTTTATCTCATCTGGTTTTACTATAACAGACTCGCCTTCGTAGCTGAATGTTCTTTTAATAAAACCGAATTTTACTGTTGTAGCCGCAACAAATTTAGCCTTAATACCGGCAAATGACGCGATTGGACTGGCATAGATCCCGGTTTTATCGGCACCTACCTCAATACCGCCGGTTACGCTTGTTTTAACATCGGCTGTTAACACACCTTCAACACCCATATTCGCCGTGCCGGCTTTAGCCAATGCCTTAAACTCTACAGAAACCTTTATTTCACCTGTAACTTTAACATTGCCAGTGGTTTCTTTGGGAAAGAGAACATTTATTTTGGTTTGGCCATTAATATTGATTGCCCCACCAAAAGTTACTAAAAATGTAATCTGAACATTTTTTTCAAGTTTTTCGAGTACCCAGTTAATTACTGTTCCGGCACCGGGACAAATGGCATTTCCACCATACTCCACAAAAATCTTGAACAGATCGATAAAAGTATTGGCTTCAACAAGCGGTTTAGTATCAGCGCCGATCTCTACAATTTCACCAACCCTACCATTTGTTTTTTGGAGGTACCATTGTGCCGAAAAAGCAATAACAGGTGGTTTTACCTCAAAGCTCCATTTCCCTTTTGCCACTGGCGATTGAACCACATCATCGGCCAGCTGCTTGATTTTATTAAAAATACGCAGGGTTTTAGCAATACGTTCTTCCCATTCCTTACCAAACTCTACTTTTTGTTTACTGCCATTTGCCGCGGTCCACTCTCCGGTTAATGAAAGCTCGAACTTTTGTGCCATTTCACCGTACTTTTTAGACCATTCTGCATCTACTACCGCACCAATAGCTTTATTTTGGGCATTTTTTAATTCGTAACCGTATAATTTATTGCCATAAGAATACGCGAAAGCCTGCGTGTGCGACCATTTAAATTCTACCGTCCATTTGATATCGGAATAAACATGGATGGCAAGGGTAGGATTATTTGGAACTGAAAAGTATCTACAGGTATGAATGTGGATCAAGTAATTATTCATTAAACCATTACGCCTGGGCCAAATGTAATTTAATGGAATAACATTAAATTTACTCATTGTTGATACTGCCGGAACTGTAATTTTGCCCTCATGCTCAGCTTTTACATCAATGTTGATTAATTTGATGGTTTTATTGTGCTTTTTACGGTCAAAACAAGCTTTGGTCTCGAATTTTACGGGTTCTACGGTAATATCTTTTAGTTTATTGCCAACTATAGTCTCATAAATAATGGTTTGTGCATTATGCCCGTAATATTCAAAAGCAACGTCTACCCTACGGTTATTCTGATAGTCTGCCTCATTTCTATATTTAATATTATCACGCCCTTTTTTATCGTCTGTGGGATTTACCTCTCCGTGTCCGACTGTTTTGATCCGATTGGGATCTAATTTTCCTTTGATAAAAAATTCTCTTACTGTTTTTGCCCTGTTTTCTGATAATACATTGTTATGGTTCTGCTTACCGATTACACAAGCAAAACCGTCAAGTTGAATAGTGCTGTATCGATGTTCGAGCAAGAACCGTAATATATTATTAAGCTGCTTAAGGCTTTCGGGCAAAAGTTCCGTACTATCAAATTTAAAAATAATAGACTCTAAGGTTTTTTCCCGTTTATCGATAACATTTTTAACTCCACTTCCATTATCGAAAACGAGTTCGGGTTTACCTCCTTCTTCTGTTATATTAATTTGTTCAAACTTGCACAGCTCAAATCTTGCCTCGTTTTTATCGGGCTGGTAAATGGTAACAGGTGTTCTGTTTTCGGGTATATCTACTACCTGCGATTTAAGTTTATCTTTTATCCTTAAAAACCTAGCATGGGCAGTATCACCCTTACCACCTGTATCTTCAATGTATTTACCCGTTACGGGATGCACCACACGCACATAAAATTCTTCAACATCAGCTCTATCATTCATAGATTGGTACCATGAATACGTATTGGGAATTTTTAGGTTAATTTCGCCATTAATTACACTTACCCGATAAATTTTGCGGGTTTCTTCATCATCTTTTGGCCATAGCCCTAATGCTGATCTCAATTTTCTGAATACCCTCACCTCCACATTATCATAACCATTTAATCCTTCGGTAAAGAGCCTGAGCCAGATGAGTTCTCCGTACGAAAACTGGTAAGTTTTGCGCACATCTGCGCCTCCTTCATTTTGAGTCCACCTGCTGTCTACTATTTTTGCAGGCGATTCGCCCCTGATCTTTAAGCCTGATTTACTATCAAAATTCCCGCTCCATGTTGCTTCAATGTACCACAGGTATGGTCCACATAATTTTTTGGGTATGCGGTAACCATAGCTAAAATTGCTGGGTATTGTTTTCTGAAGATCTATGACGCTTTTCTCGTTAAAAACGGCCCATTTTATATCTTTCTTTCTATCTTGTTCGGTAGTACCAGGCTGCCATTCTCCTATTTTAAACCAAACATATTGATCGGGAGCTACTACCACTAACTGACCGGGTATAGATCCTTTATTGGCATTGTATACTTTACCTTCGCCGGTCCAAACAATTTTCTTTATTCCCTTTGCCATACGTTATGCTTTAACACTCGCTTCCACACCGTTAAAATTATTTGCAGATTCCTCTAAAGATTCTGACATGGGATTAAGCTGTGATTGTACGTCTTTATTTGCGTTATTAAAGTTTTGTTTTGAGGCTTCTGCTTTTTGACCATGTTGAACAATCTCAATGCAATCAGTGCCTCCGATAGGGCAGGTAGCTTTGCTATCTTCGAGCAAAATTTTACCTCCGTTTGTAAGGATGGTATCTTCATAAAAACCCGACCATTTGGTTACCACTGCATTACAGGGTTTATTGTACATTTTTGAGCAGGATCCAAACATGTTCTTTTCAAAAGTTGGGCCGATATCCATCGTGGTTGCTATGGATTTTTGGCTTCCATCTTTATCGTTTGCATATTCTTTGGTATGCGTTAGCACTTTGAGTTTATCGGGCGCCGATCCAAATTTGCACATACACTGTGCCCCCTGAACTACAATATGTTTCTCTGCCATTGCCTTAATTATTTAGTAAACGATCCCAAAATCCTTTTTTTGACGGGCCATCAAGTACCACCATTTCTGTTACAGGCAAAACTTTAACATTGGTATCTAATTCGAAATCATGATCAAACTCCTGGTCATTTTCGGGAATCAATGCAATTTTAACCTTCACTTTTGCCTTTTCCTGTGCTCCGTAACTGAAATCAGAAACTATAGATATGATCCGCTTAAATTTCGGATGTAAAAGATAATATCCCTCATAATTACCAGTAGCCCTGTTTGTGATATATAATTCATCTTCCAAAGGCATAATAGTACCATCATGAATCAATTCTACTGCTCCAAAACTATTGGATTGGGCAGCTAATTTCTCCTGCGTTACATAACCCTCTACGTTAAAGCCTCTGGCAATCGGAAATTTGTATATGGATTCCGTTTCATGGTTCTGCCCGTATTCTTTATAAACCGGTTTAAAAAAAGTATGGATAAACCAATCGTTATTTAAAAATGCCAGGTTTATACTATCCGCGTTGGCTAGCTGTTTTTCCATCCGCGCTATATAACTTTCTACAAGGTCGCCTTCAAAATTATCCTGCACCTTCTTTTTAACAGATTGCCATCTTTTTAATATTTCCTGGTGATTGTAAATACTTTGAAAACCACCATTCTGATCAACAGTAATTACCAAAGGATAAAATACTTTTCCTGCAGCATAAGCCAGACGATCTGCAACCAGATCAGGCAAGATTTCATTAACAAAAACATCACTGATCCGCTCAATTTGAAATAGAGGTTGTCCCTCTTTACCTGGCTTTAACCTGGTAACACGCACTTCGTATTTCACTTCGTTGCTATCTTCTTCACCCTCATTAAAAATAATTAAAACACCATATTTTACAGATAGTTCTGCGGGCCAATCTAAACGAAGAGCGTTTAAGCCTGAATAATATATTGTTTTATTTGAAATGTCCATTTTAACTGTTTCAATCTATTTTATAAGGAATTACCGAACCTACTTTAATATACATTTAGCTTTGAAAAACATCATAATACCAATCACCTCCGTATCTGAATAATACAGAAACTATTAACAGCATAAAGAAATAGAGTAGCAATTGTTTAAGGTATTTATAGTCTTTCTTTTCACCCAATTTCAAATAATAGTTACCAATTAAAAATAAAATGCCCGAGATGAGACCTGAAGGAATCCCGCCCCAAATAACTGCAATTGATGCGCCCCATCCACCCCGTTCAAACAAAAACCAGAAGAGCATGCTTATTAAAATACTTCCTAATAAGAAGCCTATAACTTTTAAAAAATTCGCCCCTGATATTGCGTAAATGATTACCAATAGTCCAATTAGTAAGGTTGAAAAAGTATAAACCAAATCATCTAAAAAGTCTGTTTTTTCAATAGGAAAAATAACGCCAACTGCAATAACAATGAGTGCAATACCTACCCAAAGACTCTTCTTTTTAACTTCCATATTATTTCCCTTTATAACCCGGATTTATTCCTGAACCAAATGCACTTTTTAATCCATTTTTTGCTTTATCCCAAAATTGACTATGACTTAAACTATGGGATATGGTGGCTAAATAAGGTATGCCACCGGGTCTTTCCATTAGGCCGGTATTTAAATCTTGAGGAGCAACCAGATCTGCATGATACCTGGTTACCAAATTGCGATAAATTTGAAGATGTGTTTTCCTAAGTAACTTTAACTGGGTATCACTTTCTCCAGAAACAACATATTCTAGCTTACCGATTTTGTCTTGAATATCTTTAACCTGATTGCCCGTTATAAACTGGCTCAATAAACGCATCAAAACTTCTCTTAATTTCTTGGCTTGCAATGCTGATTGGAGGGGTGTTAAAAAAGCATCAAAATTTGCTTTTTTCTTTCTGCTGTTGTATTTATCGGAATCAGTAATAGGAACATCAATTATTTCAAGACCTTTAGTCTGCTTTTTGGGGTTCCAACCAGTTTGCTCAATACTATCTGTTATTCCGGTATTTTCTTTAAATAAAGTTTCTAAAATGCCAAGTAAATAGCTGTCACTCTCACCTGTTTTTATCGCTAAAATTTCGTTAAAAAGTCTCAGCCCTACCAATAAATTTAAATCGGTAAAAAATTCAGATCTTCCATAGCCACCTCTTCTTCTACTTTGATTTGTTGAAAATACTGTTTGGGCTGTTGTAGCCCAATTTAAAATCCTATTCAATAAGTCTAAAAACTGTTTCTTTTCAACTTTGAATCTTTCAGTTTTGATACTTAAAATATAATCTATTACTGCACTTATCAACAATTTAATCCCATCTAAAAGGATGGCCATATTTCTCCACAAACTAGGCCCTTCAGTGTCATCCTTAATATATAAATCGCTTAATACATCAAAGGTTGTAAAATCTACAGCTTTTATCCTTTTTAATGCTTTATCAAAATTACCTTTATTCAAATTCCGGATCAGAACTTCGAGATTGATTAATGAAAAATCCGCGACAAACTGTTGTGTTAAATCATACCCGTTATGTACATTGATAATTTTGCAGGCAGGATGTAGTTTAGCATGGTTTAACTGGTGCTTATTTTGAAAAAAGGGGGTAGAAAGATAAGTAATGCTTTTTATTTTCCACAACTCTGGAAATGCTTTACCCTTTTCTGTTGTAATTAAATTAGTAAACTGATTAATAACATTGCCACCGTGCGAATGCCCAATTAAATGTAGGTGTACTTCCTTTCTTTTAAAACCCGGATATTCTCTTTTGATCAAATCCAGTAAACGATCTGCAGCTAAGTTTCGCTCCTGGGTATCATTATCGCCAGACCAGCTAAAAAATTTTCCTTCTATGTGTAAGTTGTGGAATTGAGGTTTTAATTCTTTTACTTTTGCCCAAAAATTTACAAGACTGGCATTGCCGTCTTTATCTTTGCCATCCCAATAGG
Source organism: Pedobacter sp. GW822-FHT03F06 (assembly GCF_058801365.1). NCBI lineage: Bacteria > Pseudomonadati > Bacteroidota > Sphingobacteriia > Sphingobacteriales > Sphingobacteriaceae > Pedobacter > Pedobacter sp. GW822-FHT03F06. The sequence goes on from NZ_JBXANE010000017.1 coordinate 43,572, forward strand.
TTGTATTTGCCTCGTGTTTTAATCCTTTAGTATTTATAGGGTCGGTGGTACCTGCAACCATCATCACCAAATCAACTATAGTTTTATCTTTTGTAGCCTCTGGTACTACAAACCTCGGCTTCTTAAACACTACATTTGCCATAGCCTGCTTATTTACCGGTGATATTAATTTTTTTGTTGGAAGCTAAAACCAAATTTTCTCCTAAGGCAACAATCTCTACCTTTTCAGCAGTTTCAAATGCTGTTTGCGAAGTGGAAACATATTGATCAGTAATCGTAATGATCAGGTTTTTAGCAGTTTTCTTAATGGCCATATCAAAAAAGATTTGATTTTTCTGCACTGTTAATCTCTACCGTTTTTTCAGAACTCTCCAACAGCATGTTTTCTTTAGTGCTAAAAATAGTTACCTTTTCAGCATACTGAGTAGATTCCTGCGCACTTCTCATGTATGCTTTTTCTACCATTTCAGTTTTATTATTTGCTGATTCTTTCATATCTCCGGTGGCGCTGATATTGATATCTTTTCCGGCGGTTTGTGTAATGTCTTCGTTGGCACTTGTGGTAATGTTCTCACCAGCACTTTCTGAAATGTTTTTACCCACCTTTACGTCCATATTTTCCTCTACATTAATCTGCATGTTCTTACAGTTTAAAGTCATGTTCTCCAAAGCGGTAATGGTGATATTATTGCCTTTGGTATCGATATGGATGATATTGCTGTGGATATCGGTAATTTTAATGCCCTGTGTATCCTGATTATCATCAAATTCTATTAAATGTCCGCTTCTGGTAATAATACTTTTAAGGTGGTTTTTAATTAAAGGGCTACTATCCACACTAGCGCTGTGGTAAACACTTCCCATTACTACCGGCCTTGCTATATTACCTTCTTCAAACGCAATCATCACCTGATCATCGATTTCTGGTATGGCGAAATATCCACGGTTATTACCCCTATCGCCAACACCGGCACTTGGCGTAACTACACGTAGCCATTCGGTAACGTCGTTTGTTAAACACTCCCACTTAAATTTAACCTTAATACGCCCCTGACCTTGTGGATCGTTATTATCAATCACATCTGCCAGTTGCATATCCGGTTGTGGTTTTTCGAAGTTCTTTACCAGTAAACGTTCGGTTGTGGATACTTTTCCTTCAAAAGTATTGTGGTATTTGCCGTTTTCGTCGATATGATGTGTAATACTGGTAATAAGAAATTTACCCAGACTTTCGGATGTAAAAGCAAGTTCTTTACGAAGGCTCATTGTAATTTCGGCAATACTGCCTATGCTTAAACCTGCATTATCACCCCTGGCTGTTACTTTTAAAAGCTCACTTGTATTGGCTTTCTCTTCATTTTCTACCAGGTTTTTAATGTCGTTATTATTATCTACCCTGATTAATGAAGGTTGGTTGAAGGTTTTACTAAAAGTAAGGTTAGAAGCTTTTACAGCATGAGATAAGTCGGGTGTACCATCTACCTTACCTGTACTCTCGCTCAGCAGCATTTCGTTCTGCTTCGGATTATAGGAGAACCGTTTATTTTTTATCGGTGCAATTTCCATTGCATACTGCATTTCCTGAACATCTCTGCCATAAAACAGGGCTATTTCCTTTTGTGTATTGGGTTTTCCAAAATTAAGCTGTTTGCCATCGTAAAAAAGCCATTCGTGGTACTCGGCCGAAAGGCGGTTCAAAAAAGCAAAATCGCTTTCACGGTATTGGATTATATAATCGATTGATGTATTTCTTGCGGCATTGGCCACCACTTTTAAATCATTGGCAGGCGTATCCTTAGTTGCCAATTTCACGATCTCATTCAGGTCTTTATCTAAGTATGAACCCAAATCAGGTCCACGATCGATTAAAATAGTTGGGCTATACCCACTTACAATTAAAACACCATGGTAACCATGACTTTGTGATAGTTCAACTTTAGAAACCAGGCCTACAAAATTCTGCATACCTTCTGCCGAATGGCCAAAAGAAGCAGTTAAGGTTTTACCCACAAAATCGCGGCTATCATCTAAACTGATCAGCCCCGGCGCACCCATCTGGTCGTGGTTAAAGCGCAGTTCAAAATAGTGATGTTCGTTAAAAGCCTGTTGAAGGATAAAAGAAGCAAAATGTGTAATTTCCTTATCCTCTATATTGATTTCAGCAATGAGTTTCTTTTCCATATTAATTTATCTTGATCACAACAATTACCCTAAGCCAAATGCGGGGTATGCATATGCCCTTATATTAAAAATGGATCCATTTTCTGCAAACCGTATGTTCAGATGAATATTGTGTGTTGATGCCGAACCAAACATTTTACCTGAATAGTAATCGTTTTTTACTGCAACATGTTTGGAATGGTTAGACATAATTGAGCATTAATTTTTGAGCTGGCTTTGTAAATTAATATATGCATCAAAAAGCCATGTTATTTTTTTGGATGATTGGATGATAGGTAAATGTAGGGTGATGAAAATAGCAAAGGATTAAAGCGTCCCGGAAAATCGGGACACTTTAATTACTATATGTTTAGTAATGACTAAGCTTTAGGCCAATCGTTTTCGTGTTCTGCGTTGCCCAGCTTTAGCTTACGGGCCGATACAACAAAACTTAACGTCATAGGTGTATTGTCGTTTACCGCAATACCCTCGTTATACTGGATGATGTAACCGTCTTCGAAAGACAGTTCTTTCATTTTTGCATCTTCTTCGCCTTTCTTGAAAACCAATGTTCCAGAAAGCGGCTTGTACTGGTTGTTAACCATCGATTCGATCACTGAAGTATCTTCGGTTGATTCGATTTCGATGTGGATGGTACCACCATAAACACCTGAAGATGGACGCCCTTTTGCATCAACATCTCTATTTAATGAAAAGCTGCACTGTAGTACATCAAATTCTTTTGATCCTAAGTTTAAACGGGTTTTAAATGCCATTGTAGTAAAATTTTAATGTTTTGAAATGAATGAATTGCGGTTGGCGGTTGGCGTGGAGCGCATGGCGTTTGGCATTTAATTTACCTCATGCCCTAAACCTTACACCCTCTACCTTTTTACCTTCAACCTTTCTCTAGGCTTTTGGCCAGTCGTTAAGGTGCTCGGCGTTGCCTAATTTAAGCTTTCTTGCTGAAATCTGGAATTTGAGCGTCATCGGGTGATCGCCCACAATGTTTATCCCTTCGGAATATTTAACAATGTAGCCATCCTCGAAATTAACTTCTTTCATTTTGGCATCTTCTTCTGTTTTTTTGATCAGAAGCGTTCCTGTAATAGGTTTATACTGGTTGTTTACCATCGCCTCGATTATTGAGGTGTCTTCGGTTGACTCGATCTCAATGTCGATGGTACCGCCGTAAACTCCGGAAGAGGGTCTTCCCTTAGCATCTACATCACGGTTTAACGCATAGGCACAATGAAGCACATCGTACTCCTTGCCTGAAAAATTTAATCTAGCTTTGAAAGCCATAGTTTTAAAATTTAAAGGTTAAAAATTTGATTTACGTAGCCTCCGCTACTGTGCCAAGACTCCCAAATATCAGGCCAAACATGATCTATATAGCTTATTGATAGGCGATAACCGCCATTCAAAAAAAACGACAATTGTATCTACCGCCTAAAAACGCAGTTATACAACGTCTTTTTGTGGAAAAAATGTGGAAAAGCAGATCTATCTTTAGTGTTACAAATACATTACAGTAAGTGGCTACACTACAAAATCGTAGCGATTGTACACAAGGTGTTGTGTTTTAGGACAAGTGAACTGATAAAGTAAATATAATGGTCTGCTAAGACACACACCACGGAGAAATAAATATTAACCACAGATTGAAAGGATGTACACAGCTAAAAAAATCCGTGTTTATCTGTGGCTAAAAAGAAGTTATGGCTCAGACAGAAAGAGATAAACCGGTTTATGATAATTGTAAAAAAATAATCTGATGGTTTGTGTGACACAGACCATGGCGACATAAATGATGAAATTTTAGATGAGCTGTGAGCCGAATTTTTCCATTTTGGCCAGCCATTTTTGGCTATAATGGTTCTCGAGCGAATGCAGTTCGCCAATGGTATTGGTTAATACAGGGCTCATCTTACATTTTTCGAACACTATTTTTTTAATGGATAAATAAGTGGTTTTCTTATTGGCTTTCCACTCTTTAAAAGTGGCCTCATCCAAGATTGATACAATCCTGGCCGACCGACCGCTAAAATTGTTGTTTACATTCTGCTGCTGGGTCGTAAAGATCTGATCGGGCATAAAAAGACGATCGAAAAAACCTTTAACTTTTGCCGGGATATGATCAACATATACCGGGCAAAAAAGCACCACATGGTTACTCTGCCTAATGGCAGTTAACGCTTTCTGCAGGTCGGGCTCCAAATCGGCAATCTGTCTGTTGTTAAACAGCTTGTTCGAATTAAATATCAGATCGATAATGGCCAACTCTCTAACGGTAGCGCCAACACTTTCTGCCCCTTGCTTGTAGGCATTAATCAGGAAATTTGTAGATGCGTTTTTTTCAATATCCCCATTGAGGAGAAGTACTTGCTTCATTTTTTTTGATTAATCTGATCTGGCCGATGCATTACAAAATTATAAAGAATTTGTTAAGTGTTATGCATAACCCGTAAAAAAACCCAACGCTGGGGTTGGGTTTTTATTTTCAGCTATCAAAAACTATTGCTGATTATATTCTGAACTCCATGTGGTATTTTCATCTTCACCTTTGTGTCCATCCAGTTTTACCACAAAACTTTTAGCCGGGAAATATGGTGTGATATGGATATCCAGGTGGATCCTGTCTTTTTGTTGTTCATCTCTTTCGAAACGCATAATTTTAAATCGTTCGATTAGGCGGTCGGCACCCTGGATACCATCCAAGAATTTAACAATCTGGCCACGAAGGTCCTGTTCCGTTTTAGAAGTCCAGTTTTCGAAAGCCCTTCTGTTCAGGAAATCGAATAATACTTTGGTAATATAATCGAATACACGTACAACCGAATAAGTTTGTAAACCAATGTTATCGCCATTAAATAAGGTTTTGGCAGAGAAAGCCATTACTTTACCGTATTCGTTAACCATTGGCACCAAACCTACTCTTTCTAAATGGGAGATTTCACTTTTCTTTAAATCGAATTTTACACCATCTACCTCGTTTATAGCGCCATGTTTTTTACCTGCAGTAACCTGCGACATTAAGGTGTAATACATTTTACCTGCAAGTGCTGCTGATCCGGGCACGGTTAAATCGTCTTCCTCGCCCACTTCTGCAACTTTACCCCGGCCAACCAACCAGTTACAGGTCATGATTACGTTCGATCTGAATGCATCGCCTCCGGTAAAGTTTGCTGCGGTAAATAAATCAAGTACATCATCCGGCTGATCAAGATCGGCAAAATCGGTTACCAGCATGGCTTTGTTGTTATGCGCAATTTTACCCCATCTCTCCAACACTTTATTGGAGCCCATATAGCCAGGCACAACCATCAGCGAGTAGTTATTGCGGAGATCCAAACGGTCATAATTCTGTTTTAGCTCATCATCTACATATTCGATAAAACGTGGATTATCGAGATCTTTGATCTGATCCATTGATGCATTTAACAGCACCACATTTTTAAGTTTGTCAGATTCGGTATTTTTATAAAATAAATGTACCGAACGGTATGCCTGCTCCAGTTCTCTTGTACTTTCTAATGCGGTACCAATGTTTTTATTCAGGTTTTCTTCTGCCGCATTTAGCTTTTGGGTACTTTTTTCTACCATATCGGCAACTGAAGTAGAAGATTCAAGTACATCGATCCAAAGCTGGATTTTCTTTTTCAGCTCTTCGCGTTCTTTCTTTTTCTCATCACCTGTTAAGAAGATCTGTTTACGGGCTTTACGTTCAGGGTTTAAATTCTGCAGGCCATCAACAGTGGCTTCCAACAGATCGAAACCGCCAACACGGGCCAGTTTTTCGAGGTTATCTTTAAGTGATGTTTTTTCTATGGTTTTGGCTTCAGCTGGTTTAAAGCCTGCCTGGCCTGTATTTTCGTCGGTTTTTAATTCTTGAGGGTTTGACATGTTTTCCTGGCGTTAAGATTATTTATTTTGCTCCAATTCGTCAACAAAGTTTTTCAAGGCGTTAATGAAGGCCGACTTTGTTTCTTCGTCATCAAGTGTAGCTTTTAAGGTTTTGTTCGATTTTAACTGTTTGATCACGTTAAGTGACATTTCTTTTTCGATGTTCACATTAGTGAGGTAGTTACTTTGGTTGATGATGTTTTTCACACCAAAATCGCCCAGATCGTTGAAATTTATCGTTTCGCTAACGGTAGATCCATCCTGTTTCTCGAAAGCTACCTTCACATTTGGTTTATAATGTTCGAATACATCTTTCACCGTTTTTAATCCCTCTACTTTTTCGGGCTTTATCGGATCGTTATCGGTAAGTTTCTGTACAAAAAGTGTTTTGTTGTGGGCAATTTCAGCGAAGGCTTCTGAGGTGTCAATTTTTCGCTCGTTACCACCAATTTCATAATTAAACATAGTATGTTGATTTAGGTTTACGATTATTTTTTTCTAATAATATAATAGTTAACGTTTTAACTCAATTTTTGTTCCAATGTTATCGTTTCAGGCTGAATAATATTCCATTCGAGTTTATCTTCCGCTGCATGTTTGCTTACTACAACCTTCGATCCTTTTTTTAGTTCACCAGAAATGATGTATTTCGAGATTGGCCTGCGTAAAAGATTTCTGATAACGGCCGATAGCTGCCTTGCACCATATTTGGGTGTAAAACCATCTAAAGCGATCATTTTTTTGGCGTCTTCCGCAATTTCAAACTCGATACCCATTTTATTGAGCGATTGTACCAAACTGTTTAACTGGATTTCGAAAATACGCACCACATTACTTTCATTTATCGGCGCAAAAGGAACAATTTCGGAGATCCTGGCTAAAAACTCGGGGCGGAAATGCCCGGCCATTACTTCCATTAACTGATTAGAAGCAGGGATTACACCTTTACCGATCTGTTCGGCAATCCATTCGCTACCAATGTTCGAGGTAAAAAGAATCAGTGAGTTACTAAAATCGCCCTCTTTTCCTAAACGATCGTGCATATGGCCTTCGTCCAGGATCTGTAAAAAAGTATCGAAAACGGAAGGGTGTGCTTTTTCAATTTCATCAAAAAGCAGTACAGAATAAGGCTGTTGTCTGATTTTATTCACCAATAAACCGCCTTCTTCATAACCTACATAACCTGGAGGCGCGCCATAAAGTAAGGCTGCACTATGCTCTTCTTTAAACTCAGACATATCGAAGCGGATCATCGCTTTTTCGTCGTTAAACAAAAATTCGGCTATTGATTTGGCCAGCTCTGTTTTACCGGTTCCGGTTGGCCCCAGTAAAAAGAAGGATCCTATTGGCTGTCCTTTTTTATTCAATCCGCTGCGCGATTCGAGTATAGCATCAGAAACAGCTTTTAAAGCCTGATCCTGTCCTACCACGCGTTTTTTAAGATACTGCTCCATATTGAGCAATTTCTCCTTTTCACCAGCTTGCAGTTTACCCATAGGGATACCCGTTTTGTAGGCCACTATAGAAGCAATATCCTGTTTGCTGATGCGATCGCTTTTTTCAGCGGCATATTTTTTTAATTCCTGTAGGCTTTTGGTAATATAACCCTGGTATTCATCGGCGGTTTCGAAAGCATCGGTTTGTGTTTCATCTGTTAAACGCCCCAGTAAAACCGGACTTAATTTATTCTGAAGCAAGGAGAAAAGCCATTTGTAATCAGCAAATTTCTCTGCTTCCGGTTCTTCGGTATTGGCATTTAAAGCTTCCAGATCGGTTTCCAAACTTTCGATTACCTGATCGGAGGTATCGTTCATCATTTTCATGGCGGCCATTGTACGGTCGAGCAGATCGAATGCAGAATCAGGGAGCCTCCTATCTTTCATGTAACGTTTGGCCAGGCGCACACATTCGCCCAAAGCATCGGGTTCGATGGTTAAGGTATGGTGCTCTTCGTATTTTACGGCCAGTTTCTGCAGCATTTTAATGGTGCTTTCTTCGTTTGGCTCATTTACCTGCAACACTTCAAAACGCCTGCTGAAAGCCTGCTCAGGCTCGATAATTTTGCGGTACTCATCAATGGTTGTGGCACCGATTACCGTAATTTCGCCACGGGCCAGTTCTGGTTTCAGCAAATTCCCTATACCCGCTCCCAAAGGGCCCTTACTATCCAATAAAGTGTGGATTTCATCAATAAACAGCACAGCCTTTTCAAACTGCTTGATTTCTTTGATGATGTTTTTTAAACGGTCTTCTATTTCTCCCTTGTAAGAGGCCCCTGCAATTAACGAACCTAAATCGAGCTCAAAAAGCTGCACGGGTTTTAAATTCTCGGGTACATTCTGGTTTACGATATCAATGGCAAAACCATCAACCAAAGCCGTTTTACCTACGCCGGCATCACCGGTTAGGATTACATTTGGTTTAGTGCGGCGGCAAAGGATTTCCATCATCTGCCTGGTTTCTTTATCACGGCCGATAATCGGGTCGGTTTTACCATCGCGCACCATCTGCAACCGATCTATACAGTATTTATACAGGGCGTTACCTGTACTTTTACTTTCGGCACCAGCGCTTGTTTTATCAGGCGAAACCACCCGCGAAATTTCATCATCTTTTACATACAGATCCAGGATCTCACGTTCTTTAATGGGGAACGATTTTAACTGATCGGGCTGAAAACCGATACCCGGTTTTGCCAATGCGGTTAACACACATACCGGGGTAATTAAATCCAATCCCAGTTTAATGCGTACATTATCGGCCTCTTCAAAAATCACTGCAATTTCTGGCGCACCGCTTACGGTATCGGTAAAACTCGCTGATTTTGCCTGTTCATCAATCCGCACTTCAGCCCATTCGCTAATGTATTCTTCATCTTTACCAATAGAAGTAATGAACGAGCGCAGGCCAACATCTTTATGCATCAATCCTTTGAGCAGGTGAGCTGCAGTAAACACTTCGTTTCTGTACTCTTTAGCCAAAGACTGTGCAATGTGCAAGGCTGTTTTAACCGATTCGCTTAAATTTGTAACTGCCATATCCCTTAGTTGGTTGTAGGCAATACTGCCGGGTTAAAATTATTTTCGGTGATGTAGTAGTATATTTTGCCGTTCGAGATAAACTGCTGCTCAATCTGAGTAGCCCTTTTAATCTGTTGAACCGATTGATTTAATAATTTAATGTACGTTTCGAACGCTTCGAGTGGCATTTTAGAAGTGTTCTTTAAATCGCCAACGGTATATTCCTCTAAAAATTTGTTGTTTAAAGGCAAACCTGTTACCAATTTAATATAGTTGGCCAAGGTTAAACGCTTTATGTTGCCCGATGACTCTTTAATACCCAGCATCTGTTTTGGCATTTTCACATAATTTTTAACAAGTTTACTCCTAAAAGAAGACTGATCGGCCTGTAAATTCTGCCCCAACATAATCGAAAACACATCTACAATCTGCTTGTACTCCATGTTGTTTAAAACGATCGCGTATTGTAATGTTGAGGGGTTGTTTTTTACCGCATCAACCGACAGGTTTGCGGTGCTATAATATTTAAACGCATTGTGTGGCATACGGTCTGCAACTTCAGGGCCAACGGGCTCTGGCAATAAACCTTCTACATCGGCAGTCAGGTTTTTACGCGATATGCCTGTTAAACGGAAAGCACTATCCAACGAACTGATCTGGTTATAGATATCGGAGTTGGTTTCTTTTACAAAACGGCGCAAAGCAATCGTCATGCTCTGGTTGGAGTTTACAGAACCTTTTGTTGGGAAAACGACCCCGCCCTGGATTAAACTGTTTTTAGGATAATCTAAATAGTAAGAGATAGAATCCTGTAAACTGGTATTATAAGGCTGGAAGCTTTTTAAACCCTCACCCTTTACCATGGTGTTTTTTCTGTATTCGGCCGAGCGGATAGCCGATTCGGAAACGAGTTTACGCGACTGGATTACAAAATCGTTAAATGATTGATTAAAATCACTATACACCTGTAAGGCCAAAATACGCGCATCTGCCTGCGCAACCTGCTCACTCAATTCATTAATGAGGTAATTGTTGGTTCCCCCGGTATTTCCGGTACTGCCAACTAAAACAATTAAATTGGTTTCGTTCTTTTTTGCTTTAAATAAGTCTAACCCAGCTTTTATTGCCTGAAAAACAGGTTCCTCACTTATTTCTCCATTACACCTAACGGTATTTTTAGCCTGATTTGAAAGGAAAGTCATCAACTGCCTGTAATCGTTCTGGATTGGGCTTACGAAAATACCTTTCAAAGCGCAACCACTTTCGCCGCGGTATACTACACCACCAAAGTTTACTTTTGTTCCTTTACCAAAATCGCCCATAATATTTTCGAAAGAAGCAATGGTATTGGTCATTCCGGAAAAATACTTGGTCATTGGGCTGCCACCGTCCACTACAAAAACAACATTTACCTTGCTTTTATTTTTACGGAGGTTCAGGTAGTCCTGATAAGAAAGTGCAGAACCGTTAATGGTTAATATTTTATTGTCTTTTTTATTGAAAACATCTGCAGCGATACCTACCGTGTTACCTCCTTCATCGTTTGAAACAACAGGTACACTACGCAGGATCAGGTTTTCCCTTGGCAATAAGGGATCTACAGCGAAAGTTGTTCCCTTATTAATTCCGTTTTTGATGGCTACCGAGGTAGAATCATCCCTGTCGTAATCGCCAGGTTTAACCGAGGTAATATACAAACGATCGCCCCAGCTGTGTACGGCTTCGGCAGAAACCCAACCGTAAATACTTTTTAAAGCGGTATCTGCAACCAGCTGGTCATCAGAACCGATCAGGTATTTCTTACCATCTTCTGATTTTTTGTAGATATAGGCAATTTCGTGCAACCTTACTTTTGTACGCCGGTCTTTAAGTTCGGGTGTATTGTAAACCAGAATAGAATCGGTGGTATCGAAATAGAACTTTGGTTCGGTTAAGGCATTTTTCCCGTTTACGATCCCAATGGCTTTTTCTGCATAACCTGTTTTTTGGTTAGAGAAAGCGCGTTGCCATAAAAGCAGTTTAGATTTTGCGATCCAACCATAACTAATGGCACTTTTTTTATCGTTTATTTTTCTGCCCCTGATCATTCCGGCCTTATATTTAATCAGTTTCAGGTAGCCGTTTTCTTCTTTTGAAACATAGAAAGGTTCCATAAAGCTGATTTTTTTCATAATCAGGCTTCCACCCGGTGCAGTAGTGGTATAATTATCTTCACGGTCTGAAAAAACAATCCATGGCAAACTGCTGCTACTGGTATTGTCCATTACGTTTATATTTTCTGAAGGCCTTTCGTAAGATTTAGGCATGTATTTTACTCTTTTGCCAAAGGATGCCGGCGATTGTGCGTAGGCAAACGATATTCCTATAAAAAGGAGGGTTAAGGCATAGTATTTTTTCATAATCTGTAGATGAGCTTTAAAATTAGGTGAGCGGTTAATTTATCTTGTTTTGGCCGGCGCATCAGCAGTTGTTGCCGCAGGCTGGGCCGTTCCCGAATGTTGTTTAATATTTACCAAGCTGGCACAGGTAGAATTTGGCTTGATGGTTAGCTGCGCTTCATCAACGGCTATTTCTCCCCCAAAGGTGAGTCCCATGCAGTATGAATAAATATCGGTCTGTTTTTTCTTACCGTTCATTTCAACATTTACCGTTACTTTTTCGTTACCGCACATGTACTTGTTAACGAGATAGTAATAGTTGGAATTAAAATCAGCACCATTGGCGATGGCCTGTAAACGTGCCCTGATATCATCAATGGTTTTACGTTCGCCATCGCCAGGGGCAACAATATCTTCAACGATTTCGGCATTTGGATCAGTGATCAAAATGTTTAGAAAAGCGGGTTTACGGCTTTTATCCGAACGCAGGCGTACCACATATTTCCCTGGGGCCCGGTAGGTGTATAAAGCGGTTTTTCCTTTAACATCTACGCGCCCAGTTTCGCCGAACGACCATTCGAAATCTTTTCCTTCCCCATCTCCTTCGAGCCTGATTTCTTCGTTAACCAAACCTGCAGTTGGGCCGCTAATGGTTAGTACGCTATCTACAACCGGTGTATGAACGGTATCGCGTACGGTAACCGGAAATTCCTGACGGAGTTCGCCATCAACGGTTAAGCGCACAATATAAGTGTCGGGCTTTGTGTAGTGATAAGAACCGGTTTTTGTGGTGGCTTTTTCTCCGTTTCCGAATTCCCATAACCATTTGGTAGCTTTTGGGGTATTATCGGTAAAAACCAGACTTTCGTTTAAATAAATTTCATCTTTTAAGATCCGCGCATCAATTGTTCTCTTTTCGAACAATGAACTTTTAAATAGGAAAATGAGACCTGTTAAGAGCAATACAGCTAATAGGATGTAGAGAATAACATAGCCCTGCGAATTTGAATTAACTTGCTTGGTGTTTGTGTCAGACATAGGTAGCGTTTTTTATAGGTTGTTTTTGAGGTATTTATCTAGCAGATATGGTTTGCTGCAATTGTCGCCTGTTGAGAATACAATCGTCCAATTGCCGTTTATGCAATTCGATATCTGTAATGTTTCTATTTTGTTCCTGCCTATCGTAAAATAGCCTGTCGTACAGCTGTGCCGTTTGAACAAATATTTTATAACGCTGGTCTGATGCTTTACGGTCAAACGCAGCCCTGATAGCGCCTAATGAATTCTGTATATCGTTTTTCAAGAAAACCGCCTGTACATTTGGGTTGTAGCGGGTAATCTGTTTGTAAGTGGTATCAATGGTAGGCGAAGTTTCTTTTACCATATTTTCGAATGTTTCGTTCTCGCTGATTTTTACCTCAAGCTCTTCTTTGGAGATTTCGTAGCGCGATTTATCGCTATAAAAAATACCAAAACTTAAAAGCCCTACGGTAAAAACAAACAGCGCTATAAAAAACAAGAATTGTTCGCGTCTTTCTTTTATACTTAATTTTATCATAATCGTTTAATTATCGGCCGAAGCGTCCGTTTCTGATTTTAGTTGCCGTAGCCTGGTTTGCGCGGTGGCAATCGTTTATCTGTTCTTTATACCTTTGGATATCGCCCCTTGATTTAATAAGCGAATCCTGCAGATCGGCCATTGCACCAACATTATTGTTTATTTTGGTGTAGAGATCAAAACTCGGACTGGCCTGCGTTTTTTTAGAAATAAGGTCTTTAATCCTGTTGTTGGCACTTTGGATATCGCCCAAAAGGATGCTCTGTTTGCTCATTTCGTTGGCATTGTAATCGCGGTATTGGGCAAGTTCTTTAAAACGGACAAGGATAAGATCGAAATTGGTATTGATATCTTTTCTCAGATAAGATAGTTTTTCGGTTTCCTTCACCTTTCTATCGAGCAGGGTATACTCATAATCGGATGCAGCAAAAAAGAGATAAATACAAAGGATAGAGAAAAGCGTTAGGAATACAAAGTTTAAGATAAACCTCGTGTAAGCGGTCCTGATTTCGATGGCATTAATGGGTTTCATAGAGCATTAATAGTTTCACATAGCATTGGTTATCATATTAATCTTACATCTCGCTCACATAAAATCACTCAAAATTTTCAAATTAACACTATACTATAACATTTTTTAATATTTGTTGTTTGGTTATTAAAACGATATTATTTCTTTTACTTTTAACAAACTTTAAGCCAAACCGTGTATGTCTGAAAATTTTTACAACAAACCCTTCAGATTTAAGTCGGTTTTCTCAGGTGTTGGCCTTCAGCCAGCTGACCTCGGAAAATCGATTTCGAACCACATAGAACTGATTATTTTTAGTCGTTTTGGTGAGCATCGGTTCCATAACGATTTTGGATGTGAAATATGGGATCTCGACTTTGAGCTAATCGTGAGCGAGAGCATTTGGGAGGAAAAATTCCGCAAATCGTTGCTAAAATCCATAACCGACTATGAATTTAGGATATATAATACCGAGGTAGAAGTACGCATTACTGAGGTAGAAAATGTATACCCGTTACGTAAGATAACAGAGATTAAAAAAAAGGTAGATATTAGCGTTAGTGCACTAATAAAAACCACAGGAGAAAAATATTTTTTTAATACCGCTTTATTTCTTAGCCCATTATCAACTTAATCTAAAACGCCCAAAATATTCTACACATGAAACCAGTTTTTTATTCATCAAAAGATGAAATCCGGAACAGAATTTTAAAAAATGCAGAAGATTTCTGGAATATTAAAGACAGTAACGACTTCGATCCACTTGTTAGACTGATTATTGAGGCGTTAAGCAATGAGCTTTTTAATGTATCCAATGATGTTAAAAATTTAGAGAACAGGATTTTTGACAAGATCAGCCGTATTTTAGCTCCAGATCATTTAACTTCATCGTTACCGGCACATGCCATTATGCACGCCAGGCCGATTGAACAACAGGACTATCTTTCGATCTATTCGCAGTTTGCATTTAAAAAGAATATCCCGCAGGAAAATGATAAGGCAAAGAAAACCGATATTTTTTTTAGCCCGCTGCATACCGTGAAATTAAATAATGCATCTATAAAATACATTGTTACCGGAAATACACTTTTTAATGTAGAACAGTTGGGCAAGCAGCCTATACACAATACCCTCCCTGGCACTTCTGTAGACAAAAACACCATTTACATAGGCTTTGACGGCATTAAAGACTGGATGGACTTTAATAAACTGAATTTATTTTTCGACTGGAAAAATTATTCGGTACCCGAAAACACTTACGATCTGCTCTCACTGGGGAAATGGTTCTACAAAAATAATGAGCTCGCCGCCTATACAGAACGTTTTATGGATGAGCCTTTAACGGGTAAGGTACAGGCACCGTTTCAGCACAAACAATTGCTTAATCTGATTAAAGCAGATGTTTTACAGTTTTACAGCAACAGGTTTATTACCCTGGGCGATCTTAACGATTTTAATATCGACGAAAGCAGGGAACTACCTCCTGAGTTTGCCAACCTTTTCCAACCGGGTGTTTTAAGCCAGATCGATCATTCGGTAAAATGGCTTAAAGTAATTTTTCCGGCGGCTATAAATCAGGAAATGCTGAACGAGCTCCATATTTATATTAATGCGTTCCCGGTGGTAAATAAACGGTTAAGCCAGATCAAACACCGCCTTAAAACGATGAACAATATTATCCCGATTAAAACGGAATCATTCGATCAGATGCTTGCGGTAGAAAACCTGAAGGATAATAAAGGGAAAAGTTACAACGAAATTCCTTACACCAATGAGAACGAAAAAGGAGACGGATCTTTTTCGATCCGGTACGGAGGCACGGAGCGTTTTGATACGAGAAACGCCAAAGAGTTAGTAGATTACCTTTTTGAGCTATTACGCGATGAGAAAGCAGCTTTTACAGCTTACGGACCTGATTTTTTAAGCACCATCCTTAAAAATTTGGAACAGAATATTGCGCTTATTGAACAAAAAAGCCGCTCAGCGCTTAAAGACATTAAAGAACTGCCCAGCTACATTGTATTGAAACCGATTGACGATGCGGATATTCTATTCCTTGATATCTGGGTTACACAAGCAGAAGAGGCCAACCACATTAATGCCGGAAGCCGTTTAGTGGTATACGATAACAATAAAGTAAATGCAGAGAGTATCGTTTTATTGAGCCAAACGAAAGGCGGCCGGTCGAGATTGAATGCAACCAACCGAGTGCAGGCTTATAAATATGGTTTAACCACGGCCGACCGGATTATTACAAAGGCTGATGTAATCAATTTTTGCCGTTACGAGCTGGGCAACAAATTAAAGGGCATTACCCTGGCCAAAGGCCTGATCATGGATAATAAACCAAATGCAGGCTTTATTAAAACTACTGATATTTTGATCGAACCTGCAGATCAGCTTAACCTTAGCATACAGGATTGGGAAGAACTGTTGAGTTTAACTTTGGCGAAATTAAACCTAAGGAGTACGATGAATGTGCATTACCGTATGCTGTTAAAGCCAGTGTTGTATAAAGCGGTTTAATAAAAAGGTCGTCATTGCGAGGAGGAACGACGAAGCAATCTTACTACTTTAGATGGGAATAATCAATTCATATCTAGCGATCGTTGTAAGATTGCTTCGTCGGCTGAAAAAGCCTTCTCGCAATGACGATCTCTCGCTCCTTGTTAAAACTTCATATTAACTAAAGATATACCGTATACCCTAAATATGCACTTTCGCCATCCTCGCTCAATATCGTTTCCTGATAATCGGGTGCGGTAAGGAGCGCTACATTAACCTCTGCATCAACAGGCATTAAATAACTGATGGCCATATCTAAAATTGCCCGGTTTTTTTGTCCGGGAATAAACTTAACCAGTTCCTGTGGCAAAGTTGGACCGATATTAACATGATAAGCTTCGTGTTCGGGGGTAAAGCGATCACCAATGATGGTATCAATGCCCAATGCACTTCCACCCAGCTGCATCTGCATTTCTTCGGCAATTTTTACCGGTGCAATATTAGCTGTAGCATCTACAATGGTAAGTGGCAGGTTAAACAGTGCAGTAAGTACTTTTGATGCAAAACCGATATCGTTTCTCTTTTGCTGAATTTCGGGTAGCAGGTGCATCCAGATGATGCTTTGTTCTTTATTGAGTAAATTAAATTCATCCCATCCAAATTCAAAAATCTGACTTAAATCGGAATAGGTTGTTTTTTTATCGAGCATATTTTCATATAACTCGGTCATGACCCTTACATAATTAATTTCCGCATCAAAGGGTGTAAAAAACAACCTGGCTTCCTTTTCTTCTTCTCTCCTATCCCTGATATCTTTAATCATAGATTCCTCGTCCATACCTGCACTACCAGTTGGCGGACGGTGGAAAAGCCCTTCAGGCAGCATATCGTACAAACCCTCTCTATTGGTATTGATGCGGATACGGTCTTGCCTTCTTCTTTCCGTATAGTAGGTAGTTGTATTTTCAATATCCTTAGCAAAAGCACGCTTATCTGGCCCTATCGGGATCACCTCAATCCGATCGGCATCAATTACCTTACGCTCTATTAAATCGGCAGCATGAGCCACCGCTTTATAATCTGTAAAGAGTTCGTTGTTAATCAAAGTTTCTTTTTTCATTTAAACTTTAAGCTTGCTTATTTGTTATAGGTTAAATTTATATTATCGAAAAAAAATAGGATTATAATCAAATACTAAAGATACTATATTTGTAGTACATCACATCTATCAAAATTAATGGACGTTCAATCATTTTTTATTCGCTTTCTCTTATTTCCGCTGATATTTATAGTCTCAACGGCGGTGCTTTCTATCATCAACAAAAAGAACCAGTTTCTTAATAACAAAAGACTTATCGTAAGTGTTCTGCTTATCGGCATTATTTTAGCGGCTCCGGGTTTCTTAGGGTTCCTGAACTTTAATTTCATGCCCTGGGGTTATATTATCTGCTGTATTTTTTATCTTTTAATGGGAACAGTATTCGTTTACCTGCTAACAAAATACTACCCCAAAGATATGCTGGAGCGCAAGGCTTTTATCTTTTTTGCCACTGTAATTTCGGCTATTTTAGCCGTTTATTTATATCAGCTAGCCTTTAACTGGTTAAGCGTTGTAAATTTTGGGTGGTTTGGTGCCGGCAGCATCACCTGCTTTTTTGTTCCACTTATTTTTTGGTGGGCTTATGTTTCACTGCTTGGTATCCCTTCAGAAATCTACAAGATCTGGAGATATCCCGATACGCCATTGGACATCAACATGGACCATGTAGATTTTAACCGTTTATTGGTACTGGAGCTGGAGCTTTACAAAAAAAGCAGCGATCCCGAACCTTTAAAGGTAAAGGTAAAAGCTGTAGAAAACATGAACTTCGGTATCTGGTTCCACAAGTTTATTGATGATTACAATTTAAAATTTGCCAAAAGCCCGGTAGAATTTAGGGGCGACGATATGGAAAATTATAAATGGATTTTCTTTATTAAAACTTCTTTTTTTAAACGCAATATTTTCATCGATCCGGATCTCGACATTATCGAAAATGGCATTACCGAAAAAATGACGATTTACGCTAAACGGGTATCTGAAAACGTAAACAAACCCAATGAAGTTGGAGAAAGTGCTATCTTTATCTAATCTATAATAAAAACATCTACCATGATAAAGCCGCTAAAATATAAATCCATTAACTGGATTAATGGCATGAAGCTTTCCAGTGATCATTTTACATTAAGTGATCTTTATTTGCAGGACTTTGTACGCGATGCCGCCTCTCTACATCTAAATAATAGTAATTACGGACTTTTACCGCCTTTTGCAGGTTACAAAAGTTCGCACGATATCGAAATTATCGAAAAAGCAACCAACCATATCGAGGTAAGGGTGAGATACTGTAATGCCATTACGCCCGAAGGCTGCCACATTGATATTATACAATCTGATAATATGGATACGCTGGTACACAACCATTATTTTGGCCAATCGGAACCGCGTAACTATGTTATTTTATTAGTGGTGAGCCCCTTTAACCGTGTACCAACAGGCACACCAAACCCTGAAGAAAACCCGATCCGTTACCCGGAGCTTGCCAAAAGTTATTCTATTGCGGTTTTACCGGAGAGCGAGGTGGGTTCACAAACAGCAGATAGTTATTTCTTAACCATTGGGCAGGTTTACTACGAAAATGGCCGGTTATCGATCAACAACAGTTATATCCCGCCCAGCTCAACCATAACAAGCCATCCAGCCCTGATTAGATATTATGAATCTTTTAGTGTTTTACTAAACGACTTACAGCTGGCTGCTTTTAAAATTATCGATAAAACAGGAGGAAGGGACAACATTACACCGCTAGGCAAGAACATCCGTTTAATCTCAGAGAAAATTGTAGATTACATTGCGGGTTTATTTTACGAATATAGAAACATTGCACATCGCGAATCGCCAGCAGTTTTAGCAGGTTATTTCTCCAGCCTGGCACACATTTTTTTTACAGCCATTAAACTGATTGACCCCCGCGAAAGAGAAGAACTCTTAAAGTATTTTTACGAGTGGAAAGATGTAACCCCGGGAAACTTTGAAGAGCTTTTGGCCAAAACCATCGAACTGGTTTACGATCATAAACAAATTAACAACAGTATGCTAATGGCCAACGAATTTATGAATGTATTGGTAGCGCTTTGGAATAAGTTGAGTGGATTAGAATATATTGGCCAGCGCAAAGAAAATATTGTGGTTGCCGAACAGCAAGTTGTACAGCAGGTACAGGCCAGAAAAACCTGGACATTGCTGGATTAAAATTATTTCTCGGCGTAAATTAATAATGGAGGGTGTATCATAAAGGCGATTTCAGCCCAGATGCTGTCATGTTGAGCCTGTCGAAACACCTTAAAGCGTATTTCAACAGGTCCTTCGACAAGCTCTCCACAGGAGTCCTTTGGACAGGATGACAAATCTATGTTTATGATACACCCTCTTTTTATTCTTATCAGTTAAAAATTAACCAGGGCCTGCCCATCGTAATAGCTAGGCGCTGTGATTCCTAAAAATTTTAATATTGTTGGTGGTACACCATACAAATAAGGTGCGCCGTGATAATCGGTTGTTTTACGTTTAAATATTGGAGTAGTTAAGGCACTCCACGTAACTGTTGCATTGCTTTTAGTCAGGATATTAATTTGAGGTGTAACCAAACTTCCATTATAAGTAGTTCCGGTGCCCTCGTTTCCCTTGGTATATAAAACCAGGTCGGCATTTTGCGGGTGCGATGAAGTTAAAGCGGTAAAACTGTAGGCGCTAATACTCGCTGCAGGTAATGCAGATTTAAACAACCTGATTTCTGATATATAGCCTGTAAAATACGGGCTATAGTTCCCTGTACCATCTTGACCGATCTGAAATGCAATATTGCTCTGCAAATCGCCAACTGCCGATAAATTACCTTCAGCCACCTGAACCCCACCATCGTACATGGTTGCTTTTTGTGTGCTACGGTTAACCACTATCGACACATGGTGCCACAACTGATCGGTTAAATCAACACCATCAATATCTAATCTGTGGGTGCCATCGCCAAAGTTGGCTCTGATTACGCCGTTTCTATTGGCAATGATAATACCTTTATTGTAACCACTCGCCCAGTTTTTGTTCCCAATAATTACCGGATCGCTGGTGGCGGTTGTTGCCCTGGCCCTAAACTCGATGGTAAAACTGCTTGTTGCACTAAGGTTAAGACTACTGAGCGTAGGCAGCTGACCATAAACATTGGTTTTAAAATTAACAGTAGAAATACTGTGCGGTGTCGATTCTGTTGCGGTGGTTGGTAAAGCATTAACCAATTGAGGAGAAATGGCACTGTTGTTTAAAATGATAAATGCATTTTGCTCGAGATAACTCGAACCGCCATGGCTTAAATCTCCACCGTGATCTGTGGCGACCACAATTAACCAATCTTCGTTATTATAAGTTGGCCGTGCTTTTAAAGCAGTTAATATCCTTCCCACACGTGCATCGGCAGCTTTTACCGAATCCATGTACATTTGCGTTGTGGTTCTATAATTACTGGCATGCCCGGCATGATCAACATTATCGAAATGGCAAAATGCAACATCGGTATTGCTGGTCGTAATTTCCTGAATGATTCTGGTTTCTGTAGCATTATCGTTTGCGCTGTTCTGTTTCACCGTTACATCAGGTGTTGCAACTATAAAATTATTGATCGAAGACCAGGTAACAATTGATGCGGTACGCAAGCTGGGCAAACTGGTCTTGATTTGCCTAAAAAAAGAAGGATAGTTTACGAAATCAGATCCCGAAAAACTATTATCGGAAGCTTTGTGTTTGGCTACCCCAACACCGGTAAACAATGCCGACCAACCATTTGATGACCAGGTAGGCACCTGGGCCAACGCATTGGTACTGGTGTACGATTGGTCCATCAACGTTTTAAGGTTAGGCGCGTTTGTAGCCGTAATGGCTTTCCATACACAGCCATCAATACCTATAAACAAAACTTTTTTAGGTTTCGCAACTAATGCATTCACTGCTAAAGCTTGTTCATCTGAAATTTGTTTTTCTTTAGGATCAGTAGTGCCAGCCTTTTTGCAGGACATGATAGACCAAACCATTAGAATAATTAAGAATGATAAAAGTTTCAATGTTTTCATAGTTAAATCAGGGTTAAGATATTGTTTACATAAACCAATTATTGTTTAGCTAAACTAAACAATAATTTTCATAAAAATCAAATATTTACCCTAAATTATTTACACAGTTTAATGATTAACAAGGCTTTAATGCAATAAGAAAGATTTAAGAGAAATATGTGAAACCTTGCTTTTAAAAAACGCTGTTTCTAATAGGCAAGTAAAAGCACAGATTGATGCTGATTTTGTTGAAATAAAAAAAAGCCTCAACTAAGGTTAAGGCTATAGGTTTTGAACATATTAACAGGTTTAATCGAAAGCAATCTGCTGCGGTCCTGAGATTTTATTGATGTGACACGCACACTTGCCACCACTTACTTTGATTACATCAGATTTAGTCTGGTTCGTTTCTACAGAGGTACCAGTAATTTTCAGATTATCTCCTTGTTCTGACAGACCAAGTTTATTATTATCATCAACGATAATAAATACGCCTTTTATGGTACTTGTATAAATACTCGAGTTAGCCGCTATCCGTTCTCCGGTTCTTTGGTTGATTACACTGAAATCTTTAACTTCCGCACCAGCGCCTTTATTGTCTACAAATTTTAACGTTACCGAGGCAAATTCTTCAGTACATATCTTGTCCCCACAATCGGAAGTAGTTTTATTTTTTTTACAGCTTAGTAGGGCAACACCCAACAATAATACAAGCGCTATTTTTTTCATCGTCTATTTTGTTTTTAATGAAAAACGACAAAGCGCATTAAAACGCTACAAAGCACCGGCTTTAAAAATTATTAAAGTCAAAGAAACAAAAAGCCTAAACTTTCCAAGTTAAGACCTTTGTTGTGGAACAAACAAAAATACAACCGAACATTCATCGATTATTTACTTGACTTTTATTACCACTTTTCCTTTGGCACGACCGCTTTCTACATAAGCTATTGCTTCATTGGCCGATTGGAGCGGAAAAATTTTATCTATCACAGGTTAATAGCCCCCGCGTTTACAAGCGTCGTAATTTCATTCAACTGAGATCCGCTGGCCCTCATAAACAGAAAGCAAAAATGCACATTTAGCCTTTTTGCTTTCTTCCTTACCTTTGAGCTCAATAGGCGCATAATCAGTTTCACGAACCAGGATGCACCGATTTGTTCCGCAAAATCCGGATCGGGAGGACCAGAGATCGAGATGAGTTTTCCGCCTGGTTTTAATACCCGTAGCGACTTTTCAAGCGTCAATCCGTCCTGGCTAGGCCAATCATTATCCGCTTCTTTCTTAATGGTCCAATCGGCAAAGTACCTGATGGCTTTCAGGGGCTGTAGTTCGGCACTGGTTTTACTGCTCTTTTTGGGCAGGCCCTTTAGGTAATCTACGCTGCGCCAGTTGCTGCCGATTACACGGCCTACTTTTCCCGAGAATGCGCCACTTGCGCCTTTTGAGTATGCGACCATATTTTTTGTTTTTTAAGTTAAAAATGTTCGTATAAATGATTGCTGTTATACCGGTATATTTAAATCCATGTTCAAACCTAGTGGCTTAACAGTATTGGCGCCTCATTTTGAGCTATAATGAGCTGAAATGGACCATCACAGTTGTGGGGCAGTGGGGCGAGGGCCTCTGGGTTTGCGGCGGCCCGATGGAATTAAGTTAAGCATCGCGGTTGCCAGTCTGAGCTTCTTGAGATTGATAAAATGCAAATAAATACCCTTCGACTACGCTACCTTTGACAGACTTCAATAGAATGGTCGTCATCTCGACTGTAGCGTAGCGAAATGGAGAGATCCTTGTACCAAGTTATTGAGATCAAATTTAAAAGATTTTGCTTCGCAGAGCCTTCGGGTTCTCCACTACGGTCGAAATGACGATACTTCGAGACCGTTTACCTCCATAAAATCACCCGTTATTATATTGATTTTATAAATAAATTATCCCTCGGGGTGACATCGTTTTGCGATTATCCCTGAACTTAATGACGTTGGGTGGCAGCCTGCTTAAGGGCAACATAACCGTAAGCGGTGTTGCCATTCTGCGAAAGCAAGCTTTGGCTTTACCTTTTAGGTAACCAAAAGGTAAAGCCGGGGTAAGCCTGGGGTAACCTTGGGGTTAACTTGGTAGCAACAAAGGGTAAACAACAGGTAAAGCAGGGGTAATTAAATACGGTCCTTTTGCTGGCTTTCCAGGTAGGCAGCCAGTAAATCTTTCAGGTAAAAACGATCGCCACCGGGCAATTTTACAGACTTTAACGTGCCGTCTTTTACCTTGCGTTGTAGGTACTTTCGCTAATGTTCAGGTAAGCTTTAACCTGTTGGCGGGCAAGCTGCGCATTAGGCTTGCCAAAGAGATCGATAAAGGTAAAGGCTAGTTGTTATTTGTTCAGTTTATACTTTTGCATCAGATCGTTGTACGGATTCCTGTTTTTCTTACCAATTTTCCTGTTCATTAGCGTTTCTGCAGGGATTATTGAAATACTTAAGCTATTTTCACTTTAAAATAACCGAAGTCATGGGAAATCCCCTTAGAATTGAAAGTGTGGCCCAGATCAATAACGAGCGGGGCCAGAAAACCCTGCATCCTTTGGTCAGTGTTCTTGATCAGTCGCTATCAAAGCCGGTAAAAGAGGCACGTTATATTTCTGATGTATACATGATCTTTTTAAAAGACGAGAAGTGCGGGGAGATGAAATATGGCCGCAATCACTATGATTACGAAGAGGGAACACTTCTTTTTATTGCACCCGGGCAGGTATTTGGTTTTGAGGAAAGCGAAAACATGATACAGCCGACAGGCTGGGGATTATTCTTTCATCCCGATCTGATCCGAGGAACCCATCTTGGCAAATGTATTAACAAATACAGCTTTTTCTCTTACGATGTTAATGAAGCACTTCATGTATCTGATGCAGAAAGAGAAATAGTGCTGGAGTGTTTGAATAAGATCCGGTATGAACTCGCTCATCCAATTGATAAGCACAGCAGAACGTTGATCGTTAGCAATATCGAAATGTTCCTGAATTATTCTGTTCGGTTTTACGACCGGCAGTTTCTCACCAGAGAACATATCCATAAGGATGTATTGACTGGATTTGAGGGATTACTGAATGAGTACTTCAAATCGGAAAAGCTGCAAACGCTGGGATTACCTTCCGTTTCGTATTGTGCAGCGCAACTCAACCTGTCTCCAAAATATTTCGGAGACCTGGTAAAAAAAGGAACAGGAAAATCTGCGCTAGAGTATATACACTTAAAACTGATTGATGCTGCGAAAGAACAGATCCTTGATACCAGCAAATCGGTAAGCGAGGTTGCTTATGGGCTTGGCTTTAAATATCCCTCACATTTCACCCG
The DNA here is from genome assembly GCF_058801365.1 of Pedobacter sp. GW822-FHT03F06. Taxonomy (NCBI): domain Bacteria; kingdom Pseudomonadati; phylum Bacteroidota; class Sphingobacteriia; order Sphingobacteriales; family Sphingobacteriaceae; genus Pedobacter; species Pedobacter sp. GW822-FHT03F06. Next base: position 68,099 of record NZ_JBXANE010000017.1, read on the forward strand.
TTTCTTTAAACAACAGGTTGGGCATTCGCCCAATGAATACCGGAATTCAATGAATTGACTGAAGCCGGAAAATATGCATAATCTATTGTCAGGCTGCAAATTATAACAATTCAATCATGTTGATAATACGGATTCGTTGATTTAGCCTTAACGATTTCAAAAACCACATCCTTTCTCGTCCCTAACCTATCTTATTTAAGTTTACTAAAAACCTTTAGCATTGTTTCATTATCCAGGCTGTTCATATCTACCAGTTTTAATGCTTTTACCATCTTTAGGGTGGTTGTTTTGTAATGCTGAAAATGCGGTGTTAGCAAATGAGACTGATATGCTGCCTTATTGGCATATATTTCTATGATCCTAACCTCGGTAGGGGTTTTCTGTTGAAACATAGGAAAAATGGCAATTACACCAGGCTCAATATTTATAGAAGCGGCGGCCTCCTGCCGTAAAATGGATTTATATTCTTCGAGGTATTCGGGTAAAATTTCGATTTCAGAAATACGCACCATCATATCCTTCTCAATTACAGGAAGCAATGGTTTCCCGATTATTTTCCTGATGGTATTTCCCTGTGTTTTATTCACGCTTGCTTCAACCAGCATTGCTAATTGCTCCAATTGATTTTCAGTTATGCCTGTATTCTTTCCCATGTTGATATGAGCCTGCAGCTGACCTTCTACACCAGGCATTGAGGCCAAGGCTGCAATCGTTACCATTTCTCTTTGCTTATAATTCAACACGTCACTAACAAAAATATCTGCAAATAAATGTTCCTTTAAAAAAGCATCAATACGTGGTGCAAATGCTCCGAAGCCAGGGGCAGGTTTTGATTGTGGTGTCTTGGTCAGTTCTTCCAACACTTTTCTGCCCTGTTCATACTTATTTTTAGAATTATTTTCTACGATAATTGTTTTCCCTACTTTATCACTGATCCCTTTTTCTTTCCTCTCCTTTGCTACAGTCATAAAAACGTTAATGGCATTAAGGCTTCTTGGAAAACCACAATACGCATAAAGCTGAACGAGGGCTTCTTTAATTTCGTTAATAGCAAGTCCGGAATCCAACCCTTTATTCAATTCCACTTTTAACAGTTGCAGGTTTCCCGTAGCTGTAAGTACCGAAATCTTTACCAAGCTTTGCTGTTGTGCAGACAAATCCGTATTAGCTGTTTTGTTAGGTTGTGCATTCATTTTGATCATACTTGTTGTGAGCACAAAAAATAGTAGCCATTTTAAAAACTTGCTTTTGCCCATTATTCTCATGGCTTAATTTTTATTGGCAGCGTTGAACTCTTCATCAGTTACAGGGTTTAACCAAACTGCGTTGGTTTCACCTTCGTAATTGGTAATGGCAATATGTACCATCTTTGTTCTGATCGTGGCTCCATGCCAGTGTTGCACATTTTCTGGTATGTTGATCACATCACCTTTTTTGATGGTCTGGACTGTTTTCCCTTTTTCCTGATAAAGACCCTCGCCTTCGGTAACAATCAATACCTGCCCTTTAGGATGTGTATGCCAGTTGGTTCTTGCCCCTGGTTCAAAAGTTACGCTACCCAAGATAAAATTGTTGTTCTTATCTCTAACCAGAAGTGTCTGCAGATAAGCATCTCCAGTAAAATATCCATTGGTTAATTTTTCTCCTTTGGGGAAAAGAATCGCAGTGTTTTCTGTTGTCATTTTTTCTTGATTTTTATTGTTATTGCAGGCCGTTATAGAAAATAAAGTTCCCATTATAAAAGCTAATAACATTATCCTGAAAATTGTTTTCATTGCAATAAAGTTTATCTTATTCTACTAATTCAAGGTTATTTAGTTTCAGATCGCATTTCTCACCAGCGGCACCGCAAAGTTCGTCACTAAAGCTCGCAATGGGCTTATACAGAATACTGTTTTATTTACCAGTTTTACGGTTTTTGAGCTGAATAGACATGGTGTGGTCTTGTCTATTCATTCATAGTACTTGTTCACAAATTATTTTGGTTGCCTCATTAAAAAAAAGAAACGGGTATTATAGCATTGGAATGATATTGGGAATGAAAATTGAATAATTTGGTGTTTCCAGAAAACGAAAAAGCCTGTAAACATTTAATTTACAGGCTTTTAGTTGAATTTAAAACTACTTTCGCGGAATGGACGGGACTCGAACCCGCGACCTCCTGCGTGACAGGCAGGCATTCTAACCAGCTGAACTACCACTCCTTTTGTTCTCTTTAAAGTTCGAACCTCTTCCCCTTGCGGGATTGCAAATATAGACACTATATTCAGTTTATCACTATAATAATCGACTTTTTAATCAATAATTACGTAACACACTGAACCTCATTCTAAATATTTTAATCAAAACGATTATTAAACAAAAATGCCTCAACTTTTTCAAGTTAAGGCATTTATTGCGGAATGGACGGGACTCGAACCCGCGACCTCCTGCGTGACAGGCAGGCATTCTAACCAGCTGAACTACCACTCCTTTTGTTCTCTTTAAAGTTCGAACCTCTTGTCTCTTTCGAGGTTGCAAATATAGAGACTATATCTTAATTCGCAAACTTTTTTTCAAAAAATATACAACCCCTTATCCTACAGCACCTTCCTGCATCTTTTCTGCATTTTCAGCAAACTGAAGCGCATCAATAATCTCCTGAATATCGCCATCCATAATGCTTGGCAAGTTGTACATTGTTAATCCGATACGGTGCTCCGTAACACGGCCCTGAGGATAGTTGTAGGTTCTGATCTTCGCTGAACGATCGCCGGTTGATACCATTGTTTTACGCTTAGCGGCAATATCACCGTTCTTTTTCTGCAATTCGATGTCGTAAAGTTTGCTACGCAACATCTCCATCGCAATAACCCGGTTACCCAATTGTGAACGTTCTTGCTGACAAACCACCACAATACCCGATGGCTTGTGCGTTAATTGCACCTTTGTTTCTACTTTATTTACATTCTGCCCGCCGGCACCACCTGAGCGCGAAGTTTGCAGCTCTATATCGGCAGGATTAATGTACAGATCAATTTCTTCAGCTTCAGGCAAAACTGCTACAGATGCTGCCGAAGTGTGTACACGACCCTGGGTTTCGGTATCTGGCACACGTTGCACGCGGTGTACGCCGCTTTCGTACTTTAACTGACCATAAACATCATCGCCACTCACTTTCAGAATTACCTCTTTATAACCGCCTGCTGTTCCTTCCGTTACATCAACAGTTTCCACTTTCCAGCCTTTGGTTTCGAAATAACGGGTATACATGCGGTATAAATCGCCGGCAAATAAAGCGGCCTCATCTCCGCCGGTACCACCACGGATCTCGAATACCGCGTTCTTAGCATCTTCAGGGTCTTTAGGAATCAACATCAAACGGATATTGCTTTCCATTTCTTCCTGTTGTTTTAACAGAAGATCCAGTTCTTCTTTTGCCATCTCACGCATTTCAGCATCTTTCTCAGTAGCTAAAATTTCTTTGTTGGCATCAATATTACTCATCACATTTTTGTAGATTTTATATTCGTCTACAATTTTGCCCAAGTCTTTATATTCTTTGTTTAAAGCCGCAAAACGTTTCATATCCTGGATAACATCCGGATTGCTCAACGATTCTTCTACATCTTCCCAACGCAGCTTTATAGCTTCTAATTTATCTAACATATTTATTCTTGTTGAAATTTCCCGACGGTCCGTATAGGTCCAAAAATTCAGGAAATGCAAAAATAAGGAAAAAAGCTGAATTAGTTTGTTTAGGATTAGCGATTGGTTAATCGTTTGGACGTAATACTCAAGCCAGATAAAAAATCAAAATGTTGCTGCCAGTCGGAAAATTCAAAAAAAGTTATTTAAAGGTTTTGGAAACGAACAGTTCTGTGCCTGTGGCAGCCGGTAGTCCCGCTATCACTTCAAGTCCTCGCTCGTGCCTCGTTCCGGGCTTTCCGTTTTATCGGGTTTATAGTTAGCGGCAGGTGTATATAAGCACGAACCTGCGTACCTAAACGGGATCCGATAGCTATCGGATGAAGTGGCAGCTCCCGATTCTTCATCCTACCGTGTGGACACATCTTTTGGTTTGGTTTTTTTTATACGCTTTGCTAGCTTGCTTTAATAAATTACAGGTTTTACCGAAGAACGCCGTCAATCCCAAGGGCCTGGAGAATCAAAAAAACAGGAGTAGTTCATTACAATTGGCACGAACAAACCTAAAACGCAGTGGTTTTGTGTTCATAAATGCAAATTTTAAAGCTTTAATAAGTACTGAACACAAAACAAAGTGCCGCTGTTTTTTTGATGTGCGTGAGATTGTGTAAAGAGCCCATTGCTGGATTGACAAAGCGCTTTGGGTACTTTGGCGCTCCAAAGTACCATGCCACCGCGGCATAGAGCAGAAAACAACAAATTTATTTCCAAGCTAGTATTTATAGGGAATCGGAATCTGTTAATAGCAGGAAAGATGCTGAAATAAATTCAGCATGACGATCGCCTTTGGAATATGTGTTAAAAACAAATAAAGGCTAACAAAGATGTGTCCACACGGTAGAATTCTTCATCGGGACTATAACGAAAAGCCCGACGGACATTAGAAAAAGCTACAGACTTTGCTTTCCGAAAAAAAGAACTTAAAAATTAAGCATCTGGCTTGTAATACTCCAATTTCAAATCCACACCATCAAAAACCCCATAAGAATTATAGTTGAGCCATTCGCCGATATTTACATATCTGCTTCCGCTGCCCAAATCGATATCGAGCGGCAGATGCCTATGTCCGAAAATAAAATAATCAAAATGTTCCTTACTCAACTGTTCCTTGGCATAAATGGCCAGCCATTCTTTATCTTCACCTAAAAAAACTTCCTTTTCAGTTTGCGCAGCCCTACTGCCCTGGCTCCATCCATTGGCAATACCGATCCCTAGATTTGGATGTAAACGGGCAAATAACCATTGACAAAGTTTGCTTCTAAAAATCTTTCTTAAGAATTTATATTTATTATCGCCAGGCCCTAAGCCGTCGCCGTGGTGCAGGTAGAACTTCTTGCCCTCTCTTTCCATGATCAATTCATCGCTGATGATTTCCAGGCCAATTTCCTTTGTGAAATAATCGCGCACCCACATATCATGGTTACCCTTAAAAAAATAGATTTTTATCCCGGCATCGGCCATAGCCGCCAATTTACCCTGTAAACGGATAAATCCCTTCGGAATTACTTTAGCATACTCGAACCAGAAATCGAAAATATCGCCCATTAAAAATAGTTCGCTACAATTTGGTTCTATAAAATTCAACCAACTTACAATACGCGCTTCACGGGCACGGCTTTCGGCATAATTTGGAGTGCCTAAATGAAAATCAGAAGCGAAGTAAATATTCTTAACCATGTACAAATTCAAAGGTAAGGCAAAAAGCTGAAAGACTATAATCTGTGAAATCCTAAAATCTGTGCAATCACACCGAAAGGAAAAATCTCTAAATCTGCGTAATCAACCCAAAGAAAAAAAAGACATATATTAGTAACCAAATCTTATTAAAGATGAAAAAGCAAATTGTATTGAGCTTATTTGCATTAAGTGTGTTTGCCTGCAATCAAGGCAAAAAACCTGCAGAAAAAATAACATTGATGAAATACCCTGAAACGAAAAAAGACAGCACAAAAGATAATTATTTTGGAACCATAATTGCCGACCCTTACCGATGGCTAGAAAACGATACCTCGGCTGAAACGAAAGCCTGGGTTATAGCTGAAAATAAGGTTACCCAAAACTATCTCGAGCAAATTCCCTACCGTGCCGACATTAAAAAGCGTTTAACAGCATTGTGGAACTACCCCAAAGAAAGCGCGCCATTTAAGGTTGGCGAATATTATTTCTTCGCCAAAAATAACGGGCTTCAAAACCAAAGCATCTGGTTTATTAAAAAAGGATTAGAAGGTAAGGAAGAGGTTTTTCTGGATCCAAATACACTCACAAAAGATGGAACGGCAGCTGTTTCGCTTTTGGGCTTTTCGCACAACAAAAAATACCTGGCCTATTCGGTTGCACAAGCCGGATCGGACTGGAGCAATATTTACGTAATGGAAATAGCCAGCAAAACCAAATTAACTGACGAGCTGAAATGGACCAAATTCTCTGGCGCAGCCTGGAAAGGCGATGGTTTTTACTACAGTAAATTTGATGAACCCGCTAAAGGAACCGACCTTTCTGCAGCCAATAAATACCAAAAAGTGTATTTCCATAAATTGGGCGATCAGCAACAAAATGATCAGTTAATTTTTGAAGACAAAACCAATCCAAATCTATATTTCGGTGCCAATGTTACCGAAGATGAACGCTTTTTGGTGGTTTACGCCAATGCGGGTACTTCAGGCAACGCACTATACTACCAGGATTTAAAAGCGCCGGATAGCAAAATTGCCTTATTGGTTAAGGGCTTTGAAAACAACCACAGCGTTGTTGATAATATTGGCGATAAACTGCTGGTAAACACCGACCTGGGCGCAGAAAACAAACAGGTGGTTTTGGTCGATCCTAAAAATGCCGATCCTAAAAACTGGCAGAAGATTATCCCTGAATCGAAATTGGCGCTAGAGGGAATCGGAAGTGGAGGAGGATTTTTATGGGCGTCCTATTTAAAAGATGCAAGTACCAATATTATTCAGTTTGATTTAACCGGAAAAAAAGTTGGGGATGTAAAACTGCCCGCAATTGGAACTGTTGATAGCTTTGGCGGCTACAAAGAAGATAAAGAATTCTTTTACACCTTTTCCAATTTCACTACTCCAGGCACCATTTATCGTTACGACATCAACAAGAGCGAATCGATATTATATAAAAAATCTGGACTCCAATTTAATACCGATAATTACGAAACCAAACAGGTGTTTTATCCATCAAAAGATGGCACCAAGGTACCTATGTTTATCGTATCAAAGAAGGGGATCAAGCTTGATGGCAACAACCCGGTTTATCTTTATGCATATGGCGGCTTCCAGGTTAGTTTAACACCTGGGTTCAGCCTTTCGCGTTTGTTGTTTTTAGAGCGTGGCGGCATTTACGTTCAGCCTAGTTTACGCGGTGGAAGCGAGTATGGCGAAGCCTGGCACAAAGCCGGAATGTTATCGAAAAAACAGAACGTTTTCGACGATTTTATTGCCGCAGCCGAATACCTGGTTAAAGAGAAGTATACCAATCCATCTAAAATTGCTATATCTGGCGGTTCAAACGGTGGTTTGTTGGTAGGTGCCTGTATGACCCAAAGACCCGATCTGTTTAAAGTGGCTTTACCAGCTGTTGGTGTTTTAGATATGCTGCGCTACCATAAATTTACGGTTGGCTGGGGCTGGGCAGTTGAATACGGAAGTAGCGATAAAAAGGAAGATTTCGATTACCTGATTAAATATTCGCCGCTCCATAACCTAAAAAGCGGTGTAGATTATCCGGCAACCTTAATTACCACAGCTGATCACGATGACCGCGTAGTACCTGCTCATTCTTTCAAATTTGCAGCAACCCTACAGGAAAAATATAAAGGTGAAAACCCTGTTTTAATCAGGATTGAAACCAAAGCAGGCCATGGTGCAGGAAAGCCTACCACAAAGGTGATTGAAGAAGCGGCTGATGTGTGGAGTTTTGTATTTCAAAATTTAGGGATGAGTTGGTAACAAAACATAATCATGGTAAAAAATAAAGCGCTCTGGTTAGCCACTCTTGCTTTCTTCCTGATTATTCAAACAGTATATTTTTGGGAAGGTAAAACTGGGCTATTTGCCTTCCCGATAATCATAGGGCTGTGTATTTTTTACCTCATTTTATTTTTCCTTTTAATACAGCAATTAGTTTTGCTTACAAAGAAAAAATTCAAGGAAAAACATAGAATCTACATCAGTTCTACATTGGCAATAGTTTTGATATCAACAGCTTTTTTCCCTTCGGGCATAATTGATTTTGAAAAATTTGAGGGTAAAGACGTATTAATTGCGGGCTGGACTGGTTCGGCTGGCTGCACAACAATATTAAAATTTAAAGAAAACGGCAAGCTTTATAAAAGAGTGACCTGCTTTGGAATAAAAACAATGAATTCCCGATACTATATAAAAAACGATACTATATTCTTTGTTAACAATATCGACTCCAAATTAGAAGATCAATATCAATTTGCGATAATTGGTAAGTCTAGACTATCATGGAACAACCGAGATGGTTTATTCTCTTATAAAACCAAAAACGACAGCCTACCTAATGAGCTAATAATTGTTTATGATAAATTGGCTTTAAAAAAACGATATAAAAATTAAATTCTACAATATCCATAGACCAATTATAATTTGCTTTAAACCCCTAAAAACCCTTTACTTTTGTTTTACACCAACGCAAAGCATATAAAATATTGAATACAACTGGTTTACAAAATTATCTAGAATATTTCTAAATAGCAGGATTGATAATACTTTATTTTGTAACTTTGCGTCAAATTTTTTTTAATGATCACTACTGATATAGCCGTAATAGGCGCTGGTCCGGTTGGCTTATTTGCCATTTTTGAAGCCGGTTTATTAAAAATGCGTTGCCATTTAATTGACTACCTGCCTCAGGTTGGTGGTCAGCTGTCTGAAATTTACCCTAAAAAACCGATATACGATATCCCTGGTTATCCTTCTGTGTTGGCCCAGGAACTTATCGATAACTTAATGGAGCAGGCAAAACCTTTCCATCCAACGTTTACTTTAGGCGAGCGTATTGAAGGTTTAGAAAAGCGTGGCGAAGCAGATTTCGTTTTAACGACCAATATGGGTACTGTTATCGAAGCTAAAGTTGTGGTAATTGCAGGTGGTTTAGGTTGCTTTGAGCCACGTAAACCTGCTGTAGAAAACTTAGAGAACTTTGAGAATGGTAAGGGTGTAAACTATATGATCCTTGACCCAGAGAAGTACCGTGATCAGAAAATGGTGATTGCTGGTGGTGGCGACTCTGCTTTAGACTGGACCATTTACTTAGCAGAAGTTTGTTCTGAACTAACTTTGGTGCACAGAAGCGAGAGTTTCCGTGGTGCTCCAGATTCGGTTGCTAAAGTAATGGCATTGGCAGAAAGCGGAAAAATCAATCTGATTTTAAACAGCAACCTTCAGGCAGTACAGGGAACAGACAAATTAGAGCAGGTTGAAATTGTACAGAACCGTACCATGGAAAAAACGGTGGTAGAGGCTGATCATTTAATTCCTTTGTTCGGTTTGAGCCCTAAATTAGGTCCGATTGAAGACTGGAACTTAAATATCAATAAAAGTGCAATCGAGGTTAACGTTGATGATTATTCGACAAACATCCCTGGAATTTACGCTATTGGCGATATCAACACTTACACCAATAAACTAAAATTGATTCTTTGTGGTTTTCACGAGGCTGCATTAATGAGCCACAGCGCTTATTCTTACATGAACCCGGGGGTGAAATATACCATGAAATATACAACGGTAAACGGAGTTTCAGAATTTTAAGCTTTCTCCTATATTTGTCGCTACAACATAAGAGAACTAAAAAATGGAAAACAACATTAACATATATATGCAAGAGCCGGATGGCTCGGTTACTGAACACGTTGCCCCAACTGACATGGGTTTAAGCCTGATGGAGTTTTTAAAAGCATCAGAGTACGATATTCTAGCTACTTGTGGCGGAATGGCCTTGTGCGCTACCTGCTGTGTTGATGTGTTAGAAGGCGAAGAAAAACTTAACGAAATGACAGACGATGAGTATGCCATGTTAGATACTTTGCCCGATCTGTTACCAAATTCGCGTTTAGCCTGCCAACTGCAGTTAAACAACAACATGGACGGATTAAAAGTAAAATTGCACGGCGTAAGCTAGGTTGTAAAACATATTAAATGGAAAAAGGCGATACCTAAAGTGTCGCCTTTTTTTGTTTTATAAACCACTGACTCTTGTTAGTCGAGATTTGCAATCTCTACTCTCCGTACCGTGGATTCATCGCGATTTGGAGCAACGACCCTTGTTGCTAAACCTGATAAAGCGTAAAGCCCGGAGCGCAGCGAGGACTTGCAGCGATAGCAGGACTGCTGTCCGCCATTGAAAAAGAACCCATCATTTCCAAAAAACTTCATATGAGCCCTGTTAGTCGAGATTTGCAATCTCTACTCTAAGTATACCTCACCATAGGATTAAAAATCCTTAGTTCTAAAGACGGGATTACAAATCCCGCCTAACTTATTGAATATTTACTTTCTGCTTTTCTACATTCCAGCCATATACCTCTACAGCCATATTACTTTGTTTCCCTGTATATTCTACAGTTACCGTTTTACTTTCGCTCGGTAAAATACTTACATAGTTATCATCATAAAAAGCCGGGAGTACACGTTCGCCGGTATTGCCATTTATTAAAGCTATACGGTTAAAAAATGCTACAGGGTTTCCATTTGCATTGCTCAAAGTAACGGCCACCTTGCCGTTTTTCTGATCAACTGCTGTTACTTTTAATGGTGCTTGTTTGATGCTTTTTAAACCCGAATATTCGCCATCCTTACCGGGAAGCCAATAAATATTCTCGCTTAAAATGTTCTGCTTTTGATCTAAAATCCTTAAAGAAACGAACACACCTTCTTTTTTATCCAGTTTGGCAAGGAAATCATTCAACGGGAACAACCTTCTTACTGAAGACGGACCAACCGAATTGAATACCTGCGAATAGAAATAATCTTTGCCATCCATATCGTAAGCTTTCGCTTGCACCATCAGGTTGTTTTTGATGGCAAACCCATTGTTTACGATGGTAACCATACTATCCAAAGGATTCATCATCACATGCAAAGGCTCACTTCCTTTCCTTAAACCATATAAACAGGCGTTAGGATCCAGGTAATAATCGTACATCTGTCCACGCATGGCTGTCCAGGGATTTTGAGTTTTCCAGATGATAGAACCGGTATACCAATCCCACATTTTGTTCGAGAAACCCTCCATCAATGCCCTGTATTGATCGTAATTGGCCAATTGAGCCTTCATTGCAAAATCTTCTGCACTTTTCGGTTTGCCGTACGGATTAAGGTATTGTTCATAAGAGATATATTTATGATAATCCCACACCGAATCGGGCTTGGCTTTGTATTGTGGTGCAATCAGGTTTTCTTTTGGGATAAAACGGAGCAGGGAAACATAGTCGCCTACGCCTACCGAGCCTACTTCCGAGTTATAAGGGAAGGTTCTGGTACCCCAAAAAGTTTTAATATCCTGTATACCGTACGGGCCATCACCGTTTCCACCAATGGAATTGAAAGACATTTCATCGCTATTAGAAAAATCGAAAAGTTTTCTCGTTCCATCTAAACGCGGCAGAATATCGTTCTTTAAAGGTTCCAAAATATCTTCCGGAGGGGTAATCTCATTCCCTCCGCACCAAAAAGCAAGCGAAGCATGGTTTCTGATCATCTTGATCTGATCTTCAATCGCTGTTAAGGTTAAATGATGATCATCAGGATAATTTCTGCGTGTCCACTGGTCTTCTTTTTTCATTGGATCTACCCAACGACCGTTGCAATCGCCACTGAACCAGAAATCCTGGAACACCAATAAACCATATTTATCACAGGCATTGTAAAATTCAGGTCTTTCTAAAATTGCTCCTCCCCAGATCCTGATCAGGTTGAGGTTCATATCTTTATGGTAACGCACCTCAGCATCGTAACGGGCATCACTAAAACGGAGCATCGCGTCAGAAATAATCCAGTTACCGCCCTTAATAAAAATCTTTTGCCCGTTTACAAAAGCGCCCATACTCCTGGTATGCTCGTTCCAGATATTGTCTATCTGGCGAACACCCACTTTAAGCTGTTCTTGATCTAAAACCTGATTGGCCGCTATAAATTCGATCTTCACATCATACAGGTTCTGCGGCCCATATCCGCTTGGCCACCATAATTTAGGATTTTCGAGCTGTAAATCAGGGAGTTTAACGGTAGTTGTTTTATTTGCAGCAACGGTGGTAGACTGTTTAATCAACTTTCCGGCAATTTGATATTGTAAAATACCCGAAACAGGCTTACTGGTCGGGTTTTCAACTTCAACTGAAACTTTAACCGTAGCCGGATTTTGTTTCCCTTCAGGTAAACGTTTGCCCGGAACCAGGGTAATGACCTGTGGATTCAGGACATTAATGCTTTTTGTTTTCTCAATGGTCACTTTATCCCAAATGCCCGTGTTACGATCGCGGGTGGGCTGAATCCAATCCCAACCGGCTGTATATTGTGTGGTTAAACCTTTGGCAATGGTACCGTCGCCGCCCTGCCCACCGTTGGGATTGCCCGGAAAATCTGGCGGATAAACAATTACAGCCAGCCTGTTTTTCCCATTCGGGGATAACAGTTTGGTAATGTTGTATTGCGCCCTAAGGTGCATACCCACCTGCGTTTTTGGGTTAACTTTTTTTCCGTTTAAATAAATTTCGGCTTTGTAATTTATTCCCCTAAACTGCAGCCAAACCTGTTCGCTACCCACAGCGCGCTCTTCAAAATCTTTTACAAACCAATAGGTGTAATAATCGTTACCGGTTTTATACACATCAGGAATTTTCTCATTGTTCATTCCATAAAATGGATCGGGCACTTTTTTGTTATTCAGCAAAGTAGTTAATACCGTTCCCGGAACTGTCGCCTGCATCCAGTTGCCGACTGGAAAACCAGCTTTCGAGATTTCTGAGCCCGAAGCGTTGGCATCTTTGATATTGGTACATACCCAACCCGAATTTAGTTCATAGCGCTGTTGTGCATTTACGGTTAAAACCGAACAGAGTAAGAGAAGTAGAAATAGTTTTCTCATTTATTTGGGATCTTATAGTTGATACTTGTTATGGTTAATTTTCATGAGGATGTATTATAAATATGGATTGTCATCCTGTCCAAAGGACTCCTGTGGAGAGCTTGTCGAAGGACCTCCCAGAACACCATGAGGGGCATTTCGACGGGCTCAACGTGACAAAATCTAGATAAACCAGAATTACAATATAACCTCCTTTTCATCTGGAATTATTTTCCGGATGTTGGTCTATCCCCAGGTTTTACACCCCAGCTTGCTGATGGTTTATTGCCCATATAAATTTGCATATTTCCGCCAGCTGTTATCGCTTTGTGCAAGATATATGATTTGGTATAAGCTTTACCATTCAGCACAATTTTCTGAATGTATTTATTCTCCGCACTGTTATCCACAACCTTTATACTGAATTTCTTATTCCCGGGCAGCGAAATAATCGCATCATTAACCAATGGCGTTCCGAAAACGTAAGCCCCGTTTGCCGGATTTACAGGATAGAAGCCCATTGCGGAGAAAATATACCAGGCACTCATTTGACCTACATCTTCGTTACCACACAAACCATCTGGTTTTGAAGAATAAAAATCTTTGTCGATTTTACGGATCAGATCGGCAGTTTTCCATGGCTGGCCTGCGTAAGTATATAAATAAGGGATGTGGTGGTTGGGCTCATTTCCCTGGGCATAATTACCGATCAACCCGCTAATATCCGGCGAACCGTTGGTTCCCAAATCTAAGGGTAAGGTAAATAACGAATCGAGTTTATTGATAAAAGCTTTATCCCCTCCAAAAAGATTGATCAACCCTTCTACATCTTGCGGCACCAACCAGGTATATTGCCAGGCATTTCCTTCTACATAGTCATCTTCACGGTGTTTGGATGAAAAGGGATTAAACGGGCTTCTCCAGTTTCCATCAGTAAGTTTACCCCGCATAAACTGAACGCTCGGATCGAAGTATAAGCTATACAGTTTCGATCTTTTGCTAAAATAAGTGTAATCTGCTGTTTTATTCAGTGCCTTGGCCATTTGTGCAATGCAATAATCGTCAATGGCATATTCCAAAGCCTTACCTACTGATTCGTTTATTTTATCAGCAGGAATGTATTTAAGCTCCTGAATGTATTCGATGCCATCTGTTTTCTGCATAGCCGATTGTTTTATCGCTTCGTATGCCAGGTTTACATCAAAGCCACGGTACCCTTTTAAATAAGCATCAACAATAACCGGAACGGCATGGTAGCCCACCATGGTATTGGTTTCACTGCCCATTAAATGCCAAACAGGCAGTTTACCCTGTTGTTTATAGATGGCTAACATGGTATTTACCACATCGTTTACCTTATCTTGATGTAGGATGGTATACAATGGATTAGCCGCACGGTAGGTATCCCATAGTGAAAAGGTAGTGAGGTTATTGAAATTTGCCTTTTTGTATACCTTTTTATCTGTACCGAGGTAATCTTTATTTACATCGTTAAAAAGTGATGGGGCCACCATGGTATGGTACAAAGCGGTATAAAATATCTTTTTGGTCGTGTTTGAAGCCTCAATTTTCACCTTAGCCAGTTCTTTTTCCCACTTCGCATCGCTGTTTTTAGCTGTAGCGGCAAAGTCCCAGCCAGGCAATTCTGTTTTTAGGTTTAAAATAGCATTTTCGATGCTTACCGGAGATAAAGCAACTTTAATCTGTAATTTATCATTGTTAATGGCATTGAAGCTTACCGCAGCTTTTAGTTTTTTGCCAGATAATGCCGCACCACTTTTCACTGCAGTGCTGTCATATAACGCAATACTTTTAATCGGTTGTGAAAGTTTAATTACAAAATATAAACGCTGATCGTTTGCCCAACCTTTCGAATTACGATGCCCCACGATGGTGGTCGCATCAAGCTGTTTAAATGATGCCGATACAGGTGCATCCCAGCCTATACCTTCTATCAAATCGATAATAATATGTGGATTTTCAGCGCCTTTTTTAAAAGTATATTGGTGAAAACCTACCCTTTCAGTGGCTGTTAGCTCGGCTTTAATGTTATATTTATCTAACAATACGCTGTAATAACCTGCTTTTGCAATTTCATTCTGATGAGAAAATCTGGAGAGATAACCTTGCTGATCATCAGCTGTTTTTCCCTTTTCTAAGACTAGTTTACCTGTTGCAGGCATAATCGAAATATCACCTAAATCGCCAATGCCCGTACCACTTAAATGGGTGTGCGCAAAACCGGTAATGGTATTGCTGCTATAATTATAACCACTGCACCAGTCCCAGCCCTCAAAAATATTGTTCGGGCCCAACTGAACTGCACCAAACGGCACATTTGCCCCTACAAAAACATGCCCGTGTTTTGCCGATCCGATTAACGGATCTACATACTGGGTAAGTTTGTGGTTCTGCTGCGCAGCTGCATTAAAGGAGAATAGAGAGGCCGTTAGAAATAGAATAGACGAGGTTTTCTTGAACTGCATGTGTGCTTATAATTTCTTATATTAGAATTTAAAGCCTAAAAGTAAAACGTTTTACGTTTATTTTCTCATAAAGAGGGAAGAATTGTGCTAAAATTAAATAAAAGCATTGAATTTAGTAAATTATAGGAAGATAATAGGCTTTTGAACGAGAGAGATGGTCATTGCGAGAAGGCTTTTTCAGCCGGCGAAGCAATCTTACAACTATCGCTAACAGCGAACGCATTAAGATTGCTTCGTACCTCGCAATGACGACTCTTTTAATTGAAATTCAGAAAGATTCTTCACTGCGTTCACGATGACAGCCTATATAAACGTTCACTTACCCAATCTCCAAAACAATTACCTGATCGGGTTCTGCACTATTTAAAGTTGTAGTAATGGTTAATGTTGATTTTTTAAAGGTGTAGTTCACCACGCTTTTATCTTTCAATAAATACGCCTTTTTGATTTTCTTTACCGGAACATTTTCCAAATTAAGTGTTGTCGTTTTTCCATCAACAAGGTGGATATAAACTTTGTTATCGCTTTGTGTAATGCTTCCCCAGGCCTGTGGCTTAATAAATCCTGCTTTTGTGCCGTAAATACTTTCCCCGTAAATTTTAAGCCAATTGCCCAAACCGGCTAACCTGTCTTGAAACTCTGGTTGGATTTTACCGCTCGGCATTGGTCCGATGTTGAGTAAAAGATTGGAGCCTAAACTTGCTGCTTTAACCAACATATGTACCAGTTCTTTATTCGACTTGTAATAGGTATCGCTCAAATTATATCCCCACGAATTTGAAATGGTTTCGCAGGTTTCGAGCGGTAATTTATCTGATGCCTTCTGAAAACTTAAGCCTGATTTATTCTCTCCGGGCAGATCGCGCTCGAACATCTGAAAATCTTCTCCGGCAAAGGGTGTTAAGTGATGGTTGTTACCAATCATACACTGTGGCTGAAGTTTGTGGATTAAACCATAAATTTCATTGTATTTCCAATCAATCCGCGATGTCCTGTCTTTTGCCCCTTCTGGTTCAGTCTGGTCCCAATGCCCGTCGAACCAGATTCCGCCTATTTCACCATAATTGGTCAACAACTCGGTTAATTGGTTTTTCATGAACTGCAAATAGCTTGCGTAATCACCTTTGCCCGTTCTACCTGAGTTCTGCCCGGTACGGCCGGTTTCGTGCGGATAATCTTCTCTGCGCCAATCTAACAGCGAATAATACAGGTATAGTTTTATGCCCTGCTTGTGGCACTCATCGGCCATCATTTTTACTATATCTTTTTTGTAGGGTGTATTCATGATATTGAAATCAGAATATTTGGTATCCCACATGCTAAAACCATCATGGTGCCTGGTAATCAGTGTAATGTACTTCATTCCGGCATTCTTCGCCATGCTTACCCATTGTTCGGCATTAAACTCAACCGGGTTAAAAAAATCTTTAAGGTTAGTATAGTTATGAACATTCAACTTTCGTTCGTTCATTACCCATTCGCCACTCCCAGGTATACTAAAAGGCCCCCAGTGGATAAATAAACCAAATCGGGCATCGTTAAACCATGCCCGCTGTTTTAAATTAGCGGCTGTAGGTGTATAATCCTGGGCTTTTAACTGTAAGGCAATTAATAGCACAAGGCATAGTAGGATTAATTTCTTCATAGGGATAGCGGTATCGTTTGGTTAGGTTTTAGTCTATTGATGCAGTGGCTTTGGTCGGTTTTCCGATCACCTTATAATTTCCATCTCCTTTTAAAATGGCCAGAATCTGCGATTGGTTGGTAAAAAGGTTTTTTGCCGCAGCCAATTCTTTATCGTACTGGAAGCTCTGTTCAATTCTTCCTTTTTCGTAAAAATACCGGCTTACGATCTGTGTTTCTAAAACTCTTTTTATCTCTGCTTTATGGCTAATCAGATCGGTTTTTTTAGAAGAGGTAAGTTTATATTTAAGATTCTCCAGATCGGTTTTTACTTCAGCAGATTTATTTTCCTTTTCGGCTTCTACACGTAAATCGGAAAGCAGCCTTTCGGTACGGCTTAGGTAGGTTAAATCTTTATCGGCCAAGCTGCCAGAAAATGCAGCATAATCCGCATCAGATAACTGGAAAGTTTTGGCTGATGCCAAACTTGGTTTTTCTTTCCTATATTGATTGGCGTAGTTAAAGAAAAGGTTTTTATTAAGCATTGAAATGGTAATCGGGCTGAGCTTTACGGCATCTACCACAATATCGGGATATACACCATTGCCACTATACACGTTCCTTCCTGCTTTGGTTTGGTACATTACCATAGTCGAATCGGCAAAACGCTCGGCAATACCATCTGCATTTTTGTGTGCATAATCCAATTTTTGGATGCACCTGCCCGATGGCGTATAATATTTCGCCACAGTTACTTTAACCAGGCTGTTATAGGGCAGGTTAAAGGTTTGCTGAACCAAGCCTTTGCCATAACTGCGCTGGCCAATTACAATGGCACGATCTAAATCCTGTAAAGAACCCGCAACAATCTCTGAAGCTGAGGCCGAATTTCCATTTACAAGCACTACTAACGGAACCGAAGTAGAAACCGGGGTTAAAAGTGTTTTATAGGCAATGGTTTTCTCTACATTTTTGCCTTTTTGGGTAACAATAAGCTGATCTTTATTCACAAAGAGGTTCACAATTTTAACCGCTTCCTGCAAAATACCCCCGCCATTGTTTCTCAGATCTAAAACCACACCTTTTGGATTTTCTTTTTGAATAGCCAACAGCGCATCTTTAACTTCCTGTCCGGAATTTTCAAGAAATTTATCGAGTTTGATGTAACCAATGCCATCGCCAACCATTCCAGAGTAAGAAACGTTAGGCTGTTTTATTTCATCACGGACAAGTTTTTTAGTGATTTCTTTTCCGTCTCTAATCACCAGCAAATCTACGGGTGTTCCTTTCGGGCCGCGCAACAATTGACTAATTTCCTGACGGTCTTTCCCCTTTACTGCGATTCCGTTTATGCTCAGCACCTGATCTCCTGCTTTAACCTCACTTTTATTTGCCGGATAACCTTCACTAACATCGTTGATAAACAGTTTTCCATCGATAAAAACCGTGCTGGCACCAATACCTCCATACTGCGTGCTTACATATTTCAGCTTGTAATCTTCAATCTCCGATTCGGGAACATATTCGGTATAGGGATCTAAACTATCCAACATGGCATCAATCCCCGTTTTCATCAACTGAGGGGCATTGGTGTCATCAACATAATTGATATTGATTTCTTTATAGAGTGAAGCAAAAATATCCAGGTTTTTAGATACGAGAAATAAATCTTCTTTAAATGAAAAAGACAAAACAGCCACACCAAAGCCAGCTGCTAAAAGACCATATTTTAGTTTTTTCATTCCCTTATATATTTTAATTCCGAAGGGCAAGTTAAATGAAATACCGCTCTTTTTGGAAGATTATTATTGGTTAAGTACAAAGGTAAATGTACAAAAACCGATAAATATTAAAAACAGCTTATTTGGGCTAAGCGTAAATTAAGCGTTACGCAATGAACCAGGCAGTGTGCCCAGGCAACATCTTTATTTATGCCGGGCAAATAACCAGGCCGGTACCTGAGCAGTAAGTAATAACGGAATTGTAATGAGATTATGATCTAACTTATTATAAGTTGTAAACAACAAATCAGGATTACCTTTCAACGCACGATATAAATGCTCGCTTCCCTCATAAGGATTTTCATTGTCCTGCCGCCCATGAATTAACCAAATAGATTTTTGCCTGATGCCGTTAATATTTAAAAAATCGGGAACTGCCGCAATAGAAACCATAGCGGCAAAGTTTTTCGGAGCAATATTCATCAGATTTTGTGCGGTAGATGCACCCATAGAATAACCTACCAAATAAATGCGGTTGGCATCTATCTGAGGATACTTATTTTTTACTTCCCGGATCAATTCAAGCAATAAATAAACTTCATCCGACGGTTTCGAGATTAAGCAGTGCCTTACTGAATCTGGATAATAGTTTGATGAACGGGTTTGAAACTGCGGAGCAATCACAAATGCCGGATATTCCCGACGTATATCGGGGCGCAGCCAGATCCTAGCCAGTGGTTCTAGTTGCCTTTCATTATCTGTACCTATTCGCGTTGAGTTATGAAATGTAATAACCAGGGGATATTTCATCTGGCTACTATTCTCCACCGGCAATAGCAATCTATAATTAATCGATTGGTGTCCTTTATTGAAAGTCTGTTTAAGGTATTCAATGGCAGATAAATCGTTTAATTGTTTTCTCGTCTGGGTTGAAGTTAAACTATCCGTGAAATTGTCATTAAATACCTGTTGTTGTGCAGCTGCTTTAAGTGCAACTAACCAGAGCAGGGATGCTATTACAAAAGAGTGGCGTTGCATAGCAGTGTAAAATACACTGAGCGGTTGAACGTATTTAAATTGGCAACAGAAAGCTTAAACAAAAAATGCTGTGCGTAGAAAAATGGAAATGGGAATCTTAAAGTCTGTTTCCTTTGGTATCGGCAAGTGCTTTTTGAATGGTAAATTCGATGTAGGTACGGTCGCGTTTTACCAAACGCATTAAATCTTCAACCAATTGATCTTCTTTGCCTGGCGTAAAATCTAAAGGCTCGCTCGCCAGATCGCGATATTTCCTTAAGAACTTGGTTTTTACTTTAAATGCAGTTTCTGAAGTAAGTTGAAAATTAGCCATGGCATATTTTATTTGATGCAAAAGTAAAAAATATTTGCTCAGGTTAATACCTTTTTATGTGATGTGACAAAAAAAGTAGAGATTCGCGGAATATTTTTGCACGATAATTGTGTTAAAACCACGTTATAAAATCTAACCCGGTATAACAACCGCTTGATGCAGACTTTAAATAGAAACCAAAGCCTTAAAAATGCAGGTTAAATTGCTCAAGCACTGTTTATGATTTTATAATCCTTAAAAAAAACAATTTAAACAACATGAAAAAGATCATCTTCTCTATTGTTTTCCTAACCTTAGGTTGGGCAACATCAAAAGCACAAACATTTAACCTTGGGGTTAAAGCAGGTGTAAACTTAGCTAAGTTAAATGCAGATTTCGCAAGCGAAGAAAACCGTTTAGGCTACCAGATTGGCGCTTGGGCACGTATTGGCGGGGCTAGCTTTTATGTACAACCAGAGGCTTACATTGGCAGTAAAGGCAACAAATTTATCAGCATTACGCAAGATAACGGGAATGAAGTTACAGCTGAAGGAAAGGTAAAATTTACCACGCTGGACGTTCCCGTTCTGTTGGGAACAAAATTTGGCGCTAAAAATTTAAACTTCCGTTTAATGGCTGGTCCGGTTATTTCATTTGTTTTAGATGAAAATTCGTCGTTCAGCTCTGCTTATCAACAAGCTACCGATTTCGACAACTACAAGAATCAGGCATTGGGCCTACAAGCTGGTGCAGGTGTAGATGTGGGCAGCATTTCGGTTGATTTACGTTATGAAGCTGGTTTATCCAACATCAGTAAAAGTGAGAAATACAGCCAAAAACCTAACTTGTTCCAATTGAGTTTAGGATTTAAAATTTTGTAAGGAAATTTATAATAATAGAGGCAGTTAATCTTTTAGCTGCCTTTGTTATTTCAATATAGTTAAGCTCCCGCTAACTTTACCACAATCTGTTTTCAGATCGATAAGGTAATAATATACACCAGCAGGAAGTGCTTGATCTTTATAATTTCCATCAAATTCTTTTGGATAGCCTTTTGAGTAGAAAAGCTGGTCGCCCAGCCTGTTAAATATATAAAACTCAGCGTTTGGGTAGTTTTCTGTACCATTTATCTTCCAAGTATCATTTATGCCATCGCCATTAGGCGTTATCGAATTAGGTACTTGTAAAATCGTTTTTTCAAGTTTTGTTAAATCGAGTACCTCGCTACCTACCTCACAGTCATACCTGTCTTTTACCCACAACTGGTACTTGTCTGGCTTAAGTTTTTGAAAAACAGGTGTATTGGCTACAGTATTGCCATTTTTATCTAACCACCTATAGGTAAAGGGGCCAGTTGTTCCATCTATATCTACACCGTATACACTTACGGATTTCCCATCACAGCTTATAGCAGTGCGTAATCTAGAAAAATCGATTACCGGAAGTTCGGCAATTCCCACTACAAAAGTTCCGACTACATTTGTACAGCCATTTCCGTTAGCAGCAGTTAAAGTATAATCTCCAGGGGCTACATTGTTAAGCATTTCGGTTGTAGCTACGACTACTCCATCTTTATCTGTCCAACTAAAAAGTAGAGGTGTTTGTGTTTCGTAGGCTATGATGCTTACGCTCCCATTGTCTTCATTACAACTTGCAGGCTTTATAGTAGAACTCTTTACCTTATAGGTTATATCGGTATTTCGAATGGTATAAATTGCCGAAACAGATTCGCAACCTCCGGGCTGGCTGGCCTTTAGGTAATAGGTGCCACTAGACACATCTTTCAAATCTTTTTCATTTCCAACCAGCGTGTTAGCTTCATTAAACCAGCTAAAAACGCTGGCATCACTAACGTCTAATTTAGTGATGCTTCCGGTTGAATTGCCACAAAAGGCATCGGTTATGATTTTATTTCCGTCAGCTAAGAATGGTTTTGAAAATGCAGAAGTTGCTCCGTCAGCATTGGTTCCTGTACTGGTTATACCTGTGGTTAAGGCTCCATTGTATTGCCATGTTCCATTAGCATTTGTTGGTATTGAAGCAATAAAAGTTTTGCCTTGACAATCAGGGCATTCATCATCGTAAAAGAGCTCGATAATGGAGTTGGGAAGATAGGTGCCACTTGCCGATGTTGACGTAATCAATCCAATTCGTGATTGCGTAATGCTTTTATCTGGTGGAATATCCTTAAAGCCGATGGCGGATGAACCATTGCAATATATACTGTTTTTCAATATGCTTACAGGATATGATTTATCTACTAATATAGCTGATTCGTTATAGGCAATAATATTCCTATCTGCAGCGGTCGGTCCGCCAATAATACCTGCCGAGCAGTTATACAATTCGATTCCATATTTTATATTGCCAAAGTTTTCGCCATTTACCCCACATCCGATTACATTGCGGGTTATTGTATATTTCAATTTTAAGTTATCAACTTTTATCCCTTTAAACTGGGAGACAATGTAATTATCAGAGATGGTGAGATTAACGGTTTCTCCATTGGCAAAAATACCCGTCGACTGCATTTGAGGAAAAGTTTTAGCCTTCGTGACATCAAAACCGATCACATTGAAAGAAATGTTAACGTTTCCTGACAGCGCACCTAATGAAATGGCATTGGAATTACCAGAGATAAGATTTCCATGCGCGACAGTATTTCCACCAATTGTCGAATTTTTGAGGTAACTCAAATCGATACCCACAACATTTCCTTCTGGGCTTTTCCCCGCTGGATCTAATCCGATAATATTGGAAGAAATGGTAATGTCGTCCTGTACAAAAAGCTGAGTTGGCGAAATAATAGCGGTATAATTATTGCCAAAACCATTTTGCTTATTGGGCGCTCCTATTGTAACATGTGCTGCATTTTTCAAAAAAACCGCGGCTTTTCTGTCGTCAGCCGGAATACCTGCCTGAGATACAAAATTACTGAAATAAAGCCCGTAAATCTCAATATGCTTAATTCCATCTATAACCAGGCCATGAAAAAACTGACTTGCGCCACGCACTAATTTAACCTTAATACTTGGGCTTTCCAGCAAGGTAGTGGGCTGAGTAGTTGCATCTATTACAATGTTTGAAGTGAGCGCAGGTAATTCTTCGGTAAGGGTAATGGTTATGTCTCCTGTTGAGGTTGCCGGTATATCGAATAGGATGAGATCGGCAGTTGCGGTACCATTTGCATTGGAACCGAGAATAGCATCGCGTAGAGAGCCAGAACCGGCGTTTGCATTATTTACCACCACAAATGTTGTCGCTTCTACCTGGAGACAACTTACACCAATAAGCAAAAAAAGATATAAAACCCTCATTTTAATGCAGTTAATCGGATTTACAAGTTAGTAAAATTGGCAAACAAGAACAAGAAAGCCCTGGTTAATAAAACCAAGGCTTTGATAATGTGTTTAAAAACTGCTATTGATTGGCTGTATTATCCAACAATGGCCTGTTTGCTGCTGTAGCGGAAGTTATGGTCATATCTCCTCTGGCACCAACAGTAAAGGCTCTTCCACCCAAAAAGCCCACCACACCATTTGTTGTTCCATTCCGCGAAATAATATTAGTTGATGAAGATGGATATCTTACATATAACTCATAACTACCAACCGGTACAGCAACAAAGGCAGATCCGCTTTTATAACCAATATTGGTTGCCACTATGGTTTCTACAGCTGTAACTGAATTTTTAATTACCAGATTCATTGCCGCTGTTCCATTTGGAATGGCATTAACAAAACGAACATAAGATACCGTGTTGCTTGATGTTGAAGGCGGTAGCACATCTTCTAAAACAAACGACTCGGCTGTTTTGGTTGTACTGTTGTATATACCACTGGTGTATAGCGAATAGTATTTACCATTTGCCAAAGCCGGATTCACTTCAGAAATCGAAACATTTGCATTAGCTGCGGCTGTTGAGGGTATAATTCCATTTATCTTATAAGTACCCGGATTGATAATACTATAGTTAGAGGCAGGGTATACGCCGCCGTAAGCTGTTCCGGTTGTACTTTCTGAGCCAGTAGCGCTTAATATCCCTGAAACTTTTGTGCCATTGGCATAAAAATTTACAGAAGGCGCGCCTGCAGCAAAATTGAAATATTTAATTCTAGAAACATTTGTTGCATCTACAGGCGTATCAATAACCTGTATGCTATTGTCTTTCTTACAAGAAAATGTAAAAGCCGCTACCAGCGTAACCGCCAGCAAACCTATATATTTTATTTTCATAACGTGCTAATTAAGGTTGAATAATCCAGGTTTGTTTAGTGTGATAATCGGTTGCCAATCCACCGATTACACTCAGAGCATCTCTGTTCCAAACATACTCTGAGTTATAACGTGGACGAATTCTATAAGCCGGTTTACCCGCATTATCAGAGTACAGTGTAGTTGGAAAAACGTAGCCCAAATACACCTGTTTTCCCGTTACAGGATCAGCATCGGTATAATGATACCTTCTCATATCCATCCAGGTTTCTAAATGTCCCCAGCCCCATTGTGCAATATACTTTTGGCACATAATCTGCGTTAAGGTTAAATCTGCAGCTGCTGCAGGAACAATTGCAGTAGCACTCATATAAGCTGTTTTTTCTGCACTTGTGATTTGGGTTGGAGATTGGTTATCCTCAATGTTTCTGGCATTAACAAAATCAATATGCGCTGATATACCATTTTTATAGGCTGTTAAAGCGGTTTCCTTATCTCCTTTTTTAAATGCGGCCTCTGCTTTAATAAACTGTAATTGAGAATAGGTCATTACCGGCAGTTTACATTTATCAGAAAAAATATACCTTCCTTGTGTATTGGCTGCTGGTGCAGCAATAGAAGCGATGTTCCAAAAATTGTTAGGCAGCTGACTTGCTGTAAAAGCTCCAGTTCCTGCAGCGGTTACAATACCTCTATAAACACCATCTGGCGCAGGAGCCAACATCCGGCTCATCCTTGGGTCTACTACTCCGGTAAACTGTGTTCCATTCATCAGGTTAACAATAAAAGGTGTTTGCCTGTAAGTTTGCATATTACCTCGTGTTGGGCCTAAGAAATTTCTGTCGTCATTTCCGGTAACACCTGGATATGCCATTAAAGCATCGTCTGTATTGCTTGTAAAAGATTTATCAACCGCAGCAATTACATCATCCGGCTTGTAACTGGCTTTATTGCTATAGTGATTTAAATTTAAAGCTAACATGGCATAGGCCAGCTTGGTCCATTTTGCACGATCGCCTTTGTAAATCAAGTCTGTTTTACCTAAGAAAACAGCGTCTACTGCTCCATCTGTCCTGGCTAAATTAGCTATGGCAGCGGTTAACAGACGTTGCACTTCCTGATAAGCATATTCCTGGCTGTCATAATTAAACAGATATTTAGTTGGGTCTATGGCTTCTTTAACAATAATCTCTCCGTGTACATCGGTTAAGGACTGCCATCCCCATGCTTTTAAAATCTGGCCAACACCCAATAAATCCCATCGCTGCTCAGCCTCTGCTTTAGTGTTCATATCTACTAGATTCTGACCTAAGCTCCAATACACATCCCTCCACAATTCAGCACCGTTATCAGATGACGGATCATAACCTTGCAAATCCCAGGTGGTACCTGCTGTTGTCGAGGTCCAGTTTTGGGTATATCTTCCAATAAACCTGCCATCGTACTGCGGGGCAGTTACCATCCAGTGTAACATTGGCGACAAATATAAATTTGCAGTAACCGTTTGTGGGGCATTTGGATTAGTATTTACATCCAGATATTTCTTGCAGCTACTAACGGTAAATAAAAATCCTGTTAGCAGTGTTATATATATATATTTCATAATCTTTTCCATTATAATCCAATCTTAATTCCAAAGTTTAAACCAATAGGCATTGGAAAATTACCATAATCGATACCAGAAGCTCCCGAACCACCAACAGCAGCCGTATTTCCGTTAACAACCGGATCTAAACCAGTATAGTTGGTAATCAAAAACAAATCTGTTCCAGTAACAAAAACACTTGCGCTTTTCACAAAATTCTGTTTCTTGAGCATCGTTTGCGGCAGCTTATAACTAAAAGTAACATCTCTCAGCCTAATCCAGTTGATATCCTTTTCTATAAACAACTCTTCGCTTGCTGTAGAATAAAATGTATTTTGATAATAAGGAACAAAGGCTATGTTATTCTGAGTTGGATTTGCGGTATTCTCTCTACCATCCTGCAGTACGCCAGGAATAATTCTTGGGGTCATTCTATCTACAGTATTATTAGCTAAACCAATGGTGGTTAAGAAATGCTGGGTAGCGTTCAATACATCTCCGCCCTTCCTGATATCGAGCAGGAATGACAATGACATATTTTTATAGGTAAACGTATTAGATAAACCAATTGTAAAATCAGGCTGTCTGTCATATCCACCCTCAATAAAGGTAGTAGAACGTACAGGCACTCCTGTTGTAGGGTTTATTAACAACTGCCCCTGATTATTTCTTAAATAAAATAGACCGGTTAATGATCTGGTTGAATTTCCAGGTGTATTACCATTGCGCACATTGGCGTATAACCAGGTATCAGACACATAAGATTCAGGTAGCGCATTTGGAAGCGAAAGTACTTTCCCCCTTGCCGATTCGAAGTTGGCTAAAACGTCCCAGTTAAAATCTTTTGTTTTTATAGGATTTCCGCGCAAGGTTAACTCAATACCCTGGTTTCTGGTAGAGCCACCATTAAGGTTTAACAAAATAAAACCTGTTGCATAACTACTTCTGATATCGTTTACAATCTGATCAGTGGTTTCTTTGCGATAAACCGTTACGTCGAGACCTAACCTGTTATTTAAGAAACCTAATTCGGCCCCAAATTCATAAGATTTCGCAAATTCTGGTTTTAAACCTGGGTTCGGTCCTGTAAATCCATAGCCATAACCGCCGCCAGAAGTTGTTTTATTCTCTAATGTCGGCACATAGGCATATGGCCTGGCATCTTTACCCACATTTGCATAAGCTGCCCTTAACTTACCATAATAGAACACATTTTTGAGCCCTTTGAAAGCAGGTACATCCGTAAAAACAAAACTTCCCTGAACTGATGGATACCAAAAAGAATACCGGTCAATCGGAATGGTAGAAGTACGGTCGTTTCTGATGGTTCCTGTTAAAAACAGGTAATTTTTATAATCGAAAGTCGCTCTACCGAAGAAGCTTACCAAACGGCGTTGGCTAATTGAAGTTCTAACTAATTTTGTGGCTACATTATTTAATGAATTAAAATTAGGGTCTAAAAATCCTTCACCATATCCGGCATCAACATTTGATTTTAAGTTCTGCAGGGAATTCCCAAGTGTAGCGTCAAAGGAAATATCTTTAGTAAGTTGTTGCTTATTAAAATTAATCAGATTTTGCAGGTTAATATTTCTGGTTATATCGTTGGCAACATCAATTGTTCCGCCTCTGCTAAAGGCTGAAGCACTTTCGGGATGGCGGACAATTAAGTTTTGATTGGTATAAGAATCCATACCAATATTGGTTTTAATATTTACCCACCTAAATGGCGTAATAGTTAAACCCAGATTTGAAATAATCCTACTTGTTTTTGAATTGATGATATTCTTGTTTACATTAAAATAAGGGTTATCAATTTCAGCATTACCTGCCGATCCAAAGGCGAGTAGCTTTCTGGTTCCGGCTGGAGTCAAATAGTTCGATGCATCATCGGTTTGCGGCCAGGCCAATAAGCCCAATAAAGGACCAATACTGCCTTTTAATGGCTGATCGTTAACTGCATAACTATAATTCATAGACAAATCAGTTTTCAACCAGCTATTTACAATCCCCTGAGAGGCTCCGGTCAAGTTGATTCTCTGATAGTCGGAGTTTGGTACAACACCACTTTGATCAGTGTAGGCACTCGAAATACGGTAATTAACTTTGTCTGAACCGCCTTCAAATGAAAGGTTATGCTTTTGAGTAAAGCCTGTTTGGAAGAAATCTTTTACGTTATCGTAAAACTGTGTTCCTTCAGGGTAGGCAGGACCGAAATACTGATAAATATTATTCAGGGTAGATACAGATCCGGGAACCCCGCTACCGCCAAGTCCATATTGTTTTTGAATTTCAGGATAAGCTCTAGTTGCTTCCACCCTGAAACTGTTACTGTAATTAACAGCCCCAGCACCTGCCTTTGCTCTTTTAGTCGTAATTACTATTGCTCCATTTGCAGCATCAATACCATAAAGCGCTGCCGCTTCCGGTCCCTTTAAAACAACTAAACTTTCAATATCTTCAGGATTGATATCTGCCGAACGGTTAGTAAAATCTACCCCCCTATTACTAAAAGCAGTATTTGAACTCGCATCAGATACAAAGGCAGAAGTATTTAAAGTCTTATTATCAATAGGTAATCCATCCACAATCATCAGTGGCTGGTTACTACCGCTGATAGAACTTACCCCACGGATCGTTATCGAAGATGATGCTCCTGGAACCCCAGAAGAGCTTGTCACCTCTACACCTGCTACCCGCCCCTGTAAAGCGTTAATAAAGTTTTCTCGCTGTGTTTCTGCAATTGCTGCGCCACTTACGGTTTGCTGGGAAGTTCCTAGTTCTCGTTTCTTAACAGTATTACCAAGGGCAGTAATTACAACCTCATCCAGCCCTTTTGAGTTAGATTTTAAGGCCACATTAATTGTCGTATTTATGCCAACGGTTCTTTCTATCGTTGTGTAACCAACGTAAGAGAATATTAAAACATCACTTTTTGATGCTTTAATGGTATATGATCCATCTGCATTGGTTTGCGAAACGGCTGTGTTTCCTTTCACACGGATGGAAACACCAGGTATTGGTCCGTCTTCTGACGTAACCCTACCGGTAACGGTTATTTGCTGCGCAATGGCATGGGCCAGCAACAAAAACGTACCAATAAAAATTAGTAGTAGTTTTTTTTTCATAAACTGCCTGTTTAGGGAATGGAATGGGTTGTTAGTTGTTAGTTAATTTGTTGTTTGCCAAAACACGCATAAAAGCGCATTTAAATTTATTATTTAGCTAATATCATAAATGTTTTTCAATAAAAAAACAATTTAATAAAGTATATCTTCCTATCAAACAAAATTTTATCGCACAAACACGCATAAAAACGCAAATAATATAATTTTAAAATCTTTTTATACATTCGTAGAAAATCAAATGATTTATGCTGAAAAAAGAACGCCACGACTTCATCATGCGCCAGATTAACTTGCATAACCGTGTTTTAACATCCGACTTAGTGCAGTTGCTTAATGTTTCGGAAGATACCATCAGACGGGATTTACAAGAGCTTGTGGATGAAAACTTGCTTTATAAGGTTCATGGCGGTGCTTTATCGAAGTCTTATCACAGTTCTTTTGACGATAGTACGGTTTATGCCAGAGATAGTAAGATTGCGATTGGCAAGAAAGCCGTTCAGTTGATCAAAGATGGCATGGTCGTTTTAACCGGGGGAGGAACAACGATTTTAGAGTTTGTAAAACGGCTTCCACAGGGCCTATCTGCTACATTTTTCACCATTAGTCCGTTGGTGGCAGTAGAACTGGCCAAATACAACAATATCGAAGTGATTTTGATTGGAGGCTTGTTTTCAAAAAATTCGCAAGTTACCTATGGCGGGCAGGTAATTACACAATTATCGGAAATTAAGGCCGATTTATGCCTGATGGGAACCAGCGCCATCCACCCAGACGAAGGCCTGACGGATACTTACTGGGAAATTAACCAACTTAAAAAGGCCATGTTGGCCTGTGCAAAAAGAACCGCTGTGCTCTGTATTTCTGAGAAGCTCGATATTGCTTTAAGATTAAGGGTGTGCCCGATAGAAAGCATTAGTTATCTAATAACAGAATTAGATTTGGATCATGAATCACTTTCACGTTACCGCGAAAAAGAATTGAATATTTTATAAAAAAGTCCCGACGAAAATCGGGACTTTTTCATCTGCTAGAAAGTTGGATCTGCAGGGGTATTGGTATTATTATCCCTTTCCTGAAAAGGATAAGGAAAGAAATTCCGTTTACGATCGGTTAATGGTTGATTAAACCTTCTCATATCTTCGAGCTTTAGACCAGACATAAAAAGCTCAATACAACGGTGTTTGTAAATCAGATCTAAAAGCTGTTGCTGTGTATAGCTACCCGTTAACGCAGGTAACCCAGCCCCCATTCCATAATTAGCATCGAGCACATTTCCTGTTGCCTGACGCGTTACTACCTTGTTTAACTCAGTTAGTGCTGACCCCAGGTTAGGGGTGGCCTGCCGAGCGTAAGCCTCTGCCTTAATTAAAGTCATTTCGCCAGGCAGATAAACTGGAATTGGCGCTAAACTAGCCGCACCAAAACCATTAATACGAACGGTAGTGCTTATTGTAGTATAAAACGGAATTCTTGTATCACCTACATCTGGAATATTGGCACCAGTTTGCCCTAAATTTAAATTTTTAGGTTGGATTACATTATTAGTAGAAGTAGCAATTTCAAAAATGGGATTGAGATTTTGCGCATCATAAGTGAACGACGATCTTTTGGTTAAATCAACAGCGTTGGCGCTGCTTAACGCAACTGCATAGTTTCCAACAAATAAGGCGTAACGTGCTTTTAACGCATTCAACGTATTCGGAATATCAACTCCTGTAGGAATGTTGCTCAAAAAGGAGGTGCTGATTGGGTTTGCTGCAATTAAGGCCAAAGCATTATCAATGGTTGCAATGGCTTTGTTAAAACCTTCTGCCCTTGTAACAAAAGTTACATTCTGCCCGGTTCCGGCCGGAACTTTCTCCCAAAATTCTGCCAAATTACCTAACGCTAAAGCTTTAAAAATACTGGCATGTGCAATTAAGCCAGAAGCTAGCCCCTTATCAGCAAGTTTAGCGGCATTATTTATCACATTATCGGCATCGAAAATGATTTTATTTGAACTGGTCCAAACATTTAACAATACGGAATTTGTACCATCTACCTGCACTCCGCCTGTCATTAACCGATCTTCATTGGTATTTCCCGTATTAACAGAAATTAACTCGTTTGTGGTAATGCCATTAACCGTAGTTGCGGCATATAAGAGGCCGGCCCTTGTTGTGGAGAAGTTTTTCTGAAGGCCGACAGTAATCCCGGTCAAACCTCTTGTAGAAAGGAGTACATCATCGGCTACAGCTCCATTAGGGTTTAGGTATTCTTTTTTACAAGCAAGCATCGAAACGCCCATTGCAAAGAAAAATACGTAGCGAATATATTTTGAATTTAAATTTTTCATCTTAATATGATTTATTTCTTCAATGAATTAGAACTTGGCTTGTAAACCGAAAGAAAATGTACGTGGGATCGGTACCGCACCAAAATCGATATTTCTTAAAATTGTTGATTGTCCACCTGCATTCAACTCTGGATCATAGCCCTTATAATTATCCCACGAAACCAGATTTCTACCACTAATATTTACGGTAAGATCTTTAACAAACTTTACCTTACCAATGTTATAGCTCAAAGAAATTTCTCTTAGTTTCACAAAAGAGCCATCATCAATACGCCATTCTTCTACATTATAAGCCCCCGCTACGTAGCCTCGAGGCAACTGTCCTAAATATTCTGCTTCAGCTACTTTACCATTACCTACACCCTGACGGGTTCTCCAATCTGCATTCCAAACATCGCCTCCCTGTACTGCATCTAACTGAATGTGCAGACTTAACTTTTTGTAAGTAAAA
The DNA here is from genome assembly GCF_058801365.1 of Pedobacter sp. GW822-FHT03F06. Lineage (NCBI taxonomy): Bacteria > Pseudomonadati > Bacteroidota > Sphingobacteriia > Sphingobacteriales > Sphingobacteriaceae > Pedobacter > Pedobacter sp. GW822-FHT03F06. Next base: position 99,759 of record NZ_JBXANE010000017.1, read on the forward strand.
TCGTTTACAAACGACCCTGTATAATCTGGGTTTGGATCACCAAGAACCTTGCGTAGAGGATCTCCAGTAGGCAATCCATTCGCATCGCGTTGTACAGTATATTCAGTTGGCGATTTTTGAACCCCTCTTTCAGTTAGTGGAATTCCCTGCGCATTAGTTAATAAACTTCCGTCGGCATTCCTGGCAAAGAAAGTTCCGTAAAAAACACCAACAGGATAACCATCTGTGATAGAAACCGGTGCCCCGGCATTAGTATTGATTAAACGTTGCGCACCAGATCCGACAATTCTGTTCCGGTTTCTATTGTAAATTAAGGTGGTGGTCCAGGTAAAATCCTGCGTTTTTAATGGCACCCCTGTAAGCATAAGTTCTATCCCTCTGTTTTTAAGTGATCCGCCAATATTATCCAACAGACTCGAATAACCGGAAGTTGGCGCAATTACCACACCCAACAATAGGTCTTTAACACTTTTATTGTACCAGCTAAAAGTTAAGCCTAATCTGTTGTTAAAAAACGACATGTCTGTACCCAATTCCAGTTCTTTTTGGCGCTCCGGTTTAACATCGGTATTGGCTAACGTGCTGCTAGATGCCAGTGATGTTTTACTATTTAATGCACTGGGTAAATACACATTAAAACGGTCGTAGGCCCCAATACCTGTTAAATTACCCGATTCGCCATAAGCTGCCCTGATTTTGAGGGTATTCCACCATGAAGATAAGCCAAGTCCCTTCCAGTAATTGGCAGATGACAACACATAACTTACATTTGCTTTTGGATAAAACTGTGTTCCATTTCCCTCTCCAAAAACAGTCGATTGATCGACCCTGACTGCACCTGTAACAAAAAGATGGTCTTTATATTTAAAATTCTGTTGTAGATAAGCACCGCTTATCGAGAATTCTGAACGGTTATCATTGTTTGGCAATATAGTACTGGCGCCATTTACGGTTTCAATAAGTGGTGCCAGCCCCCTACCATTTAACAAACTGAACAAATCTTTCTGATATTGATACGATCCGCCCAATTGTGTTGTAGAACTTAACAGATCTGATATTTTTGCATCGTAGGTGAAATTTAATTCATTATTAAATAGTGTTGTTGTTGCATTTGCCGCACTTGCATAACCATTTAATGATGGGTCTAAACTAGCCCCACCACCATAAAAGCCCGTACTTACATTATAGGTAAAGGGCGGAATAAATGTTGTTCCGTTTTGAATAGAATTATCAACCCCCATGGTATAATCGATGGTTAGGTTTTTCACGGGATTAAGCTTTAAGCCCAAGTTGGCAATAATACGATTGGTAAACTCTCGCTGTTTAATATCTTCGATAACCGATACCGGATTTACACGGCCGCGTTCGCCAACAGCCTGCAAGTTACCGAGTATATCTCTAGCAAAAATATCATGAAAATTACCAATAATGGTAACTGAGTTCATTGGCGAAAAGAATGAATTCCCATCTGGTTTTTCATTGGCATCGCTGTGTACATAGTTAAAGCCAGCGGTCATTTTAGCCCAGTTATTAATCTTTTGATCCAGATTTGCTCTAAAGTTCATTCTTTTGAAATCTGTATTCTTTATAATCCCTTGGTTTGAAAAATATCCTGCCGATGTGTAAAACTTGGTATTATCGTTTCCACCTGAAACAGAAACGGAGTTATCTGTGCCTACGCCGGTATGAAAAATATAATCCTGATAGTTATATCTGGTAACTGGAGTTTTTGCGGTCTGTAAAACAGGAGTGGCACCTGGAGTGGGTGGAACTGTTTGAATGATATCTTGCGTTACAGAGTTTGCATTATCCCCAAATCTAACAGGCGCCTGGTTTACTTCAATTTGCTTACGGAGCTCACTTATGGTTAGGCTTGTACTAAAGCTCACTTGGGGCTCTCCGGTTTTGCCTCTCTTGGTAAAAATCTGGATTACCCCCGCATTTGCGCGCGACCCATAAATGGCTGCTGCTGCTGCCCCATTTAAAACCTCAATATGATCAATATCAGACGGGCTAATGTCAACCATTCTATTCTGGCCGATATTTCCGACCTGAACTCCATTATTAATGTTATCGTAATTTCCTGAGGTATTGGTTACTCTGGTTGTAGAATTATTTACAATTACCCCATCGATTATGTATAGTGGTTCTGATGATGAGTTAACCGAACTTACACCTCTTAAACGGACAGAAATTCCGCCAGCCGGATCTCCAGAATTCTGGCTGATCTGTGCACCAGGAGTTTTTCCTTGAAGTGAGGCCAGCGCATTTCCACTCGGTGCTTTATTTAAATCATCACCTTTTACCGTACTCACATAACTACCGAGCTGTTTACGTGTAGTTCCCTGAGAGGTACCCGTAACAATTACTTCATCTAGTCCCACTGCATCACCACTCAAAGCACTATTTGCCTGAACCGTGGTATTGTCGCCAAGGCTTACAGATTCGATATTCGATTTAAAGCCTATAAAAGAAATTTGGATCTGATATTTACCGGGTGCTAAATCAACCGAAAAGCTATATGTTCCGCTCGAACTTGTGCTTGTTACCAGATTTGTATTGATAATTTTTACAACAGCGCCGGGAACAGGGCTGTTATTTGCCGCATCGGTAACCTTACCGCTTATGGTATACCGTTTGTTTTGTGCCTGCGCCATTTCTGTAAATAAGAGCAGCAGAAATGGGATCAACAAAATTGCAAAGAATCCTGGTGACCATTTTAGGTAACTTTTTTCCATAAAATTTGGTTTTGTTAGAAGATTAGTGTTAAAACAAATTTAACAAAATACCGCACAAACCAAATTTTTAACCTGTACAAACTGATTTACAATCCACAAAGCAATTGCGTTTTATTACGCTGGTAAACTGATTTTACCCATACAAACCGAAGGCACGCCTTGCCTATCGCCAAAGTTTATTGGTTTGCCACAGAGCGTTTCGTTGGCCAAAACAGCAAACAAAACAGCCTCTTTTGCATCGGGATCAATATTTAAATCCTCAGTGGTTAAGAAGTTGCAAAAAGGTAACTTGCTTTTTAGAAGCTGCACAAGTAAGGGGTTATGCATTCCGCCGCCACTCATAAAAACCTGTGCTTTGGCATCTTCGCCAAAGCAACGCTTAATTGCATTGGTAATGGTTTCTGCAGAAAAATGACATAAGGTAGCCATTACATCGGCTGCACTTAAACCGGTTGTTGATGACTGTTTTTGTGCACTGGTTAAATACTCCAGATTAAACAATTCCGGCCCTGTGGTTTTAGGAAAATCCAGGTTAAAAAAGCTGCAGTTTATTAACGCAGACAATAGACCGGGATTAGATTCGCCTGCAAAGGCAACAGCCGCATTTTTATCATAAAATTGATTAAAATATTTCTGCATATACTGGTCCATCAAAGTATTTCCAGGGCCAACATCCGTCGAAAAAATTTCACTGGCATCGGTACTGCCTGGCAAATAGGTGAAATTTGCTATGCCACCTATATTTAACATTACCCGATCTTCGCCAGCTTTCGAAAATATTAAATAGTCGCCATAAACCGCTAAGGGGGCACCTTCGCCACCAGCGGCCAAGTGTTTTTGTCTAAAGTCAGAAAGGGTGATAATCCCAGTCTTTAGCGCAATATGATCACCATCACCTATTTGTAATGTGCCATTTGGATAATCGGCTAGTTGATGCAGAGACTTTGGCGCATGAAAAATAGTTTGGCCGTGGCTTGCAATAAAATCGATAGCCTCATTTTGATAACCCCACTCTTTTAGTGCTTCATTTATTAGCCCTGCATGGGTATTTGCAATATGTTCGTTCATCAGGCAAACCAACTGTAAGTCGACTTCTTTTTTCGAAAAAACGGCTTTTATTTTGGACCTAAAATCATCGGTATAATCGCCTGTTTTAAATTTTAAAATCCGGATTTCCGTCTCAGCACCGCTTCCCTTTACCAAACAAAGTGCAATATCCAGTCCATCCATTGATGTACCACTCATCAATCCTATAATTAAACGCTCCGATTTCCCTGCTTTCGAATACAACTTTTCAATCTGTGTGTTCATATTGTTTTTTTATCTTAAAAAGATCAAACGTTTGTCTGCCCCTTTAATCGAATTTTATATAAATACTTGCAATAAAAGTAAATATCCTTTGTTACAAATTGGGCATAACTCTCTATATTTACTGCTCCGTACATTAAAATCCATATAAAAAAAATGGCTAGATTAAATCTACTGGAGGAGACACGTTTCGAGAAATTACCGGTAAGCGTGTTCGAAAATCCAAAAATTGCTTCAATTAATGTTGCACACCGCATTGCCGAGCTCATTAAATCTAAACAAGCAAGCAACACACCTGCAGTACTGGGCTTAGCAACAGGTGTTACCCCAATTGCAGTTTATGCCGAATTGGTTAGACTGCACAAAGAAGAGGGCTTGAGTTTTAAAAACGTAATTACTTTCAACCTGGATGAATATTATCCAATGGCGCCAACTGCGGCACAAAGTTATGTTACGTTTATGAACGAAAACCTTTTCAATCATATCGATATTGATAAGAAGAATGTTCACATCCCTGATGGTACGCTTGCACTGGAAGACATTCCTGCATTCTGCTTAGAATATGAAAAGAAAATAGGTGATCTTGGAGGTCTTGATATCCAGATTTTAGGTATCGGCCGTACAGGTCACATCGGCTTTAACGAGCCAGGATCTGCACCAAATTCTGGTACCCGTTTAGTTACTTTAGATGACCTTACCCGCCGTGATGCCGCACGCGATTTCGGTGGAAAAACCTTCGTACCAACTAAGGCCATTACCATGGGAATAGGTACAATTTTCAAAGCAAGGGAAATTATATTAATGGCCTGGAGCCGTAAAAAGGCTTCCATTATCAAAAAAGCAGTTGAAGGTGAGATTTCGGGCGATGTTCCGGCAACGTACCTGCAACTTTCTGATCATGTAGAATTCATTCTTGATGCACCTGCAGCTTCAGAACTGACCCGTTTTGATACTCCATGGTTGGTTAAAGATTGTGTTTGGACAGATGCATTGATCCGTAAAGCGGTGATTTGGTTAGCCAATACCTTGAAAAAACCGATCTTAAAGTTAACCGAAGACGATTATAACAATAATGGTATGGCACAACTGGCTACTGAAAAAGGACCAGTATACAATATCAACATCCATATCTTTAATAAATTACAGCACACCATTACAGGTTGGCCAGGAGGCAAACCGAATGCTGATGATTCTCAGCGTCCGGAAAGAGCAGAGCCTGCCAAAAAGAGAATCATTATTTTCTCACCGCACCCTGATGATGATGTGATCTCGATGGGCGGTACATTTCTACGTCTGGTTGACCAAGGGCATGATGTACACGTAGCTTACCAAACCTCAGGTAATACCGCGGTTTGGGATGATGATGCACTTCGTTTCGTTGAGTTCAATGTAGATTTCACAGAGAAAATGGGTATGGACAATACACATTTGAAAGATCTCTACAACAAAATGAGAAGTTTTATTGAGCAGAAACAACCTAACCAGATAGATACGCCAGAAATCCAAACAGTTAAAGGATTGATCAGAAAAGGCGAGGCTATTGCCGGCGCAAGATATTGCGGTCTTGAAGATGATCATATCCATTTTCAGGCGCTTCCTTTCTACGAAAGCGGTAAGGTTCAGAAAAACCCGGTAACGGATGCCGATATCGAACTTACAATAGCGCTATTGCAAGAAGTTAAGCCTCAGCAGGTATATGCAGCAGGCGATTTTGAAGATCCGCATGGAACGCATATTGTTTGTTTTAATATTATTTTAGAAGCATTAAAACGTTTACGCAAAACCGAAGCCTGGGCACAAGATTGCTGGTTGTGGATGTACCGCGGTGCTTGGCACGAATTTGAAACGTATGAAATCGAAATGGCTGTTCCTATTTCTCCGCAGGAGCTTGAGCGTAAAAAATATGCTATTTTCAAACACCAGAGCCAAAAAGACAGGGCAGTTTTCCCTGGCGACGATTCAAGAGAGTTTTGGCAGCGTGCCGAAGACCGTAACCGTGATACGGCAAAAGCATACGACGAACTAGGACTTGCAGAATATGAAGCAATGGAAGCTTTTGTACGCTGGAAATTTGTGGATTAACTTGTGTTAAAATAAATATTGATCCTGCCTTGTTAACTCAAGGCAGGATTTTTTTTGCCCACCAGGCCGTCATGTTGAGCGTAGTACCTTCCTATTGGTTGGTGTGACACCAACCAATATAATTAAAGTCTAATTTTCCAAAATCTCTTTTTTTGGAAAGCAGTGTCCGTAGTGTTTCGGCCCCTGTAGTCCTGCCCTTTGCTTAATCCCGATAAAAAAACGATAAAACAAATTAACCTTAAATCGGGATAACGCTGTCGGTCAGGTTTATTGAACGTAAGGCAGCTTTCATTACTGATCCCGGTTTCTTCAGTGAAAGATAAAAAAACTTCGTCATCTCCTTTGGTTTATCAAACTGATTTTTCTTCTTTCAAATAGTATTACAAGAAGAAAGCTTGGTAAGCGT
>NZ_JBXANE010000018.1:0-95380 GCF_058801365.1 Pedobacter sp. GW822-FHT03F06
CGCTTACCAAGCTTTCTTCTTGTAATACTATTTGAAAGAAGAAAAATCAGTTTGATAAACCAAAGGAGATGACGATTCTTATTTGGAACCTATTAAATACCAACCCTGAATAAAGTTCATTAAAAAAGGGCAGATTAAAACCTGCCCTATAATTTTTGTTAGTATGTCCACCTTGGATCGCCGATTGGGCCTCCGGTGCTTCCTGCACTTCTTAAAGGCGAACCTACAGCTAAAGTAAAATCAGCTGTAGTGGCTGTCCAGCCTGTATTGATTGATTGATTACTGGCTAAAGTTGCTGTTCCAAAGGTTAGTGCTGTTCCGCCTGTTAGGGCGCTGAACAGGTTGAAGTAATTACTGTTAGAAATCTTCAATGTACTTCCTGCACCTGTGCCCCTAATGGCAGCAGCGTTAACCGTACCAGATTTTGGCGTATTGGCAAAAATGCTGTTCAAAATGGTAAAGTTGATCGGGTTTGCATTTGCATCTAACAGCGCGTATTTAGCATTGCCGCCAAAACCATTAAATGTCGAATTCGTGATGGCAACTGTTGGGATCACATCTCCTGCATAAGTGGTGCTTGCAGTAACCAGACCCGGACCAGCATTGTAAAAAGTAGACTTAGATATGGTAAGGGTATTAAACTGCATTTTATTTACGTGGAAAGTATAATAAGCAGATGAGCCATTTAAGCCCATGTCGTAAACAATCGAATTATTAACCGTAATACCTGTGATTTTAAAATCGCGGGCGGCTGTGCCTCTATCACCTCTTAAAAACGACGTTACAGAGCCGTGCGCAATACAGTTATCTACCACCACATTGGTAAAAGTTGCTGCTGCACCATTGGATGCCTGTGTGCCAATAAAATTAATGAAATAAAGTGATGCACTGGCTGTTCCATCAAACTCGATGCCTGAAAGGGTTACACCTGCTCCTGTGCCCTCTAAATCAATTTCCCTATAATTTACCTTTGTATCGGTTGGGTTGCCTGATGTTGATTTTATGGTAATGGTTTTTTGGGTGATGAAAGTGGTTGCCGACAAGGTATAGGTGCCTGGGTTTAAACCGATAATTGCGCCATTTGTTACGCTCGCTATTGCAGCTGCCAGGTCATCGCCAGGATTTAATTTTACCGTATAGGTAGTTGGTGCAAGGGTAGTAAAAGTGGCAATTCCTTTGCTTTTCGTTCCTGCAAATAGTTCAGCGGTATATTTTGTTCCAGCTGTTAATCCTGCTATGGCTTTTAATCCAGCCGAGGCGTCAGTCGTACTCAAGGTTACCGTGGTTGCCGTTCCGCTTTCAGGGGTTAAAACCATGGATGTTAAACCAACGGTTGGGATATAACGCAGTGTAATATTATTCTCTTTAATTTCGTTATCTCTGATGGCCGCAAAAAGTTGAATTCCGGTTAACTGAAAAGCACCGCTTCGTATGTATTTCGATTCAGGCTGGCTTTCGGTTGCGTTGGCTTTAACCCTTGCATAATATTTGGTTCTTACCGCTAAATTCTCTTCAGTTACAGTTACACCGGCCGTATCGGCTGTAGTGGTGTAATTTACAGAAGCAAACAGCGAATCTGTAGAGAAATCGATACTGTATTTAAAGGTTTTACCTGTCGACATTAATGGAACTGTCCAGGTTAATTTCGCAGAAGTTTCGCCAGCGGTAATTTTTACATCGCTTGGCTTAAATATCCGCGCAGGTTCTGTTGGAACATCTTCTTCCTTTTTACAAGAAGAAATTATTACAACCATCAATAATAAAACGACGAATTTAAACCCCAATTGATTTATAAATGTTTTCATAATTAATATCTAGTTAATAACCAAAGTTTTGAGCCATATTTGGATTTTCGATCAATGTTGTTTTAGGATATGGGAAAAGTTCCTTTTTATTTGCTTCGAAGTAAAAAGCAATTCCTGTTGAAGTGCTGGTTATGGAGTTTTCTTCTGTAACAGCCTTTCTCCAGTTTTTAGTAGTATAACCGCTCGGGGCTGTTGAAGTGTTTAATCCTGGCGAGGCAAACACATTATTTGGTACACCACCATAGAGATCGAGTGTGGCTACTTCGTTTACGCTCGTTCCCAACAGGTAATTTCCCTCTTTGGCATAAACATAATTCGGTACACTAATATAATCGCCGGTTCCTGCAATTAAAGCACGTATTTTAGTGCGTGTTTCTTCAAATTTACTGCCCAATAAATTCCAGCGGATTAAATCATATTTACGGATGCCCTCTCCTCCAAATTCCAACAACCTTTCTTTCACAATAGCAGTAAAAAAGCCGTTTTTATCCATTGGTGTTACCGGGATCTGACTTTCAAAACCAGCATAGGCACGTTTTTGTACTTCTTGCAAGGCATTAACTGCAGTGGCCGATGGTGCTCCGTTAATTTCATTATCAGCTTCTGCATACATTAACAGTATATCGGCAAAACGTAACATTGGCCAGTTTACCCCAAAAGTTTGAGCAGCAGAAGAGTTGTTAAAAGTTGTCCATGATTTACGGAATTTTCCATCCGTCATGTTAAACAGGGTATTGATAATTTTCTTTGATGTTGCGGTAATTTCGAAAACGCCGATGGTTACATCCCTGCGGCAGTCTTTGGTGACATCAAATTCATAAAAGTAAGTAGGTATAGCATTCATCCCACCGCCACCTGAACCAAAAGTAGAAGCAGAGTTAAAACGGATACCATTATAATAACCTAATTTACTATCAGTAGAAGCATTGCCACCAAAAGCAGCCACTTCAAACATCAGTTCGTGTGCGTCATCATAGCGGGTTGTGGTATGCAATGTCTTAAATACATTTTCATAAACCGGATTCAGGCTATGTTCCGAACGGTGGTTCATAATATCCAAACACTCATCAAAAGCAATTTTATAATAAGTTAAATAATCAGCGCTGCGTTCCATGGTATGGTTGGCAGATCTTAACGAATAACCGCCTCTGGCTAAAGCAATACGGGCCCTTAAGCCTTTAATTGCACCTTTGGTATAACGGAAACTGCCGTATTCTGTGATTCCGCTTCTCCATGGCACCAGGTCCTCAGCCATTTTTAAATCCGCGATGATCCGATCATAGGTTTTATTGCGGTCTACATTTGGGCCATACAATGTTTCGGCATCTGCTGAAGGCACGAAAGACGCAGGAACATCACCCCAGTTACGGATCAATTCATAAAGAAATTGTGCTCTTAATGTTAAAGCTTCACCGTAATAGCGTTTCATAATCGTTTTGTCAGCCTCAGAACCGTTGGTATAAAGACTAGAGGCCGGAATAAATTTGATACAGATGTTTGCACGCTCTACGCCTGCATATAATTGTAAAAATGGGTTGATCAGATCGGTATTGTCTGAACTTGCACCATACATGCTGATTCCCCTACGGTCAGAAGAACTATAACTCCCCGAGGTTTTAAAATCATCGGCGGTTAACCCAAATAGTGTAGATATGCGGCTTCCATAACCATTATCGCCACAAAGACGGTTGTAAACTGCAATAATTGCCGCATTGGTATTGGCTGTACTTTCAAAAACAACATCCGGACTGGAAGTTGATGGTGATTGTACATCTAAATATTTTTTACAAGAAGTAGTTATGCTCAATGCTCCAACAGCAATTACCATTAAAGCCGATTTTATAAATTTATTGTTCATTTTCTTTAATGTTGAGGTTAAAATACCATATTAATACCAGCAAGGATATATCTGCTGCGCGGATAAGCTGCATAATCTATACCCGGAGTAAGTGGGTTTGATCTGCGGGTGTTTGCTTCAGGATCGTAACCGGTATAGCCCGTGATGGTGTAAAGATTATTAACTGTTCCATAAACCCTTAATTTGGAAATAAAACCAGTTTTTTTAATTAAACTTTGTGGTAAGCTATAGCCCAGTGTTACGTTGCTGATTCTTAAAAACGAGCCATTTTCAATCGCATAAGAAGTTAAAGCATAGTTTCCTCCTGTTGGTGTCCATAGGGAAGTATTGGCGTTCATGGAAGTCAATAATGCCGGATCTGTTACCTTTACACCATTGGCATCAAAGTTCTGCCAACGATCGTTCATCACGGCAAGTAAATTGTTGTCTTTAACATTGTACTGTGAAGTAAACTCTATTTTGTTGGCGTTGTACACCTTGCTTCCGTAGCTAAAGTTTACAAATACGGTTAAATCGAAGTTTTTATAGGCAAACTGGTTGTTAAAACCGCCAGTGAATTTCGGCTGCGATGTGCCTAAAACCGTCCTGTCGTCATCCCCGATCATCATACTTGATGAAGAGGATAATTTTTGAACCTTCATGTCGCCTGGCTGAGGATCACGGTTACCCAATAATACCCTGCTATTTGCAACAGTTGGCTTAAGTGTATAGGTATAAGCACCAGTAGTTGTGTTTTGGACGTAAGTGAAATCATCAACAGTATAGCGCCCATCAGAAACAAAACCATAAAACTGACCAACCGGCTGGCCTACTTCGACTTTAAAATCGCCCAAACTGTTTACCCAGCCTGATTGGGTGATGTAAGAACTTACACCGTTTTGCAGTTCGACAATTTTGTTCTTGTTGAATGAAATATTGAAACTGGTATTGTAGCTAAAGTTTTTGGATTTAACGGCCTGATAATTCAATTGCAGTTCGAAACCAGTATTTTGGGTTTTACCCACATTTTGCTGTTGTGTAGCATAACCCGTAGTTTGTGGCACATTTGCATTTAATAGTAGGTTTTTTGTTCTGTTGTCGTAATAATCTAAATTAAGCGATAGCTTATTTTTAAATAAATCAATATCAATACCAAGGTTTTTAGAGATATTGGTTTCCCAGGTAATGTTTGGGTTAGATAAAATATTTCCTGTGGCGGTACCCGAAATTAATCCTGTTGATACTGAACCATCTGTATCGGCATAACCACCGGTGGTAGAACTTAGGTAAAATAATGTTCTAAATAAATCCTGACCGATGCGGTTGTTCCCAGCTGCACCATAGCTAAACCTAACTTTAAAGTTATCTAACCAATCGAGGTTCATATCTTTTACAAATTTCTCTTCCGTTACCCTCCAGGCAACCTGTGCCGATGGAAAATAACCCCATTGTTTACCTGCTGCAAATAATGAAGAAGCATCTGTTCTGAAGTTTACAGTGGCCAGGTATTTGTTTTTAAAACCGTAAGAGGCCCTGCTAAATACCGAAAATTGTCTGGTACCAGAAATTAGTGAGGTTGGCCTGTCCTGAATGGTATTCGCCGGAGCGCTGCTCACAAAAGCATCATCAGGAGAGATGTTGATGGGTAAAAATTTAAGTACCGTTGTTCTCGAATCGATATCGACCATATTGATTTCCTGGCCGACCAATAAATCTAAACTATGGTCTTTACCCAAATTTGGTTTATAGTTAATGGTGTTGGTATTGATAAAAGATTTTTGTGCTACTGTGTCCAGTTGGATAGCAGGTAAACCCGCATTGTTCCTGGCTACGTTACTTACCGGGCCATTAAAAGTATTAACGTGCCTGTTAGTTCGGTTGTAACCAACGGTACTCTTTATCGTTAAGTTTTTAAGAATCGAATATTGTACATAACCGCTCGAAATTAAATCGTTGCGGTAATCATATTTCAATTCCTGGTTGGCCAAAGTAATTGGATTGGTTAATCCGGTAGTTAAATAATCCGCATCGAATAAATCGCCAGAATCGCTTCCGCCAGAATAGGGCTGATAACGCACCGAATTTCTTAAACGGTTGGTACCTTGCGAACCTGTAGCGCTTGTTCCCACCCCATCAATACGCTGACCGCTGTAACGGGCATTTAGGCCAACCCTGAGTTTGTCTGAAAATTTATGGTCTAAACGCATCGAAGCAAAAGTTCTCCTATAACCAGAATTAAGCATAATGCCATCTTCTTTTGTATTATTTACCGAAACATTGTAAGTGGTTTTAGAAGTACCGCCTGATAGATTTAAAACTTCGGTATTGCTCCATGCCTGACGGCCGAAAACTTTGTCCTGCCAATCGATATTTGGAATATTTTTGTAAATGTCCAGATCTTCAAAAGTGCCATATTTTTTGGTAAAAGTATCTTTTACATCCTGATTGGTGTTGTTGTTATACAGTTCATATTGATATTTGATAAACTCATAAGGATTCATTACATCCAGCTCGTTTACAATCTGCCGCGCACCCGCATAAGCGTCAAACGAAACAATCGGTCTTCCTTTTTTACCGCTTTTTGTGGTAATGATAACCACTCCATTAGCACCTCTACTACCATAAATCGATGTTGATGCCACGTCTTTTAAAACATCAATAGATTGAATCTCGTTTGGCGATAAAATAGACAATGCATTTTCTACCTGGATCCCATCTACAATATAAAGGGGAGAATTATCACCGGTAAGGGAACTACCGCCCCGTACTTTAATTACCACTTCGGCGCCTGGGCTTCCTTCTGTAGTGGTAACCGATACACCTGCCAGTTTACCCGCCAAAGCCTGCGCTGCGGTACTAACCGGGAACTGATCAATATCTTTTCCGGTAATGGAAGACACCGAGCCGGTTAAGGCTTCTTTACGCACCGACCCATAACCGATGTTTACGGTAACCTCTTGTAAAGTGTTGGCATCTTCTTCAAGTGTTACATCTATTTTATTTTGCTCTCCTACAGCAACATTTTTTGTTTTATAACCTACATAGGTAAAAATTAGGGTAGCACCTTTGGCCGGAATGGTAATTTTGTAAACTCCATTCGCATCAGTACTCGCTCCAATTTTCGAATCCTTTATCGATACACTCACGCCTATTAGTGGCTGCCCATCAGATTTATCCTTTACAGTTCCTGTTAATTGTCTGTTTTGTGCTCGAGCAACAGATAATCCAAAGAAAGAGAGAAGTGCTAAAAAGAGTAAAACTCTGCTCATAGTTATTTATTTATTTAAAGTAATTTGGTTTTTTACGATGCTGCAATCGCTTGCAGATAGAATATAATTCTATTTCGGGATGTTATAGTTAGTTTATATTTGGTTACGTTGATGTAACAATTTTACAAACTAAAAAGCAATTGAAACCAGATTTAACTAAAAAACTGTGCAAACGTTCCCAAAAACGTAGATACGACGTTTATTAATGTTGTTCATCTAATCCCCTTAAAGAGATATTTTTTGTAACTTGTACGCATTACGAAAATGAGATTTGAAACATCTACCATAAAGGATATTGCTAAAGCATTAGGACTGTCAACTTCAACAGTCTCAAGGGCTTTAAGAGACCGTTACGAAATTAGTGAGGAAACCAAAAAACTGGTTTTAGCTTATGCCGAAAAGGTTAATTACCGCGCTAATCCAATCGCCAGAAGTTTAAAGGAGCGCCGTAGCTATTCTATCGGCATTATTGTGAGCGAAATTGCCAACAACTTTTTTTCTCAGGTGATAAATGGCATTGAATCAATTGCTTATGATAAAGATTATCACGTCATCATCTCTCAAAGTCACGAATCTTACAAACAGGAGAAACTGAATGTTGAGCACCTTGCATCACGTTCTATTGATGGTTTATTAATTGCACTTTCTTCGGAAACGCAGGATATTGATTATTTAAGAGATCTGTACGCTAAGGGCTTACCAATTGTTTTTTTTGATCGTGTGCCCAAGGATTTTGAAACCCATAAAGTAATCGCGAATAATTTTAAAGGCTCTTTTGATGCCACAGAACATCTTATTTTATCAGGAAAAAGAACCATTGCCCATTTAACCAATTCAGAAAACCTTTCGATAACAAAAGAAAGGTTAGAAGGTTATAAAGCTGCTTTGGTTAAATATCATATCGAATTTAGGCCTGAACTCGTTAAATATTGCCAGCATGGTGGTATGCACAGCGCAGAACTGGAACAGGCAGTTAAAGAACTTTTACCCCTACAACCAGATGGAATTTTTATTTCGAGCGACCGCTTAACCACAGGCTGCATTATGGCGTTGAAGAAAACCAATCCAGAAGTGGCACATAAAATTGCGATTGCAGGTTTTACAAATTCAAACTTAGTCGAATTATTTTCGCCTTCCCTAACCTCGGTTAAACAACCAGCATTCGAAATGGGACAGGTGGCCACAGAACTGTTAATCTCGATGATCGAAGCCAAAAGACCAGTAACTGAGTTTGAAACCAAGGTTTTGGATACTGAGCTGGTGAAGAAGCGGTGAGCGCCAAGCGGTTGGCGATTTGTGCAAGGCGTTTAGCAGTATGCGGCTGATGCACGGCACGCTAAACTTCCAACTCTAAACTTATCATCCTTCGCTTAGCGCCAAACGCTCAACGCCAAACTCCCTACAAATTATTACCTTTGCAGCATGGTAGAAATCACATTAAAAAAGGGTAAGGAAAAAGCAGCATTACAAAGACATCCATGGGTATTTTCTGGAGCATTAGAAAAAGTTAAAGGAAAACCTGAAGATGGTGATGTAGTAAAGGTTTTTGCTTTCGATAATGAATTTCTGGCCTATGGTTATTTTAACAGCAATTCGCGTGTTGCTGTTCGTCTTTTAGAATGGGACGAAGCGCAAACTATTGATAACCGCTGGTATCAGAACCGTTTAAAACAGGCAATCGCCTCACGTCAGTTTATTTTAAGCGAACAGACCAACACCTGCCGACTGGTTTTTAGCGAAGCTGATTTTCTGCCAGGCTTAATTGTTGATCAATATGCGGATTTTCTATCGTTACAGATTTTAAGTTCAGGAATCGAAAAAGTGAAAGCAGAAATCGTAGAAATTTTAAAAACCGAATTAAATCCAAGGGGGATCTTTGATAAAAGTGACGCCACTGCTCGTACCCACGAAGGTTTACCCATCGAAAACGGGTTGCTCTGGGGCGAAAACCCGCCAGAATTTTTGGAGGTAAAAGAAAATGAAATTATTTATAACATCAATATCGCAGAAGGACAAAAATCAGGGTTTTATTGCGATCAGCGCGATAATAGACACATTTTAGCCAGTTATACAAAAGGTAAAAAAGTTTTAGACTGTTTTAGTTACAGCGGTGGATTTAGCTTAAATAGTTTGGCCAATGGTGCAGCAAGTATTACCAGTGTTGATAGTTCTGGCCTCGCAGTTGAAACGTTAAAACAAAATGTAGCCTTAAACCAATTCGATCCGGATAAAGTAACCGCTATACAATCAGATGTAAATAAACAGCTCAGGGCATTCAAAGAATCAGGAGCATTATTTGATGTGATTGTGCTCGACCCACCTAAATATGCACCATCGCGTTCGGCATTAGACCGCGCGGCAAGAGCCTATAAAGATTTAAACCGCTTAGGCATGTTATTGTTAGAAAAAGGGGGCTTATTGGCTACTTTTTCTTGCTCAGGAGCGGTTGATATCGAAACCTTTAAACAGATTATCGCTTGGGCAGCACTTGATGCTGGCAAAGAAGTTCAGATTATTAAACAATTCTGCCAACCAGAAGATCATCCGGTTCGGATTTCTTTTCCGGAAGGAGAATACTTAAAGGGATTGTTATTAAGGGTGCTATAAATTTATCCCTTACCAATCTACTTTAAAGCACAAAGACACAAAAGCACTGGGGTATTTTGAACATTAACCAAGTGTTATTGTGTCTTTGAGCTCAGCTGAAAGCGGAATCTAATTAGCCAACCATCACTTTAGCGGTAATGGCCAGTCTGTTCCAGGCATTAATGGTAACTATAGCCATAATAATCTGTGCTAATTCCTGCTCGTTAAAAAAGCTTGCCGCTTTTTGATAAGTTGCATCAGAAACATGGTGGCTGATTAAGGTTACTTCTTCTGTTAAAGCTAAAACAGCTTCTTCTTGTGCCGTAAATAAGGTTGTTTCTCTCCAGGCGTTTAATAAATATAAACGTTGTTCGGTTTCTCCTATTTTTCGGGCATCGGTTGAGTGCATATTTAAGCAAAATGCACAGCCGTTAATTTGCGATGCACGCATTTTAATCAGTTCTAAAAGAATTGGATCTAGCTTGCTGGTTGATAAATATTTCTCTAAACCGTACATAGCCTGGTAAGCTGCAGGTTCTACTTTTGGGATATCAATTCTACTTTCCATTTTATTTGTTTTTTGATTACGATGTAAAGGTCTGCAACTTAACGAGCAAAAAACTTAATGTAGTTTAAGAAATGATTAGCTAACATAAAGGGCACATTTTTTTGCCACGGAGGCACAGATTAACACGGAGTGTTTCCATTGTCTGTACCCTCACTGGTCATTTGTTTTCTTTTTCGATACCAGTATATATTTATCCGTCCTTTCTGTGTCTCCGTGGCCCACATTAAATGAGACTAACGCTGTGCGTTTTACGGTTAACAAACTACTATTTCTTCGCCCTGATTTTACTCAGAAATTCTGGCGTAAAACCGAGATAAGAAGCCAGCATATACTGTGGTACACGCTGTACAAATTCAGGAAATAAGCTATTAAAATGACGGTATCTTTCCTCTGCTGTTTGGCTGTACAGGAATTTTATTCTCCGCTGTGAAGCTTGATGGTTTTTTTGCAAGATCAGTCTGAAGTACCTTTCCAGCTTAGGGAGTTTATGGAACATTTCATCATAATGATGATGTTCGATGGCAATCACCTCGGTGGTTTCTGCAGCCTGGATATAAAATTCAGATTGCTCATGAAATAGAAAGCTGGTTAGATCGGTAATCCACCAGTTTTCGATGGCAAACTGAGTGGTCTGCTCAGCGCCCTTTATATCAATGAAATAAAGCCTCAAGCAGCCTTTTACTACAAAATAATTCGCCCTGCAGGTTTGTCCTTCTTCTAATAAAAAAGCTTTCTTTTTAACGGAAAAAGATTTGAGTAGCAACTCAAGGGTTTCTTGTTCATCGCTATTCAAATCTATAAATCTTTTGATGTGGTTATAAAGTGCACTATACATAGCTATACTAATAATTAGCTAAAATAGGTATTATTATAAAAACAGAATTAATAGCTTAAAGTGAAAAAGCCTTATATATAGGATGCGCATATTCGCCCCAGTTTTTCATCGCGCCAAGTAATATGGCTTTTAAACCTTTGTTATCAGTCGGCTTTCCTTTTGTAGGCGCTGCTAAATCTTTCTCTGGCACAGCAACTTCTGTTATTTTAGTTGCAAACCAGGTTACATTTTCGTGGGGTAGCGCTAAACCTAAAATCATACCAGGTAATCCTGTAAACGATTCTGGACCACCTGAAACTGCAATCTGATTTGAATAATAAGCTACTACATAAACCGAATCCATAATGATGGCATTGGCCCTGCGGCATTCGTAACCAGCAATTTCTCTTGTTTCGTCGGTAATTTTCCAGTTAATTTTGCGCACACTATCCTTAATCAGATAAGTATCCTCGTAAACATTTTTTTGTGTAGTGCTGGTTTGCGAATCAAAATTTGTGGCAACTGTGTTTTTTAAATCGGCCAGAACATCAGAGGATAACCAATTGTTATTCATTGTTTCTTCTACCGTTGGCCATTTATATAAGCTTTTATCCTTATTAAAGCTTAGGGTACTTTTAGCGATCTTAAACTGAGGATTGTTTTTTTTGTATTGATCAAAAGCCTCTTTCATATAACTTTCATTGTCCTTATCAATCTTCTTTTTGATCAAGGCATACATATTCGATCTTTTTTCAAACTCGATTACACCATTTTGTACGAAGTGTATATTTTGAGCCATTAGGCTCTTGCTGATGAAAATAACAGCAAATAAGATGATATATTTCAGTGTAGTTTTCATGATAATTATTTTTGTGTTTTAATACCGCCACCCATTTTGCTAAAATCCCATGATACAGAGAACATTAAATACCGTCTTATAGTGGTATAACTGCTTTGGCTAATGGTTGTATTGTTGGCAGAACGATTAAAGCCGATATTCTGATTAAGAATATCATTTACAGTTGCGGAGAATCTTAAATTTTCTGCTTTGAAGAATTTTTTGCTTAATGATGCATTCCAGATCAGACGCTCAAAACTTTCAGTTAACACTTGTGTTTTTCCGTTGTACTGGTATTCTGCATCTGTAGATATTTCAAATTTCCCGGGTAATTGTTTATTGCCTGAAGCATAGCCAGTCCATCCCCAGCCATCACTATTCCTACCAATACTTGCTCTTGCCATATTATACGATGGGCCAAAGCGGGTATAAAAACTATAACTCTTATCTTTGTATTTCGAAAGATTGATGCCCCCATTGTAGGTATAGTTTTTAGTATTATTTAAGGTTCTGCCTAAATCGGTGGTAATAAAGTTATAAGAAGAATTTCCATTTGCGTCTACATTTAAACCTACGTTTATTTCGCCAAGCGCGTTTATCTTCCTGCTTATCTGGCCATATAAATAAAAATTTGTCTGCATTTTATCATTGTAATTAATGTAGCGGTAGGTGCTTTTACCAACACCATTCGTGGTTACATCACTAATAATTGGATTTGCAGTAAAGCTATAGGAGCCACTTAACCAAACCGATTGATCGGTTAAAACTTTGTAAGCGTTATAATTCGCATTAATATTGCTTCTGAATGATGGCCTTAAGTCTTGATTTCCCTCCACAACATTAAACGGGTCATTATTTACCCTAACCGGCTGAAGTTGATCAAGCGAGGGCTGATTGGTATTACCGTTATAGCTAATTCTAAACGATTTTTGCTGAGAAAAACGATATTGATAAGATGCCTGAGGCATATAATTAATAAAGTTTCTTACATAAGTTCTGTTGTGGTAAATATCTTCCTGTTTAAAGTTTACCCCACTAAATTTCGATCCAAAATTGATAATGGTTTTACCCTTTTTGTAGTTGAAAATTGCGCCAGCCTGATTGATAGTCTGGTTCAGTTCGAAGTTATTGCTGTAAAGGGTATCTAAAATATCATATCTACCGCTACCAGATTGATTAAAAGATAAGCGGTCTGATTTTCCGTTCATTAAGCTTAAACCATAGTTTATAATTACAGTTAAGGTTTTTGAAAGGGGTTCAGTGTAAGCTGCATTTAACTTAAAGGCACTATTTGTTACATCGTTAGTCTTTAATTGATTGGTAAGACTATCTATCGTTCCTGTCCCAACCGTATCCGCTCTTTTATTAAAGGAGTTTAAGTACCCTTCACTATTACTTTTGTTGATCGATTGATTTAAGTTTAATGATAATGTTCGCCCTTTTTTCTTCAGTTTTTTAGTAAATAAAACGTTCATGTTAAAGCTTTGATCATCTACCTCATTACTTAGCGTTCTGTCTGATGAATTTAGGAATTTATCATTCTCACCATAAGTTGAGGTTACAAAATAATTTGAGGTATTACTTTTTTTCAATGCCCCATCAACATTAACCTTCATGGTTAAGGTAGTATCGATTTTTAGCTCATACATGGCATCCAGTTTTTGTCTGAACATGTCATTGTCAAATGATTCATCTGATTTGTTGTTCTGTACTCCCGATTCCAAATTGTTCTGGCTTATCGAATTTCTATTACCCTGAACCCTGATCGATCCAATTTTATAATTCGTATTTAACGATTCCTTATCTTTATTCCATTTGTTATCAAAATGCAAGCCTCCGGTTCTGGCTATGGGTAAACCTTGGCCATTATATCGCCCATCATAACTATCAAAATCATCGCCTCCACTACTAAAATACATTCCACCATCATCGCTCATCGTCAGGCCGCCAGAGGCTCCATATTTATCCCGGTCATCCCAGCCTAAACCTACTGTTCCGTTATTGCCCAAAATGCCGTAGGCCGAAAACTTCTTTTTGCCCCAGAATTTATTAAACATTCCCTGGCCCTGATAAAAATCTTTTGTTCCATAACCACCCTGTACTTTACCGAAATAACCGTTCTTTTTATCTTCTTTAAGTTTAATGTTAAGTGTTTTGGTTTTTTCGCCATCATCAATGCCTGTAAAACTAGCCTGATCGCTGGCTTTATCATAAAGCTGAACAGATTCTACCATATCTGCCCTCAGGTTTTTAGTTACCAGTGTTGGGTCGTCGCCAAAAAATTCTTCGCCATCTACCAACACCTTCGGTACTGTTTTGCCCTGAGCCGTAATTTTTCCATCTTTATCTACCTGAAAGCCCGGGAATTGTTTAATCAGGTCCTCAACCTTTGAGTTTGGTTCGATATTGTATGCTTTGGGGTCAAACTCTGTGGTATCACCTTTAATTTTTATGGCGTTTCTGTTTCCTTTAATAATTACATCGGCAAGAATTTTGGCCATCCCAGTAAGGTTAATCTTTCCATAATCTTTAACCTGAGTGGTAGAATCGAGCGTAAAATGATCAACAAAATCTGCATACTTAGGATAGGAAACCAATAAGATAAATTTTCCGTTTTTAATTCCGCTAAGCTCAAATGAGCCATTTTCTGCTGCCCGGGTAAATTTTACCAATGTAGAATCTTTTGCATTTAAAACTGCGATAGAGGTTCCGGATAAAAGCGTTGTCGATGCAGTATCAATCGTTCGGCCTTTAATGGTATGGAGGCTTTGTGCTTTCAAATAAGTGGAGATAAAAACAAAAAGGCACAGCGAGAGTAATATGCGTTTCATAGATAGATTTGGTTTTGTTTGCCGAATATAAAACTAATATATTAGTTGTGTATAATGCTTTAACCTTTTTTAACATTATTGCCTAATACTCAATTCATTTTAATCTTTCGGGTTTTACAACAAATCGTTTTTCGTATAGGTTAATTAGCCGTTTGTCTATAAATACAAGCGCATGGTATAATAGCCGGAAACTCGCTGAAACGTTTATGATAAACCGCAGTCTTAATTACAAAACTGCCTAATAATTAGGTATTTAAACAAAATATTTATCACAACATAAAAATATTAAGGTCATGAGAACTTCTATTAAAAATTTATTCGCAGCTGCATTAGTAATGGTTACTTTAAGTAGCGCAACAGTAGTAGCAAACGCTACAGAAAACAACGCAAATTATACTGCGATAACCCAGGTTAAAAATATCGGTAAAATTGTAGTAGCCGGAAACGTTAAATTGATCCTTGTTCAGGATGCCAAAGAAAGTGTTGAAGTTTATGATCAATATTATGCCAAAAATGCCCTGGTGCAGCAACAAGGAGAAGAACTTAGAATTAGTTCTTTCGATAAAAATACCTTAACTGTAATTGCCCATGTAAATAATTTAACCGCTATCGAGGCTTCAAATACTGCAAGTGTAAGCACTGCCGGAAATTTCAACCTGTTAAACCTAAGTATTGTTTTAAATGATGATGCATCGGCAGATATTAAATCCAATACCGTTAATTTATCAACAAATGTAAAAGATGATGCATCCTTAAAATTAGAAGGTACTACCGACTTCCATCAAGCCGTAATGGGTGTAGCATCTAAAATAAATATGGCCGGTTTTACCGCTCAGGAAAGTAGTATCAGACTAACAAGAAAATCACTTTTCGCAAACAACAACAAATCTCGTTACGACGACATACAGGTATCTTTATTAGAAAAATTATTCTAACTCCATAATATATTTTATTTTACCACAAAGGCGCTGAATTTAAGTTCAGCGCCTTTTTTATTTTAAAAGATGGTCCTCGTTTGTAACGAGGATCCACGAGGTCTGCATTTGTAATGCAGGTAAGAAATCTGATTGCGATAAAATCGCTTTTCTCCTGCATCCTCGTTACAACCGAGGACGATTTTACAAATCAAATTTTATCCCCTGTGCTAAAGGCAGCGTATTCGAATAATTGATGGTATTGGTTTGTCTGCGCATATAAGCTCTCCAGGCATCAGATCCGCTTTCCCTGCCACCACCTGTTTCTTTTTCGCCGCCAAAAGCACCGCCAATTTCTGCGCCTGAAGTACCGATATTTACATTGGCTATGCCGCAGTCAGAGCCTTTAGCAGATAAGAACTGCTCTGCCTCTCTTAAATTCAACGTCATAATGGCTGATGATAATCCTTGAGGAACAGCGTTTTGCAAAGCGATGGCTTCATCTAATGTTTTGTATTTTATCAGATATAAAATGGGTGCAAATGTTTCGTGCTGAACAATCTTAAAATCATTCTGAACTTCGGCGATGCATGGTTTTACGTAACACCCGCTTGTATAGGCATCGCCCGATAAAATGCCGCCCTCTACCACAAAATTGCCACCCTCCTCCTTACATTTTGCAATGGAATCTAAGTATGCAGCAACTGCGTCGGTATCAATCAGTGGGCCTACATGGTTATTTTGATCTAAGGGATCGCCAATACGCAATTGTCCGTAAGCTTTCACCAGTTTAGCGGTAAAAGCATCATATACACTTTCGTGGATAATTAGCCTCCTGGTAGAAGTGCAACGCTGGCCAGCGGTACCAACAGCACCGAATACCGCACCGATTAAACTCATATCCAAATCAGCATGTTCTGAAATAATAATGGCGTTATTACCGCCAAGTTCGAGCAAGCTTTTTCCTAACCTCGCGCCAACTGCAGCCCCAACTGCTTTACCCATGCGCGTAGATCCGGTCGCAGAAATTAAAGGAATGCGTCCATCATTTGTCATGAGTTCGCCAACTTCCCTATCGCCTAAAACCAGGTTGCAAACCCCTTCGGCTATATCGTTATCTTTAAAAACTTTTGCAATAATATGTTGACAAGCAATTGCGGTTAGCGGTGTTTTTTCTGATGGTTTCCAGATGCAAACATTACCACAAACCAATGCCAAAGCGGTATTCCAGCTCCAAACCGCTACAGGAAAATTAAAGGCAGAAATAATACCTACAATCCCTAACGGATGCCATTGTTCATACATGCGGTGGCTTGGGCGTTCGCTGTGCATGGTTAAACCGTAAAGCTGCCTGGATAAACCCACAGCAAAATCGCAGATGTCGATCATTTCCTGCACTTCACCAAAACCTTCCTGTAAACTTTTTCCCATTTCGTAAGAAACCAAGGTGCCTAAGGCATCTTTATTCTCACGTAGCGCATCGCCAAACTGGCGGATAATTTCGCCTCTTTTCGGGGCAGGAACGGTACGCCACTGAGCAAAAGCCTCCTGCGCCTTTATAACAACTGCATCATAGTCTGCCTTGCCTGCAACTTTGGCTGAGGCAATCAGTTTACCATCAACAGGAGAAAAACTTTCTAGTGTATCTGCATTCGATTGGCCTCCCCAATGGCTGCCAGTACTATAGGCGGCATTACTGGCACTAATGCCTAATTTGTTTAAAATGGATTGAATATCTGTTGTCATATAGCTAACGATTTATACAAAAAAACGAAAAAATAAGAGAAAGCGGGTTACAATTAGGGTCTTAAATTGCGACAATCTTTAATACCTTGCTTTAAAGATAACAAGGTAAATAAAAGGGGATCTCAAATTAGTGTTTTTTGCTTTGCGGTGTAAATTAATGTAGTTTTCCAAAATAATGCCGATAAAATAAAACAACTACCTAATAAAAAATAGAATGAAAAATATAAAAGTATTACTCATCTTTTTTCTCGGGTTCAGTACTGTGCTCTGTGCGCAAACCACTAAAGGTTCGAACTCACTTTTGTGGGAAATTTCAGGCAACGGATTAAAAAAACCATCTTATTTATTTGGAACACACCATCTAATACCTGCAAAATTTGCCGATACCATGAAGGTTTTGCAAGAGAAATTGAAATCGGCCGATGCGGTAGTGGGTGAAATAGTAATGGATAGTACCATACAAAAGAAAATGGCGCCGTTTTTAATGATGAAAGATAACACGCTTGATAGTTTATTAACCAAAGCGGAATTTAAAGAGGTTGAAGATTATTTTAAAACCAAACAACCGGATTTTGAATTAAAGCAGATGAATAACTTTAAACCTGCAATGGTATCGCTAATGATGATGTTTTTTGATAATTCGGATATGTTAAAAGATGTAGGCGAAGGAATAGACAATAGTTTCCAGGCATATGCCAAAAAAAATGCTAAGTCTTTATATGGGTTAGAAACGGCCGAATACCAGGGGGCGCTTTTATTTGATAGTGATTTACAGAAGCAAAAAAAAGCACTTTTGAAATCGGTGAAGGAAATAGCTAAAAGCAAACAAAAAATGCAGGAGTTAAAAACCTATTACATCACTCAGGATATAGATAAATTAACTGAACTCTTTAAAATTCAGGATGAAGAAAATAAAGAATTTATAACCGAGCTCTTAAAAAACCGAAATAACCGATGGTTAGCTCAGTTGCCTGCCCTGATGGAAAACCAATCGTTATTTATTGCAGTTGGGGCAGGTCATTTGGTGGGTGCCGAAGGTTTGATAAAAGGGTTGGAGCTTAAAGGTTACGTGCTGAAACCTGTAGCAACCAATTAAATATTTCAATGAATTTGTAAAAACAAACTAAAGGCGACTACATTTGCGTTTTTACTTGGCACAAACAGCCGTGTTTAATTAAAGCTAATTTGTAAAAACATAAAAATGAATAAAAGAATTATTGCCTGTGGCGTGCTGCTGGCTTCGGCCTTTATGGCTAATCCGCTTTTTGCACAGGAACAGCCCGTAGAAAAATCGAACAACTTAAATATTTACCGTGTAACTCCAACTAAAGTTAACGATCTGGTACATACCAAACTCGATGTATCTTTTGATTATGCAAAACGATACCTATACGGTAAAGAATGGCTTACTTTAAAACCTCATTTTTACGCTACAGACTCTTTAACCCTCGACGCGCAGGGAATGGACATTAAAACCCTTGCATTGGTTGGCGCAAAAGGAAATACCCCGCTTAAGTATATTTATAAGGACAATAAGCTGTATATCACCTTAAACAAAAAGTACACCAATAGCGAAAAGTACACAGTTTATATTGCTTACACCGCTAAACCCGATGAATTAAAAGTTAAGGGGAGTGCGGCCATAACCGATGCTAAAGGTTTATATTTTATCAACCCAGATGGTACGGATAAAAATAAACCAACACAGATCTGGACCCAGGGCGAAACGGAATCATCTTCGGCATGGTTTCCAACTATAGATAAACCTGATCAGAAAACTACCGAAGAGATTTCGATGACGGTAAAATCGAAATATACTACACTTTCTAACGGAAAATTGGTGAGCCAGAAAGCCAATGCAGATGGAACAAGGACCGATACCTGGAAGATGGATTTGCCACATTCGCCATATTTATTTATGATGGCTGTGGGTGAGTTTAAAATCACAAAAGATACCTATAAAGGTAAGGAAGTAAGTTACTATCTCGAACCAAAATTTGCGCCTTACGCCAGGCAGATTTTTGGTAAAACCCCTGATATGATCCAGTTTTACAGCAATCTGTTAGGGGTAGATTATCCCTGGAACAAATATGCGCAGGTGGTAGCCAGAGATTACGTTTCGGGCGCAATGGAAAATACTACCGCTACTTTACATGGCGAGCAGGTACAAAAAACAGACCGTGAGTTATTGGATGAAAATGAAGAAGGAACCATTGCACACGAGCTTTTTCATCAATGGTTTGGCGATTATGTAACTGCAGAGTCGTGGTCTAACTTAACCATGAACGAATCTTTTGCCACCTTTGGCGAGGTTATCTGGCATGGGCATGATGAAGGGCAGGATGCGGAAGATAAATCGCGTTACAGTAAACTGCAGTCCTATTTAGGATCGACCAAAAAAGGTGAAAGCCCTGTTTTGGCACGTTTTTATTATGGCGATAAGGAAGATATGTTCGATAACATCAGCTATGCTAAAGGATCGATTATTTTATATGCCCTCAAGAATCAAATGGGTGATGCCGCTTTCTACAAATCACTTAACCGCTACCTCACTACCAATGCCTTTAAAAATGGCGAAACACATCAATTGCGTTTGGCTATGGAAGAGGTTACCGGAAAAGACTGGAGCCCTTATTTTAATCAGTGGTATTACAATGGTGGCCATCCGGTTTTAAGTATCGATTATGGTTACGAAAACGGCAAGGCAACAATTAAAGTTAAACAAACACAGGATTCGAGCGTGCAGACTTTTACGCTGCCGATCAAAATCGATATTTATGCAGGAGGTAAAAAAATCAGAAAAGAAATCCTGATCAATAGCCGTGAGCAGAATTTTAGTTTCGAGGTGAGTGCTAAACCCGATTTAATCGATTTTGATGTAGATAAAATTTTAGTTGGCGAAACCAATGATAATAAAACTGCTGAAAACTATTATTTCCAATACAAAAATGCGCCTAGTTATGCCAATAGAATTGAAGCCCTGCAATTTATTATGCAGAGCAAAGCCAAAAGTGGTCAGCTGGTGTTGCTGGATGGTTTAAAGGATAAATCTGCAGATTTACGGGCTTTAAGCATTGATGGCATTAACCTGGATGATACTCAGATTAAAGCAGCAGCTTTACCGGTTTTACTTCAGATTGCCAAAACAGATAAAAATACCGAAGCAAGATCGGCTGCAATAGTGAAATTAGCTGAAACTGGCGATCAGGCGTATAAAAATTTAATGTTAGAAAGTTTAAAAGATAGGTCGTATAGGGTAATTGCAGCCGGTGTTGATGGTTTGGCCAAACTGGCTCCACAAGAAAGTATCGCAGCTTTAGCATCGTTAGATGAAGATACGAAAGCACATATAGCACCTTCTATTGCAACGTTATACATCAGTGAACCAAAAGATGAGTATCAGGCATTTTATGATAACATTATGCTTACAGGTGACAGGAATAATGTCTTTGCAGTAGTTGGCCAGTATTTTCAGTACCTGAGAGCAAACAATAATCCTGTAGTTACCGAAAAAGGTATGATGAACATTGCTG
This sequence comes from Pedobacter sp. GW822-FHT03F06, assembly GCF_058801365.1. Classification (NCBI taxonomy): domain Bacteria; kingdom Pseudomonadati; phylum Bacteroidota; class Sphingobacteriia; order Sphingobacteriales; family Sphingobacteriaceae; genus Pedobacter; species Pedobacter sp. GW822-FHT03F06. The sequence continues at coordinate 20,742 of NZ_JBXANE010000018.1, forward strand.
GCGCCATTGAAAGATTAAAATTACAGACCTATTTAAACAAGCAACTTGCGGGTGCTTATGCTGCAGCTGCCCAGGCTAAAATGCAACAAGCTGCCGCAGTAAGCGGAGAGGCTAAAACAAAGCTGAGCAAACAGGCCGAATTATTTAAAAAAGGCGCAGCTGATCTGGGAAAAGAATAAATAGTAAATCTCATATAGAAAAGAGCTGGCCTGGAGACATCGCCGGCTCTTTCTTTTCCCAATCCTGCCTAACATTAATCAACTGCAGGTTTTGCTTTCCAAAAAAATAAACATGAAATATAGAATTGAAAACCGATTTACATAGAGTGGCATGATTTAGAGATTTTGGAAATGAACAGTTCTATGCCTTGGGAGGCGGTAGTCCTGCTATCCCTCCAAGTCCTCACTCATGCTTCGCTCCGGGCTTTCCGTTCTATCAGGTTTATAAACTAAGGGCGGTGCAACTATGGGCAATGCAACCCCAACTAGCAGCACGAACCCGCGTGCCTAAACGGGATCCGATAGCTATCGGATGCAGTGGCAGCTCCCGATTTTCCTTCAAAATCGGGACTACAACGAAAAGCCCGACTAACAATAATCTAGCTACAAGTTCTGCTTTCCAAAAAACAATAATACTTATCCGTAAAAATCACTAATTGCATTTATCCTTTCTCCTGGTGTCGATTATATAAACAATCTGCCAGCCTTTATCTCCTTTCACCAACTGAAAAGAATTAACCCCGCAATGACTAAATTTTTCGCCCAGATAAAATTTATAGTCTGTCCAAACAGAAGCCAAAGGGCCATCGATTAATATTTTTGTAAACACAATGCGCTCATCATACTTTTCCTGGTGTGGAGTGCCGATAAATTTGATAAAGTTGTTAACGGATTCTGTGCGTACATTCACCTTACCTTCTTTGTTAACGATGGTTTGCATAATCGCTGCTGGTGCAAATGCAGTGCTGGTTAAAGTGCTGTCTCCACCTTTCATACCGGCAAAAAGATTGTTTATGGTTTTTTTGATAGCACTTTCTTCATCGCTTTGCGCAAATGTATTTGTAGCAAAACTTATTAAAAACAGGGCAAAAATGACTAATCCTTTCATGACTTCTTAATTACGTATATACCATAAATTTATAGTATTTTTGTCAAAGAAGGGAAAAGGAACCGCGATGTTGCAAAAAATCTATCGATTATCCACACATCTTAATCACAGTCAATACGCTTTATAGTCAGCTATTTACGCTGTTTTAGCCGATTGATGTTAATAATTATTTTAGAAACGGATAATTAAAACTTGTAAACTTATAATGTGTTTTTCTGCTAATTGGCACGGTTCTTTAATAGTATAATATATGGAAGAAGAATTCTTTTTTGAATCCAACGAAGATGCACAACGCTCGGTAGAACGTTACGAAGAAATGCTCCGCAACCAGGATCAGTATTTCTTCGATGCAGGCGCATTCGAATACATTGTAGATTTCTACATTGAAAAAAATGATCCGGTCAAAGCTTTGCAGGTTGTTGATTTTGCAATCAGTCAGCACCCTTATGCAACAGTATTTTTAATCAAACAAGCTCATCTTTACATTTTAACCAACAACCACGAAAAGGCTTTTATTGCTTTGCAAAAGGCCGAGCTTTTAGAGCCGTCAGAACCAGATATTTATTTGCTTCGCGGAAATATTTTTCAAAATACCGAACGTTTTGATGAGGCTTTGGAAAATTATGAAAAAGCTTTAGGACTGGCCGAAAGTACCGATGAGATTTTATTGCAGATGGCTTATGTTTACCAGAGCATGAGCGACTATGAAAGCGCCATTACCTACATTAAGCTCAGTTTAGAGCAGAATATGGAGAACCAGGATGGCTTATATGAGCTGGCTTTCTGTTACGATGTGTTAGATAAACAGGAAGAAAGTATTAAGTTTTATCAGCAATACATTGATACCGATCCCTATTCTTATGCGGCTTGGTACAATTTGGGCAATAGTTTCCATAAGTTGAACCTTTTCGAAAAAGCGATCGACGCTTATGATTATGCGATCCTGATCAAGGAAGATTTTAGTTCTGCGTATTTTAATAAAGGTAATGCGCTGGTTCAGCTCGATAAATATGATGAGGCGATAGATGTTTATAAGCAAACTTTCGAATATGAACAGCCTAATGCCGATACTTATTGCGCCATTGGCGAATGTTACGAGAAACTGGAGAAAATGGACGAAGCCCGTTCTTACTACAAAAAATCGGTGAAAATGGATCCCAAAATGGCAGATGCCTGGTTTGGGATCGGTGTTACGCTGAATTTTGAAGAACGTTATTTCGAATCGCTTCACTTTTACAAAAAAGCAATCGATTTAGAGGCCGAGAACCCAGATTTCTGGTTTGCTATGGCAGATGCTTATTATAAATTAGGCCAGATTGATGAATCGATCGAAGCTTACGAAAAGGTATTGGAGTTTAATCCTTTGGATATTGAAGCATGGTTAGATTTTAGTACTGTGCTTTACGAGCAGGGAAAATTGCTGGAAGCATCGGAAACAATGGCAGAGGCGATCAAGAATAATCCGGAAGCAGCAGAACTGTATTACCGAATGGTAGCCTATCTTTTTGCCCAGGGGAATTATAGCGATGCACTGGGATATTTGGAAACGGCTTTAACAACCGACCCCGATAAACACTATATTTTATTTGAATATTTGCCACAATTGCAGGATAATAGTGCCATTTTGAACGTTATAAACAGATATATTAGGTAACGACCTTGTGAGAAAAATTTAACAAATAAATCTCAAAATTTTTTTCACTTTTGTACGCATATGAATTATCCATTATTAAACGTTCCCGAACGTCCAGCTAAACCACGCCAAAAAGGCTTAACAATGGTTATGGATAAGGGATTGAGCCTACGCCAGGTTGAAGATTTTATTGAAGTTGCCGGCGTACATACAGATATCGTAAAATTAGGTTGGGCAACATCACACGTAACACCAAACCTTAAAGAAAAATTAGCTTTATATAAAAGTGCAGGCATTCCTACCTATTTCGGAGGAACGTTGTTTGAAGCCTTTATCATTCGTAACCAATTTTCAGATTACCAACGTGTTTTAGACCAGTACGGAATGGAATATGCAGAAGTTTCTGATGGTTCTATTGAAATTGAGCACGATAAAAAATGTGAGTTTATCCGCGAACTTTCTAAACAGGTAACCGTTATTTCGGAGGTTGGAAGTAAAGATGCCGCTAAAATATTTGCCCCATATAAGTGGATTAAGTTAATGCAGGCCGAAATCGAGGCGGGATCGTGGAAAGTAATTGCCGAAGCCCGCGAAGGTGGTAATGTAGGTATTTACCGTGGAAGCGGTGAAGTGCGTGAAGGATTGGTTGATGAAATTTTAACTCAGATTCCTGAAGAAACCATTATTTGGGAAGCACCTCAAAAAGAACAGCAAGTTTGGTTTATTAAATTAATCGGTAGCAATGTAAACCTTGGTAATATTGCTCCCGCAGAAGTAATTCCTTTAGAAACCATCCGTTTAGGTTTACGGGGAGATACTTTCGATTATTTCCTGAATCAAGTAAAATAATACAAAATTCGTCATTGCGAGGCACGGAGCAATCTGTAGGTAGTTTATTTCTATCGCATTAAGATTGCTTCGTGCCTCGCAATGACGTAAATACAGTTATGAAAACATACGGCTTAATCGGATACCCACTTTCTCATTCATTCTCGAAAAAATATTTCACGGAAAAATTTCAAAATGAGGGCATAGCCGATCATCAGTACGAGCTTTTCCCTATTGCCGATATTAAATTACTGCCCGATCTGCTAAGTGAAAATCCATCACTTTGTGGGCTTAATGTTACAATTCCGCATAAAGTTAACGTGCTTTGTTATTTAAACGAAGTAGATGAAGCTGCCGAAAAAATTGGGGCCGTAAATTGTATTTCGATTAAGAAATTTGAAGGCGAAAACTATTTAAAAGGCTACAATACCGATGCATATGGCTTTGAAGAATCGCTGAAACCATTATTAGGACCGCAACACACAAAAGCACTTGTTTTTGGTGATGGTGGGGCAGCGAAAGCGGTAAAGTACGTTTTAGAAAAATTAAATATCCAATATCAGGTTGTGGTACGGACAGCTGTTCAGGGTGCTATTCTCTATTCAGAAATTACGCCAGAGATTTTAGCCTCACACCAGTTATTGATCAATACCACCCCGCTCGGAATGTCGCCAAATATAGATACCTTTCCCGAAATTGATTACAGTTTAGTTGGGCCAGGGTATTTAGCTTACGATTTAGTGTACAATCCGCTGGAGACAGCATTTTTGGCTAAAGCTGCTGAGCGCGGTGCAGCAATTAAAAACGGTTTGGAAATGCTGTACAAACAAGCAGAAAAAGCTTGGGCAATCTGGAATAAATAATTTAACCTATCGTCAAAGCAAGTAGGAACGACGGTGCAATCTTTGGTAAAATGTTATGAAACTAAAACAACTGATCTGTATTCCCTTTGTACTACTTTTCTTTATAACAGCTTGTCAGAACCACGATTATAGCCCAAAGCCAAAAGCTTATTACAGGATAGTATTTCCTAAAAAAGATTATACTGCATTTACCAAGCCTGTCCCCTTTACTTTCAAATATCCAACTTATGCGGCGGTAGAACAAGATCAAAGCCGCGATGCCCAAAAGAACTGGTACAATTTGCACTTTAAGCAGTTTAATGGCTTTTTGCATTTAACCTATTACGATGTTTCGGGTAAAGGCGAATATGATGAAATGGTAGAAGATGCCCGAAAGCTTGCTTTTAAACATACGATAAAAGCCAGTGCAATTGATCAAAAACTCATCAATTATCCCGATCATAAAGTTTACGGCATTTATTACGCCATTGAAGGGAATACTGCATCATCAGTCCAGTTTTTTTTAACCGATAGTGCTAAACATTATTTTAGAGGGGCTTTATATTTTAATGAACGCCCACAATACGACTCTATTGAACCCGTTGTTAAATTTATTAAAAAGGATATCGATACCTTGATTTCTACCTTTAGGTGGAAAAATTAATTTATTATTTGTCATCCTGCTTTTGAAAACAGGATTTTTTCTAAAATTTTATGATTACAATAAAAACCTTCACGTTTAATGCCTATAGCGAAAATACCTACGTGCTTTATGATGAAACCAAAGAATGTGTCATTATCGATCCGGGCATGTACGAAGGTTTTGAGCAAAATGAATTGGCGGCTTTCATTAAAAATGAAGGGTTAAAGCCAGTCTTATTGCTCAATACACATTGTCATCTCGATCATGTTTTCGGCAATAAATTTGTGTTCGAAACCTATGGCTTAAAACCACAGTTTCATGCGGGCGAACTGCCAATTTTAAATGCAGTTCCCGGTTATGCACCATCAATGGGTTTTACCCGTTATGATGTATCTCCTCTGCCCGATACCTTTTTGCCCGAAACAGGAACAATTTCTTTTGGTAACATTACACTGACCTTAATTTTTGCTCCGGGGCATTCGCCGGCACACCTGTGTTTTTACAGTGCAGCCGATCATATTTTAATAGGTGGTGATGTGCTTTTTTATGGAAGTATTGGCCGTACCGATCTGCCTGGAGGTAATCATCAGCAATTAATCCAAAACATTTCCGATAAACTTTTTGTCTTACCTGATGAAACCAAAGTTTATCCTGGCCATGGACCAGCCACAAGCATTGGTTTTGAAAAACAACATAACCCATTTTTTTAGCAGGATTAAAGGTTCATAATTGTTAAAGGCTTTACAACCTGAAGCCTTTTACCTTAAAACCCTCAACCTTTTATTTATCTTTGCCGCTGTGAATACATCGTTTTATATTGCCAAAAGGTATCTTTTTGCCAAAAAATCTACCAATGCCATTAACCTGATATCGGGCATATCGATGGTAGGTGTGATGGTTGGCAGTGCCGCATTGATTATTATCCTCTCGGTATTTAACGGTTTAGAAACAGTGGTATTGGATATGTTCGATACCATTACCCCACAAATTGCCATTACACCGGCTAAGGGGAAAACTTTTGATCCGAATACAGGTTATTTTAATCAGCTCAGAAAAAATAAAAATGTTGCCGCTTTTACCGAGGTACTACAAGAAAATGCTTTATTAAAGTACAACAACAAACAAGCTGTTGGAATGGTTAAAGGCGTAAGTTTAGACTATTTAAAAAACACCAAATTAGATAGTACCATAAAAGAAGGCCATTTTATACTGCACAACAGAAGCGGCGATAATGCGGTGATTGGTTCTGCCCTGCAGAGTTATCTGGCCGTAAATACTGTCGATCCCTTTACAGAATTGGAAATCTATTCGCCAAAGAAAGATATCGCGGCAAATAGCTTAAACCCTGCCGACGATTTTGTGGTAAAGAACATTCGGGTAAGTGGTGTTTTTGAAGTACAACAAGATTTCGACAATGGTATTATTGTGCCATTGAATTTCGCCCGCGAACTTTTAGGCGAAGAGAAAAATGTGTCTGCAATAGAGATCAATCTGCAACGGGGTGTTGATGTAGACGATTTTCAAAAAGAGGTAATCGAAAAAGCGGGTAAAGATTATGAAGTCAGAAATCAGGCCGAGCAAAATAAATCACTCTACCACATTTTAAATACCGAAAAATGGGCGGTATATATAATTCTTACTTTTATCCTGATTATTGCTATATTTAATATCATAGGGTCGTTAACCATGTTAGTAATCGATAAAGTGAAGGATGTAGCCATTCTGAGCAGTTTAGGTGCGGGTAAGAAATTAATCAAACGTATATTTTTATTTGAGGGAATGATGATCACCATGTCTGGCTGTGTGCTGGGCTTAATTATTGGCCTCATATTTTATTATTTTCAGCACACTTATGGTTTTATCAAAATGGGTGATGAAGTAAATAAAACGCTGGTAAGTTCTTATCCAATCGGATTAAAATGGAAGGATTTTGTTTTAGTTTTTGTTACAGTAGGCATCTTCTCATTTTTGGCATCTGCTTTGTCATCCAATTTAAGTGTTAAAAAGATAGATCAAATTAATCAAACTATATAAAATGAAGTTATTTAAACAAGCAATTGTATTTGTTGTGCTCCTTGGCGTAGCCGCTACAGCTTGTAGAAACGATAAAGCCGAGGGAGAAAAAAGTAATCTGAAAACGGTTAAAGGTTTGTATAGTTTTGGGCCTGAAATGAAGTCTTTTACCTTATGTGAAGATGGACGTGAGTATTGGGTTAAAGACAGTGTAAAAAACTTAGAGCTCTCTTATAGTAACCTGGGATTTGAAAAGCCATACGAGCCAGTATATGTAGAATTAGAAGGTTATTTCGCGAAGTCTGATACCGCTACAGTTTCGCCAGATTTCGATTCTACCTTGGTGGTGATGAAAGTGCTTAAAATCAGTAAAGAAATCCCTGAGGGGCCTTGTTCGCAGTAATTCATTCAAAACCTACAGGAGTCGTCATGCTGTCCCGAAGATTCGGGATCAAAGGCCTTGGTTCGTGTCTCCACGAACCAAACCAATTGTAAAAGGAAAATATCGTGTAACGATGGTTAGCCTTGCGATTTAAATATTTTTTTCTTGGAGCGCAATAGTAGTGCTTATCGGTTGCTGTAGTCCTGCTTTCCATTACAAGTCCTCTCCCGATGAAAATTCGGGATGCGGGCTTTACACTTCAATCAGGGCTAATTAGGGCGTTTTTCTACAGCTATTAATGGTTTGGGTTTCATTGCATAATTCGCTACGCCCTGCAGCCACAAATAATTGCACCTTCTTAGCCACCTAAACCTGATCGGAGTGGTTCTGATCCTTTTCCGATAAATCGGCACTAAAATTAGCATCAGAAAGAACGGAGAGCAGGACTGTCATAACCTAATGCTGCTGTATCTGCTTTCCAAAAAATAGCGCCTTTATAATTTGCTTAGATAAGCTTTTTTGGAAAAATTTAATTCCCTGTTGTAAATGATTAATTCGTATAAAAACAAAAAAGCTTTCCTGTTTCCAGAAAAGCTTTAGAAATATAATAAAAAGATATCTTCTACCAGTATATACTGTAAAGGGCTACCAATAAACCGATAATAATCAATGAACCAACAGCGAAACCTGTGGTGGTTTTGAACATTTTCGAATCAATTTCCAGTCCTTTTGGATTAACACCGTTTTTGTTTTCGAACAAGCTGATGATTACCATACCGATAATACAGAATACAAATACGATACCCATTCTATCTAAGAAAGGGATTTCGTAAATACCAGTTGCATTTTTAACCGAGAAGCCTACTCCCGATAACCAGGAAAGATCGGTCCAGGTAGGAAGAACCTTTAACAATAACGATAGTCCGAAACCACCAATTGTTGCAAAAAGTGCTGCATTTGAGGTTGCTCTTTTCCAGAAGAAACCCAGAATGAACATGGCAAATATACCTGGAGAAACAAAGCCCGTATACTCCTGGATATATTGGAATCCACCTTTTTTGTCGATACCTAAATATGGTGCAATAATAACGCCCAATACCATGGCTACAACTACCGCAATTTTACCTGTAAAAACGAGGTTCTTTTCAGAAGCATCGGTTTTTAACACTTTCTTGTAAATATCCAGCGTGAAAATGGTTGCAATACTGTTTGCTTTACCAGCTAGTGAGGCTACAACCGCTGCAGTTAATGCTGCAAACGATAAACCTTTTAATCCTGCAGGTAATAAGTTTAACAGTACCGGGTAGGCACGGTCTGGATTAACAGCTCCATCCTGCAGCATTTCCGATTGAAAAGCCCCGTCTTTATATAGTACATAAGCTGCAATACCTGGCAATACTACAATAATCGGCATTAATAACTTTAAGAATGCAGCAAACAAAATACCCCCACGGGCAGTTTTTAAATCTGCACCTAAAGCACGTTGCGTGATGTATTGATTACAGCCCCAATAGTTAAGGTTTACAATCCACATACCGCCTACTAATACGCTTAATCCCGGTAAATCAATGTAATTCTCATTATCGGGTTTTAAGATCATGTGGAAGTGTTCTGATGCTTTTGAGGTCATCAGGCTATAACCTTCAAAAATGCCTGAAGTTCCGTAATGGGTAGAAACCAGGTTTAATGCCAGGTATGTTGTGGCCAAACCACCCAGAATTAAGAAAAATACCTGAATAACATCGGTATAGCCAATTACTTTCATTCCGCCCAGTGTAATTACGATGGCAAAAGCTGCAATGGCATACATACAGAAAGATAAATCGAATCCAGAGATACTGCTAACCGCTAAAGCACCTAAATAAAGAATTGATGTTAAGTTTACCACTACGTACAACAATAACCAGAACACAGCCATAATCATGGCAACGGTGCCGTTGTAGCGTTGGTGTAAAAACTGCGGCATTGTGGCGATCTTGTTTTTCAGGTAAACCGGAATAAAGAAAACAGCAACAATAACCAGGGTAAGGGCAGCCATCCACTCGTAAGTTGCAATTGCCAACCCCATCTTAAAGCCCGATCCGCTCATGCCGATAAACTGTTCTGCAGAAATATTCGATGCAATTAAGGATGCACCGATTGCCCACCAGGTAAGTGAACCTTCAGCTAAGAAATAATCTTTTGAGCCTGTGGATGCGGATTTTTTCTTATTGTAGATGTACAGACCGTAAGCAGCCACAATAACGAAGTACACCGCAAATACAATGTAATCCTTCGTGTCCAATAAATTGTTTTTCATTAATATAATAGTGGTTATTTGGTTTAGAAATCTAAATGTAGTAAAATCATAAATTAATCTCAGCTTTTTTTTGAATTAAAAAGTGTTAAAGTAACGTTTATTAATTTGCGCTGTTAAAAATTAACAGCTTTTCTACTTTCCACAGGCTACAGAGATGGTTAAATTAATGGAGGTTGCCCTGGTTCTCATCCATGGTCGGTATTGCCACAGACTATTCTAATTAAATCAAATCTCCGTGGTCTGTGAGCACACAGACCACGGAGATTACATTATTATAAATTAACTTAAATATACCTGTTAATTAAGTTTTCCAGGTATTCTTGCTTTCCGCTGCGTACTTCTGGTTCGCCGTTTTCTGCAGCGTAATTTCTCAGATCTTCTAAACTTAGTTTGCCCTGTTCAAATTCGGCACCCTTTCCGCTATCAAATGAAGCGTAGCGGTCGGCTCTTATTTTTTTGTAATCAGATTTTTGAAGAATGGCATCCGCTGTGATCAATGCCCTTGCGAAGATGTCCATACCGCCGATGTGTGCATAGAACAGGTCTTTGGGATCAGTAGAGTTACGGCGGATTTTCGCATCGAAGTTCACACCTCCACCTTGTAAGCCACCACCTTCTAAAATGATTAACATGGTTTCTGTTAGCTCGTTAATATCGTTCGGGAACTGATCGGTATCCCAGCCATTTTGATAATCGCCACGGTTTGCGTCGATAGAACCTAATAAACCATTATCTACTGCAACCTGTAATTCGTGCTGGAAAGTATGGCCGGCCAAGGTAGCGTGGTTAACTTCTAAGTTTAATTTGAAATCGGCCAATAGATCGTATTGTTGTAAAAAGCCTTTCACTGTTGCTGCATCGTAATCATATTGATGTTTAGAAGGTTCGCATGGTTTTGGTTCAATGAAGAATGTTCCTTTGAAGCCCTGTTTGCGTGCATAATCTTTAGCGGTATGTAAGAATTTTGCCAGGTGTTCCTGCTCACGTTTCATATTGGTGTTCAATAAACTCATATAACCTTCTCTTCCTCCCCAGAACACATAATTTTCGCCGCCAAGTGCAATAGTAGCATCTAAAGCTGCTTTTACCTGTGCAGCTCCGTGTGCCAGTACATGGAAATCGGGATTGGTAGATGCGCCATTCATGTAGCGCTTATGGCTGAACAAATTCGCTGTTCCCCAAAGTAATTTTACACCACTATCTGCTTGTTTTTGCCTGGCATATTCAACAAGGGCCTGTAATCTGCGCTCGTTTTCGGCAATATCGTCGCTATAATCTACCACATCCACATCGTGGAAGCAATAATAAGGGATTTGCATTTTAGTGATAAATTCAAAGGCTGCGTCCATTTTATCTTTTGCCCTTTCTACTGCATCTTTTTTCTCATCCCAAGGGAAAATATGCGTTGCGCCACCAAACGGATCTGCACCATTGCCGTTAAACGAATGCCAATACGCGCAGGCAAATTTAAAATGCTCGTTCATGGTTTTGCCTGCTACTACTTTGTTGGCATCGTACCATCTAAATGCTAATGGATTGTCGCTTTGCAGGCCTTCAAACTTGATCTGCTCAATGCCCTTAAAAAATTCCTTTGCTCCTGTTACTACTTTTGTCATGTTTTTTTGTTTTTTGGTTGGTGGTCTGCTGGTCAATAGTTCATAGTCGATCCCGCTATGCACAATCAACCATTAATCAATTGCTAATTGTTTCTCTAATATTTTTTTCCAATCCTGATAAATGGGTTCGTACACTGCCGAATGTTGCGGGCTTAAAGTTTTAATTACTTCGTGGTTGTTAAAAGCTTCTTCTGCGTTTTTAAAAATCCTGGCACCTATACCGGCGCCTAAGGCTGCGCCTACACTTCCGTCGTTTTCGTAAAGTTCTACCGGAATGCCCGTAACGTCAACAAAAGTTTGTGCAAATACCTCACTTAAAAAGAGGTTGGCCCTGCCAGCGCGGATTACTTTAGGTTTCATGCCGTTTTCTCTCATAATATCCAGTCCATAGCGGAAAGAAAAGGCAATCCCTTCTTGTACTGCCCTAAAAATATCTGATCGGTTGTGAAGATTTAAGTCGATACCCAATAACTGAGCTCCTGTATATTTGTTGTTTAACATCCGCTCGGCACCATTTCCAAAGGGAAGTACTTTTAAGCCGTTGCTCCCTATTGGTGCTTTTAATGCCAGGTTATTCAGTTCGGCATAGGTAGACTGTGGTGCGAAATTATATTTTGCCCAACGGTACATGCTGCCGGTGCCATTGATACAAAGTAAAACGCCGGTGTGTTTTTTCTCCTCCGAATAGGTTACATGGGCAAAGGTATTCACCCTCGACTGTTTATCGTAGGTAAGATTGTTGCTTACCCCGTAAATCACACCTGATGTTCCGGCTGTTGCAGCAACTTCTCCAGGCTTTAATACATTTAAAGAAAGTGCATTGTTGGGCTGATCGCCGGATTTATAAGCTACCGGGATGCCGGCTGATAGGCCCAGAGACCCTGCAATATCGGTTTTTAAATAACCGTGTTCGGAAAATAAAGTTTTCACCTGCGGAATAAGGTTGCTTGCGATGCCGTAATAATCCATTACATCTTTGGAAATTTCATGATTTTCAAAATCCCAGAAAATGCCTTCAGATAATGCAGAAATACTTGTTGTAATTTCTCCTGTTAATTTCATTGCGATGAAATCGCCTGGCAGCATTATTTTATCGATGCGGTTATAGATTTCGGGCTCATTTGCTTTTACCCAGGCTAGCTTTGAGGCTGTAAAGTTTCCCGGAGAATTTAACAGGTGTTTTAACGATTTCTCCTCTCCAATGGCCTCAAAAGCACTATTGCCTAGCTCTACGGCCCTGCTATCGCACCAAATAATACTATCGCGCAGTACGTTTTGGTCTTTATCTACTACAACCAGACCATGCATTTGGTACGCAATACCAATGGCTTTAATCTCTTTGGGATCAAATAAGCCAGTGGCATTTAATTTAAGGATGGCCTGTTGAACATTTTGCCACCAATCATCAGGCGATTGCTCTGCCCAGCCCGATTGCAAAGATTTGATAGCCGTTTCCTCTTCCGGATACTGAGCCGTTGCTACATTCCTTTGTGTAGCTACATCAACAACGGCAACTTTTATAGATGAGGTTCCTAAATCAATCCCTAATAAATACATGGTTTTAAGTTATTTTAATATTTGGTTATGCAAACGGTTGCATAAAGATAGTGCTTAAAAGATAAAACGCAAATTTTTTGTAAAATCTATTCCATTTAATGCAATCGGTTGAATTGATGTTTATGCCTATTAAAACTACAGTAGAAATATTTTAATAATTTATATTTTTGCCCTTACATTTAAAATTGAACTATGGAAGAGATAACCTGGAATGATTTCGAAAAGGTAGAATTGAGGGTAGGCACCATATTGGAGGCTTTCGAATTTCCTGAAGCCCGGCGGCCTGCTTACAAGGTAAGGGTAGACTTTGGCGAATTCGGCATTAAAATGAGCAGTGCGCAGATTACCAAACATTATTCTTTGGACGAATTACCTGGAAAACAGATTGTAGGGGTGATCAACTTCCCTAAAAAACAGATTGGCAAATTTATGTCCGAATTTTTGGTAACCGGTTTTGCCGATGAAAACGGTGATATTGTATTGACTGCCGTACAAAGTAAAGTTCCTAACGGAAGTAAGTTGATTTAGCCGACTTCTGAAGTTTAACGGAGACTCTTTCCGGCAGATTTAAAAAGATTAAAACGTAGATTTATGTAGATATAATAACATGAAAATCTTTTTAATCTGCGAGATTAATCAGCGCCGATCTGCGGGAAATAGACAATACATTTACCCATTGCGGTTTTCTTATTGAACGCAGGCTTTTTTTAGTAGCCCTGATTGAAGTGGAAAGCGCGCAAACGAGGAACGAGTGCGTACTTGGAACAGAAAGCAGGACTGAAGCAGCCGATAAGTGCTGAAATTGCGCTCCAAAACCTCGACTAGACTTCCGAAGTTTCCAAGAGCAAAGGGCTAGTAAAACTTCGGAAGTGTTACCCTATATTTGCCACATGAGTTTTTACAATTTCGAAAATACCGCCCCAGAGGAAGAAGACATCCATTACATGAAATTGGCCCTGGAAGAAGCAAAAAAAGCTTTGGCTGAAGATGAAATTCCAATCGGCGCAATAGTGGTTAGTAAAAACAGAATTATTGGCCGTGGCTACAATTTAACCGAACGCTTTAATGATGTTACTGCGCATGCAGAAATGCAGGCGTTTACCTCCGCAGCGCAAACGATAGGCGGAAAATATTTAAGGGATTGCACCTTATATGTAACCATCGAGCCTTGTGTAATGTGTGCCGGTGCAAGCTATTGGACACAGATTGGCCGCATTGTGTATGGTGCCAGAGAGGAAAAAAGGGGCTTTATCTCCAAAAACGCGAATTTGCTGCATCCAAAAACGGTGTTAAAAGGAGGGATAATGGCAGAAGAATGTGCGGCGCTTATGAGAAATTTCTTTGCGAAGAAAAGGTGAGTTAATGGCTCATAGTTCACTGACAAGCGGACTATTTTACTATCGACCATTAACTACTGACTAAATAGTAAATTTTTTCATTAAAACTGTTTAGCTATCGCCCTGAGCCTTACAACTTTTGAACTCCCAACTTTACAACAACTGAACAGAAAACGATTTGATGATAATAACATGAACAAATCTTAACGTTCTAATGTTATATTTGCTACAAGAAACATTTTTAAATCTTTAAACATAAAACATTATGGCTTTTGAATTACCTGCGTTACATTACGCAACCGATGCATTAGAACCGCATATTGATAAAACTACCATGGAAATTCACCATGATAAACACCATCAAGCTTACGTTACCAACCTAAATAAAGCGTTAGAAGGTAAGCCAGAGGCGACTTCGAGCATCGAGGAAATTGTAAAACACATTTCAAAATTCCCAGCTGCTGTTAGAAACAACGGTGGTGGCCACTATAACCACTCTTTATTCTGGAATATTTTAGGCCCAAATAAAGGTGGTGAGCCAACAGGCGATCTAGCTAAAGCAATTAACGAAACTTTTGGATCGTTTGCTGATCTTAAAACTAAATTACAAGAAGCTGGTGCTACCCGTTTTGGTTCTGGCTGGGCTTGGTTATCAGTTGGTGCTGATAAAAAACTTCAGGTTTCTTCTACGCCAAACCAAGATAACCCCTTAATGGATGTTGCTGAAGTAAAAGGAACACCAATTTTAGGTATCGATGTTTGGGAGCACGCATATTACTTAAAATACCAAAACAAACGCCCTGATTACTTAGCGGCAATTTGGAATGTAATTAATTGGGATGCAGTTGCTGAACTTTACAAAAAAGCTTTGTAAGCTAAACATTCAATAAAATTCAAGAAAGTCCTGATGCAAATCGGGACTTTCTTGTTTTAAGATAATTAAGTAACTTCGCAGATATAAAATGTTCGAAATGAAAAGGCTTGTAATTTTATTTTTAATTATTGTTGGTGTAAATGGATTGGTGCGTGCACAACAGAATAAAGTACCTACTCCAGGGGAAATTGCACAGAAGAATGTGGAGGATCTGGATAAACGGTTAAAACTAAATGGCACGCAAAAAAGCGTAATCTACAGCTTTACCTATAACCAGGCAAAAGAGCAGGCTGATTTAATTAAAAGACAACAGGCAGGCAACTCGCGCGAAGAAGATGTAGATAAATTCTATAAACTGCAGAACGAAACCTCAAAAAATATCCGCAATGTTTTAAGGCCGGAACAACAAACCGAATATGATAAAATCATTGAGGAACGTTTAAGTGGTAAAGGTTTAAAAGCTAAAAACAAGAAAAAGAAAAAAGGCGAAGAGGAAGAAGTGGAAAGCGATATTAAAGGATTGTTATCTGCACCTCCAGCACAAAAACAAAATCTTTAAGCAAGCTAGCGCCTTTGTAATCGATTAATTCAATAACAAATGCCAGAGATAATCGTAGGCACTATTGTACTCGGACTTCTATTGTCGCCGCAATTACTTGCAGGTTTTTTGGCAAAGCGAACAGGCCGGAATTTTTGGTTCTGGTTTTTCATTTCCTTTTTAATCCCCATTATTTCGTTAATTATTTTGATCTTTTTAGAAGATAAAAATCCTGCTGCATCAGGCTACAAACTGGCTGATCATGTAGATAGAGGCCGTGAGCTAATTCACGAAGCTTAAAAGCCTCTTTTATTGATTTAGCACTTACTAAGTATTATCAAAACACGGCAGTAAAGTCGTCATTGCTGAGGTAGGAAGCTAACCGAACGGAGTGAGCTCATGAATGCCTTTAAAAGCAACTGCAAAAATGAATAATCTTTAATGCACACATGCTACTAGCGATCGTTGTAAGATTGCTTTGTCGGCTGAAAAAGCCTTCTCGCAATGACGATCATATTAAAAGCTTTCGAAGTTTTTCCATCGCTTGGCCCTTTTAAACTTCGCAAGAAGAACTAAATCCCAATAATATCTTTTTTCTTTTTTTGCTTCATGGTTTTTGGGATAATCTCTAATATCTCATCTTTCAAAGCATTAAGCATCCGTTTTTTAATAAAGTTTTTATGGGTTACCAGGCTGATCTCCCGCACAGGCTCAGGCGATTTAAAATGTCTGATCTTATTGGTCTGCTTTGCATTTAATTCTGTTATGGCCAGCTCGGGCAATAATGTTGCGCCGCCGTTTAAATCAACCATCCTAACCAGGGTTTCTACACTGCCTGTATTATATTCCAGTCCCTGTAGCCTGTTGTTTTTTGTAGAGCGGCAGATGTTCAATACCTGATTGCGCATACAATGACCTTCATTCAATAGCCAGATGTTTTCATCGTTCAGATCTTCGGCATCAACGGCCTTCTTTTTATAAAGCTTGCTGTTTTTGCTGATATAGCTTACAAAGTTTTCGTAATATAATGGGATTTCGGTAATGTTCGGATCGGTAAGTGGCGTGGCTAAGATACCACAATCCAGTACACCTGTTTTGAGGTGGTGAATAATATCTTCGGTGGTATATTCCCAGATTAAAAGTTTTAATTCAGGATATTTGTCCAGCATGGCAGATATTACTTCTGGGAGCAGATATGGTGCAACAGTTGGAATTACGCCTATTCTTAATTCGCCTAAAACATCCTGCTGCTGACTGCTGATCAGTTCTTTTATTTTTCCGCTTTCCTGTAAAATAATCCTGGCCTGGGCAATAATCTGGGCGCCAATTTCAGTCGGGCTTACCGGTTGTTTGCTCCTGTCGAAAATTTTAACGCTGATCAATTCCTCCAGTTTTTGCACCTGCATACTTAAAGTAGGTTGCGTTACAAAACATTTATCTGCAGCGGTAACAAAACTTCTGTAAGTATCTACAGCAACAATATATTCCAGCTGAACTAAAGTCATATAGTTAAAATTTATTTATCAAAACAAATATATAAATTCTAACTATATAAAGTTAACGAATGAGAGAATTAGTGAGTGATTGAATGAAAGTGGATTAAGGCATTCTGTCATTCAAACCTTCTCTCATTATTTTAATATCTGCTTTCGAAATCCTGATAAGCCAGGGCAATACCTTCTTTAAGTTCGATTTGATGTTTCCAGCCTAAATTATGAAGTTTGCTTACATCCATTAATTTACGCGGTGTTCCATCAGGTTTGCTGGCATCAAATACCAATTCGCCTTCAAAGCCCAATACGTCTTTGATTAATAAAGCTAAATCTTTAATGGTTAAATCGTGTCCCGTACCCACATTAATCAGATGTGGTTCGTTATAGTTTTGCATCAGGAAATAGCAGGCATCAGCCAGATCATCTGCAAACAAAAATTCGCGCATAGGCGATCCTGATCCCCAAACCACAATCTCCTTTTCGTTGTTCGCTTTTGCTTCGTGTACCTTACGGATCAAAGCGGGTAAAACATGCGAATTTTGAGGGTGATAATTGTCATTAAAGCCATATAAATTAGTTGGCATAACCGAAATGAAATTACAGCCATACTGATCGCGGTAGGCATCGCACATTTTGATCCCTGCAATTTTTGCAATGGCATAAGGCTCGTTGGTGTGCTCTAATGTTCCGGTTAAAAGGTAATCTTCCTTTAAAGGTTGTGGGGCCATTTTAGGGTAAATACAGCTCGAGCCTAAAAACATTAATTTTTTAACGCCATTTACATAAGCATTGTGTATCACGTTATTTTGTATGGCTAAATTTTCGTAGAGAAAATCGGCCCTGTATGTATTGTTGGCTACAATGCCACCCACTTTTGCTGCGGCAAGAAATACATAATCTGGTTTTTCTGCTGCAAAAAAATCTGTAACGGCTTGTTGGTTTCGTAAATCTAACTCGCTTGAAGTTTTGGTTATAATATTCTCGTAACCCTCTTTTTGCAGTTTGCGGTAAATGGCCGAACCTACCATACCACGATGGCCTGCAACATATATTTTAGCGTTTTTTTCCACGGTATTTTTTATAAGTTACAAAAATACGATTCCTAAATAAGAATGACATTAATCTTTCTGGCAAAAGAAACTTCGATTATTGATTTAATTGTATTTTTGCAGAAAAAAAACTTTTGGGTAAAGATAAACTTAGGCGTTTTGCAGAAATCGAAACATTTGCAAACGTATATCAATTAGAACAAGGAAAAGCTTTAAAGGGAAACTGGGCTTCAGCACATTTTAAAAATGCGAATCCCATTGTACTCGAACTGGCATGTGGAAAAGGCGAATATTCGGTAAACTTAGCCAGGTTATTTCCTGAAAAAAACTTTATAGGTGTTGATTATAAAGGTAACCGCATATGGAGAGGTGCAAAAACAGCTATTGAAGATGGAATTAACAACGTTGCTTTTTTAAGAATCCAAATTGAAAATTTATTGGAGTACTTCAACGAGGGAGAAATTGATGAGATCTGGATCACTTTCCCCGATCCGCAACCACAGGATAGCCGTGAGAAAAAACGTTTGACTTTCCCCGCATTCCTGAACCGTTATAAACTTGTTTTAAAACCAGGAGGCAATGTTAATCTGAAAACGGATAACGATCAACTGTATGCTTATACTTGCGAAAAGGTGGCAGAATTAGGATTGCCTGTACATAAAAATACCGATCATCTGTATACTTCTGAACTGGTTGATGAAGTATTGTCGATCAAAACCTATTACGAGAAAAAATACTTGTTACACGATAAAAATATTAATTATATTCAATTTTCTTTTGAATAATGGATACCAACTTTTACGAACAGGTTTATGAGATTGCCCGCTTAATTCCGAAAGGAAGGGTTACCTCTTATGGGGCTATCGCGAAAAGTTTAGGTACAGCAAAATCATCTAGAATGGTGGGGCATGCCATGCTTTATGCCGGAACAGCCCAGCCTAGTGTGCCTGCCCATAGAGTGGTAAACAGTAGTGGCCTGTTAACCGGAAAGTTTCATTTCAAACCGCCCGAACTGATGGAGGAGCTGTTGAGGAACGAAGGCGTCGAAGTAAAGAACGATAAGGTGGTAAACTTTAAAAAAGTATTCTGGAATCCACTCGAAGAAATTACAGTATAACGGGTAAACTTCGTTTATAATCGGTAAGGGTAAAAATAATCAGAATCAATAAACCTAAGCAGGCATAGAAAATTTCGTCGGTTAAATTTCCTTTAAAAAGCGTAAAGGCTAAGATGACAAGGATAATACTAACAAAAAATTCGATAAGGCCATGAAGTTTAAGGTTAATGATCTTAAAAATACCCCCGCTGAAATTAGTGGTTATCGTTAATAAAAAATGAATGATGCCCAATGTGTAAGCCAGTGTTGAAGCGGTTTTAGAAAGACCAAAAATATCAGGTGAAGCCAGTAAAAGCATTACCAACAGGTAATCTAAAACGGCATGAAATTTTGGAGATATCATTTTCATAATCAAATGTTTATATCCCTAACAAATAACAGTTAAAAAAGATTTTAAAATATGGGAAAGCTTGTAGAAGAATTTAATGGCTATCGTGAAAAAATGAACGATAGAATTATGGAGACCGCAAATACAAATATTAAACGTTTTTTTGCGCTAGATACAACCTCCTATGCCGATGGAGCTTTAGATGTTAAAACGAAAGAGATGTTAGGCCTGGTAGCCTCGATGGTTTTGCGTTGTGATGATTGCATTAAATACCATTTGGGCAAATGTTTTGATGCTGGTGTAAACCATGATGAGATGAACGAAATTTTCATGATCGCCAATCTTGTAGGTGGGAGTATTGTAATTCCGCACTACAGGAGAGCTGTGGAGTACTGGGATGAGCTGAATGCTTAGTCCTAAGTCCCCAGTCTAAAGTCTTTAGTCTGTCCTCAAATTGTTATATTAGTTTAAAAAAACTATGGGGAAGTTTAGAGAACTAATGGCTTATAAAAAAAGGATTTTCTCTGTTGATGGATATCTTTATGTTAACAAAAGAATTTCCTAAATCTGAGCAATATAGTTTGGTTGACCAAATTCGCAGATCTTCAAGGTCTGTATGTAGTAGTATAGGTGAAGCTTATAAAAAAAGAAGGTATCCAAATCATTTTATCAGTAAACTATCAGATGCAGATATGGAAAATGGTGAAACGCAAGTTTGGTTAGATGTAGCGCTTGCATGTAACTATATCTCTCAAGAAAAATTCAATCATCTAGATAGTCAATGTGAAGAAGTAAGCAAATTATTAAACTTCATGATTAACAATCCAGCAAAATTTGCATAATATGACTCAAGACTCTGGACTCAAGACTAAGGACTCAATAACCCGTTGCAGCTGGGCCGGAAATGACCCACTTTACATCAAATACCACGATGAAGAATGGGGAAAGCCTGTTTATGATGATAAAATTTTATTCGAATTCCTGATTCTCGAAGGTGCTCAGGCTGGTTTAAGCTGGATTACTATTCTCAAAAGGCGGGAAAACTACCGGAAAGCCTTTGCCGATTTTGAGGTTAACAAAGTAGCTGCTTTTACTGAAAAAGATGTAGAACGGCTGATGAACGATGAAGGTATTATCCGCAATCGTTTAAAAGTTAACGGTGCCATTACCAATGCCAAACTGTTCATCGAAATTCAGAAAGAATTTGGAAGCTTTTCTAAATACATGTGGGGTTTTGTTCCAGGTGGCAAACCAATCCAAAATCAAATCGAAAAAATGAGTGATGTTCCGCCAAGAACCGAACTTTCCGATCAGATCAGTAAAGACATGAAAAAACGTGGTTTCAAATTTTTTGGCACCACCATCTGTTACGCACATATGCAGGCAACCGGCATGGTTAACGATCATTTGTTAAACTGCTGCGCAAGGTAATGTTTGCTGAAGCTACAATACACACGGATAGATTTTTATTGAGGCAATTTTGTTCTGACGATCTGGCATTTGTTTTTGAAGGATTATCCCATCCTGATGTGATTCGCTATTATGGTGTGCGCTATGCAAGCCTGGAGGAAACCAATGAGCAATTGATCTGGTTCAATGACCTTCAAAAAAATGAAACGGGTATCTGGTGGGCAATCTGTGATAAAGAAAACCTTGGTCTCTTAGGTGCCATAGGATTTAATGATTTAAGTAAAACGGATCAAAAGGCCGAAATAGGTTTTTGGCTATTGCCCGAATATTGGGGAAAAGGCATCATCAAAGAAGTAGCAAATCCCATTTGCAATTATGCCTTTGAGAAATTAGGCTTAAGAAAAATCGAGGCTATAGTTGAAACTCAAAATGAAAACAGCAAAAAGGTGCTGCAAAAACTTGATTTTGATTATCAGAAAACAATGGAGAACTGTGAAATTAAAAACGATAAATTTATCAGTTTAGCCACTTATGTAAAGCTAAAGCGCGAAGATATGAGTTAAACGATCTTGCAATCCTGAAATCAGTTAATCCTGATTCTATTTCTTTGTCGCGTTATATTCCTTAACCCATTCAATTACATCCCTACTGTTAAAATCTGTTCCAGCTTCAACTTTAGCTTTTAAAGCAGGTTGGTCGCCTATCTTTTGCAATAAAATATTTTTAACATCAATCTTTTTTGTGTCCTCAGTTATTGCTTTCATCGGCACTTCCTGTAAAGGCCCGGCACCTGGTTTTTCAATAAAGTAACGAACAACCGGCGCACCTGCCGGTCTCTCTGGTGCCGTATTACGGCCACCGCCAATGCTAATGCCTCCACCCATACCCATTCCGCCATAACCGCCGGTTCCTGTACCAATACCAATTGACGGCCTGAATTTTACTTTTTTCTCTTTTACCGCAGGAACTAAAGTACCTCCGCCAAAAGAATAAAGATTAACCGTTCCCATTTCGATTACCTTAACAAAACGGTATTCAAAATTGCGCCCATTTGCAAAACCCTTGCTTACAAAGCTATCACCGTTCCAGAAGAAGTTCTTAACATCTTTTGCCGGCAAAATCACATCAGCTTCATCATTGGCACTAATAAAAACCGAAAAATAATCGGTTCCCTTTATCGTTCCACGGATGACATCATCATTGTTTTTAACAATAAAATCCTGGGCTTGAGCGGTAATAATTATTGAAAAAAATAAAATAAAAAAGCTAAAAATCTTCATATGTTAGTAATCTCGGGATATAAAGTAAGTTATTCAAAAATAATATTCAATATACGAATGATACAAACGCTCTCTGCATTTTGGCAATTCTTAAAAAAGCCAAAACCTTTAAAACTCAGTAAAGATAATAAATCTCTTTGGAGAGATATGTTATGGCTGCTCATACTTGATCTATTATTTGCAGGTTTAGTATTAACTACCTACTGTATTTTAGTGCATTTGAAAATTATTAAAGAATATGTTCAAGAGATCGATATCCTGAAAAAATATGGGTTAACAGTGACCTTACTTTTGGTATGTATTTTCGCTCCAGTATTAGAAGAGTTTTTATTTAGGTGGCACCTGAGAAAGAAATATATACCAATATACTTTGTGTGTCTTACCTTGGGCCTGATATCAAATTACTTTATAAGGAGCAGTTTCCTCACGTGGCCTGTTTATATCTTTTTTCTTCTCGTCGCATTAATTGTTCAAGGATATTTTAAACGGATGGATATACGTAAGAGGCTGATTTTTCAACAGAGATCATTTGGTTATCTCTTTTATTATTCTGCTATTATATTTGGTTTAATACACTTAGGCAATATTAAAGGTTTAACATTAAACGATCCAGCTTTTATCTTGTTTGTAATCTCGCAAGCGTTTATGGGTTTATCATTGGGCTATCTGAGAATTAAATACGGTTTGATATATTCAATTTTATTACATGGCTTCTTTAATTTTACTCTGGTATTATTAACATTCTTTTTCTCTTAAATTGGGGTTTACTCTTTTCTAAACCTTTAACTTTGGTTACTTTTATCATCCGATAAATCCATTTGTCGGTGTAATCTTAAACCGGTGTAATCACATGAATAAAAAACTCTTTCTCCTAGATGGTATGGCGCTGATGTACAGGGCGCATTTTGCATTAAGTAAAAACCCTCGTTTCACCTCAACAGGCATTAATACATCGGCAGTAATGGGCTTTACCAATACTTTGTTAGATGTTTTGAAGAAAGAAAAACCAACACACATTGCAGTTGTTTTTGATACCGAGGCGCCGACTGAAAGACATACTTCTTTCGAGGCGTATAAAGCGCACCGCCAGGCTATGCCCGAAGATCTGGCTGCGGCAATGCCATATGTAATTAAATTAATTACGGGGTTTAATATTCCCGTGATCACCTCTGATGGTTATGAGGCCGATGATATTATTGGTACACTGGCTAAAAAAGCCGAACAAAAAGGCTATCAGGTTTATTGCATGACCCCAGATAAGGATTTTGCGCAATTGGTTTCCGAAAATATTTTTATTTACAAACCTTCCCGTATGGGTAACGATATGGAAATATTGGGCGTAAAGGAAGTATTGGCAAAATGGGAGATCGAAAATGTATTGCAGGTAATCGATATTTTAGGATTATGGGGCGATGCGGTAGATAATATACCAGGTATCCCGGGAATAGGCGAGAAAACGGCAAAAGCTTTGATCAAACAATACGGTTCCATGGAGAATATTATTGCAAACTCCCACGAACTAAAAGGCAAACAGCGTGAAAACGTAGAAAACTTTGCAGAACAAGGTTTAATCTCAAAAAAACTAGCAACAATTCTGTTAGATGTTCCTGTTGAACTGGATGAGGCTAGTTTGGAACTCTGCGATCCAAGCCGCGATTTATTAGAACCTCTATTTACCGAATTAGAATTCAGGACTTTGGGCCGTAGGGTGTTTGGCGATGAATTTTCGGTTACTACAGCGCGTTTTCAGGAAGGTACCCAGACCGATTTATTCGGAAACCAGGCAGGCGAGGCCATTCAATATACCAATACGCTCGAAGAAGAACCAGCAGAAAAGCTTCCGGCTAAAACCATCGAAAATACAGAGCACGATTATCAGTTGGTTGATACTGCTGAGCAACGTGCAGATCTGATCAAATTATTGTTGGCCGAAAAACGCATCTCATTTGATACAGAAACCACAGGTACCGATGCAAACATGGCCGATTTAGTTGGTTTATCATTCTCCATAAAACCAGGCACCGGTTATTATATTCCGGTTCCGGCAGAGAGAGAAGCGGCTCAGGTTATCGTTGACGAATTTAGAGTCGTATTGGAAAATGAAGAAATTGAAAAAATTGGTCAGAATACCAAATACGATATTTTAGTGTTGAAATGGTATGGTGTTCAGGTGAAGGGCAAACTTTTTGATACCATGCTTGCGCACTATTTAATCGACCCTGATACCCGCCATGGTATGGATGTTTTATCAGAAAACTACCTGGGTTATTCACCGATCTCTATTACCAAATTGATCGGTGCAAAAGGCAAAAACCAAGGCACCATGCGTGATGTGCCAGTAATTGATGTGGTTGATTATGCGGCCGAAGATGCCGATGTGACATTACAGCTGGCGCACATCTTTGAACCGAAATTAAAAGAACTAAATGCAGCCAAACTAGCCGAAGAGATTGAGAACCCTCTGGTTTATGTTTTGGCAGATATAGAAAAAGAAGGTGTTCGTATTGATATGGAAACCTTAAAAGCTTATTCTAAAGAGCTCGAAACTGAAATTATCAAGTTTGAACAGAATGTTTACGATAAAGCTGGAGTTAAATTTAACCTTGCCTCGCCAAAGCAATTGGGAGAGGTTTTATTTGATAAACTTCAGTTAGATCCAAAAGCAAAAAAAACGAAAACCGGTCAGTACCAAACCGGAGAAGACGTTTTAATGGCCTTAGCCAGCAAAAGTGATATTGTACAGGATATTTTAGACTTCCGCCAGTTACAGAAACTTAAATCAACCTATGTTGATGCATTGCCTTTGATGGTTAATCCTAAAACAGGTAGAGTGCATACATCCTACAATCAGGCCGTTGCGGCAACTGGAAGGTTAAGTTCCAACAACCCAAATTTACAGAATATCCCGATCCGTACCGAGCGTGGCAGAGAGGTACGTAAAGCCTTTATTGCAAGGGATGAAAATCACATTTTGTTATCGGCCGATTATTCGCAGATAGAATTGCGCATTATTGCCGAAATAAGTAAGGAAGAGAATATGCTCGATGCTTTTAACAAAGGAATCGATATCCATACGGCAACAGCAGCTAAAGTATATGGTGTAAGCATCGAAGAGGTAGACGGAACGCAACGCAGAAATGCTAAAGCCGTTAACTTCGGAATTATTTATGGTCAGTCTGCTTTTGGTTTATCGCAAAATTTAGGTATTCCACGCAAGGAAGCTGCTGAAATTATTGAACAATATTTTATGCAATATCCGGGTATTAAACGTTATATGAGCGATACCATGAACTTCGCACGCGAGAACGGATTTGTAGAAACGATAATGGGCAGAAGACGTTATTTAAGAGATATTAACTCTGCCAACCAAACTGTAAGAGGCTTTGCAGAACGAAATGCCATTAACGCGCCCATTCAAGGCTCTGCTGCAGATATGATCAAAATTGCGATGATCAATATCCATAAAGAAATGAAAGTGCAGGGTATGCAGTCAACCATGACCATGCAGGTGCATGATGAGTTGGTGTTTGATGTGTTGAGAACCGAAAAGGAAGCGATGAAAGCAATTATTCAAGATAAAATGGCTAATGCCATTAAACTCACTGTACCCATTGTAGTAGAAATTGGTGAAGGCGATAATTGGCTGGCTGCACATTAAAAAAATAAAAATATTCGTTATCTTCATTAAAACTTCATATCAATTAATCAATTTTATACCAACAAATAACGAGTAAACAAAAATTAAGGATTATGAAACCTCTGAATGAAACAAAGAAGCTTCATGGTAATTAAAAAAACAAATCTAAAGAACATGAAAAAATTATTGAGTTTAATCGCAATCGCAGCATTTGGTTTAACAACAGCATTTGCTCAAACACCAGCAACAACAGCCCCAGCTAAAGCTAAAACAGTTGTTAAAAAAGAAGTAAAAACTACAACTGCGCCAGTAAAAGCAGGCGTAAAACAGGAGGCTAAAAAAGTAGAAACTAAAACAACTACTAAAGTAAAAGCAGATGGTACGCCAGATATGCGTTTTAAAGAAAATAAAGCAAAAGCAGTAACTAAAGTTGCTGGTCCAACTAAAAAAGACGGAACAGCAGATATGCGTTACAAAGCAAACAAAGCTGCTGCTGCTAAAAAGAATTAGGTTCAGGTTTATAATTTGAAGGGTCTCCAATGAAAATCGGAGGCCTTTTTTGTTTCTATGTTACATGGATTACTCCTTAAGCGTGCACTTTGCAAAAAAAAAATCGTCATCTCGACCGGAACGCAGTGTAGCGGAGAGATCTACCTCGAGACAGATTCCTCCATTTCGTTGCACTTCAGTCGAAATGACGGTATTGCGGGCGGATTTGTAATCCGCACGAGCCTATAAGTTTATCGTCTCACCAATTTCTGGCAGCAATAAAGTTTTGTTTTCGCGTTTAAATTTATCTAACGCAGCCTGGGTATCAATTTCGATTACCGGAAAAGTATTGTAGTGTACGCCAATTACATTATCACAGTCGAAATATTTCGTTGCAACTAATGCATCATCCACATCCATGGTGTAATTTCCACCGATTGGCAGGATGGCATAATCCAGGTTGTAAATATCAGCTAAAACTTTCATCTCGATGGTTAAACCTGTATCGCCTGCAAAGTAAATCTGTTTGCCGTCTACTTCAAGTACGAAGCCTGCAGGGTTCCCTCCATAACTTCCATCTGGTAAACCAGATGAGTGTGTTGCAGGTACCATACGTACAGTTCCCCAATCGAAAGTAAATTTGCCAAAATTCATTCCATGTACTTTTTCTACACCTTGTTTGCTTGCCCAATCTACCACCTCCGGCATGGCGATAACGGTGGCCTGGGTTTGCTTTGCTAGTGCTACCAGATCGGCAACATGATCGCCATGCCCATGGCTAACCAGTATATAATCAGCCTCAATGGCTTTAATATCTATATTTTTAGCTAACGGATTGTGTGATATAAACGGATCGAACAGTAGTTTTTTCCCGGCTGCTTCTAACAGGAAGCAAGACTGGCCGTAATAAGTGTATTTCATAATAATAGTATCAAGATTTGAGCTCAAGTAGCAAGATCGATTCTTCTTAGAATAAACAGTTAAGTTAACTAATGGTTTTATTGCCCAAACATACCGCCTAAGCCTCCAAGCATATCCTGTGCTGATGCCTGCATTTCGGCGGCACTAACTTGTTCGGCACTTGCCATAGCTTTATTAATAGCGGTTAATAAAAGTTCTTCTAATTCTTCCTTATCGGCATTTTTCAAAAACGCCTCATCAATGGAAATTCCGGTGATGGCCTTATTTGCTGTAGCAGTGATTTTTATTGCACCATTTTCAACTTCGCCAAATACCGAAATCGTATCCAGGCGTTTTTTAATTTCCTCGGCCTTTTGCTGAGCCGCAAATAATTTATCGAACATAACGTTGTAATTTTTTATAATAAACTAGATTCTGCCTAAAATCGTATTGGCTTCATCAAGAAACCGCTCAATTCTTTTAGTACCTGTAAAGTGTTTAAGGTTTAAGGTGGTGGTTTTGTTTTTGGCTGGCAGTAAAATTTCTGCCCTAACTTCAGTACCTGAATAAATAAGATTGGTTGTTTTGCGGATGACCTGAAAACGGATCAGGTCATCAAAAGGATATTCTTTCTTAAAACGGCCTGCAAAAGTAGAATGGATAATTTTTCTTTGGCTTTTATCAAAACGGATGTTCGAAGTTGCTGCAAAAAGAAGTGCTAAGCCGATCGCCGCTGGAAAATAGGTGAGGAGTATTTTTTGGATAGATCCTTCGTTTGCCAAAAAATCTGGACTAAACAATATCGCAACGGTAGCACCGATCAAAATTAATCCGACAATAAAACTTCCTATCTTATTATCCCGCAACAGGTAAATGCCTCCTTCTTCTCTAAAAAACCGAAAGTCGTAAATGGTCTGTTTGGGAATTACAGGTGCGTTGGCGAAAACAAGTTCATCAATTTTTGGCAGTACCTCCTGTTGAAAAGCGATCAGATTGACATCGGTGGCTTTGCTATATCCGGAAGAAACGAGTAAGCCTCTGCCATGTCTGTTACTTTTTTTAAACAGTTTATAATTGAAACCGCTTCCGAGTATTTCGTATGGTTCTACTGAAGCGATATCATCAAAAGGAATTGATCCCGTTGGCAAAAACGCAATTCTTTTATATAAAATCCTGCTGTTCCCATCAAAAACAACCTTTGTTTCGGCCATTAAAATCAGCAGTAAGGGAATTAATAATAGGAAGCTATAATATCCAAAAGTAAGGCCAGCCGAATAGCCCTGTACCGATCTCGATAAAAAGAAAATAAAGGCCCCAATCAGAACAAAAAAAATAACGCCAACTATCCTTAAATTTCTTTTAGGATAGATGGTTAATGTACCCGGTCCAATAATCCATTTTGTTTTTGCCATAAATTTAATCTTCGTCGCTTCCCGGCAAACTTCCATTGCCATGGTAAGCCCCTTTACGGATAACAGGCATATTGAAATGCTTGTACAGCTCGTCAAGATGCATCAAACTTCCATTAGTAAGATTGCCTAAAAATATGATTACAATATTCTTGTCTAAATCTCGCACATAAATATGGCGGAAACCATGCCACCAACCTGTGTGGTAAACTACTTTGTCCATCTTTTCGCCATCGAATATCCTCCACCCATAGCCATAGTTAAAATGACCGTTTATTGGCTTATTGCGACCTACATACGCCGAATCGAGACTCTTTTTGGTCAATAATCTTCCATTTTTTAAGTATTTATCAAATAATACCAGATCGTGTACCGTGCTATAAATGCCTTTATCCCCAACCGGACCATCTAAAAAATTCTGCGCAACAGAATATCTGAAACTATTGCGGTCGTGACCAACCACATCAACCGGAATTTTTTCATACTCAGTGGTGCTATACACATGCGTGTGCTTTAAGCCAGCTGGTTTAAACACATGCTCCATCATATATTGCGAGTAACGTTGTCCGGTTACCTTTTCTATAATGGCACCCAAAACCATAAAGTTTGAGTTGTTATAGTGAAAACGGTTATCGGGTTTAGTATATGGGTTGGGTTTACGCTCGGCAATAACATTCATCACTTCCTGATTGGTTACGCCTTTTTTCATGTTGCGTTTTTCCTTGCGCCAGATATCGTCAATGAAGTAAACATAGTTCATCATACCGCTGCGGTGAGAAAGCAACAACTTCACAGTTATACCCTCATATGGGAAATTAGGATAGAATTTTTTTACATTATCGTTTAACGAAAGTTTTCCGGCTTCTACCAATTGCATAATGGCTGTACCGGTAAAGGTTTTCGTAATTGAAGCCAACTCAAATTCTGAGTTGATGGTTAAACTATCCCGATGGAGGTAATCTGCCCATCCAACAGCTTTTTCGTAAAGAATTTTTCCATCTTTGGCTACCAGCATATTCCCGTTGAAATTGAATTTCCGGTGTAGG
Source organism: Pedobacter sp. GW822-FHT03F06 (assembly GCF_058801365.1). Lineage (NCBI taxonomy): Bacteria > Pseudomonadati > Bacteroidota > Sphingobacteriia > Sphingobacteriales > Sphingobacteriaceae > Pedobacter > Pedobacter sp. GW822-FHT03F06. Next base: position 50,569 of record NZ_JBXANE010000018.1, read on the forward strand.
TTATCTACAAAATCAGCAATCCATTTATCACCTTTTTGCGGATTATAAACCAGTAAGAGGCTATCAGCTTTGTCGTCGTCTTTGGTGCGGATTTTTTTTTCAGCGGCCTTTTTCTCTTCAGATTTTTTGCTTGAACATGCGGTTAGTAAAGTTACAGAGAGGGCTAATGCTGAGCATATATATCGAAAATTCATTTATATTAAGGATAGTGTATTTAAAACCCGAAAATTAAAGAATTTTAGACGGTTAAAACGAAAGAGTTTTACACATTTTCGCAATTTTGATTGTACCAGCATTCAAATAAGTGACCTTTACTCCCATAAACGGGGTCGCTGTCTGGATTTTTCACTTTAGCTATGGTTTCGTCTGCTTCAGGGCGCTCCTCAGCTTTGCCATATTTCATGTCATAATCTGAGCCATTTGGGTACGCACCAACAACGGTGAAGTCGTCGGTTGAGTTCAGTTTTTTATGTGCTACACCTGCGGGGATTATAATCACATCGCCTTTATCCAGCTCGATGCAAACACCATGATCGCCTCCAAACTGTACATCAGCCTTACCACAAAATACGCCCATAACCTCGTGTGTATTGCTGTGATAGTGGTGGTAATCAAAAATACCATCAACCCAGGCATTGGTATACCCGTTCTGTGCGAAAACTTTCTTAATTACTTCTTCGGTATCATCAGGATGCAACCTAAATGTACCTTTGTAGATCATTAACGGTAAATTGGGATTATTCGGAAAATTGCCATTCTCCTCTATTTTATGTGCAACCAAGTAAGCTTCTTGTATCAATTTTTCTTTGTCCATGATTTTGGGGTGTTTTAATAGTTAACAAAGTAATGGGCAAAGGGTTTAAAGAATTGATTAGTTTCAATTTTTTCGGTATATTCAAATAAAAAGGTCGTCATTGCGAGAAGGCTCCTTCAGCCGACGAAGCAATCTTAATGCGAGGACCAGGCTTTGATCTTTTTGATCGCTCTTTTTAGCTAACGTTGTAAGATTGCTTCGTGCCTCGCAATGACGAGTTAATTTTATTTATGCGATTAATGACCTTACTTCTGGCTTTCGGCCCAGGTATCCATCTTCGCTTCGAAAACAGATAATGGGAACGATCCATCTTTTAAAACTGCAGTATGAAAAGCGGATAATTTAAATTTCGGACCTAATTGTTTCTCATATTTGGTTCTCAATTCCCTTATTTTCATTGCACCTGTTTTATAGCCTAAAGCTTGTGCAGGTATACCCATATAACGTTCAATTTCTGTTGTTGCACCTTCAGTGCTGATGGCTTCATTGTCTGTCATGTATTTTATGGCCTCTTCTCTGCTCATATTTTTGGTATGAATAGCCACATCAACCACTAAACGGATGGCCCTGTGCATTTCATCGCCCAAAGCGCCCATGTGTTGGTAAGGATCTTGGTATAGGCCTAGTTCTTTACCCAACGATTCACAATATAATGCCCAGCCTTCTACATAAGCATTGTGCCCTCCAAAACGGCGGAAATTAGGGAGTGATTTATTTTCTTGGGTTAAAGAAATCTGATAATGGTGACCTGGAATTGCTTCATGAAGAAAAAGAGACTCCATGCCTGAGGTAGTGTTAAATGTTTTGGCATCTAAAATTGGCACATAAAAGATTCCGGGGCGCGATCCGTCTGCTGAACCCTGATTGTACTCAGCGCTGGCCGATGCGGCCCTGAATGCTTCAGTTTGGCGGATTTCGAAAGGTGTTTTAGGTTCAACATCAAACATTTTTTTCAAATTGGGTTTCATGCGCTGGTGGATGTTCTCAAATGCAGCTAAAACTTCTTTTGGTGTTTTATAAGGCATGAATTTTTTATCTGTTTTCATGTATTCGAAAAAAGCCTTCAAATCACCCTTAAAGCCAACTAAGTTTTTGATGCTATCCATTTGGTTTTTAATCCTGGCAACTTCTTTCAAGCCTGTTTGATAGATTTCCTCGGGCGTTTTGTTGGTGGTAGTTTGTTGTTTAACCAGATAAGTATACCAGGCCAAACCACCTGGCATGGCCGAATAACCAGATGTAGTTCTGGTTTTTGGCAGATATTCGTTCTGAAGATAATCGCCCAATTTTTTATAGGTAGGGACAATTACATTAGTGATCGAATTGCGGTAAGCTTCTGTTAATTTTTGTTTATCTGCCGCGGAAAAACTTGCAGGCATTAATTTGATTGGTCCATAAAATAAACTTTCTTCGGGTTTAGCCACAACCATACTATGCATTTGAGGGATCATTTTAATCACCAATGCTTTTGGCAATACAATACCGGCTGCAGCTCCTTTTTTAAAATTGCCAATAGCGGTATCGGCCCATACCGAAAATGCATCAATACGTTTTAACCAATCTTCATAATTTTTTACCGTTTTAAAAGGCTGGATGCCCGTTCCCGAGCCAAACTGACCAATGGTTAAAGGCAAAGCAAACATCTGGTTAAACGGCAGGTATTCGAAATGATATTTAAGCCCTTCGATATTGATATCCAACTGATCTTTTAAATAATCGAAAGATAATTTGTCGTTTGCACTTAGGCTTTCTCTGTCATATTTGCTCAGGCTATCTAAATAACGTTCGTTATAGCTTTTAAATTCTTTTATATAGGCTTGCGACCCATCATTGGCTAAAAGGTCGTTATAACGCTCGTCGCCAATATAAGTGGCGTTAATGGGGTTCAGTTTTAATCCCTCCTGATAGTATTGTTCGCACAAGGCAGCAAAAGCTTTGTTTTCGGTAGCATTGTCTGAACTGCCTTTCTGTTTACAGGCAGCAAACGCCGTAATACAGGCAGCAAAAAGAAATATCTTCTTCATTTATTTTGGGTTAAGGTTCTAATCAAAAATAGCAAATTATTAGCCATTTAAGTGTAGCCCTTCTTAACGCAAAAAAAGCCATCCCTTTTATAAGGATGGCTTTTAATATATAATCAGTATTAAACTGAAAACTGCGAATTGCTAACTGATTATGCTAATAATCTGATCGGCTCTTCTAATAAACCTTTTAAGGTTTGTAAGAACTGTGCTCCGGTTGCACCATCAACCACACGGTGATCGCAACCTAAAGTCAATTTCATTACGTTACCAGGAACAACAGCGCCGTTTTTAACAACTGGAACTTGCTGTATAGCACCTACTGATAAAATTGCACCATCAGGAGAGTTGATGATTGAAGTAAACTCATCAATACCAAACATACCTAAGTTAGATACGGTGAAAGTAGAACCTTCCCAATCTGCCGGTTGTAATTTTTTAGCTTTTGCTTTACCACCAAAATCTTTTACTTCTGCAGAGATATGTGATAAAGATTTGCCATCAGCGAAACGCACTACCGGTACCAATAAACCATCTTCAACAGCCATTGCTACACCAATGTTAGTATGTTCGTTAAATCTGATTTTATCGCCGCCCCATGATGAGTTAACAGCCGGGTGTTTTTTCAATGCAACGGCAACCGCTTTAATTACGATATCGTTGAAAGAAACCTTAACCGGAGCAACTGCGTTGATTGCCGTACGGGCAGCCATTGCATTGTCCATATCAATGCTGATGGTTAAGTAGAAGTGTGGAGCAGTAAATAAACTTTCTGCTAAACGTTTCGCAATTACCTTACGCATCTGCGAAACCGGAGCTTCCGTAAATTTAACTTCACCAACAAATTGAGGAATAACTGGCGCTGGTGCAGCAGCTTTCTCGGCAGCCGGAGCTGATGCAGATTCTGTTTTTGCTGGCGCTGCAGTTGGTTTGAAGTTTTCGATATCTTTTTTAATGATACGACCACCCTCTGCGCTACCTGCAACCTGTGCTAAATCGATTCCTTTATCTTTAGCAATTTTCTTAGCTAAAGGAGATGCTTTAACGCGGCTATCGCTGTTGTCTGCAGTTGTACCACATGATGAAGTTCTTGGTGTTTCAATTTCAGCAACATTTGCAGATTTTTCTTCTTTAGGTGCTTCAGCACTTTCGGCTTTTGGAGCTGGGGCTGAGCCGCCTGCTAAAATTCCGCTCACATCAGTTCCTTCAGGACCAACGATAGCGATAATTCCGTTTACTTTTGCAGCAGCACCTTTCTCTACTCCAATGTGCAATAAAGTTCCTGTTGCGTAGCCCATTACTTCCATAGTAGCCTTATCGGTTTCTACATCAGCAAGAACATCATCATCTTTTACTTTATCACCAACTTTTTTATGCCATTCGGCAATTACGCCTTCAGTCATGGTATCGCTTAGCAGAGGCATGCGGATAACCGTAACACCTTTTGCAGCTAATTCTTCTTCGCTTAGGCCACCGCCCTGAGCAGGTGCAGCTTCTTCTTTTTTCTCTTCAGCCTTTGGTGCTTCAGCACTTTCGGTTTTTGGAGCTTCGGCGCCTTTTTCAGCCTCTAATGCTGCTTTATAATCTTCGCCTTCTTTACCAATAACGGCCATGATGGCATCAACAGGAACAGCTGTTCCTTCTTCTACACCTACGTATAAAAGCGTACCATCCCAATAAGATTCCATATCCATTGTTGCTTTGTCAGTTTCTACTTCTGCCAAAACATCGCCGCTTTTCACTTTATCGCCCACTTTTTTATGCCACTTTGCCAAAACCCCTTCGGTCATGGTGTCGCTCATTTTGGGCATTTTAATTACATCAGCCATTATATCTAATTAATTGAAATCTTATTAATATTAGTCCATTACGTAAGGGTAGTCCTGTTGCATATATACATCTTTGTATAATTCAGATGCATCAGGCCAAGGAGATTCTTCAGCAAATTTTACTGCCTGATCTACAATTGCTTTTACTTTAGCTTCTACTTCTTCAATCCAGGCTTGATCTGCATACTTTTCTTTAAGAATTGTTTCTCTTGCATGTTCAACAGGATCTTTTGCTTTATAATCTTCTAATTCTTCTTTGGTACGGTATTTTGCCGGATCTGACATCGAGTGACCGCGGTAACGGTAAGTTCTCATTTCTAAGAAAGTAGGTCCTTCACCTTTACGTGCACGTTGGATCGCTTCGTCCATTGCATTGTGAACAGCAACCGGATCCATGCCATCAACGGGAGCACAAGGCATATCAAAACCTAAACCTATTTTATAAATATCGGTCATGTTGGTTGTACGTTGTACTGAGGTACCCATTGCATAACCGTTGTTTTCGCAAACAAAAATAACAGGCAATTTCCAGAGCATGGCCATGTTAAAAGTTTCGTTTAATGCACCCTGGCGCACAGCACCATCGCCCATATAACAAATGTTAACATTGTCAGTTCCTTTGTATTTTTCTGCAAAAGCAACGCCAGCACCTAAAGGAATCTGACCGCCAACAATTGCATGACCACCGTAGAAGTTATGCTCTTTGCTGAACATGTGCATTGAACCACCTTTACCTTTAGAGCAACCTGTAGCTTTACCGTACATTTCTGCCATAATACTATCAGCACTAACTCCTAAAGCTAAGGCATGAGCATGATCACGGTATGTTGTAATCATTGAATCACCTTTTTGCATTGCAGATATTGCACCTGCAACTACAGCTTCTTGTCCAATGTATAAATGACAAAAGCCACGTATTTTTTGTTGTCCGTATAACTGGCCAGTTTTTTCTTCGAATTTGCGCATAAGCAACATCGACTCGAACCACTTTAACCAGGTATCTTTATTTATTTCTACTGCACTCATTTTAGGGTATTTGTTTTTTGCGACAGCAAATCTAATTTTTTTATTGTAATTTTTGGCACTTTTTAGTGTAAAAACATCATAGTATTAGGGTTGTAATCAGATTTAACAGTTGTTTTACAATTAAATATAAACCCTGGCTGCCGATATCGATTTAACAGCGATTTCTTATAATTAAATCAACACCCTTTATCATAATATGGAATCAATTTATTCTGAAATTTAATTCTGTATATATGCTTATTCCCGTAATTTAAAATAAAATTGTATTATTCCTGTTTAGCGTACTGAAGTACATCGTTTTTTTTAAAAAAAAGATGATTTTTAGGTTAAGTTTATGAACAAAAATGATGAGCAAAAAACAAAAATGTTAATAACTTTCGTTTTTTAACGTCTAACATTTGGATAACATTTGTATAATTAATACTTTTGGTAACCAACAATAAGCCCATGTGGTGTACGTTAATGTGTAAGTGAATACCCAAACATAACTGTATAACATGATTAAAAAATTTTTGTTTTCTACTCTAATTGCTATTTGCACGCTCTCAGCCGCATTTGCGCAAACAAAAACAAAAGAATCTGGTAAAGAATTAAATGATCCCGACAACCTTGCATCGCAATATTTTTCGCAGGTTATGGGTGTTGCGGTAGATGCAACTTCGAATTTAAAACTGTACAAGTTTATTTACGAATGGATCGGAACGCCTTATAGTTATGGTGGAAACACCAAAAGAGGGATCGATTGTTCGGCTTTCACTAAAGCGATTTACGATAAAGTTTTCAACACCACCATCAGAAGAAATTCGCGCGATATTTTTAGCATGGTAGATCCATTGTCTAAAGAAGATTTAAAAGAGGGCGATTTAGTTTTCTTCAAGATTAAAAGCAGAAGTATTTCACATGTTGGTATTTACCTGGGCGATAACAGATTTGCACATGCATCAAGTTCTCGTGGTGTAGTAATCAGCAACCTGAACGAGCCTTATTATAGCCGTTATTTTTACAAAGGCGGTCGGGTTTTAGAATCGTTTAAGAAAGAATTTACAGTAGAATAAACCAGTATACAGTTGGCAATTTTCAGTTGACAGTTATAAATTAAAAATATACGATCCTCCTAAAGAAATTTTGGAGGATTTTTTTATTATTTAGCATTTTAATAATTAGATAGATGCTGAAATAAATTCAGCATGACGATTGCTGTAAACCATAAAATCGAGAATGAAGTTTTTCAACACCTTAATCCTTTCCTTTATTGCAATAGTTATTTTAATTAGCTGCACGAGCAATAATGCACAGACTGCCGCGACTGTAGCCAAGCGGGATACAGTGATCAGAAAAATAAAAGATACCATATCCATTACTGCTGTAGGCGATATTATGCTCGGCTCTGCTTTTCCATCTAAAACCAATCTCCCTCCTGATGATGCTATAAATAGCTTCCAGGCGGTTGATCGTTTATTAAAAGGAGATATTGTTTTTGGAAACTTGGAGGGCTGTTTTCTCAACTCAGGCAATTCGAACAAATGTAATGGCATTAACCCGAATAACTGTTACGCTTTTAGAATGCCAGAGCGTTATGCCGGGATATACAAGGATGCAGGATTTAATGTTTTAAGCATCGCCAATAACCATGTTGGGGATTTTGATGCCAGGGGAAGAAAAAATACGGCAAGGATTTTAGATTCGCTGCAGATCCATTATGCGGGGCAGGTAAACAAACCTTTTGAAATTTTTGAAAAAGATAGTATAAAGTACGCATTCTGTGCCTTTGCTCCAAACGAGAATACGGTGTCGATTAATAAAATCGACAGTGCCAGGGCTTTGGTTGCCCGTTTAAAATTGATGGCCGATATTGTTATTGTTTCTTTTCATGGGGGTGGCGAAGGCGCAAGGTTTGAACATGTTCCCCGTAAGAACGAGATTTTTTATAAAGAGAACAGAGGTAATGTTTATGCCTTTGCACATGGGGTTATTGATGCCGGTGCCGATGTAGTGCTGGGGCATGGCCCGCATGTAACCAGAGCCGTTGAGGTGTATAAAAACAAATTCATCGCTTACAGTTTGGGTAATTTCTGCACCTATGGTATGTTCAGTTTAAAAGGCAATAACGGTATTGCGCCCTTGCTTCAGCTAAAAATAAATGCGAAGGGCGATTTTCTATATGCCGATATTGTATCAGTTAAACAGGATAAGGTTAACCGTTTAACCCTGGATGAAAATCATGGTGCCTTTAAACGGATTAAAGAATTGACAGATATTGATTTTATTGGCCATCAGCTGAAATTCGCTGATAACAGGATCAGTTTAAAAGATTAATTTTCTGCGACATCAATCTCAATTTATTTCAGAATATTTGTTGTATGAAACCATCATGATTTTTCAAACCACATAGTGGGATGAATAAATAGCTCAAGCCTTCTTGAACACCGTTACAACATTTACATTAGTGAAAAATCTGATAGCTTCATCACCTTTAAAAACAAACCGAGCTTTTGCGGGCTCATTAACTAAGCGAAGCGTTCTCTTGAACACCATTGAGAAAATAAATGCAAGTGAAAAATGCCATTGAAAACAATGAGCAATAAATTAATAATTATATAACGATGAAAAAAGGATTAATACTTCATTATATTATAGGTATTGCAGCTGCAATTTTAGTACTGGCAGCAGCATACTACATCAACCAAAATCCAGAGAACCTATTGTCTGCAGGAATTATTATCCTGGCAGGCTGTTTGGTTGCTTTTAGCCAGTACCAGATCATCAAACACAAAAAGAAACAATAGCATGGTTGCTGTTATGCAAACATGCTATTAAAGCCGGATCTAACATGGTTTTGCCATCTGTATAGTGACCGTTTGTTGTTAAAGTTAGAATAAACCTGGTTAGCTCTCGTCCTTCGTATTCTTTACCAGGCCAATTCCCGAAACAAAGAATATAAGTCCGATGATGCCATAAACCATTAATCCCCTTGTATTTTCGCTGTGGCTTACAAAACCATAGCCAGCGTATATTAAACCAATTATACCAAGTACGGTTAAGATGGTTCCAAAAGTGCGTTTTACATTCATAAGGTTATCTATTAGTATGATAAAGACAAAATATTGTCAATTTTGTTTTAAGCGAAACAAAAAGCCCATCTCATTAACTGAAATGGGCTTCTTTTATTAGATGAAAGGAGTATTTACCACACGCCTAACCGGTTTGTTGGAGCTATGTACATTTTTGCTGTTGCAGGGATGTTGAATGCTTTATAAAAAGCTTCCATATTGTAAACGGGACCATTTACACGGAACATTTCTGGGCTATGCGGATCTGTTTTTAATCTTACGCGCATACTTTCATCGCGGGTTTTAATTCTCCATACCTGGGCAAAGCTTAAAAAGAAACGTTGATCAGGCGTAAAACCATCAACCTTTTTATCGCCTTTTCCTTGTTCCGTTAATTTAAATGCATCGTATGCAATGTTTAAGCCACCAATATCGGCGAGGTTTTCGCCCAGTGTTAACGAACCATTTACATGCTGATTATCCAACAGGGAGAAGTTGTTGTAAAATGTTTCTACTTTACCCGCCTTGGCTTTAAATTTATCGGCATCGGCTTTTGTCCACCATTCTTTTAAATTACCTACCGCATCGTACTGGCGACCTTGATCGTCAAAACCATGTGTCATTTCGTGGCCGATTACCGCACCAATTGCACCATAGTTAATGGCGTCATCTGCTGCGAAATCAAAGAACGGGAACTGTAAAATCCCGGCTGGGAAAACAATTTCGTTGAAAGAGGGATTGTAATAGGCATTAACGGTTGGTGGAGTCATACCCCACTCTGTTTTATCAACATTTTTGCCGAGTTTATCCATCATTTCTTTGTAGGCATGTTTACTTGCCGATTGAAGGTTTGCATAATAAGTGTTTTTCGAAACCTCAACATCATCATACTTTTTCCATTTATCAGGATAACCGATTTTTTTGATAAATGCATTTAGTTTTTCTAAAGCTTTCTTTTTGGTTTCAGGTGTCATCCAATCTACCTTCTGGATTCTTTCTGCATATACTTTCTGTAAATTGTTTACCAAGGTTAACATACGCTCTTTAGCCTCAGGCTTGAAATACTTTTCGGCATACAACTGACCTAAAAGCTCACCCAAATTACGATCAGTAGCATTTACAATAGCTTTCCATCTTTCTGTTGGCGCCTGTTGACCATATAGTGTTTTAGAGAAAAAATCGAATTTAGCATCTCTGAACTTTTTGGTAAAGGCATTAGCCGATCTGTTTAAAGCATCAAACTTTAGCTTTTCTTTCCAGATTTCGATAGGCTGGCTTTTTATCAGGGCTGATAAAGTTTGATAATATTTTGGCTGCCTAACAATAACGGTATCCGTGTTTGCGCCGATTTTACTTAAAACAGATTTCCACTCTATGTTCGGGGTCTGTTTTTGAAAATCAGCCACGGTCATTTTGTTATAATTTTTCTGTGGATCGCGTAGTTGAACTGGAGTTGAATGCGACTGTGCAATAGCTGTTTCCAGTTTTAAAATATTGTCGGCATATTTAGCTGCATTCGCAGAATCGCCTGACAGGTTAAAAATTTTTGTGATGTATTTGATGTATTCGGCTCTGATTTTTTTTGCCTTATCATCCTGTTCTAAATAATAACTGCGATCAGGCAGGGTAAGACCGGCCTGCGAAAATGATAAAGCATTTTTAGTGCTTAATTTATCATCTGGTTCTACACCAAAGCCCAATAAATCTCCCTCACTATCTTTATAGCCTTCGGCAATAAAATTGATTAAATCCTTATCGTTTTTAATCCCATCTATTTTACTTAAGAGGGGCTTTATAGGTTCGATGCCCAATTTCTCAATGGTAAGGGTATCCATTCCACTGGTATAGAAATCGCCAACTTTCTGTTCGGTACTTCCTTTGGCTGCATTCGCTTTTGAAGCGTTTTCAAGAATGCTGTTCAGGTTCTTCAGGTTATCGTTATACAAAGTATAAAAAGAACCCCAGCCTGTTTCTGTTTTCGGGATTTCGGTATTTTTCATCCATTTCCCATTGGCATACAGGAAAAAATTATCACCAGGTTTTACAGTGGTATCCATGCCAGCTTTATCAAAAAAATCGGTGCGTGCATTCGCCACATCGGCATCTTGATGGCTTTTATTCTGGCAGGCAGCAAAAAGCAATACGCCGGCTGCCGGAAGAAATAATTTAATTTTCATCTGTTTCTCGTTTGTTTTTAAAAGTGATGAAGCGATCAGATTTTTTCATCCCACTGCTTGGTTTGAAAAATCATGATGGTTTCATTGTATATAAGTTAGTTAGAAAGCTTAAAGCTACAAAATGCCTGATGTAGTTTGTATGAATTTTTTATAACTTCATAAAAAAATCTAATTATGCAATACACCATTTACATTATAGCTGTCGTAGGATTTATTATCCTGCTGAGCTCATTTGTTACTGTTAAACAGGGAACCATTGCGGTGGTAACCGTTTTCGGTAAGTACCGCCGCCAGTTAAGGCCAGGTTTAAATTTTAAAATTCCATTAATAGAGCAGATTTATTCTCGTATTTCCATTCAAAACCGCTCTGTAGAGCTGTCGTTTCAAGCGGTAACACAAGATCAGGCCAATGTATATTTCAAGGCTATGCTCTTGTATTCTGTTGTCAATCAGGATGAAGAAACGATCAAAAATGTAGCTTTTAAGTTTGTAGATGCAACCAACTTAATGCAGGCATTAATCAGAACGATTGAAGGTTCGATCAGGGCATACGTGGCCACACAAAAGCAGGCAAATGTATTGGCACAACGGAACGAAATTGTACTGCATGTTAAGGAACAGATCGATCAGGTTTTAGATGGCTGGGGTTACCATCTTCAGGATCTTCAATTGAACGATATCACCTTTGATGAGGAAATTATGCGTTCAATGAGTCGTGTAGTAGCTTCGAACAACTTAAAAGCTGCTGCTGAAAATGAAGGCCAGGCATTATTAATTACCAAAACCAAAGCTGCCGAAGCTGATGGTAATGCGATTAAAATTGCCGCTACAGCCGAGCGCGAGGCTGCACAGTTACGCGGACAGGGTATTGCTTTATTCCGTGCAGAGGTGGCTCATGGTATGAGTAAAGCCGCCCAGGAAATGGAGCAGGCCAACCTGGATATTTCAGTAATCTTATTTACCATGTGGACTGAATCGATTAAACATTTTGCTGAAAATGGAGATGGAAACGTTATTTTCCTCGATGGAAGCAGCGAGGGCATGAACAGAACCATGAAAGAAATGATGGCCATGCAGTTGAATAAACAGACTGAGCCAACGGCGAAGAAGGGGTAGTGCTTTTGTCGTGCTGCAGATATTGCCGTGCTGTCAGATGTTACCATCTGACAGTAAATAGATCAAAGATAAATATTGTTTAGTGTCGGATAGGAATATCCGACACCGCGAAATAAAGACTTCGGAAGTCTCTAACAAAAAAGGCCGCTTCAGTTTTGCTAAAGCGGCCTTTTATTATACGTATCGTCATGCTGAACTTGTTTTACAAGTAGAAGTAGTATTTTCAGTTGTCTTGTAGCTACTACGTGGTCAGCATCTTTCCTGCTAGATAGACTCTGAAATAAATTACCTTCGGTGAGCTCGCTACGGCTCGGTTCAGGGTGACGACTATGAGTTAAAGTATATTTCTTAGTTATTCTTTGGCATCACCCCTAAGTTCATCACATAGTTGCCAGATTGTTGCATAAAATCGCCCATCACTTTTAACGATTCATCTTCAATAAAATCGAAAGCATCTTGCTTGGTAATTTTATCTCCTTTTTTAATGGCAGGTAATCCTCTTAATGCCCTTAATTCATTCTGTCTGGCAAGTGTTTTAGCTTCCTGTGCATCGCGCTCAGCTTTAAGTTTTGCCTCATTTAAGGTTACAGAAACTTCATTGTCACGTTTTTTAAGATCGGCAATATCTTGTTTCAGGTATTTAAAATCCAATGAGTTTGCAATACGCTGCTCGCTGTTTTTAACCAGCTGTGCTTTAACAGGGGTCAGATTTGCAACTGCTTTAAAGCTCGAGCTTGGAATTACGTCCCATGGTAGGGCAGATGATTCAGTATCTTCCCCGATTTTATCCATCGGATAAACTGAAGGGAAAACAACATCAGGTGTTACACCTTTATGCTGGGTGCTGCTTCCTGCTACACGGTAAAATTTAGCCATGGTTAGGTTAATCTGACCTAAGTTAATATCAGCCGCGCTTGCTCCGCTTGGCGATGTGCCAACGGTTTTATCTTTAGAAATTAATCCTGCTACCCTTTGCAACATACTTGGGTTTACCAATTTGTTTAAATCGATAGAAGACTGAACAGTACCTTTACCATAAGTTTGGCTACCCATAATAATACCACGGCCATAATCCTGTATTGCACCGGCGAAAATTTCTGATGCAGATGCGCTTAAACGGTCTACAATTACACCAAAAGGCCCATCCCAGGTTACACCGCTATTTTCATCCTCATCCACTTCAATTTTACCACGTAAATCTTTCACCTGAACTACAGGACCTCTATCGATAAATAAACCAGTTAATGAAATGGCTTCAACCAATGAACCGCCACCGTTTCCACGTAAATCCATTACAATTGCATTTACCTTATCGTATGTTTTTAACGAGTCGATTAATTTTCTAACATCGCGGGTAGTGCTTTTGTAGTTTTTATCACCTGCATTTGCTGCTTTAAAATCAGCATAGAACGCTGGTAGGGTGATAATCCCGATTTTATAATCTTTACCATTACTGTTAATGGTTTTAACTTTTTTCTTGGCAGATGTTTCTTCCAAAACAATTTTATCGCGAACCAATTCGATAATAACCGGTTTAGATGACATTTCTTTTCCAACAGGGATAACTTTTAAACGCACTTTGGTTCCTTTAGGACCTTTAATTTTCGATACGGTGTTATCCAATCTCCAACCCACTACGTCAACAAATTCTCCATCGCCCTGGGCTACAGCAATAATACGATCGCCAGCACTCAGTTGTTTCCCTTTAAATGCAGGTCCGCCGGCAATAATTTCAGAGATTTTAACTACCTCGTTTTCTAATTGTAAACGGGCACCAATACCTTCAAAAGAGCGTGACATATCTTCGTTAAACGCTGCTGCATTGGTAGGGTTAAAATAATTGGTGTGTGGATCGATAGATTCGGTAAAAGCATCCATCAGAATCTGGAATACATCCTGATTATTGGTTTTCGAAGTCTGCGACTGTAGGTTCTGATAACGTTTAGTTAATGTCTCTACGTTCTTTGCTTCAGCTGTTCCAGCTAAATTTAAATTGATCAGTTCGTATTTAACACGTTTTTTCCAGGTATCGTTTAATGCTGCAGAAGAAGTTGCCCAAGGCTGCTTCTCTCTGTCATATACATAACTGTCGGTTTGGTTAAAATCGTATTTGGTTTTAATCTGTGCTAAAGAATAGGTAAAATATTCGTTCAACCTTTTGGCATAAACGTTATAGATGAAAAATGGGCCGCTTAAATCGCCATTTTTGAAATCATCATCCAAAGTATATCTGTATTTTTCAAATTCCTTAATATCCGAAGCCAGAAAATAATTTTTGCCCTGATCTAAAGACTTGATGTACTTATCTAAAATGATAGAAGATATAGAATCGTTGATCTGAATTTTTTTATAATTATAACTCTCAATCAAATTTACAACCTCTTTTATAACAAGTTGTTGCTGCTCATCAGGTTTCACATTGGTAACACCCTCAACCATTGGCTGAGTTTTAGGTGCGGCATGACAAGCAAGTACTGCCGCAGTAAAAATTACAAAAAATACTCTCTTTAACATCTCTTTAAATGATTTAAAATCCATTTCCAATTCTATATAGCCAATATGATACCATTTTAGCAAAAAAACAAAAAAGAGACAGCATTATTACCGTCTCTTGTTAAAACTTTATCAAATCTAACTAAAAGCTTTTTATTTAACAATTTCCTATGTAGAACGTTGGGCGCTATTTTTTGTTTTGATCGACACGCAAAATTTGACCAATTACAGACCTTTAAAAGCTGTATTCCCAGTAATATAAGAAAATTTATAGAAAAATAAGTATTTAAACTAGCTTGGGTTTACCTTTTTACTGGTGGTTTTGCTGGCGATCATTTCCCTGGCGTCTTTGATTTGCGTTTTGTACTGGGTAGTTTTGATCGAGTTGGCAAGCCATTCGGCCGATTTCAGATCTCTAAGTGCAAGTGTAAAATCTTTCTTTTTAATTTTAACCTGAACAATACCTAAAATAGATTCGATGTATGAATTGTTGCTTTTTAGCTGTTTTGCCAATATGCCCTGTTGGGTATAAAACCACATCGATTGGGTATATTTGGTATTGGCCAGATAAACTTTGCCCAAAAGGTTATAGGTGTTCATTACTCCTGCCCTGTTTCCAGTTTTTGAATAATTTTTTAAAGCCACATTTAAAAGAATCTGCTCAGCATCAGTGAAACGGCCAAGTTGATAATGCATACTGCTCATCTTGATAACAGCCTGTCCGTACCTGTTAAAGTTTTTTACGGCATTATATTCGAAAGCGGCTTTGCCAAATAAGGTGAGGGCTTCGTTGTAATCGCCTTTTCGCTCTAAATCTTCTGCCTCCTCAAAAAAAGAATTGCCGTCTTCCAGATCAAATTTAGATACGGCAATATTTATAGCACTACCATTAGGTTCTTGGATCTCAGATTTATCTATATTTTGAGCTTGTAGTTGTAATGATGCAAAGAGGCCGATTAAAGCCAATACAATCTTGGTCATGCAACAAAAATAATACTTTAATTCAAATTTCAGCTAAATACCTGTAAATTAACATCAAAAGATGCCCAAACCATGTATGGGTGCGAATCGCAATGGTACACTTCGCCTGCTGCAGAAATGCCTACAACGCCCGCAAAGCCATCAAAAGCTTTAAGTTCGGCGAAAGATTTATCTGATGCTTCCTTTAAAGAAAAACCATCGGTAACACGGGTTACAATTTTTGCGGCTAGGGCACCGCTTACAATATCTTCGCCTACTCCGGTACAAGAAATACCAGCATATTGATTGGCGTAGTTGCCCGCAACAGTTGCAGAGTCACTCACCCGGCAAGGGATTTCGAATCCTTTTCCACCTGTGGAGGTTGCTGCTGCCAAATTTCCATCTGCATCGAGTGCTACACAGCCTACCGTTCCTTTATTGTTTTTTTGATTTAGTTTAGCTTCGTATTCTGATTGGCGTTGCGGAGTAACCGGGTTAAAATATTCAAATCCATTTGTTCTTGCAAATTGCTGGGCACCATCACCACTGAGCACCCGGTCGTCATATGTTAATAGGCTTTCCGCAATTTGTATGGGGTTTTTAACGTCTTCTACATTAATTACACCACTAAATTTTTCTGTTTTACCATCCATTAGGGCTGCGCTCAACCTCACTTTTCCATCGCTTTGAATCTGTGAACCAATACCAGCGTTAAACAGCTCGTTATCTTCTAACAGCGCAACAGTATAAACCACGGTTTCTAAAGCAGTATGCGTTCTCAGGTATTCGTGTCCGAGCGTAACAATCGACGCCAAAGCATCCTGTTTAGCCTTTTTCGTTTCCTGGTTGGTAGACGATTCGCTGAAGAAGCCGCCATGTATGATTAATTTCATTTTTTTTGAGTATTGTCGTATTAAGTAGCAAGTATCAAGATTGGGTAAGTCCTAACTGAAAATCGCCCACTGCTAACTGAATTACCCTATCGGAACAACCTTTGGATGATGGATCACTAAGCTATGGTCTGTTAAATCATAAACGTCGCCATCGCACATTACGTGTACCACCATATTTTTAATGGAAACAGGCTGACCCATTTCTACATCGGTTAAATTGGTATCGGCCATATTGCGGCCATCTACTAAAATTACCATGCCTGAGCCAATGGCTTCCATTGTATGGCCATCAGAGATGAAAAGCCCGGTGTCCTCACCCAGACCAATGCCTAAAATACCGGGATTGCTGGCAGCGGCGTATAACAAGCGGCCAATTCTTCCGCGTTGAACAAAATGTGTATCAACAATAACATCATCAATAAAGCCTAATCCACCGGTAATTTTAACCTCTCCCTTAAGTAAAGCATCTTTGCTACTACCCTGATAAATCATATTTTTAGAGCTTGCGGCCGCCCCTGCAGAAGTACCCGCAATTACTACAGGCTCATTTCTATACTTTTCTAACAGGATCTGATGGATTTTTGTTCCACCGAAAATTGAAGAAAGGCGAAGCTGATCGCCTCCGGTGAAAATAATTACCTCTGCTGCTTTGATACGTTCATAATTTTCATCAGAATTGGCTTCTTCACGGTTGGTAATGTTAAGGACACCAACATTGTGCACATCTAATTGCGCATAAGCCTTGATATATTCTTCGCCAACTTTTTCGGGCATTAGTGATGCTGTTGTGATGATCTCGAAGCGAGATTGAGTATCTCTTAATGATTCTGTAGTAATCCGTTTTAAAATTCCACGCTCAAAAAAATTCATATTCTCAGGCAGTCCAAATTGCGTTTCTGCGAAGCTGCCTGTGTTTATTGCGCCACCAATGATGATGAGTTTACCTTTCGGAACCATTCTTTGTGTATTATAATTGTATCAAAAAACCCAAATATATAGGCTTATGATAAAAAACACGACTTTTTTTGTCAAGAATATTCAATTTATTAACAAACGTTAAAATATTATAACCTAAAATTAACAGGATTGTGCTTGAAAATAAAACAAATACACCTTAAAATTGATTTAGCTAAATGGAACGTCTAATTTCAAAATAAATGCATAATTTACCGTCACCAATTTTATTCTAAAAATTGAGTTAAAAAGGCTGTCCCAAAAGCTTGTTTAAATAAGAAACGAACAAAACATTACATGAAGATATCAAACATACAAGTATTAAGAGGGCCAAATATATGGTCAATAAGCCGAAAAAAATTGATCCAGATGCGTTTAGATCTGGAAGATTTGGAGCAGAAACCAACCAATGTAATTGAGGGTTTTAGTGAGCGGATAGAAAAATTGTTACCCAGCATGTTTACCCACCGCTGTTCTAAAGGTGTTGAAGGTGGCTTTTTCACCCGGGTAAAAGAAGGAACATGGATGGGGCATGTAATTGAACATATTGCCTTAGAAATTCAAACTTTGGCCGGAATGGAAACTGGCTTTGGCAGAACTCGCCAAACTAAAACTGAAGGTATTTATAATGTGGTATTCAGTTATCTGGAAGAAAAAGTTGGTGTTTACGCTGCTGAAGCTGCGGTTAAAATTGCTGAAGCCCTGATTAATAACGAAGAGTACGATTTAGAGCACGATATCCGCAGGATGAAGGAAATACGTGAGCTGGAGGCGTTAGGACCAAGTACAGGTTCTATTGTAGAGGAAGCCGTAAGCAGAAGTATTCCATGGATCAGATTAAATAAAAGCTCTTTGGTGCAATTGGGATACGGTAAAAATCAGGTACGTTTTAGGGCTACTATGACTGAAAGAACCAGTAGCATCGCTGTAGATATTGCCAGCAACAAGGAAGAGACAAAACGTCTACTTACCGAAGCTGCAATTCCGGTGGCATCGGGTGTCACCATTTCTAACCCTGACGACCTGGAAGCATCGGTTAAAAAAGTGGGATTTCCACTCGTTTTTAAACCACTTGATGGCAATCATGGCAAAGGTGCAACCATTAATGTGAAAACAATGGAAGATGCTTTGGCAGCTTTCGAATACGCCAAAACCTATTCTAGAAAGGTTATCATAGAAAAATTTATTACCGGTTTCGATTTTAGGGTACTGGTAATCGATCATAAGGTTATTGCTGCTGCACAACGCGATCCTGCACACGTTAAGGGTAATGGAATTCATACGATCCAAGAATTGATCGATAAGGAGAATGAAGATCCGCGCCGTGGTTATGGTCACGAGAATGTGCTAACAGAAATTGCGGTTGATCGGGATACTTTAGATCTGCTCGCCAAAAAAGAATATACCTTAGAAACCATTCCTGAAAAGGGAGAAGTGGTTTATTTAAAATCAACCGCAAATTTAAGCACCGGTGGAACATCTATCGATGTAACTGATATTGTACACCCACAGAATATTTTTATTTGTGAAAGGATTTCGAGGGTAATCGGATTGGATATCTGCGGTATCGATATCATGGCGCAGGACCTTACTCAACCCTTAACTGAAAACGGAGGTGTGGTTTTGGAAGTTAATGCAGCACCAGGATTTAGGATGCACCTTGCACCAAGCGAAGGTTTGCCTAGAAACGTGGCTGCATCGGTTATCGACATGCTGTATCCACAGGGAAAATTATCACAGATCCCGATTATTGCTGTAACGGGAACAAATGGAAAAACGACTACCACACGGTTAATTGCGCACATCATCAGAAGTAATGGTAAACGTGTAGGTTTTACCACCAGTGATGGTGTATATGTGCACAACACCATGTTAATGAAAGGCGATACCACTGGGCCGGTAAGTGCCGAGTTCATTTTAAAAGATCCGACAGTTGAATTTGCGGTACTGGAAACCGCCCGTGGCGGAATTTTAAGAGCAGGGCTGGGATTTAATGCATGTGATATTGGCGTAGTGACCAATATCCAGGAAGATCACTTGGGTATTTCTGATATCCACAATCTCGACGATTTAACCCGCGTAAAAGCCGTTGTGATCGGAGCGGTACGCCGTAAAGGTTGGGCAGTATTGAATGCCGACAATGGTTATTGCGTTCGCATTGGCAAAGATGCACGTTGTAATGTTGCTTATTTTAGCATGGATGAAAATAATCCGGTGATTAAAGAGCATTGCAGAAAAGGTGGAATTGCCGCCATTTATGAAAACGGATACATTACCATTAAAACAGGCGACTGGAAATTAAGGGTAGATAAAGCCACGCATATTCCTTTAACTTTCGGTGGTTCTGTGAATTTTATGATCCAAAATGTGCTTGCAGCAACGCTCGCCACCTATTTATGGGGTTATAAACCTGAAGATATCCGTTTATCGTTAGAAACATTTATCCCTTCTGCAGCACATACGCCAGGAAGGATGAATATTTTCAGGTTCAAAGAATTTAAGGTACTGGTCGATTTTGCGCATAACCCTGACGGATTTAATGGCGTGAAAGGTTTCTTGCAAGGGGTAGAGGCTACCGAACATGTAGGTATTATTTCGGCAACAGGAGATAGAAGAGATGAGGATATTATCGAAACCGCACGCATTTCTGCTCAGATGTTTGATAAAATTTATATTTGTCAGGAGAAATATCTCCGTGGCAGACAACAAGAGGAACTTGTTGATCTGCTGGTAAAAGGCATTAAGGAAGTGGATCCGGATAAAGAGATCATTATTAACAATAAGAGTACTGAATGCTTGCAGATCGCGATTGAAACGGCTAAAAAAGGCTCTTATTTAACGATCCTAAGTAACACGATCGACAATACAATCCAACGCGTTACCGAACATTTAGATCGGGAATTGGAATCTTAATTTCATTAATTTACTTCGCCACCAATCGTCATTTCGAGCGGAGTGCAGCGCAGTCGAGAACCATGTAGTGCTCAGCGAAGCTAAATCTAAATAGATAGATCTCTCCGTTCCGCGTTGCTCCAGTCGAGATGACGATACATAATAAAAAAACCTCCTCCGATAATGAATCGAAGGAGGTTTTTCCGTTTTTATGTCTCGGTCACTTATGCCTGAGCATCACGTAATCTTTTAATTTCATCATGCGATACTCTTAACGATGCTTTTTGGTCAGCAATTAAATCTCTGATGTTTGAAGGGATATCTTCTTCCTCTAGTGCCGTTTTATACGCATTTTGTGCGGCATCTTCCCCGAATTCACAATTATTTAAAACAGTTTTACGATCATGGCCGGTAAATAATGCCTTAACATCCATCCATGCCCTGTAAATTTTTCCTGAGTTTGTTGTTCCGGTTTCAATGTCTTCACCCAATGCAGATATTTCGGTCGCCAAAGCCATTTTATATTTTTGACTTTCGGCAATCATATTTAAAAATAGCGTTTTCAGATCGGCATCTCCATCCTTCAATTCCTGACGTGCTTTTTCATAACCTTCAATACGATCGTTATTAATCTGAACCAGATCGTTTAATACCTCTGCTGTTGCTGTTGTCGTTTTCATGTTTTTTTATTTTTATAGTTTCGATGTATAAAAGCAACATGAGCAATTAAAAAAAGGTTTGTCATTTTTTTTAATTGTCTACAACAGTGAGCTATATCAGCATAATTATTTCTTTGAAAAGTATTGTGCCAGCTTTTCTTTTACAAAGCGTCTAACACGTGTTACCATATTGCCTTTGCGTTTAATCAAAAAGCTTTTGATGGCTTTGTACGCAATGGGGTCTTCAGCTATTACGGTCGGAAATTCGACAATGGGTTTGGGGTTGATAATTACGTTATAGATATCGTTTATTCCTGAGTGTACGCCGGTGCCATCATGGCCAATATTGTTAACAAGTGATTGCGACGGGTTAAGTGTGATGCCTCCTTTTAAAAAGATAGAAGCATACCATCTAATTGCCCAGCTGTTGTTTTTTCCTTTCTTAAATTCTAGCATCTGTTTCCAGAAATTCATTTTATTGTCGATGGAAAATGCGGCTCTTTTCTTTTTATCAAACTGTTTTATCAGGACGTCAATATCTGGCTCAAAGTTTTTCCATGCCCTCCCCCATGTGGCCCAGCCCCAACTTGTAGCTGCCCTGTAGAAAAATGATTGTGAAAGGTTATCTGATTTTAAGGGATACATATAAGCTCCAATATGCATTACTTTTTCCTCTTCGCGGTAGTGGTTTAAAGCGTTGTTGAAATAAGCTAAAGTATGGGGAGAAGTGACCAGATCATCTTCAAAAACAATTACCTGATCGTATTCTGCAATTAACTGGGTTACCCCTGCAATTACCGAATTGGCTAAGCCTGCATTGGCCTTACTTTCGATTACTTTAACCGATTTAAAACCATCTGCTTTTTTGATGATTTTTCTTACGGCAGCAACTTTTTCTTTGTCCTGAACTGTTTTGGCACCATCGGAAAAGATATACAAATGGCTTTGTGCTGCCAGTTCATTTTGTTGCAGAAATTGTAACGTACGCTCGGTATGCTGCGGGCGGTTGTATACGAAAAGTGCTATCGGGGCAAGGTTTTGCATTTTGTTTTACGATTGAAGCTTTATAGGGTTAACCATATCAATAAATTGGCCAATTGTTGTCGCTCATCGTCATTTCGACTGGAGCACCGCGGAATGGAGAAATCTTTAAATGATGTTAAGAATCAAGCCATAAGATTTCTCGACTTCGTTGCAATCGCTCGAAATGACGATCGCCCTACTCCTAAAATATATGTAGATTATTGTCAGACTTTCTTGTTAACACGGTATAGGCATTGGCAAATTGCTCTTGCTTTTTCTTCCCAAACCAGTTACCTAAAGTTTTTTTAATCCGGTATTCAAGCTCTATTTTTAAGTTTTTAGAAAAAGTTTTAGGTGCTTTTCTATTGATAAATTCATTAAACTTTACCGTTTCTGGTGCAGTCATCGAAACTTTATCTTCCAGGATTTCTAAACCCTCGCTCTGCAGCAAAAACCTCAGGGAAGTTGGGGTATACATGTTAATGTGTCCATAATCCAGAAAATGTTTCATTCTTTGGTCTACACCAAAGCGATAATCTTTAGGTACTTCTACTACAATATATTTTGCTACCCTTTTCAATTCACGGATCAGGATCCTTTCATGTTCTACGTGCTCTAAAACGTGCGCAAGAATAATCAGATCAAATGCATCATCTTCATAAGGGATTTTATACCCATCAAAAGTTTGTGCTTCTTTTAAACTGGAAAGGTTGCGGTCTTTTATAATGTCGACACCACTCTGTGCAATTTCTAAAGCATACAATTCTGGTGCAAAATGCCATTCATTTAAAAAATGTAAAATACTACCATCCCCGGCGCCAACCTCAAGCACTTTTTTAGGCTTTAATCCTTTGCAAACCTCAACAATATTTTGCGCTTTATATTTTGCGCCAAGCATTCTCCACGCTACATCGCTATTGGTATAAAAATTATCGTAGGCCGTTTTTACTTCTTCGCTTAACATAATGCTTACTGATTTAAATACCTAAACAATTATTCTGCTTATAAAAAACTGAGGTTGCTTTTTCGTAAAAAAGGCCTGGTGAGATCCCGCTGAAGCTGATTTCTTTGAAACCTTGGGCCTTTAAAAGCACACGGGCAGGATTATAAACTTCACGTTCACTATCATCCAAAACTAATACTCCGCTTTCTGATAATGCATCAACGCTGTACTTGCAGCAGTTTACACGGTCGCGACCATCAACAATAATAATGTCGAATTTTTTATCGAGCAAGGTTGCTTTTTTAGCGTATTCTCCATCTTTTTCTAAATGGCAGAATATCATCTCGGCATTAGCCGGACTTGTATTTTTTACTTTATCAAACCAGCCTTTATCGTGCTCCACAGAAGTTACCGAGCCAGCTCTTTCTGCATAAAAAATAGTAGAACTGCCAGAGCCATATTCGAAAATGTGCTGTGTTTTGTTTATGCGTTCTTTAATAAAATCGATAAACGAATAGGTTACCCATGGCAATGCTTTTCCTTGCCCGTCTACGGCCTGTTTTTTATCAAAAGCCGTGAACCAGCCAATGCTGTTCAGATAGCCTTTATGTCCGTATGATAATAATGCCTTAAGCCTGCCTGGCTTTGCAATTAATGTGGTTAATGCTTTAAGAGTACTCAACGTTTAAATATTTTTTGAAATGCGGTGACCAAAAATAATGATTTTAACATCATTATACCTTGTTGCCTGGTTTTAGGGATTAATAAAAGATAAAATGTTGATACAAAACAGGCTATAAGGGTAGCAACTGATGCTCCTACACCACCGTATTTGGGAATTAACCAAAGATTAAGCAGAATATTAACTATAGCACCTGCGGCTGTTCTATAAAATGAGATTTTGGTAAAGCCCTCCGCAACTAAATACTGGGAACTTGCGGTGCCTAGAAATACAAAAATCCCTGACCAGATGTGGATGGATAGCATAGGACCAGCACCATCATATTTACCTCTGTAAATAAGGTGAATAATATCTGCAGCAAAAAAGCTGATAAATAAGGCAACAGGTAAACTTATAAAAATTAGCAGATCGTAAAGGTTTTTAAGCCGTTTTTGATAACGGTCCAGATCTGTTTTGCGGGCATTTAATAAAGCAGGGAATACAGAGGTAACAATTGCAACCGGAATGAAATACCAGGCCTCGCTGAGATTTTGAGCGGAACTGTAAATCCCAATGGCCTTACTACCAACGCTTTTAAGCATCACCACATCTATCTTCATATAAATGGAAACCATTACTGCTGAAAGGATAAGAGGAGATGATTTTCTTAATAAGGATTTCGCTCGTTGTTTGTCGAAACGCCAGTTAAAAATACTAAAGCCACGTTTCTGATAAACAATTATCAGGCCTACCGCCAAGATCAATCCTTCTAAAACATATGCAAATACAATATAAATCAAAGGAAGCGATAGTACAATAATTACTACCTTAATTATTGAAATTGCAACCAGGCAAACGTTCTGAACCTGTACAACATATTTGGATTGTACCTGAGACTGAAAATACGCATCTATAACATTAAATGATTTAAAGAAAGATGCGAAAGCAAGTAGGCCAACCAGTAATGTTAAGGGAGTGCCGGGATTTGATGATAAATTGTGGCTGATTAAATAAATACCAATTGCAATAGGGATAAGCAAGCCGTTTGTAGCTATTCTGAGCCATAATGAAGTGCCGAGGATTTCATCGCGCTTGTCGGGTTCCTGAATAATTTCACGGATAATGAAAGTATCAAGTCCTAAGGCGCCTATTGCAGCAAGTATTGCCACCAAAGATAACCCAAAACTTAAATCTCCAAATAAAATAGGGCCGAGGTAGCTTGTAATTAATACATTTACAATAAGGCTGAGCCCCTTGCCAAATATCACCCACCCCGTATTTTTTAAATACTTGTTAAATGCTTCTTCGTCAAAACCTTTTATGGCGGGTAATTTCATTAACGCAAAGATGTAAAAAAATGTGCGTTAAGTTAGGTGCCGAAAATTCAAAATATTAAGTACACAATATCAGTACTATTATTTTCCTTCACTTTTGGTCTCCAGTGTTTTTGTTTCTGAAGTTTTAGTTTCAGGAGCCGGTAGAGGAACTGTATTTACAGCTTGGGCAGGTTTGCTATTTAAAGGCGCACCAACGGCAATATCGCACCTATGGTTAGGCTGGCCGTGGGGTGGGTTCAAGCCCTTTCCTGTTTTTATAGCTACAGTCTGTTTTACTGCAGGCTGTGTGGTAACAATTTGAGTTGGTTTGCTGTCTAGAGGCGCGCCGATAGCAATATCGCATCTGTGGCCAGGTTCTCCATGTTTAGGGTTTAGTTTTTTACCTGAAGTGTTTACTACAGGAGGTGCCGGAACAGTTACTGGTTGTGGACTAGCGCTTTTTTGTGGTTGAACTGCAGCTGTTTGGTGTAATGGTGCACCAACGGCTAAAGCACAGGTATGGCCGGCATCGCCATGGGGCGGATTGAAAATAAGGTTAGTTTTAGCATTTTGCGCTGCGGGTTGAACAGTATTACTTTTTTGAAGTCCCTGTATTCCTGTAGGTGTTGGGATAACAGCTTGAGCAGTTTCTTTCTTTTCGCTATTACAGGCGCAAAGTAGCGTTAAGGCAAAGAGATAAAAAGTATGTTTCATGGCGCTGAATTTATGTTTATCCAAATATGGCGAAATTAATTTACGCCTAAAAACTCTTTTCTATTCTTTCTAACTGCTTGAGGTGGTGTTTTAAATGAATTTCGATAAATCTTAGCCATTGTTTGGCATTCAAGTAGCCTAGTCGTGGGTGTTTTGTTTTACAATTGGCTTTTGCGTGGGCAATTGCGGGATAATTATCATCAAGGCCTTTTTCAAATTCTAAAATAAAATCAAGCGCTTCGGTTTTGCTGATTTTTTTTACACGTTCGGCCAGTCTTTTCGGAACTTTATACTTTTTTGCCGGCGGCAGGGTGCCTAAAAGCAAAATCAGTTTTACAATAAAAAGTGTGGGTTTGTTTTCGCCTTTGCCACTTGCTGCGCGTTCAAGTGCAATTAGGGAGAGCAGGCTTGAATCAAAAATATGCGAGTATACTTCGCTGTAACTCCATCCGGCAATGGGTGGCGTGGTTTGAAAAATATCCTCACTATAGTGAGATAATTTCGATTTATAGGCATCGACAATTTTGTGTATCGATGCCTTTATTTTTGCAGCCGTCATTTAATAAAGATAAGCCGAATTACTGGTTCTCCAAGTATTTTAAAAAGTCGTCCTTATTAGATTTAAAAGTAAAAATATCAGATAAGGTAAAGTAATTCTGAGGATCGGCAACGGTTTTGTAAAGGTTCCGGGCTACCTTCAAACGTTCATCATCAAAGGCAAAAGATTTTAAAAGCACCCTGGCCTGGGCACTTAGCAATGAGGCGTTTTTACTCACAACATTAATCATTCTTGTTCTGCCATCATCAAAACTTTCCCTTCTATATTGCGTTAAAAAAGCCTGAAAAGCCTCATCAGATAACAATCTGTAATTCAACTCGGGCACTGCTGGTGGAGGAGGAACAATGCCCGAATTGTAATCTCCTGTATAGCCATCAAAATCGTTAAGGGCATACTGCCTGTTGCGATAGATTGTTAGCTGCTTTAAGGTAATTAACCTTTTATCTTCAAAACTCAAAACAAGCCGTTGTTGTGGGATAACCCTTATTCTCTGTTTCAAGATTACAGTATTGCCCTGAATAATAGATAGCATGGGTGCAGAATTGTATACATTATAAAAACGGAACCTACCGTTGGCTGATCCCACCAGTTCTTCATCTAAATATACATTATACTTGCCGGGGTTAACGATTTGCAGAAATACTTCGGCAGAACTGCGGTTGTTTTGAGCGAAACTTAGGGTAGCAAAAAGCATTGCCAATCCTAAAAAGATGGTTTTTTTCATTTTAATTAAGGTTTCATTTGTGTGTGTTAAGCTAATGCCAAACGAATGCCAAAACCAAACAAAAAGAAGTAAAACTAAAAAAGTTTCAATAATTCTTCGAGATGCACAATTTCTTTCTGCACATCAACAGGTTTTTCTTTCTGTAAAGGATTGAAAAATATAGCCTCCATACCAAAATTTAAAGCACCATAAATATCAGCTTCAAGACTATCACCGATCATGATACTTTCTTCTTTTAAAGCCTTTGCCTTATCTAAGGCATATTCAAAAATGATGGGATTGGGTTTGTTTACACCCACATCTTCTGAGATAATTACATTTTCGAAATAGGGATTAAGATTAGAGCGGTTCATTTTGGTTAAGGTTGTTTCCTTAAAGCCGTTAGAAATAATATGTAGCGTATATTTTTGTTGTAGGTAGCTCAAAACATTTTCTGCCCCATCGAACAAATTGGTTTTGGTGGGTGAGATATTTACATAATCCTCCTCAAATTGATGAGGTACCGCATCAGGATGAATTCCTAATTGAATGAATGTTTTGTTAAACCGTTCTGATCTTAAAAAATCTTTGGTAATTTTTCCCAAGTGATAGTCGGCCCACAACTGATGGTTATTTTCGGTATATGTTGTAATAAAGTCGGCACATGATTTTAAGCCAAGCCCCTCTAGTTTGTAAGTTTGGTAGAGTTCATTTAATGTTTCTTCGGCATTGCGGTCAAAATCCCAAATGGTATGGTCGAGGTCGAAGAAAATGTGCTTTTTCATGAATAATTATTTTCACAAAGGTAGCCTAATGATTTTTGATTTATAAATAATCGGCAACTTTTGCGTTTAATTCTTCAATAAGTTCTTCATCCATATACTGATATTCATCCGGGATATCGAGTGTAATGATTTCCTTATCGCAGGTTTCTTCATGAAAACTTTCAATGATCCTTTGTTTATGCTTTTTCTCCATTACAAATATGAGATCGGCCCAGATAATAAGTTTTGCATTGATTTTAATCCTGGCCGATGGCGCTGTTCCCGCTGACCTTACCTGATGATCGGGATGGTTTTTATAGATATTTTCGGCAGTGGCACTGCGCCATTTGTTTCTGCTGCATATAAAGAGGATGTTCACTTGGCTCTGGACTTAAGACTTTGGACTAAAAACTAAACTTTCTCTCCATAGGCCAGATCGCCTGCATCGCCAAGTCCCGGAACGATATAAGATTTACTGGTCATTTCTTCGTCGATTGCTCCAAGCCAAAGTTTTGCTTTAGGCAGATTGGCGCGTACATGTGCAACACCTTCTGTACTGGCTATTGCGGCAACGATATGAAGTTCTGCAATTTTGTAGCGGTTAATAAGTTCTTTACAGCACATCACCATGCTCTGTCCGGTTGCCAGCATTGGGTCGGCCATGATCAAAACTTTTCCTTCTAAATCCGGGGTAGAAATGTAGTCCATCTGGATTACAAAATCGCCGCTCTTCTTTACTTTTCGGTAAGCAGAAATGAAACAGCATTCGGCTTTGTCGAAGATGTTGAGCAAACCTTGCTGAAGTGGCAGGCCGGCCCGGAGTATGGTAGCTAAAACGGGCTGCTGAGTTAAAACCTCACAGGACGATACACCCAAAGGGGTTACAATTTCTTGAATGACATATTCCAATGATTTGCTGATTTCGTAGGCAAAAAACTCACCAAGTCTTTCCATGTTTTTGCGGAAACGCATCGAATCTTTCTGGATGTTTTCATCCCGAAGTTCGGCAATAAAGGTATTGGCGATAGATTTTGTCTTGCTTACATCAAAAATCATAATAATGTTTCCGGTATCTTACAGGTTTATTCCAGTGGGACGTTTAATTATTAAAATTAGCAATTTTAAGCCGGATAAATTAAATTAAAATCAATTTCCCGCGTAATTGAGCATTTCTTTAAACAGCGATTTTAGTTTTTTGTATTTTGCATTTGAAGACAGACTTTTTAGGCTCCAACTGCTATAAAAGGTGCCATTTACCACCTTCACTGCACCTATATATTGGTGTACTGTTTTAATGGCTGCCTCAGGTGTTAAAAACTGAAGAATATAATCGGTGAGGCAGTAAGAATTAACGATTAAAGGGGTTACTTTTTCGAGCTGAAGATCGTACCAGTTAAATGGCGTACAGGTTCCGGCCCTAAAGCCCGGTACGTTACTATAGCCCATAGAATAATCGGAAGTAATGCCGGAATTAAGAATATTTAAATAACAAATGGGGAATTTTAATGCTTCTAACTGCTGACTACTTACAGGTGCGGGGTTTGAGCTGATTTTTTTGAGCTTAACCAGGCCTTCTTTAATCTCGAGCATTTTTTGCTTATCACTGGCACAAGGCCTTAATAGTCCAACTGATTGATCGCTAAGTGCTTTTGAAACACCATTTATCCTGATGTAATTTATCGGCACATCAGGAAAATCGACAAAATAAAGAGGATTACTTTTTTTTGAAGAAAAAAACTGGGTTGCCTCATCCAAAACCTGTTCGTTATTAATTCCTACCCCTGTTAACCGGTCAAATTTCGAGCTCAGGTAATTGTTTTCTTTTTTAAAGATGGCACTGAAAATAAATTTAGTCCTATTTAATAACCCCTCGGGTAGGTTGGGCAAAATACTGAAGTGAACGGTTGGCTGGTGCTGGAATTTCTTTTCGTGGAACTTGAAATGTGGATGCTTTTTTTGGATCAAACTTTTAATGATCAATGCCCATTCATCAATAATCGGTTTATCTAAAATCTTCCATTTATGCTGATGGCTTCTCGATGGCCTAAATTCTTCTTCATTTTTTTTGGGATAAAAATATTCTTCATACCGGCTTAATATAAAAAATGAGGCAGCAAAGACATCAAATGGCAAGGCTGATTGTGCGACTGGAAAAGGAGCCTGATATTCGCCAAAAGAAATGGTTTTTGGCTTAAATTCTTCTAACTTATTGGAGAAGAGTAAAGTGCTGCGCTTAAAAAAAAGTTCCTCACCCAATGGCTCTTCGCCATAACTGATTTTGACATGCTCACTCTGTAGAAAATATTGGCTATTGCCTGTAAATTCTAATTCTGTTTTAAGAATATCTTTAAAAATAAAATTAAAGATATATTTTATCCGAGGCGTTAATATATTGGAGAAGATGATTAGATGCATAACTTATTTTAACAACACGGTATTTAAAAAAAGATTACAAGAAATATTTCTCAGCAGATATTAACCTAAATAATATTGCCTTCTAAAATTAACAGTAATTTAACATTGAGCTGTAATTTAATACAAAAAATACAATTAAAAGTTTGCTGTGAACTTTTTTTCAGGATAAAGGATTTTGGTGCTTTTACGGTTAGGGCCTTTTACAATATGTACAATGCTCATCTGATCATCAAACATATCATATAAAATAGTGTTGCTCACCTCAACCGATTTTACGGATGGAATCTTCTCTACCTCGAGATAGATATTAGTGGCTTCATGATCAATCTCAAATCCGATATAGTTCATTGAAGCCGTTTTGCCATTGGCTTTTAACTGTAAATGAGAAAGTAGATATTTTTTTACCAGTTCATCCATTGCGTTCTTCATATTCGGATTGCCCAGATCGATTTTCTGTTTGTATAATCTGGCTAAAATTGCCTCAAAGTCGTCAGAAAAGATTTTACAGCTTACTTCTAAGGTTTTATCCTTGGCATTAAAGTTTACTTCAGTTGTGCTTACGTGCAAAGGATGTTTTATTCCTGCTCCAACAGAAAAAAAGGCAACACACAAAAGCAAAAAGCTATATTTTAATTTACACATCAACATATTAAATCTTTCCTTAAAGGGGGCAAAGTTAACAGATAATCTCCTACTTGTTAAATGTAATTAAGGTGTTATGTCCGCATTGTTCTAAATGTAAATGCCTGAAATTTAAGCGGGCAAATATTTTACTTAGTTTTTTATGCGACGGATGAACATGTGTAAGCTTAATATTAAAATTTTCATTGAGCCAAAAACTCATTTTAATGGCCATTTTTCTAAATCCTGATTCTTTTGCAAGTTCCTGCTGAAGAAATTTCTCATTGTTAACCACAATAAAACCGTACCCGTTTTCTTTGATCAAGTTGTAGATACATTTTGCAAACCGGTAATCGTTAATGCAGTAATACCAACATATGCGGTTAAAAATAATATCGAACTTGCCATGGGCGTCTTCTAAATAGCCCAATGAAAAATTTACTGTTATGTTTTCGTCCTCAGCTTTAGCTTTTGCTATTGTTAAATAATTTTGGCTAATGTCGTGCCAGGTAACTTTTGCACCTCTCCTGGCAAATTCGATACTATATTGCCCGGGCCCGGCACCCAGATCGAGTAAGGTTTTGTTTTCGAAATCACCTAAGTGGGTTTTTATAAAATCTATTACTTTGCCGTCAATTTTTTTGTATTCATTTGCCGCATATTTTTCTGCAAAAGCTTTTGGTACCGGATCGAAACCTTTTTCAGGTTTTTGTAAATGATATTTAAGCCAAAGCATAGTGTTTAATTAGAAGACCAATAGTTATAAGTACCAAGTTACTGTATTGGCTATGTATATGAAACAACAATTTCTGTTTACAACTGTAAACACAGTTGTTATATTAAATTTGCCAAAAAGCACTAAATAACTTAAAGAATAGTAACAAATTTGGTATTTAGGCTTTTGTTTACAGGATATTTGGAGTTTTTATAATTAAAAATATAATTTTAGCTATTGTAAACTATTTTACTCTCAATAGTTAGCTTATTATTCATGCCATTACAAGATTTTATCTTTTATTTTAAATTGGGTTGGGCACATATCATCAGTGCCGATGCTTTAGATCATCAGCTATTTATTTTGGCGCTGGTTGCTATCTACAGTTATGTCAATTTAAAACAGGTGCTCATATTGGTTACGGCTTTTACCATTGGCCATTCAATCACCTTACTTTTAAGTGTATTGGATATCATCAGGTTTGATAGTAAATGGGTGGAATTCTTAATTCCCTGCACCATTGTAATTACCGCCATCAGCAATTTGTTTAGAAAGAATTTCTCCTTAAAATCAATTAAGATCAATTATTTTTTGGCACTTGGTTTTGGTCTTATTCATGGAATGGGCTTTGCAAACTCCATCCGGATAATGCTGGCTAAAGATCAGCATATTGGCTGGGGCCTATTTGGCTTTAATGTAGGCTTAGAAGCCGGACAGGTTTTTATGGTGATTATCATTCTTTTAATTACCTTTTTAATTTTTAATTACACCCGCATCAAACGTATGAGCTGGGTTTTATTTATATCAGCAGCCGTATTTAGCCTGGCTTTAAAAATGGCTTTAGAACGAATTCCTTTTTAATAAACCATATCATGAATAAACTAATTACTTTAACCGGCCTGCTATTCTTTTCTGGTGGCTTGGCTATGGGCCAAAATACCCAGAATAACCCAGGAAGTAACCACGGGAATAAATTTGAACAGTTGGGTACCATTTTACCAACACCTAACGAACAACGTACAGCCAGCGGAGCGCCCGGTGTTAAATATTGGCAACAACGCGCCGATTATAACATCAAATGTGAGTTGGATGAAAAAAATCTGTTGTTAACGGGGTCTGAAACGATCACTTACACCAACAACTCTCCTGATCCTCTAACTTATATCTGGTTGCAGCTTGATGAAAACGAGCATAGTACGGATAGAAATGCCAATTACCAGGATGCGACTAAAATGCCTGCTGCAGGAACTACTAAAAATTTAGATCAGTTAAGTGCAACAGGAAACAACGGTTATGGCATAAACATTACCAAATTAACTGATGCAACAGGTAAAAACTTACCCTATACGGTTAACAAAACCATGATGAGGGTAGATTTGCCTGTAGCGCTGAAAAGCGGACAAAAATTTATCTTCAATATCGATTGGAACTATAAAATTTCCGACCGGATGAGTGTTGGTGGTCGTGGAGGATATGAGTTTTTTCCAACCGATGGGAACTACCTGTTTACCATGACGCAGTGGTACCCACGCCTATGTGTATATAGCGATTTCCAAGGGTGGCAGAACCATCAGTTTACAGGCAGAGGTGAGTTTGCCTTAACCTTCGGCGATTTTAAAGTTCAAATGACTGTTCCGGCCGACCACCTGGTGGGTTCAACAGGAGAGTGTATCAACTATAGTGCTGTTTTAAACCCAACGCAGTTAAGTAGGTATAATGCTGCTAAAACTGCTGCTGCACCTGTAGAAATCCAAACTTTGGCTGAAGCTAAAGCTGCGGAAACCAAAAAATCTACCGCTAAAAAAACCTGGGTTTTTAATGCGAATAATGTCCGCGATTTCGCCTGGACCTCTTCCCGTAAGTTTATCTGGGATGCTATGCCTCAAAAAATCCAGGCCAATAATAATACTGTAATGTGCATGAGTTTTTACGGGAAAGAGGCATACAACCTTTACAGTAAGTTTTCTACCCGTGCGGTAGCACATACCATTAAAACCTATTCAGATTTCACCATCCCATATCCTTACCCGGTTGCACAGAGCATCGAAGCCGCAAATGGAATGGAATACCCAATGATCTGTTTTAACTATGGCCGGACAGATACTGATGGAACATATAGCGAAAGCACAAAAAATGGGATGTTAGGTGTAATTATTCACGAGGTTGGACATAACTTTTTTCCGATGATTGTAAATAGTGATGAACGCCAGTGGACCTGGATGGATGAAGGACTAAATTCTTTTGTTGAGTATTTAACCGAAGAGCTTTGGGACAACAAATTTCCAAGTAAAAAAGGACCGGCGTATACCATTGTTGATTACATGAAACTGCCAAAAGATGAGCTGGAGCCAATTATGACCAACTCTGAAAATATTGCCCGTTTCGGTCCGAATGCGTATTCGAAACCCGCTACCGGTTTAAATATCCTTCGCGAAACCATCATGGGAAGAGAACTTTTCGATTACGCGTTTAAAGAATATTCGAGAAGGTGGGCTTTTAAACATCCTGAACCTGCAGATCTTTTCCGTACCATGGAAGATGCCAGCGGGGAAGATTTAGATTGGTTTTGGAGAGGTTGGTTTTACGGCACTGATCCCTGTGATATATCTTTAGATAGCGTGAAATTTGCGAAGGCTGATTTTCCTAAAGATTTACCGGAAGCCAAATCGAAAATGGTTAAAATTGATAAACCCGCTGTTAATGCCTTTGAGGATATTTCTAAAATCAGGAACCGTGAGGATAAGAAAATTAATTTTTATGTAGATAAAACTCCTGCAGCTCAGGATTTCTATTATAAATATGATAGGGGAATGGTTACTGTTGATACCACTGTTGCTACTAAAACAGAAGCCACTGTCGCGCTCGAAGCAGTACCTTCAGCAGAACAGGGTCAATATGACAACAAATTTCTTTACGAGCTGAGCTTTAGCAATAAAGGAGGTTTAGTAATGCCTATCATCGTTGAGTTTACCTATAAAGATGGAACAAAAGAAATAGACCGTATCCCAGCGCAGATCTGGAGACATAACGAATTGAAAACCGCTAAGTTTTATGTTAAAAATAAAGAGGTAGCCTCTATTTTGGTAGATCCGTTACGCGAAACTGCTGATATCGACACTTCAAATAACACCTGGGGCGGTAAAGCAAAAGAAAGTAAGTTTAAGGTATATAAAACCAAAACTGGTGGAGCAGTAAGAGGCCAATCGGTTGGTAAAAACCCAATGCAGGCAGCTGCAGGTAAATAGCGTTATAAGTTGCGTCATTCCCAACCTGATTGGGAACCACGAAGTGCTCATCGGAGATAATCGTAATGCAATAAGCCTTTAGATTCCCGCTTATGCGAGAATGACCTTGTTTCATAAAAATCCTCATTGAATTTTCAATGGGGATTTTTATTGAGGTGTAATACTAAGAATTAACCTAGTAAATCGAAAGTTTAACTTTTGATTTACTAGGTTAATATGTCTAAATGGCTATTTGGGTATTGAAGGTTATAAAATTCTGAAAGGAATAAATTTCTTATTACGCCAACTTTCCTGACTTTCGCCTGTTTTAGACTTTGCAGCCTAAACCGTATATTTCCTCCCAGCCGTTTATGTTTTTATAAGCGGAGGAGAGAACATTAAAATTGATTTAAAGATCAATTTTAACTAAGTTTGATTTACCCATGAAATTTAAAATCAC
Source organism: Pedobacter sp. GW822-FHT03F06 (assembly GCF_058801365.1). Taxonomy (NCBI): domain Bacteria; kingdom Pseudomonadati; phylum Bacteroidota; class Sphingobacteriia; order Sphingobacteriales; family Sphingobacteriaceae; genus Pedobacter; species Pedobacter sp. GW822-FHT03F06. Next base: position 85,571 of record NZ_JBXANE010000018.1, read on the forward strand.
CTCAGAATATCAACCCACCGGAGACCAGCCAAATGCGATAAAACAATTGGTAGATGGCGTAAATGCCAACGAACATTATCAAACTTTACTAGGGGTTACGGGATCAGGAAAAACATTTACGGTAGCCAATGTGATTGAGCAGACACAAAAACCTACCCTGATTTTGAGCCACAATAAAACTTTGGCCGCACAGCTTTACGGTGAGTTCAAAAATTTCTTCCCTGAAAACTCGGTGAATTATTTTGTTTCTTATTACGATTATTATCAGCCAGAAGCTTTTATTGCCTCGAGCAATACCTATATCGAAAAAGATCTGAGCATAAACGAAGAGATTGAAAAACTGCGGTTGCGTACTACTTCCTCATTAATGAGCGGTAGGCGCGATATTATCGTGGTATCGTCCATTTCCTGTATTTATGGTATGGGTAATCCCGAAGATTTTTCCAGGATGGTTTTCCGTTTTGGTGTGGGCTTACGGATTTCGAGAAATGCATTTTTGCATAGCCTGGTTGAGATTTTATATTCGAGAACTACAACAGACTTTAAGCGTGGAACGTTTAGGGTTAAAGGCGATACCGTTGATATTTTTCCAGCCTATCTTGATCATGCTTACCGCATTTCTTTTTTCGGCGATGATATTGAGGAACTCTCTTCAATTGATCCGGTTTCGGGAAAAACCATCGAGAAATTAGAAGACATGGCCATTTATCCGGCCAATCTTTTCGTTACCCCTAAAGATAGATTCAATTCTTCGATCTGGGGCATACAGGAAGAGCTGGAAATCCGTAAGAACCAGTTAATTGCAGATCGGCATTTATTGGAAGCAAAACGTCTGGAAGAACGTACCAATTTCGATATTGAAATGATGAAAGAATTGGGCTATTGTTCTGGTATCGAAAATTACTCGCGTTTCTTTGATGGAAGGCAACCTGGTATGCGCCCTTTCTGCCTGTTAGATTATTTTCCTGAAGATTATTTAATGGTAATTGACGAAAGCCACGTTACCGTTCCACAGATCAGGGCCATGTATGGTGGAGATAGATCGCGGAAATTATCTTTAGTTGAATATGGTTTCCGTTTGCCGGCTGCATTGGATAATCGGCCATTGAATTTTAACGAATTTGAAGCGCTTGCCCCGCAAACCATTTATGTAAGCGCAACCCCGGCCGAATATGAATTGGAAAAATCAGAAGGTGTGGTGGTAGAGCAGGTAATTAGACCTACTGGTTTGTTAGATCCTGTTATTGAAATCAGACCTGCCATTAACCAGGTTGATGATCTTTTGGATGAAATAGATATTACCATAAAAGACGGAGGACGTATCCTGGTTACTACATTAACCAAACGTATGGCTGAAGAATTGACAAAATATCTTGATCGCTTAAATATCAAGACCAGGTACATCCATTCTGAAATTAAAACCCTCGAACGTGTAGAGATTCTTCGTGGTTTACGTTTAGGAGAATTTGATGTGTTGGTTGGAATTAACCTTTTACGGGAAGGTTTGGATTTGCCAGAGGTTACTTTAGTTGCTATTTTAGATGCGGACAAAGAAGGTTTCTTACGGTCGGAGAAATCGCTGATCCAAACCATCGGCCGTGCTGCCCGTAACGATAAGGGCCGTGTAATTATGTATGCTGATGGCATTACAGATAGTATGGAGAAGACTATATCAGAAACGAACAGACGTAGGGATATACAGATTGCCTACAACCTTGAAAATGGCATTACCCCAAAAACGGTAGGTAAATCGAGAGAAGCAATTTTAGAACAGACTTCGGTACTCGATTTCTCTCAAAAAGCCAGCGACAATAAAGCCAGGGCCTATTTCGAAAATGCAGAAATCAGTATTGCGGCAGATCCGATTGTACAATATATGGGTAAAGCAGAGCTGCAAAGAGCAATTGATACCACACGTAAGGACATGCAGAAGGCAGCAAAAGATATGGACTTTTTACAGGCGGCAAAACTGCGTGACGAAATGTTTGCCTTAGAGAAAATGTTTAACGAAAAATTCGGCAAGTAACGATTTGGTTTTAAAGATTGATTTTTAGATAATTTGAGTTAGAATTGCTTTCAATAAGTTATCTAAAAATCATCAAATGAAATCTTTTAAACTAGTAACACTGATCGTACTCGGTGTCATGGGGCTAAAAAGTCATGCCCAAAATGCTACAGCAATTTCTCTTCCACTGGGAGGTAATGCCTACAGTTCTTTACATCAGGATGCTGAAAGAACATTATCCAACAGGGGAATTGTAAACTGGTCTAATCCGAAAGAATATTTTACAGCTTATTTCCGGGTTTCTAAACCGGGTACCATAACGGTATCGTTAAGTGATAAACCTACGGTAGATGGACAATCGGTTCTGGAATTCGCCATCAACAATCAATCTAAAAAGGTAAGTTTCGATGAAACCAGAGCTTTTGATGCTAAGATTGGCGAATGGAACATTAAAGACACAGGATATGTAGCGTTAACCATTAAAGGAATAAGCAAAAGTGCTGGCAAATTTCCTTCAATACAAACCTTATCCATTGGTGGTACAGCCATTGAAGGCAAAACCGCTTACGTTAAAAACAACGAAGGCAACTTTTTTCACTGGGGCCGACGTGGGCCATCAGTTCATCTGAACTATCAACAACCTGAAAATGTAAATGCAGCGTGGTATTATAATGAGGTAACCGTACCAAAAGGTGAAGATATTCTGGGTTCTTATTTTATGGCGAATGGATTTGGTGAAGGCTATTTCGGTATGCAGGTAAATAGCCCAACCGAGCGACATATCTTATTTTCGGTATGGAGCCCTTTCAATACCGACGATCCTAAAAGTATCCCGGAATCGCACAAGATAAAAATGCTGAAAAAAGGAGAAGGCGTACATACAGGAGAATTTGGGAATGAAGGCGCTGGAGGTCAGAGCTACTTAAACTATATGTGGAAGGCAGGGAATACCTATAAATTCTTGCTGCATGGCGTACCTGGAAAAGATAGCCTAACTACCTATACTGCTTATTTCTTTGCACCCGAAACCAATAAATGGCAATTAATAGCCAGTTTTACCAGACCACAGACTAAAACCTATTTAAAGCGCTTCCACTCCTTTTTAGAAAACTTCTCACCTGTACAGGGCGACTTATCGCGGAAAGTTTTGTTTGATAACCAATGGATCTGCGATGATAAGGGAACATGGACTGAATTAAAATCTGCCCGCTTTACTATCGACAACACCGGAGCAAAAGGATATCGGATGGATTATCAGGGAGGAGTAGATAAGGGCGCCTTTTATTTAAAGAACGGTGGTTTTTTTAACGATTACACTACACCAAGAAAAATCTTTACCAGAAGCAGCGCAGGTAAAAAACCTGAAATAGATTTCAGTAAATTACCGTAACACTCAAAATAATTATGGAAATTTGAGGCTTTAATCATACTACAGTACACATGGACGGGCAAAACAGAAAAGACATTTATCCAGGATTAGAGGTTGGAATTATTTTAAAGAAAGATCAACGGTCGGGAAATATCACTTATGGTGTGGTGAAAGATCTGCTTACTTCATCCGCCTTTCATTCCAGAGGGATAAAAGTGAGGCTCGAAGATGGTCAGGTAGGCCGAGTAGCTGAAATTATTGAAGATTAACGTGGATATTAAAACCTTTATAGGTTTATTTACGTATTATATTTGTAATCAAAATGCAATTAAAGGCTCAATAAGTAACAAAATAAATTTTATGACGTCTATATTTGTAACAACAGTAATTTAAAAAATGGCATTAGTAAAATTCATTTTCATCACAATATTGGTACTTTGGCTGATCAGAATGTTGATTAGGTTAATTCTGCCAATGCTGTTTAATAACCTGGCCAGCAAAATGCAGAGTCAGGCTACAGGACAGCAACAACAAAGACGGTCAAAACCTGAAGGCGCTATTTCGATAGATTATATGCCTCCAAAGCCTGATCAAAGTAAAACAGATAAACTCGGCGACTTCGTAGACTACGAAGAAGTGAAATAAAAACTAAACCCTGAACTTGTTTCAGGGTTTTTTGTTTGAATTCAAAAAGTAATAATTCAAAATATATAGTCTAAGTTTAATACTTTTAACCCTCAACCCGAAACCAGATATATACCTACAACGATGAAATATTTTATTGTTTTTATCTCCTTGTGGATGATAAGTGCGAAATGCTTTAGCCAAACAAAACAGGATAGCTTAGAAATCAAACGTGCAGTTCTTGATTATATAGAATCGCAGCATACTCCAAACCCTAAACAAATGGAGCAGGCTTTGCACCCAAGGCTCGTTAAAAGAACATTTTGGACGGATAAGGAAACCAACAAAGACTACGTTCGTGAAACCTCTGCAGAATCGATGGTTATTTTGGCCGAAAGCTATAACCGCAAAAAAGATAAATTCCCCATTGTTCCTAAAAAGGAAGTTAAAATGCTTGATATTTCAGAGAAAACGGCCTCAGTTAAATTAATTGCAGATGAATGGATCGATTATATGCATCTTGTTAAATTAAATGGCGCCTGGAAAATTATTAATGTACTTTGGCAATTTAATGAGAGTGCGAGGCACAAATAGCGTATATTAACATTCAGCTTGAAATTTGATTACCTTGTTTCGTTTCTCAATTAGTTTCGACATATAATTTTTGAGAAATATTTTTTCTACAAGCCGGCCTAATAAACCAAACGGTGCCTGAAACTCAAAAACATCAGTCATTTCTGTGTGAGAACCTATTATTTTAAACTGGTGTTGATGGTGAAGTTTTTTAAAGGGGCCTTTAACCATTTCATCTACAAAGCGTGTTGGATATTCCATTGTACTAATCTTATTTGTCATTTCGAACGGAATGCCAAAATGTTTGGCCCGCCAGGTAACCGATTCATGTAGGTCGATCAATCCAGCTCTCTTCCCAGCAATGGCTTTCTCACTAGAACTTTGCATCGACTGTACATGGAGGTCGATACTTCTGGCCAGATCGAAACAGCGTTCAATCGGCGCATTAATCGATGTTTTTAAGATAATTGTAGGCATACACTTAACTTTGGGCGTTTTTTCTATGCTTTCTGCTTTAACCTGTTCGATTAACCCTACTGTTCTTTAATAAAAATGAAAATTTTGGATGAGAAGTAAAGCCGAACTTAAGGGCAAGGCTTTTTGGAGGTTAGCATTAGGGTGAATATGTCTTGCTACTCGATACTTGCTACACGATACTTACTACTCAAATCTTGCTACTCAATACCTCCCTCTCACGTCTCTATTTAAACACTTTCAATAACGAGCCCCAGAACCAACTTTCTTCAGCTTTAAGCATCGTTTCCAAAGTTTTATCTACGTTGATTGCAAGTTTGTTAATATCACTTACCGATTTTTTAAAGGTTTTAAATTCAGGATCTTTTTCATCGCCCACTACCGTTGATAGTTCATTCAAAACTTTTAAAACAGGCTCTAACTCTCTTTTTTTACGTTCTTTAGCTACCTGACGGGAAATATTCCAAACATCCTTATCGGCAAAAAAGTATTCTTTGCGCTCGCCAGCTCTGTGCTGTTTTTCAATTAAGCCCCATCCAATTAAATCGCGCAGGGTCATATTGGCGTTTCCCCTGGAAATACTCAACGCCTCCATAATTTCTTCGGTGGTAAGTGCTTCAGGAGAAATGAGCAATAGCGCATGTACTTGGGCCATGGTGCGGTTAATTCCCCATTCGGAGCCTAATTTGCCCCAGGCTTCTATAAATTTTAATTTTGCTGCTGCTAATTCCATACACAAATATAAAATTATTTTTAAACTTTCAATAGTTATTGAAAGTTTATTTGTTTCGGAAGCTATTTACTTTCCCGTTGTAGTTTATCCAGTAGCATCTGCCAGCTGGTAGCATTGTTATTTACTTTTTTTAATAGTTCAGCCTGCGCTCTATCGAAATAGACAGATAATTTCAATACCGGTAATGCCAAATCTGGTTTAAACATCGTTCCGGGGGCAAATCCAGGCTCATTGTTCTTTGCCCGGTCGCGATCGAATTTAACGGTTGTATTTACATATTCTTCGTGCTGTTTTTCTCCATTGATGTATGGGATCAGCCATTCTACAGATTTTTTGATCGAAGATCCCTTAGGCGACTCGTAGGTATAAAAATTGGTGCCTTTCGCCCTGTCGATCATAATGGCCAGCTTTAGCATTGGTTCCAGGTCGTAAATGTGGTAATGCATGGCATCGCGTTCTTTAAAGTCCAAACTGGTGCCATCAGCATATAGATTGATGTTGATGTGGCTTTTTAAATTGTCGATGGCCCACTTAATAAAATCCTTATTATTTAAGGTGTAACCAATTTCGCCGACTTCTTTTAACCGGTGAGCGTTCCAGTTATTAATGGCGGTAGCTCTCCCCGCTTTCATCCGCTTGCTGTTAATTTCTGCTAAAGCCGTTTCAGTAAGCCATTGTTCAATCTGTTTTTTATCTGCTGCTGGGATATCTTTTTTAATCAGGTCGTAAGCTTCAATGGCTTTATCCAGATTGGTATCATCAATGGGATCGCCATTAGGTTTATTGATTTTGGCCCATGCACCAAGAAATTGTACACATTTGTTTAAATATTTTTGATCGTCGGTAATCCGGTATTGTAAGGCCAGTGCAAACATTTTGTTCATATCTGCAAGGGCCAATCTGGTTTTCTCTTTTTTTGGATTTCCCTTTAATAATCCTTCAGTTCTGATGGTATCAATTGGATCTGGGTTTTCATTTAAATAAAGTAATGCCGATTTTTCAAAGCCCAGGTATAGTTTTTTGGTTTCTCCATCATTTTTTATCTGGCTTTTCAGCTTTTTAATTTCATTGTTATTTAAACTTACAATTTGCGAAAATGAAGAAAAAGATAATAAAGCAAGAGCGATTGTAATGACAAACTTTCTCATAATAAATAGGTTGAATTTTTATTCTTTGTTACAAATCTAATTTTTTATTCAGCATGCATTTAATTTATTCCTTTTTTATACCGCCCAATTTTTTATTTTTGACGTTCGTTTAAACTTAAACAAACCTTAATGAATAACTGGTTTAATAAAAATGGCGTACACCTGGCCATTATTGCATTTTTTGTAGTCATCACTTTTGCCTACTTCAGTCCTGTTTTGCAGGGTAAAGCGCCACAACAGGGCGATGTTTTGCAGGCTAAAGCCATGCAGAAAGAAATTATGGATATTAAGGCGAAAGATGGTAAAGGACCACTTTGGACCAACCAGATGTTTGGTGGTATGCCCGCCTACCAGATTTGGGTGCAGTATCCTTTAAATATTACCACTTATGGTATCGATGTAATAAAAGGTATATTCCCCGATCCTGTTGGAACGGTGCTGTTATACCTTTTAGGTGCTTATTTATTATTCTGTGTATTAAAAATAAATCCATGGCTTGCAGCAGCAGGTGCAATTGCCTTTGCATTTACCTCGTATAATTTTATCATTATTGCTGCGGGGCATAGCAATAAGGCCCTGGCCATTGGTTTCTTCGCTCCTATTTTGGCTGCCATTATTCTCATCCTAAGAGGCAGGTATCTGGTAGGAGGCAGTTTTCTGGCGCTGTTTATGGCGCTAGAGATCCGCTCGAACCACATCCAAATGACTTATTATTTATTTATAGCGTTATTTATTCTAGGCTGTATAGAACTTTACCATGCCTTTAAAGCAAAACAGCTTCCGGCATTTGGTAAAGCTGTTGCTTATATTGCAGCGGGTATTTTCTTATCGGTTCTGGTAAATGCGGGTACCTTGTGGACAACCTACGAGTATGGCAAAGAAACCATCCGTGGTAAATCTAATTTAACAACCGATAAGGCTGAACCTGCAAATGGTTTAGATAAAGAATATGCTTACCAATGGAGCCAGGGTGTTGGAGAGAGTTTCTCATTTCTGATTCCGAATATTTATGGTGGTGCAAGCAGTATTGACGAAATTATTAAACCTGAAAGCAATACTTATAAAGCAGTTGAAAAAAATCTTCAAGGCGTTGATCCAAAACAGGCCATTGGTTATGTAGCTCAAAATTTGGGTACCAACCAGTATTGGGGCAATAAACCGGGTACTTCAGGTCCGTATTATTTTGGCGCCATTATCTGTTTCTTATTTGTTTTTGGATTGTTTATTGTAAAACACCGCTGGAAATGGTGGATCTTAGGATCAAGTGTCTTATTGCTGTTCCTTTCCTTTGGAAGTAACTTGCCGTTTATCTCGGATATATTCTTTAATTACCTTCCCGGGTATAACAAATTCAGGGCTGTTGAATCGATATTGGCCGTTGTAGGTTTATTGGTACCCTTGCTGGCTATACTGGCCATTAAAGAAGCACAAGAAGGAAAATACGATCAAAAATATTTAGTGCAGCGATTAACCTGGTCAGCAGGTATTACAGGCGGTTTTGCTTTAATTATTGCCGTCATCCCTACGGCGTTCTTCAGTTTTACGCAGGCCAACCAGGCACAGGTTTTAGATGCTTTAACACAAACCTTGCAGAATAACCGCGGTGCTGCAATGGAAATTCTAAATGGCATTGTTGCCGACCGTGTGGCTTTAGCACGTGCTGACGCTTTGCGCTCTTTATTGTTCGTCGCTATTGGTTTTGGAATTACCTGGGCTTTCATTACCAAAAAATTAAACATGCAATTGGCTTTTGGTTTATTGGCATTATTTGTTTTAATTGATTTGTGGCAGGTAGACCGCCGTTACTTAAACAACCAGAATTTTGTAAGTAAATCCGATTTAGATAACCACTACCAGCCTAGAGATGTAGATAATTTTATCGCGGCTGATAAAGATCCAAACTTTAGAGTTTTCGATTTATCGTTGGGCGATCCGTTTAAAAGTGCCGAAACTTCTTATTTCCATAAAACCGTTGGTGGTTTCCACTCCGCAAGGTTAAAACGTTTTCAGGAGTTGGTAGATAACCAATTAACAAAAAGTATTAACCAAGATGTATTGGATATGTTAAATACGAAGTACATCATTACTCAGGATCCTCAAAACGGATCGTATAAAATGCAGCGTAATGCAACGGCTGCGGGTAATGCATGGTTTGTACAAAGTGTCCAGTTTGCTAAAAATGCTGATGAAGAAATGAAGGCAATTAGCAGTTTTGATGCTAAAAAGGAAGCCATTGTTGATGAAAGTTTCAAAAATTCGATCGATACCAAGCGTTTGGGAACTGGCCAGGAAGGTTTTATTAAATTAACCAACTATAACCCTGATCATTTGACTTACGAATACTCAACCGCTAAAGATGTAATTGCAGTGTTTTCAGAGATCTATTATGATAAAGGCTGGAAAATGTATATCGATGGTGTTGAAAAGCCATACTTCAGGGCTGATTACGTTTTACGTGCAGCACAGTTAGAAGCAGGTAACCATAAACTTGAGTTTATTTTCCACCCAACATCATATTACACCGGAGAGAAAATCTCTTTAGCAGGATCGATCTTGCTATTGGCCGGATTAGGTTTTGGGTTTTACTCAGAAGAAAAGAAGAAAAAGAAAGCAGTTAAAACTTAATAATTTCTCAAATAGATTTACACCCCGCAAGATTTTGATCTTGCGGGGTTTTTTGTTGCTTGTAGTTCTGCCACGGAAACACAGAAACACGGAATATTTTCTCGGTTTGTCATCCGGAGGGATAATTTATTGTATAAATAAGTATCAATGACAGAGGATTTAAAGATATGAGTTGATTAGAAGTATCGTCATCTCCTTTGGTTTATCAAACTGATTTTTCTTCTTTCAAATAGTATTACAAGAAGAAAGCTTGGTAAGC
>NZ_JBXANE010000019.1:0-82513 GCF_058801365.1 Pedobacter sp. GW822-FHT03F06
ATTTCCGTGCCTTGCGGGACTACAAGTTTATCTCCCTCTTTTGATTATTTTATTATAAAGATAAAGATATGAGCGGGGCTGCAATCACCGAAGAAATACTGGACGCTGGTTTTCTAAATGTTAAGGTATTTTATACTGGTATGCTACAACCCTTACCTATTATTATTTCTCCTTTCAGCTTAAAACCCTATCTTTGCGCATGATAAAATCCATGACAGGATACGGCTTAGCAACAGCCGATTATGCAAATGCGAAGTATAGTGTCGAAATCAAATCGCTCAACAGTAAATTCCTGGAGCTGAATTTAAAATATCCTAAAGCTTTTTCTGATAAAGAGCTGATTCTGCGCAATATCTGCAGTAAAGACATCGAAAGAGGAAAAGTAAGTTTAAGCATCAATGTAGAGCGTAGCAATGGTGAAGTTACGGGTGCTACCATCAATATAGCGTTATTAAGCCACTACTACAAACAGCTTATTGCCGTTAACAACGAATTAGGTGCTGATAGCAGTAATTTATTGCAAACAGCATTAACCTTTCCTGATGTAATTAGTTACAAGGAAGAAAGTGTGAGTGAGGATGAGTGGAACCAATTATTTCAGATTTTCACCTCGGCTCTGGCCAATTTCAATAAATTCAGAGAAGACGAAGGTGCTGTTTTAAAGGCCGATTTAGAGCTGAGAATTAAAAACATCCTTTCTTATTTTAAATCTGTAGAAGAATTGGAGCCTAAAAGGATTACCGCTATCCGCGATAAATTTACCCAGTTTTTGGATGATGCGGTAGGTAAAGTAAATATCGATCAGAACCGTTTCGAACAGGAATTGATCTATTACATCGATAAAATAGACATTACGGAAGAAAAAACACGTTTAAAAAGCCACTGCGATTATTTCTTGCAAACATTAGCAAGCAAAGAAGCAAATGGAAAGAAAATGGGCTTCATTTCTCAGGAAATAGGAAGAGAAATTAATACCATGGGCGCCAAAGCAAATGATGCCCAGATGCAACAATTTGTTGTAGGTATGAAAGAAGAATTAGAAAAGATAAAAGAACAATTATTAAACGTATTATAAGGAGAAAGACTAAAGACTAAAGCATAAATCTTTGGTCTTTTAGCTTTTTGCTTTCAGCTTACAAAATGAAACAAGGCAAATTAATCATATTTTCGGCACCATCAGGAGCAGGTAAAACCACTATAGTACATCATTTATTAACAAAATTTCCTGAGCTGAGCTTTTCTATTTCTGCAACCACACGCGAATTGAGAGGTGCTGAAACACATGAAAACGATTACTATTTTATTAGTAAGGAAGAGTTTTTACACAAAGTTGCCCGCCAGGAGTTTGTGGAATTTGAAGAAGTTTATAACGGAACTTTTTATGGCACCTTACGCTCCGAGATCGAGCGGATCTGGAATGATGGTAAACATGTTATTTTCGATATTGACGTAGAAGGCGGTATCCGTTTGAAAAGAAAATATGAAGAAGATGCTTTGGCCATTTTTGTTCAGCCACCATCATTAGATATTTTAAAAGAACGTTTAAGCGGTCGTGGAACAGATAGTCCGGAAAAATTACAGGAACGTTTTATCAAAGCTGAAAAAGAATTGCTCTATGCAGATAAGTTTGATGTGATTTTAAAAAATTACGATCTGGCTACAGCCTGTGCTGAAGCAGAGCAATTGGTAGGAGATTTTTTAAAAAGTTAGCAGTTTATAGTTTCCAATTCTCAGTTTTGGGTGCTTTAAAATATTGTTTGGTGAAATCTTAAAGTCACATTATGGGCGATTTTTCTGATCTATTAGTTTACAAAAAGTCATTTGAGTTGGCCATGAATATATTCGAACTCAGCAAGTCTTTTCCAAAAGACGAAATGTACTCATTAACAGATCAGATTAGAAGGTCTTCACGGTCTACAAATATTTGTTTAGTTGAAGCTTATAGGAAACGAAGATATAAAGCCCATTTCATCAGTAAGCTTTCGGACAGTGATATGGAGAATAGTGAGACGAAAGGCTGGTTAAAGTTTGCTTTTGAGTGTAAATATATTGATGAAGAACAACACGAAAAATTAACATTACAAAGCGACGAAGTAGGGAAATTGTTAAATCACATGATAAATTTTCCGGAGAAGTATGGTGTTCTTTAAAGAATTGTCAATTAACATGCTCCAACTGAAAACAGTTAACTGAAAACTAAAAAAATGTCAACTGCAAACTGTAAACTGAAAACCGGCCTATTCTTCGGTTCATATAACCCAATCCATACCGGACATTTAATTATTGCCAATTACATGGCTAACCATACCGGGCTTGATGAAGTGTGGTTGGTGGTTTCTCCACATAATCCGCTAAAGGATAAGAGTGGATTAACCAATATGTACGACCGTTTGGAAATGGCCAAACTGGCTACCGAAAATGCAGAACACATCCGTGTGAGCGATATCGAATTTGCATTGCCTCAGCCATCTTACACCATCGATACCTTAGCCTATCTTCATGAGAAATACCCTGAAAAGGAATTTGTGTTGATTATGGGTGCAGATAATCTGGTATCATTTAAAAAATGGAAAAACTACGAGGTGCTTTTAAAAAATTATCAGATTTACGTTTACCCACGCCCTGAGGCGAATGTAAGTGAATGGGAAAATCATCCTTCCATCACCTTTACTAAAACCCCTTTAATGGAAATTTCATCAACATTTATCCGCAAAGCCATTAAAGAGAAAAAGAATGTACAGTTTTTTCTGCCCGATAAAGTGATCGATTTTATTGAAGGTAAGGGCATGTATAAATAGCAGAGATCAATATTTCTCACCTTTACAGCATTAAAAAGCAACAGGCTTACAAAACATTGTATTAAATCGATTAATGGATTGGTTTTTGTTTAATTCGCCTTTTGATTACTAATTTAGCGGCAGCAGATACAACAAAACACGTGAAAAAAAACTTATTTATACTCATTGCGCTTTGTGGCGCTGCATTTTCGGCAAGCGCACAACAGAAAACCTATTTAGAATTACTGGCCAATCAACCTAAATGGGTCGATTCGGTTTTTAACAAACTTAACCGTAGAGAACGTATTGCACAGATGTTCTTTGTTCGGGCACACACCAATTTGGGTAAAAAATATACCGATTCAGTTGGCCAGGTAATTAAAAAAGAACAGTTAGGTGGGGTTATCTTTTTTCAAGGAGGCCCCGGCCGGCAGGTTTTAGCCACCAATGCCTATCAAAAATTAAGCAGGGTACCATTAATTGTGGCCAATGATGGCGAATGGGGCCTGGGCATGCGTTTGGATAGTACCATTTCTTATCCTTATCAAATGACTTTGGGAGCCATCCAAAACAAGGAGCTATTGTATAAAATGGGCCTTGAAGTGGCCAAAGATTATAAACGCATGGGGATGCAGATGAATTTAGCCCCCGATGCCGACATCAACAACAATCCCAAAAACCCGGTAATCAACTACCGCTCTTTCGGCGAAAACAAATACAACGTAACCACTAAGGTTGCCGCTTATATGAAAGGCATGCAGGATGGCGGTTTATTAACTACATTGAAACACTTTCCGGGCCATGGCGATACCGATGTAGATTCACACTACGATCTGCCTCAGCTTACTTTCTCTGCTACACGTTTGGATACCTTGGAGATATATCCTTTTAAAGAGCTGATTAAACAAGGTGCATCTGGTGTGATGATTGCCCACATGAACATCCCATCGTTAGATGCTACACCAAACCTACCTTCTACCCTGTCTAAACCGATTGTTACAGGCATTTTAAAACAGAAACTGGGCTTTAAAGGTTTGATTATCTCTGACGCGATGGATATGAAAGGCGTGGTAAAATATTTCAAAGATGGTGAAGCTGATTTAATGGGTATCATTGCCGGAAACGATATTATTGAGCTATCTGAAAACAGCGACAGGGCCATTAAATTGGTGCGTAAAGCCGTAAGGCAGGATCGTGTAAGCATGGCCGAAATAGACCAGAGTGTGCGTAAAATATTGACCGCAAAATACTGGGCAGGCCTCGCCAAACGCGATACGATTGTAACCCAAGGTGTTGTTGCAGGTGTAAACCGCAAGTCGAGCAATGCTTTGGTACAGGAACTTGCCAATGCATCGGTAACACTGTTAAAAGGTAAAGATTATATCAAGCGCCTCATCCCAATCAGAAGAACCGCTATTATCAGCATCGGTGTACCTTCGGTTACCACTTTCCAAAAAGAGGTTTCGAAAGGTTATTATAACTCTGTTTATTATGTGCTGGATAAAGATGCCAGTGCTACACAGATTTCGAACATTGCCCGCGAAATCGGCGCTTTTGACCAGGTGATTGTGGGTATCCACGATAGTCGTGCAAGGCCAGCCAATAATATCCCGCTAAATGCAGGCGTAAAGAATTTTATTAAAGAATTATCGGCAAAGAATGCTGTTTTTGCGCTCTTTGCAAATCCATATAATCTGGCTGGTTTATCAGGCTTAGAAAACAGTAAAGGTTTAGTTGTTGCCTATCAAAAAGAAGATTATATGCAGATTTCTGCTGCTGCCGTAATTAATAACAGATTGGTACCAACAGGAAAGTTGCCTGTAGGTGTGGCGCCATTCTATAAATTTGGAGATGGCCTTTAACCCTCCCCTAAAGGGATGGCTTTAATTCGAAAAAGAATTGCATGCCGGATGAGTAAATCATCCGGCATTTTTTATTTATATATTTTAGCTCCGGAAATACAGCGTTTACGGATAATCAATCTATTGCTTTGCGCTTTCAGCTTTAGTCTTTTAGCTTTCCCTAAAACAATTTTACTTTCAAAACGATTATCTAATATAAAACCTTAATATTATGATAGATCCGGAAAACGACAATTATTCAAACGATCCAAACGATGCTTTACGCAGAGAGGATGATGTAGAAAATATCAACGAAATTAATGGTGACGATACCAGCATTGAACATGATAAAGATCTGCTGGAGCAAGCCGATGAAGCATCGAGGGCTTCTTATGAGTTAAACCTTGATGATGAAGTGGAAGAAGATGATCTAGATGATTAAAAAAGAAAGCCTTTCTGATGTAAAATCAGAAAGGCTTTTTTATTTTTTAAGTTGTACAGTTTTCTCCCTAACCTTACACCTTTCTACCCTAAACCTCTATTTAGCCTTCGGCTTATAAGTTTCGGGATTAACCGCAGCGGTTGTCCATCCTTTTAAAAAGGAAGTGATTTTCTTTACATCATGCCCAACCTTCTTTTTACCATTAGCGCCAATTTCTTCGGTTTCTAAGTAAGAAGAATTTTCGATGTGAAGTACTTTGCCTTTCCCATCCAGAATTAAAAATACCGGAAAACCAAAACGTTGAGGGTAGCCTAAGCTCGCTAAAACATTTTCGTTTTTATTTTCAGGGCTGTAATTAACCAGAACGGTTTCAAAATTATCGTTAATGTATTTTTTTAGCGTTGCTGTGCTGTCAACCAGATTATGAAAGGCAATACACCAACTGCACCAGTTACCACCAACCTGCAACAAAACATGTTTATTTTCTTTGGCAGCTTTTGCAACCGCTGCAGCAATTTCACCTTTAGCGTCTGCTTGAGGGTTATAGATGTGAACACCTTCTTTTTTCGTCTGACTAAACGCCGCTGTCGAAATTAACACAGCAGTTAATAAAATGATTAATTTTTTCATAATTTTCAATGAATAATAATAGCAAATGTAATAAAGTCTAGGGTTACAATGGATTATTCGCGAATTCTTTACAGAGCAGAAACAGTCCATAGTCCATAGTCCATAGTCCATAGTCCATAGTCCATAGAATGGAACTGCATTGATATGGAAGGTTTAGTTTAATCAATATCTTTACTTTATCCACCTTCCATTTTTATCTATCTTTGTTTTCCAATGGATTTTTTAGACATACATACCCATAAAGTTGCTACCCAACCTGGGGTAATCAGCATTCAAAGTTTGTCGTTAACCAGCGATATCTTTTTAGCGATGCCTAAAACCAAGCCAATCTCTGTTGGACTTCATCCCTGGTTTGCTAAAATTGATCAGCTCGAACTCCAGATGAAATATCTAAGCGTTGTGGCCAATCAAACAAACGTAAAACAGATTGGGGAGTGTGGTTTAGACCGGCTAAGGGGTGAAAACCTGGAAAATCAGACCATAATCCTAGAAAATCAGATCGAATTGGCAGAAAAAATTAACAAGCCATTGATTTTACATTGTGTTAAATGCTTTTCAGAGTTAATTTCAATTAAAGAGCGATTAAAAGTTAAAGTACCGATGATTATCCATGGTTTTAACAAAAATGAACAGCTTGGCCAACAGCTACTGGATAAAGGTTTCCTTCTTTCCTTTGGAATAACTGCTTTAAAAGAAAATTCGGGTGCAGCTAAACTGATTCAAAGTACCGATCAATTTTTCCTGGAAACTGATGATTCGGATATCTCAATTGAAGAAATTTACCAAGCCGCAGCCATTTTAAAAAAATGTAGCATTGATGAGCTTAAAGCTCGTATTTTTGCTGACTGGAACAACTTAAAAAGTTAACCACGGAGACAGAAGCCACGGGAGAAAATATTTCCGTGTTAATCCGTGTCTCCGTGGCAAAAATATAATAAAAAACTGACCACAGATTAGCACAGATACACACAGATAAAAGGCCAAAATCTGTGTTCGTCCTTTTCATCTGTGGTTAAATATAAAAAATTAATATGTCTGATGTTAGCTGGCTTTCGCGCTCTGCCCTCCTTGTTGGAAATGATGGAATAGATAAACTCCAATCGAAACATGTTTTAGTAATCGGTTTGGGCGGAGTAGGTTCTTTTGCTTCCGAATTTATCTGCCGTTCTGGCGTTGGTGAAATGACCATTGTTGATGGTGATGTAGTTGACCCAACCAACCGGAACAGACAGCTGCCTGCTTTGGCAACCAATCATGGTGTGAGCAAAGCCGCAATCATGCAAGAGCGTTTATTAGCCATTAACCCTGAATTAAAACTCCATGTGGTAAACACTTTTCTTACCCCCGAGAAATGCAGGGAAATTTTAGAATCTGGCTTTGATTACATTATGGATTGCATTGATAGTGTAATGCCTAAAATCACTTTGTTGGGAACGGCGTTGGAAAAGAACATCCCAATTGTAAGCTCAATGGGTGCAGGTGGTAAAATGGACCCTACCAGAATAAGGATTACCTTACTTCCAGACACCTATCAATGTGTTTTTGCGAGTTACGTACGCAAGAGGCTGAATAAGCTCGCCAATGCCGCAAAAATAAAAGCAGTTTTTTCAACAGAAGAAATGGATAAAAACTCAATGATCATGACTGATGGAAGTAATTTTAAACGCTCGGCTTACGGCACAGTTTCTTACCTGCCTGCAGCATTTGGTGGTGCCTGCGCCTCGGTTGTAATCCGCGATCTGCTTGGTCTGCCAATCGAAATGGCCGAACGCCCTGCAAGAATCAGCCATAAAACGCTCAATAAAAGGAAAAGTAAAAAAACTTGATCATGATGAATTGTTGATATCATGATTTCGTGAAAATTTTAAATTGTTGTAAGTTAGGGTAAGATTAAACCACCCCGGGAATAACCCAACTTAAAAAATGCAACAGAAAACTAACCCTCATGCCGGTTTAGGCGCCCAGCATTCCCCTCTCGCAGAGGGGTGTCCGAAGGACGGGGTGTTAAAAAACATTTTGCAAAAAGATATCATAATTAACGGAACAACTTTAAAGCTAACACCAATTACAAATTTGCCTTATCAACCCCGGTTAAAAGAAAGGGCAAAAGCACTTCGCCAAGCTGGAAATTTACCAGAAGTATTATTTTGGATGCAAGTAATCAAAAAACGCTTTCATAAAATAGATTTTGATAGGCAGCGCATAATTGGAAATTACATCGTTGATTTCTACGTCAAACAACTTGGCTTAGTAATCGAAATAGATGGCTGTAGTCATGATGATAAGCAGATTTACGATAAACTAAGAGAAGATTATTTAATCTCTTTGGGATTAAAAGTGTATAGGATTACTGTTGATGATGCAATGAAACAAATGGATTTTGTAATCATGGGTTTAGAAGAATATATTATTGCAGAATATGGGATTATTCCTCCTTAATAAACCCTCTAAAAGCGCTGATAAAAACAACTCAATATTATAAATTAAAACCACCCTGCCCTATGGGCACCTCCCGATTTACAATCGGGAGGAATTAAGAAAACAATATGCCCCAGCCCCTCAAAATTCTTCAGGCCTCCGCAGGTTCCGGTAAAACCTTCAGTCTTACGGCACATTATCTTACACTGCTTTTCAGTGGAGATAACAAGTATCGCGAAATTTTAGCGGTAACCTTTACGAATAAGGCGACCGAAGAAATGAAAACGAGAATACTGGAGGTATTGCTTGGGCTGGCAAAAGGTAATCCATCAAAAAAAATTGAAGATTATAGAAAATTGATCTTGTTAGCCTACCCGGCAATAAGCCCGCAGGAATTACAGTTTAGGGCGGACAAGATCTACCGGAAAATTTTGCACGATTACAGCCGTTTTTCAGTAAGTACGATTGATGGCTTTGTGCAAAAAGTAATCCGTGGTTTTGCTTTCGAGTTAGGATTAAATGCCGATTATAATTTAGAAATGAATTATGACAAGGTTAAAGATGACCTTGTAAACAAACTGGACGAGGCTTTAGACCATAATAAACAGCTCTTACAATGGATCATCGATCTGGCTATCGAACGCATTAGCGACAACAAAAGCTGGAATTATAAATTCGAACTTTATAACCTCATTGGAGAAATATTTTCTGAGCGTTTCCAGATCTTTGAAGATGCAGTAAGTACGCTTGGTTTGGAAAACATCGACGAATTATTTAAAAAATATATCAGCGTTACCAAGGCAGAAATCAAAAACTTCGAAGACGAGCTGATTGCATTAGCTGCTGAAGCGAATGAAGCCCTGAACGTAATCGGCGTAGAAACCGAGCACCTCAAAGGAAAATCGAGAAGTCCGCTGGCTAAAATTATTTTGGTAGCCAGGGGCGATTTTTCTAAAATAGAGCCACTTTTCAATTTAATCGACGAACCTGATGAGTGGTTTCAAAAAAATGTAAACTTTCCAGAGGCTTACGATACGGTAAATCCGATCCTCCAGAAATTAAAAACGCATTATTTATCACATTTACCAAATTACAGCCTCGCCATCGCTTTTAATAAAAATCTTTACTATTTGCGGTTGATGCAGGAAATTGCCGTATTATTGAAACAGTACCGGGCAGAAAATGACAACCTGCTCATCAGCGATGCACAAAAACTGATCTCAGGTATTACCGAAGATGCAGGCGATAATCCTTCTTTTATCTGGGAAAAAGTGGGTAACCGCTACCGTAATTTTCTATTCGACGAATTTCAGGATACCTCTACCAGCCAATGGGGAAGTTTTAAATCGCTCTTAACAAATGCGATGGCCACGCCTAGTCAGGATCTGATCGATCACCTGATTGTTGGCGATACCAAACAATCTATTTACCGCTGGCGCAATGGCGACTGGAACATCCTGCATAAGCACGCCAAGTTAGATGTTGGTGCAGAAAATGTATTGGAAGAAAGCTTGGAAGAAAATTATAGAAGTGCCGAGAACATCATCACTTTTAACAATTTCCTTTACAAGGCTATCCCTTTAACGCTGCAGAACGAACTGAACGAAAATCTGGAAAGCAAACCTGAAAGCATTGCTAAATGGTGGCAGGAACAGCATTACCAACAGATTATTACCGATATTTATAGTGGCTCAACCCAAAATTTCGCCACTAATACCTTAAAAGGTGGAACCATTAAAATTAAGAAGTTCGGCAAAGATCATGCGCCTAACGAAGCGCGTTTTACTGAAACCGTTTTCAGGGATATTGCTTTAGATGATATTGTTGAAGAAATAAAGCACCTCAAAAACGAACAACAGTATGCACTAAAAGATATTGCCATTTTGGTTCGTTCGAACAGCGAAGCCTTACTGACGGTTAAAAAATTAATGGGGCATAACTTACCTGTTTTATCTGGTGATGCTTTATTGATTTCGAACAACTCGGCGATACAGCTCATCATCAATACCTTGAAAGTGCTCATCGGTCTAGAATCGCAAACAGCATTATATAAAGCCAATTGTATAGCACTATATCACTCTTTACACGAGAAAGAGATCAATGCTAATTATTATTTAAACCTTAACAATAAGCCTTTAAACACACTCACCGAAATTTTACCTCTAGCTTTGTGCGAGAACTGGCAAAGCTGGTTACAACTTCCCCTACCTGAGCTGGTTGAGATATTAATTGAAAGTTATGGGCTAAAAAACCTGACCGCTAATTTACCCTATCTCTTGGCTTTTAGAGATTTAACCGCTTCTGCCGGCAAGCTTGGCGAAAAAGGTATTATTTCCTTTTTAACCTGGTGGGAAGAAGACGGCATCAAAAAATCACTACCCTCTCCGGAGGGAGCTGATGCCATACAGATTATTACCATACATAAAGCTAAAGGCCTTGCTTTTAGGGCTGTTTTTGTTCCTTTTTGTAATTGGGAAATCAAAGGAAAACCGAATGGTACTTTTTGGGTTTCTTCTGAAGAAACGGTATATAAAGAGTTAAAAGGCATTCCGTTAAAATATAATGAAGCCCTGGCCGATTCGGCAATCGCGAAAGCATATTATGAGGAGTTACTTTATAATAATATGGATGCGTTGAATATGCTTTATGTGGCTACCACACGTTCAAAAGATTATTTGTACATCGCTACGATGGCAAAAAAAGAGCTAAAGTTGTCTAATATCGGCGATGTGATCAATTTTACTTTCGATGAGCAGTTTGATGAAAATGGCGTGTACGAAATTGTTGATTATGTAACCCTTGAAAGTAAATCTGAGGATTCTAATTTTATCAATTTAAAAAGTTACCCTACTACAACCCGCCTATCAGCGCTTTATATCCCATCAGAAGACAAACATTTAAAGCATTTGGTCAATATTGAGAAATCAGGAAGAAAAGGTTCCTTGTTACATGATATCCTGGCCAGTGCCAGTACTTCAAAAGAGGTAAATGATTATACAGGCAATCTGGTTTTGCAGGGCATTATTAAGGAAGAAGAAAGACAGAAATTAATCGATTCAGCACTTGAAGTATTGAACAATCCTGAACTTCAGGCTATTTTAGGTAAAGCCAGTGAAAGTATCGTAGAAAAAAATATTATTGATGCCCACGGTAAGCTTCATCGGCCAGACCGGGTGCTGATCAATGCCGATGAAGTAATTATTCTGGATTATAAATTTACTTTAGAAGAAAGCGACAAACACATCGAACAGGTAAATAGTTACAGAATATTGCTTTCAGAGATGGGCTATCAAAATATCAAAACCTATCTTTTCTACGCAGTTAACGGCAAATTGAAGTTGGTATAATAGGTAATTATAAAATAAAAAGCTTATGGAAAATCATTAAATCATCCATCTTAAAACTAAAAACCCGTTTTAACAAATTAACATCTCATTGAAAACCTTTCTGCTCTCACTCTCATTAATCATACTGGTTTACTGCAAGCCAGTTAGTGCACAAATCAACTGCAACATCAATGGTATTGTTGCCGATTCTGCGAAAAAAACGATCAGCAATATTACCGTCAGGCTCTATTTTGGTAACGATTCATTAAATACCAGCACTAATGATAAGGGGTATTTTTCTTTTTCAAACATAAAGGTTGAAGAATTCACTCTAAAGGTAAGTGGCATAGGGTTTAAAACGTACCTGGCAAATTATAATATTAAGGCCGATATGAAAGAAATAGATTTGGGCACCATTATTTTGAAAGGTGGAGAAATCGCACTGGCCGATGTTATCATTAAAGCGAAGCCCGTTGCTATAAAATACAAGCAAGATACTGTTGAATACGATGCAAATGCTTTTCATGTACAGGAAGATGACCGGGTTACTGATCTTTTAAAACAGCTGCCAGGTGTAGAGGTAGATGAAGACGAGCATGTTACGGCTATGGGAAAAAGCATGACGAAACTCCGGGTTAACGGGCAGGACTTTTTCACCAATGATGTTAAGGACTTTATATCAAAACTACCTGCTGGCATTGTGGCAAAAATACAGGTAATAGATGATTTTGGCGATCAGGCAAACTTTACAGGGATAAAAATTGGAGAATCGCAAAAAATGCTAAACATTGTAACCAAGCCCGGCATGGATAATGGTCAATTTGGAGGCCTATCCATTAATGGGGGTACAAATAAACAAATTGGAAGCCATGGCAACGCTAACTTATGGAATGGCTCGAAACAATCGAGCGCAGGCTTAGGTTATAATATTGGAGACAACGGTGCTGGGCTTTCTCAAAGCAGGAATATCGGAATAAGTCATAGCAACAAAATTGGAACTAATGCCCACTTTGGCCTGAATTATAATTACAATGGAAGCAACAACAATTCTAAAACCTTACAAGCGGTAGAAACCGTTAATACTTTAGGGCAATTAAATAGCCAGATAGAAAACACCAATTACGCGGCAAACAATGGACAGGCTTTGGGTTTAAATTTTAATCAAAGAACAAAAAAGATCTATTTATCAAGTTCGGTTAACTTCAGTTATAACAACAATGATTCGCGTACAGGTTCACTAAATTATCAAACGGGTTTTAGCAGGCAGGACTTTAAAAACAATGCCAATAACAATAATAATTCTCCATCATTGCGTGCCGGTGTAAATTTTTCAAGGAAGCTCAAGAAAAATACTTTATCAGGAAATTTTTCCGTATCAACATCATCAAACCGGTCTGATCAAAATATCATAACCAATACTTCATATTATGATGCAAATGGCACTTTAGAAAAAGACTCTTTACTTAACCGAAGTGTGTACAATAGCAACAACAGTAAACAATTTGGCTTTGGGTTAAGTTATGGCCTCATGCTTAAACAAGATTCGTTAGCAACAAAAAGTATTTCTTTCGATTATAATGGTAGCGTGAATATCATACAGAGCGATCTTCAAACTTATGTGCTCAATCCATTATCAATGGCCTCAGTTAAAGTAGACTCCTTAAGTGTATTTACCAATAATTCAACCATCAATCAGTCGCTTAATCTTTCGTACTATCAATCAGGGAAGAAAAACAGGATAACAGGTGGATTAAATATCAGGCCAAATCTGGTCCGGAATAATTACCCGGAGCTTAATAGCAATTTTAGCAACACCTATATCAACTTTTCTCCAATATTTCACTATTCCAGAAGTATAACCCAATCAAAATCAATATCTGTTAATTATAACGGACAAAACAGTAACCCATCCATTTCACAAATGCAACCGGTTAGGAATACTCAAAACTTACAGAACATTGTGATTGGAAATCCTAATCTGAAATCATCTTTTAGCCATTCTATTTCTTCTAATTTTAATTACTTCGGCAAAAAATCGAATTTTTCTTTTCAAAGCGGACTAGGTTTCAGCACAACCAGTAACGAAGTTGTTAACAATATCATCATCATCCCTGATACTTTGGGTGCATTTAAACAAGAAACCCGTTTTGAAAATGTAAATGGGAACTATAACGCAAACCTTAACTATAACTTAAATATTCCTTTTAAATCACGTAAATATGTAATCAGTTTCAATGGAACTGCAGGCAATTCAAAAAAAACGGCCATAATCAATAATAATAGAACCTTTAATAAAGGCTTTAATTTTTCGCAGAATATCTCAGGCTCGTTTACCGTTAAGAAGTTCAACGCAAATATGGGCATGGGCTATTCGACGAGCACGAACAATGATAATAGTTTAGGAGAATTTTCCACTAATGGCCAAACCCCTTATAACTTACTGCTCAACACAGGTCAGTCTTTTTTTAAGACCAAAAATTTTAACAGTCGCTTTTCGACTTCCTTAAGGCTAAAAAACTTAAACCTGAACTTTAACGCCAGCTATAATAATAGTAAGAACGATAACAACAACAATACAGCGCTCAATGTAAATACCAGAATACAATCGTTTAACTTTGGAGCATCAGGTAATGCAACAATATTTAAATCATACCATTTTAATATCAATGCAAATAAGAGAATTACAAAAGGGTATAGCCTAACCAACATTAACCCGCTCATGATCAATATTGGAGCCGAAAAATCTTTCTTAAAGAGCAGAGCGTTAAATTGCAACATTAGCGTTAGCGATCTACTTAACCAAGGGAACAACATTTCCCAGCGGGTACTAGGGAATTCCATAATAGAGAGTAGAACCAATCAGGTTATGCGCGTTGTGACTTTTGGATTGAATTATAATTTATCGACTTTTGGAGGTAAATCGTTCAGATTAAGAAAAGAATAAGTAACTAGCAAAATATTTAGAAGGATGATCGCATTTTTACAGGAAGTTGCCGAAGATTTAGTTACCAGGCTTGGGAATCAGCTGGAAAACTGTGCCATCGTTTTTAACAATAAACGACCATCGGCCTATTTGCAGAAACACTTCGCCGATATCATTGGCAAGCCTTTTTTCAGTCCTTCTTTTTTTACCATACAAGAATTTTTCGCCAGCTCTACCAGTTATAAAATAGCCGATTTTTATCTCCAGTTTTTTACTTTACACCGTATTTATAACCAGCTGCTTGCCGAAGAGCAATTAGAAAGCATTTCGAGCCATAAATTTTTTCCATTGGCCAAGATCATCTTAAGCGATTTTAACCAGATTGATGCCGACCTGGTTGATGCAGAGAAACTATACCGCGATCTGGAAGATATTTCGGTCATCAATAAAGATTTCGATTATTTAAGCTCTGAGCAATATGAGTTCCTAGCCCAGTTCTGGACATCCTATTCTGAAGGAAAACACAAAAAACAACAGGAACTGTTCATCAAGATGTGGCGCAGGATGCCCAAGCTTTACCATAAATTTCATGCAACGCTTAAAGAACAGGGATATTTAACCAATGGCTCTGTTTATCGCCACCTGGCCGATGACATTACCAATCACCAGCAGTTTATCTCGAATTTTGATAAGGGTAAGATCATTTTTGTAGGTTTTAACGCTTTGAGCAGCGCCGAAGCTAAAATATTTACCCAGCTACAAGAAGCCGACAAAGCATTGTTTTATTTTGATGCTGATACTTATTATTTGGATGATATATCGCAGGAAGCAGGTTTGTTCTTACGCAAAAACATTAACCAGCTGGGTTTAAAAAATGTATTTGCCAACCATGAAAGTTTAATGAAAACTGCAGAACATCATGTGAAGGTTTTCAAGGTTCAGGGGCAATCGGCACAGGCCAAAATCCTGAATAATATTTTAGAGGAAGATTATACAGATAATGAGACTGTTGGTAAAACAGTGGTGGTTTTGGCAGATGAAAGCCTGTTGATTCCTACTTTACAGACTATTCCAACCACCTATAACGGAAAAGAAATCGACCTCAACGTAACTATGGGTTTTGCGCTGTCAACCTCAAGTATTTTTGGTTTGGTAGATTTATGGTTGGGCAGTCAGCTAGAGATTTTACAGCGGGATAAAGTAACCTATAAAAATGTAGAAGCATTTTTAACCCATCCCTTAACAGGACTTACCCAAAAAATGCGGGATAAAATTTTAACCGCATTATTGGAAGAAAACCAGGTGGAGATCGACCATAAACGCCTATTACGCCAAAGCGGACTATTTGAAACTTTTTATAAAAAAATCGATGATCCGCAGCATGTTGTAACTAATTTATTGGATGTATTGGATTATGTGTTAACAAGATTATCGAATGCGAAAACATTAAAAAAAATCGACGCCGAACTATTCGTAAAAACCATACAGGAATTAAACAGGCTACACGATACTTTTAGCAACCACATCGGTAAAGAGGAGATCCCCTTTGTAATTTATCTTGTTCAAAAATCACTGCAGGCCATTGCGGTACCGCTTTCTGGCGATCCGCTAAATGGGATACAGGTAATGGGATTACTCGAAACCCGGAACTTAAATTTCGACAAAGTGGTGATTTTAGGCTTCAACGAAGGTATCATTCCAAAATCATCCATCGGTAATAGTTTTATTCCCGATTCTATACGCCGCGTTTACGGCCTTCCGGTTCTTGAAAATCTTGATGCCATTTCCTCCTATATGGTGTACCGTCTATTACAGAGAGCAAAGAATATCAATTTTGTCTATAACAGTTTAACAGACGAGTCTACTTCAGGTGAAGCCAGCAGAATCTTAAAGCAGCTCGAGTACGAAAGCGGTTTTGATTTCACCTATAATGAGCTTAATCTGGAGGTCAAAACCGAGCCTTTTAAAGAAGTAAAGATCGAGAAAACCAATAATGCCTTTATTCAGGAAACACTTCAGAAATACCTCGATAAAAAGAAAGTGCTTTCCCCATCAGCACTTACGCAGTATATCTCCAACCCAATAGATTTCTTTTTCAATTACATTGCTGGTATTAAAGAACCTAAGGAAGTAAGTGCTGTGGTTGAAGCCAATGAAATCGGGTCAATTTTACACAAAGTGATGGAGTATTTTTATGAGGATTTAAGATCGGCCGAAATTACTGCAGAGCGGATTAAAGAAAAGCGGAAACAGATTCCTACTTTGATACAAAAAGGGTTTAATGCCGTGATGTTTAAAAATCCCGATACGGTGATGGAATATAAGGGCATGCAAAAGGTAATTTTATCAATTGTTGATGCCTATGTAAACATCATTTTAAATCAGGATGAAGCACAAACGCCATTTACGATCATTAGCCTGGAGCAAAAAGTAGAAGCCGAAATCAGTTTCCCGCTTAAAGGAAAAGAAGCCAGCGTTAAAATATTTGGTTTTATAGACCGTGTTGATGTAAAAGATGGGGTAACTAAAATTATTGATTACAAAACCGGAAATGATAAGTTAACCTTTAAAGACGTTCCTGAATTGTTCAATTCTGATGGTAAACATATCAATAAAGCTTTAATCCAAACTTTATTGTACACCTTTGCTTACGAACAATTCTCGGGCAGAACTTTTGTAGAGCCCAACCTATATGTAGTAAAAACCATGAGCGTAGATGGCGTTTGGTTTAAATCAGGCAGGCAAAATCTATCGGGAGCTTATTTAGAAGAAATTAAGCCTGAATTTCTTGCTGAGTTAAGAAAAAAGCTAACCGAACTTTTTGAAGCACCTTATTTCGTTGCCAGCACTGTTGAGGATAATTACAAATATTCTATTTATAAAACCTTGTTTGGGAAATAGTTTCAACCGCAAAGAAATAAAGTAAATCGCAAAGCGCGCCAAGTGCTTCGTAAAATAACCATAGCGCACACAAAGTAAGCCGCAGCGTACTCGGAGCTGGATTGAAAAACATCAACTTCGTGCCCTCCGTGAAAATCTCCTTGTGCGTTGTGGTAAAACAAAACTTCGTGTTCTTTGCGAAAACTTTGCGCGCTTTGCGGTTAATCTCTTAAATTTAAAAATGCTAACCTTAAATTTCACAAAATTCCCCGTTCTTGAAACCGAGCGTTTAATTCTTCGAGAACATGATCTTGCCGATGCCGAAACCCTTTTTGCCATGCGTACCAATGAAACGGTAATGAAATACATTGATAGGGAAAGGCCCAAAGATATTTTTGAGATCAAAGATTTTATCTCACGTTTTAGAAATGGTTACGAAAACGGCGATAACCTGGCTTGGGTAATCGCCTTAAAAGAAAACCCTAAACAAATGATCGGATCCATAGGTTATTGGCGCACTGATTTTGCTAACCACAGGGCTGAAATTGGTTACATGCTCCATCCGGATTATTGGAGAAAAGGAATTATTTCCGAAGCACTGAAAAAATCAATCGCTTTTGGTTTCGAAGAAGTCAATTTGCATACCATCAGTGCCAATATTAACGTAGAAAATGATGCTTCAAGACAGATGCTGATCAAACATGGCTTTGTAAAAGAAGCGCATTTTAAACAAGATTATTATTTCAAAGGTCAGTTTCTTGATAGTGAGATTTATGGTTTATTAAATCCAAATCATTAAGCCTTAAATATTATCCAGTAAAGATGAACCCACCTTATTTTTTAAGTATGAAGATGGATATTATTCATTTTGAAGAAGATATTTCGGAAAAAGCATAAGCTTTGATACATTAAGCTAATCAAAAACACAATTGCCCAATATTATTTCTTCTTTTAACAAATAA
Source organism: Pedobacter sp. GW822-FHT03F06 (assembly GCF_058801365.1). NCBI lineage: Bacteria > Pseudomonadati > Bacteroidota > Sphingobacteriia > Sphingobacteriales > Sphingobacteriaceae > Pedobacter > Pedobacter sp. GW822-FHT03F06. The sequence goes on from NZ_JBXANE010000019.1 coordinate 18,200, forward strand.
ACAAAAAATACAGCCTCAAAAAGCCTGAATAATTAGGCATATTACCTATAATTATTACAAAACATAGGCATTTTAGCCTTTGGTTTCAAAGCGATTAATAATTATATTTGCCACCGTTATTAAAATTTACAATGAGAGAAATCCAATTTAGAGAAGCACTACGCGAAGCCATGAGCGAAGAAATGCGTAAAGATGACCGCGTTTTTTTATTAGGTGAAGAAGTAGCAGAATATAACGGTGCGTACAAAGTAAGTCAGGGTATGCTTGATGAGTTTGGTGCGAAACGCATTATCGATACCCCGATTGCCGAACTAGGTTTCGCAGGTATTGCAACTGGTGCAGCAACAGCAGGCCTTATTCCAATTGTGGAATTTATGACCTTTAACTTCTCATTAGTAGCTATCGATCAGATTATCAACGGTGCTGCTAAAATTTTATCAATGAGCGGTGGCCAGTTCTCATGCCCTATGGTTTTTCGTGGCCCAACAGGTAACGCAGGTCAATTAGGTGCGCAACACTCTCAAAACTTCGAAAACTGGTTTGCAAACACACCAGGATTAAAAGTGGTAGTTCCGGCTACTCCTTACGATGCAAAAGGATTATTAAAGCAATCAATCATAGATCAGGATCCGGTTATTTTCATGGAATCTGAAGTAATGTACGGCGATAAAGGCGATGTTCCTGCAGAAGAATACTATATCGAATTAGGAAAAGCAAATGTAACCAAACAAGGTACGGATGTAACCATCGTAACTTTTGGTAAAATGTTAACCCGCGTTGTAAACCCAGCTGTAGAAGAATTAACTAAAGAAGGCATCAATGTTGAAGTGATCGATTTACGTACTGTACGTCCTATCGATTATGATACCATTATCGCTTCTGTTAAGAAAACAAACCGTTTGGTTGTTGTAGAAGAGGCATGGCCTTTGGCATCTCTTTCTGGAGAGATTGCTTTCATGGTACAAAAACATGCATTCGATTATTTAGATGCACCGGTTTTACGTATCACCTGTGCCGACGTTCCGCTTCCATATTCACCAACTTTAATCGCAGCAAGCTTACCAAACGCTGAGCGTGTTGTTAAAGCGGTAAAAGAAGTAATGTACGTTAAAAAGTAATTACAAATTATAGTCTGAGTTAGGCGACGACCAAAACATATAAATCCTCCAAAGCAATTTGGGGGATTTTTTTATTCCCTCTTTCAGGGCAGCGTCCAAATGTGCTTTACATTGTCAACTATTATACAAACACGATATCCAGGTCAGCGAATAGGTTTTTAAGAAATTTTGTAAATTCAGCTTACAAAACCATCGACTATGGAACAGCCAAAACCAGAAAACATTGACCAATACATTGCTAATTTTCCGGCAGCAACACAAAAGTTGCTACAGCAAATCCGCGAAACTATCCACCAGGCCGTACCAGAAGCCAAAGAAGTAATCAGTTATGGGATGCCCGCCTTCAAACGGAACACCGTATTGGTTTATTTTGCCGGTTATGCTAAACACATTGGCTTTTATCCAACTGGCTCAGGAATCGAGGCATTTAAAGAAGAGTTTGCCCAGTACAAATGGAGTAAGGGAGCTGTACAGTTTGCTTTAGATAAACCTTTGCCGCTAGATCTGATTACCAGAATAACCAGGTTTAAAGCAGAAAAAGATTTAGGGAAAGTTAAAAAGAAGAAATCATAGCGCTTCTGGTATTTTCATCCGGGTAGATGAAGTGTGGATTATGGAAAGCAGCTCAAAAAAGCATCAGTCTAGTAAACCATTCTAAAAAAACGTTAGCCTGATGAAAAAAATACTTTTACTCCTACTTCTCTTTATCTCTATCAAATCATTTTGCCAGAAAGCAACAGTTGTAAAAATTGAAACACTTTCGAAACCAGCAAAACTTATTCCTGTTGTTCCTACTTCGGAAATACTCAAAGTGTTGAAAGCAGATGTAGAAAGAAATATTGAAAATCTACCCGACAGTTTGGTTTATTATGGTGAGCATCCTTTCCTAACGGGCATTTTAAATTCATATATAGATCACAGGCCGTTTGTGATCTCTCCCGATATTTTCTGGTTATTGATCAGCCAGGGTTTTGCCCGGCATATCACTCAAAATGCAGAAGAACTTAGCTCGCAGATGGTAAACTTTGAGGGAAGGAAGACTTTAACCGTTGTTTCAGATAAAATCTGGCTTGGTAACCCCAAATCAGATTGGGCTTCAATTTTTCAGCAATTTAACGCGCAGATTAACGATTATACAGGCAAAAAACTGGTGGGTGTTTTGACCTCCGATTTTAGCACTACCACCCCCACCTCGAAAATTGTAAGTCAGGTTACGATTATGGAAACCGTAAAATCTTATTTCGAATTTAAGGTGATTATTATTGGCTGCGGCATCCCAAAAATTACCATCGAAGGCACCACGCAAGACTGGAAAAAATTACTGGAGAAAACAAAATATCTCTCGCAGTATAAATTAGAGTGGTGGACAAATGAACTCATCCCTATTATCGAAGAAATAATAGCTGCGAAAAAAGGAAAAGTGAATAAAGATTTCTGGATGAATATGGTAAAATACCATACCGAAAAGAAATATGGAACGGTAAATACAATCGACGGCTGGATTGTAAAGTTCTTTCCTTATACCAAAGAAGGAAACAAAACAGGTTTAAAACCAATTACCAGCGTAAACAATCTGGCTTCGGAAATTGTAAAAGTTCCTTTTATTCTGGAAGATGCAGCACACCACACGAAGCACAATATGGAAATTTGGGCAGGGTTTATCGGTTTATCCCAAAATAACAAAGATTTCACTATGAAACCGGAAATGAGCTGGGCTATTGTAAATAAAGACCATGCACCATCCGAAACTTCCGTTTTTGGCAATAAAACCAGCGCTGATGATCTTTCAATGAGTAACATTAGCGAAATTCCAAAAGAGCTGTATACTTTAAAAAGCATAGGCACATTGCGGATCAAATTCTTAAAAAACATTGCTATTCCTGACGAACTGGGTAAAATTCAAATCGGAAGATTAGAACTTACCGGGCAGGTTACCGAGGCTGAAAAGCAAAGACTTGTAAAATTGTTTCCCAACAACTGGCTGATTATAAATGGAAAAATGATCGAACGCCGGTGAATATAACCCTGGCATTTTCCAAAAACTTACTCACAAATTTCGGTGGAAAACTTCATTCTAAAAATCATTAAATCCCGCAAATCCTGATTAGCTTTGCTTCCTTTAATTTTTATCTTTAGGATATGTTAACCCACCATAAAATAATTGCAGCCGAATTAAAAGTTGCAGAAAAACAAGTAACGGCAACCATAAATCTGTTAGATGAAGGTGCAACCGTACCCTTTATATCGCGTTACCGTAAAGAGGCCACAGGCAGTTTAGATGAGGTTGAAGTAGCTGCAATCCGCGATCGGGTTTTGCAGTTGCGCGATTTAGACAAGCGCCGGGAAGCAATTTTGAAATCGATGACCGAGCTTGGCAAGTTAACACCAGAACTGGAAAAAAAGATCAACGAAGCAGAAACCATTTCGCTTTTAGAAGACATTTACCTGCCATTTAAACCTAAGCGTAAAACACGTGCATCGGTAGCAAAAGAGAAAGGCTTAGAGCCTTTGGCCTTGCAGATATTTGAGCAAAATGCTTTTGATTTAGAGGCATCAGCAGATAAATTTATCGATGCTGAGAAAGGTGTAAACTCACTTGACGAAGCTTTAGCAGGCGCAAGGGATATCATAGCCGAAATGATTTCTGAAAATGTGGAGGCGCGGACCAAAATGCGCACTTATTTTCAGGAAAAAGCTGTTTTTAAATCAGAAGTGATCAAAGGAAAAGAAGAAGAAGGCATTAAATATAAAGATTACTTTGAATGGAGCGAGCCGGTTAAAACAGCAGCTTCACATCGCGTTTTGGCGATGCGCCGTGGCGAAAAGGAATTAATTTTAAGATTAGATGCACTTCCACCAGCAGAAGATGCCATTGCCATTTTAGAGAACCAGTTTATTTTAGGCAATAACGCCGCTTCAAAACAAGTTCAGCAGGCTTTAGAAGATGGCTATAAACGTTTACTGGAACCGGCTATGGAAACCGAACTTCGTGTATTTACCAAACAAAAAGCGGACGAAGAGGCTATCAGGGTTTTTGCCGAAAATGCACGTCAATTGTTATTGGCAGCCCCAATGGGACAAAAAAATGTACTGGCTATCGATCCTGGTTTCCGTACGGGCTGTAAGGTGGTTTGTTTAGATAAACAAGGTCAGTTGTTAGAAAACACAGCAATTTATCCCCATACGGGACAAGGGAATGTAAAAAATGCCGAATTTACCATTCAACAGCTTTGTGAAAAACATAATGTTGAAGCCATTGCCATTGGTAACGGTACCGCAGGGCGAGAAACTGAAGCTTTTGTTCGTGCGTTAAATTTACCGCACATCACCATTGTAATGGTTAACGAAAGTGGCGCTTCCATTTATTCAGCATCAGAAGTGGCCAGAGAAGAGTTCCCTACACAGGATATTACCGTACGGGGAGCAGTTTCAATCGGTCGCCGTTTAATGGATCCATTGGCAGAACTGGTAAAAATCGACCCAAAATCTATCGGTGTTGGTCAATACCAGCATGATGTTGATCAGAATAAATTACAGGCAAGTTTGGATGATACAGTAATCAGTGCGGTAAACGCTGTGGGTGTAGAATTAAACACCGCCTCAAAACAGATTTTAGCCTATGTTTCTGGCTTGGGTCCAACTTTAGCACAAAATATTGTAGACTATAGAAATACGCATGGTGCTTTTAAAAACCGTGAGAGTTTGAAAAAAGTACCTCGTTTGGGCGACAAAGCTTACGAGCAGGCAGCAGGTTTCTTACGCATTCGCAATGCGGAAAATGTTCTGGATACGAGCGGTGTTCACCCTGAGCGTTATGCTGTAGTAGATAAAATGGCGAAAGATCTGGGCACAACCGTTTCTGCTTTGATGAAAGATACGCAGCTGCAAAAACAGATTAAACCGCAGCAATACGTAACGGATGAAATCGGTTTACCAACACTAACAGATATCTTAAAAGAACTTGCAAAACCTGGCCGCGATCCACGTGAGCAGTTTGAAGCTTTTAGTTTTACAGATGGTGTGAACGAGATTTCAGATTTAAGGATAGGCATGAAACTGCCTGGAATTGTAACCAACATCACCAATTTCGGCGCCTTTGTTGATATCGGTGTACACCAGGATGGCTTGGTTCACACTAGTCAGCTGGCTAACCGTTTTGTGGCTAACCCAAATGATGTGGTAAAAGTGCATCAAAAGGTAGAAGTTACGGTGATGGAAGTTGATGCAGCACGTAAAAGGATTTCGCTATCAATGAAAACTGAAGTTAGTCCGAAGTCTGAAGTCCGCAGTCGGGAGTCTAAAGAACATAAGCCTAAGCAAGAATACAAACCCAATAACAACAAGCCTAATTCCAAACCCCGTAATGAACCAAAAGATGCTGATGGCGATTTACAGGAAAAATTAGCAAAGCTGAAAGGCATGTTTAAATAATTTAGGGCAATTGTCATACTGAGCCTGTCGAAGTATTTAGGGAGTCTTCGACAGGCTCAGTATGACATGTAATTACTGTTTCTCAAACTCCAATCTCTTCTTCGGTAAACTTTCAGGATAATTTGTTTGAATAAACGAAATCATAGCTTCCCTTACATGGCAACGTAAATCGAAAGCCCTTGAAGAATTAGAAGCACTCATCAGAAATCGGACTTCGATGGCGCCATCTTTTGTACTATCGGTAACCTGTACCACATTTACGCGCTTGTCCCAAAGTGGATTAGCATTCAATAACCTGGTTAATTCTTGCCGTAATGGCTCAATTGGGATGGTATAATCAAGATATAAAAAAACCGTTCCAAGCAGATCAGCAGAAACACGTGTCCAGTTTTGAAATGGTTTTTCAATAAAATAGGTAATCGGTAAGATCAACCGCCGTTGATCCCAGATATTAACCACCACATATGTTAAAGTAATTTCTTCGACTTTTCCCCATTCGCCTTCCACAATTACAACATCATCAATTCTGATCGGCTGGGTAAAGGCAATCTGAAAGCCTGCCAATAAATTTCCAAGGGATTTCTGCGCCGCAAAACCGATGATAATCCCACCTATGCCAACACCTGTAAGTAAGCCAGCCCCGATTTTACGCATGCTTTCAAAACTCAATAAAATAATAGCAGCAGTAATTAAAATAATAAGCGAAACAATAAATTTTCGAACAAACTGCAGCTGCGTTCTGATTTTACGTTCCTTTAGGTTATTTTCTTTGTTTAGGTCATATTTCAGGTAGAAATAATCTTCCAAAACGTTAATTGCCCTCACCAAAATAAGTGCAAAAGTAACCGTAAGTGCAATTTCCAATATCTTGGTTATTGGAAGACGATATGTTGGCGCCATCTCCATCAGCGTTAACGAGAAGTTAAGGAACAATAAGGGAATAAAAATAGCTACAGGTCTCCTCAAATGCTTCACTGTCGATTTTATAATGATAAAATCCCACCATCGCGAAAGCAGGATGAAAGTTTTGTGAATGATAAACTTGATTAAAATGCCAAAAGATACCGCTATTAATCCGATGATGAGATTCTTAAAAAACAAAGGGATTGGATAACCGAAAATCTGGTCGATATACTGCATAAACGAAATTTGTGGTTAATAAATACGGCGATTAGCCAATGGATATTCTTATAACAGCTATATTTTTGGATTGTTTGCCAACAGGAAACCAAGAGCCGCAAATAAATTATTTACATTAGCATTTTGCATATCTTCAAAAAAATAAAAGATGAATTTTTTCGATGCCAAAAGTATATTTTTCACGGTTCTTGAATATAAAATGAGCTATCTGGAATTCTTCGCAGTAATTACGGGGATTGTTTCAGTTGTCCTTTCAGCAAAAGCAAGCGTTTGGAGCTGGCCCGCTGGCATTGTTAATGTATTCTTATCAGCCTTTTTGTATTATCAAAACCAGCTTTACCCCGATATGTTTTTGATGGCTTTCTTTTTTATAACCAACATCATGGGCTGGTGGCGGTGGACAAATCCAAAACCTGAGGAAGAAGATAAAAACAAGGAGCTTAAAATCAGTTTTATGCCGTTAAGGCAATTTCTAGTCTTGCTGGCCGTTGGCATTGTTGGCACATTATTAATGGGTACTTTGGCCAGCCAGCTACACAATTGGCTGCCACTATTATTCAATTTACCTAGTGCTTATCCTTTTATTGATTCATTTATTTTTGTAATGAGTGTAATTACCACTTTTTTAATGATCCAGAAAAGAGTAGAATGCTGGATTATCTGGCTGCTCATCGATGTAGTAGCTACTTATTTATACTTTTTAAAAGGCATCAAGTTTATGGGGGTAGAGTATTTAATTTTTACCATCATTGCTGCTTTTGCTTTATGGCATTGGATAAAAGAATACAGAAACTATTCAAAAACCGCATGAAAAGGGGATTAGTGATTGGCAAGTTTATGCCTATTCATAATGGGCATATTGCGCTTATTGATTTTGCTGCATCACATTGCGATGAGCTGATTGTATCAATGAGTTTTACTCCTGCAGACAGGATTGATCCGGTGGTGCGTTTCGAATGGATCAGAGAAATATTTAAAGATCAGCCCAAAATCAAGCCGGCCATTATTGCTGATGATTTTGATAATGAAACACTCCCTTTAAATGATCGGACAAATATCTGGGCGATTAGAATGCGGGAGGTTTATCCAAAGATCGACATTCTTTTTAGTTCAGAATTTTATGGAGAGCCTTTTGCTGCCAATTTAGACGCTAAACATATTTTGTTTGACGAACCAAGAAAATTCATCCCTGTTTCTGCAACTATGATCAGATCCAACCCATTCCAATACTGGGGATTTATCCCGAAAGAAGTCCGCCCATATTTTGTAAAGAAGATTTGTTTCTACGGACCAGAAAGCACAGGAAAATCGACCATGTCCGAGAAAATGGCTATGCATTATCAAACTACCTTTGTTCCAGAAGTTGCGCGAGAATTAATCAACTCGAACGATATCACAATTGATGATATTATCAAAATCGGGGTAGCACAAACGGAAAGGGTAAAAGAAAAAACCAAAGTTGCGAATAAAATCATTTTTTGTGATACTGATTTAATTACGACAAAAATATACTCGCGATACTATTTAAATGAGATTCCGGATATCCTAAACGATCTTGAAAATGAAATCAGGTACGATTTATATTTTCTATTGGATATTGATGTAGAATGGGTAGCTGATCATCTCCGCGATTTTGGAGATAGGCGCCTGGAAATGTTTAATCTGTTTAAGAATGAGCTTGAAAAACGTGGAATAAACTATATTCAGATCAGTGGAAATTATGCAGAAAGGGAAGAAAAGATCAAAAAAATTATAGATTCAATTTTGGTCTAAAGCATCTATTTTTTGTATCTTCAATTCAAATCCAAAAAATGATATGACAGCTAAACAAGTGCTTCCTATCATCCCTGACAATATTGTAGTTAATAAAATTTACGAGCTAAGAGGTCTTAAAGTGATGCTCGATAGCGATTTGGCCGAGCTCTATGGAGTAGAAACTAAGGTTTTAAATCAAAGTATCCGCCGAAACATAGAACGTTTCCCCAATGATTTCATGTTCCAACTAACCGGTGAAGAATGGGAATCTTTGAGGTCACAAATTGTGACCTCAAAAGGTAAAAGAGGTGGAAGAACCTATTTACCCAATGTTTTTACCGAACATGGCATATTAATGCTCTCAAGTGTATTAAATAGCAAGCAAGCGATTCAGGTGAATATTCAAATTGTAAGGATTTTCTCGCGCATACGCCAATTCATTATTGATAGCGGCGAACTCAAACTTGAAATCGAAGAGATTAAACAAAAAGTAAGTAATCAGGATAAAAACATCGAATTGGTTTTCACCTATTTGGATAAACTCATCGATAAGAAAATTGGGCCGAGAAAAAGAATTGGCTATATGCCTGATGATTTGTGATTTTAATGAATATTTAAAAAATCTTGAAGTCGCAAATTGCGACTTCAAGATTTGACTCAGGAAATTGGCGCCGTAAATTTAACCATTAATAGCACCACCCTACCTGAATTTTCTAAACGGGATTGCAGCGATATCCTTTTTTGTTTTTTGCTTCGACAAATTAATAGCGCTGAGGCAAGAAATTTGTCAAAGCTTAAAAAAACAAAAAAAATTTAGCGTAAAGCCTGTCTGGAACCACCCAAATAATTTCCGGTTTTCTTTTCACAACCTGAAAAAGATATAGCCTGTTAGATGCTGAAATAAATTCAGCATGACGATTGCGAGGTAAAATCCAAAACTTTTTTCAACCAACTATTTGATAATAAAAGTATTCTATCTATCTTTGCAGTCCCAAATTTAATGGGAATAATAAATTGTTTAATAAATTAAATACAAGCAAGTGAATACGTTAAGTTACAAAACTGTCTCGGCCAATGCGAAAACTGTTAACAAACAGTGGATTGTTGTTGATGCGCAAGGCGAGATTTTGGGGCGCTTGTCATCGAAGATCGCTATGATCATCCGTGGTAAAAACAAGCCTGAGTACACCCCACACGTAGACTGCGGAGATAACGTTATCGTTATTAATGCAGACAAGGTTAAATTGACAGGAAACAAATTCAGCGAAAAGCAATATGTTTCTTATACTGGTTATCCAGGTGGTCAACGTTTTATTTCTCCTAAGGAGTTAATGGCGAAACACCCTCAACGTGTAATCGAGAAAGCGGTACGCGGTATGCTACCGAAAACTAAATTGGGTAAAAAATTATACACCAATCTTTTTGTGTATGCTGGTGAAACTCACCCTCATGCAGCTCAATCTCCAAAAACCATTAAACTTTAAGAAATGTCAGTTACTAACACTTCAGGAAGAAGAAAAACAGCTGTTGCACGTATCTACTTAAAAGATGGTGCTGGCGCAATTACCGTTAACGGTAAAGATCACAAAGTATATTTCCCAACTTTACCATTGCAATATATCGTAAACCAAAGTTTAGAAGTTTCTGAACTTGTAGGTCGTTATGATATCACTGTAAATGTTCAAGGTGGTGGAGTAAAAGGACAAGCAGAAGCTGTTCGTTTAGCTATTGCTAAAGCGATTGTTGAACTAGATGCGGAGAAAAAACCTGCATTACGTGCTAAAGGCCTAATGACGCGTGATATGCGTATGGTTGAGCGTAAAAAACCAGGACGTGCTAAAGCTCGTAAGAAATTCCAATTCAGTAAACGTTAATCACAGGAGGCAAAGACAATGGCAAGAACAACTTATCAAGACTTATTGGATGCAGGTGTACACTTTGGTCACCTTACCCGTAAATGGAATCCAAAAATGGCTCCTTACATTTTCATGGAGCGTAATGGAATTCACATTATAGATTTAAATAAAACTTTAACTAAAACTGAAGAAGCTGCGGCTGCGATTAAACAAATCGTAAAATCAGGACGTAAAGTATTATTTGTTTCAACAAAAAAACAAGCAAAAGGAATCGTAGCTGAACAAGCTAAAAAAGTAAACATGCCTTTCGTAACCGAGCGTTGGTTAGGTGGTATGTTAACTAACTTTGCTACTGTTCGCAAGTCAATCAAAAAGATGTCTAACATCGATAAAATGACTAAAGACGGTACTTATTCGATCTTATCTAAAAAAGAGCGTTTAATGATTCAACGTGAGCGTATTAAATTAGAATCACTTTTAGGTGGTATTGCTGATTTAAACCGTTTACCTGCAGCATTATTCTTAATTGATGTTAAGAAAGAACACATTGCAGTTACTGAAGCGTTAAAATTAAACATCCCTACTTTTGCGATGGTTGATACTAACTCTGATCCTTCTAACATCGATTTCCCTATCCCGGCGAATGATGATGCTACAAAATCAATCTCTTTAATTACTGATGTAATTATCAAAGCTATTGAAGAAGGTTTAGATGAGCGTAAACGCGAAAAAGATGATGAGGCTGAAAAAGAAGCAGTAGCTGCTAAAGCTGCCGCTGATGCTCCAGAAGCAAAAGAGCCAAGACGTAAAAAAGCTGCTGAGGCAGAAGTTGAAGCGTCAGCATCAGAAGAAACTAAAACAGAAGAATAGTAATATTTTTTTAATTGCAGGTTACTGGTTTCAGGTTTTAAGTTGGCTTAACATGAGTTTAACTTGGCGCTTGTAACTTGTAACCTGTAATTGTTATAACAAGATTGTAAAATTTAAAAAAGGAAATAAAATGTCTACAGTACAAATTACTGCCGCTGATGTAAATAAACTACGCCAACAAACTGGTGCTGGTATGATGGATTGCAAAAAAGCTTTAGTAGAAGCTAATGGCGATTTCGAAGCTGCTGTTGATTTATTGCGCAAAAAAGGTCAAAAAGTATCTGCCGCTCGTTCTGGTAATGCTACTTCTGAAGGTCTGGTATCAATCAATGTTTCAGCGGATGGCACAAATGGTAAATTACTTGCTTTAGCTTGCGAAACTGAACCTGTTTCTAAAGTTGAAGATTTCCGTAATCTAGCTCAGGCCGTTTTAGCTGCAGCAGTTGCCAACAATCCTGCTACTGCTGAAGAATTATCAGCGATTACTTTGGAAGATGGACGTACAGTTGCCGAAACCATAACTGAACTAACCGGTAAAATCGGAGAGAAAATCGTTATTCAAGAGTACGCAAATATATCTGGCGAAAAAATCGTTTCTTATATCCACTCTAATGGTAAAATGGGTGTTTTAGTGGTATTTGAAGGCGCTAATGGCGTAGATATTACTGAAGCTGGTAAAGATGTTGCCATGCAAATTGCTGCAATGAACCCAGTTGCTGTTGATAAAGACGGTGTTGATCCTGCTACTATCGAACGTGAAATTGAGATCGCTAAAGACGTTATCCGTCAAGAAGGCAAACCAGAAGAAATGGTTGAGAAAATTGCTGCTGGTAAATTGAATAAATTCTACAAAGACAGTACTTTATTAAACCAGGAGTTTGTTAAAGATAGCGCTATGGATGTGCGTAAATATTTAGATAACACTTCTAAAGGTTTAACAGTATCTGCTTTCAAACGTGTACAATTAGGTGCATAAGCACTTCTAGAATAATAAAAAGCTCCCAAAAAATTTTGGGAGCTTTTTTTATGCGTGGTATTCCTACAATTCCCTTCCTCTCTCCATTCCAATACCATTACGCATTTCAATAGAAGAAGACATCGTCATCTCGACTGAAACGCAGTGAAATGGAGAGATCTAATTCAAAAACGCTCTCTAGATAGATTTCTCGACTCCGTCGCACCCGATAGCTATCGGGTCCGCTCGAAATGACGACCGCTTAAGTTTTACCTATTTCCTCAAAGCAGTATAAGCACCAACTTCCTTACCCGAATCATCGAGCATACTCGCCACAAGTTTATTTCTATCAGCTTTTATCTTGGTAATTGTTCTTGTCCCTGTCCTCGGGCCACCACCAATAATTAAAGGGTAATGGTTTAATGCTTTATCAGGTTGGTGCACCATGTACTTATGAGTATGGCCACTTAAAACCAAGTCTACTTTACCCTGATTTAACAATGGCTCAAATAGCTCAGTGCAATGTTTTGGTCCATGCGCATCGCCCGAAAAGCGTGGTGGAATATGCATCATCACAACTCTAAACGGTGCTTTTTTAAATTCTCTTGAATTTATTTCTGTTTTCAGCCATTCAGCCTGTTGAACTCTATAATCATCAAAATCTACAATACCCGCGTATACTGGATGCGCATCTTCTTTATCTTCACCAGTATCTAAAATTACAAAACGAACAGGCCCTAAGGTAAAAGCTGTGTGGCCAACATGCATATAATACTGCGGAAATTCGCGTGCAAATTTACCTCTTGTTTCGTGATTGCCCCTTACGTAAATAAAAGGGGTACGCTTTGCAAAACTATCTACACAAGGCTGGAGCATATGTTCGATAATCTGTTTCTCATCAGTTTGATAATCGAATATATCTCCGTTAAAGAAAATAAAGTCTTGCTTCTTGTCCTGAACCAGCCCTAACAATTGAGGGATTGATTCTGGGCGATCGTGCGTATCATTCATCATTAAGAATGAAACTTCCTCTTTCGCTCGGTCGGCATTCACAAATTCCTCTACAGCACTGCTTACCGTTACACCATAGGTTAATTTGTAGGGCTGGAAGTCTTTAATTTCCTTCGAAACAATTTTATAATAATATTTTGTTCCTGGTTTTAAATTTTTGAGCGTTACGGCATTCAACTTACTATTAGCCTGCATCAAGCCCAACTCGGCCTTTCCATATGCTTTTTGACTTAGCTGGTCAGCCTGCTCCCCAAATTCTACCCAACCTGCAGCATTTTTATTGGTTAACCAAAGAATGGTCATTTCATTATTGAAATTGGTTTGGAGATAAGGACCTACTGCAATTTTAAAACCTTCTTCCTCAGCGGGTACAGCTGCAATCGCCATTGTTGGAGCTACCAAAGCAGCAGCACCTAAAGTGAGTCCGGCCTTTAAAAAACCTCTTCTATTAGACTGATTTTCATTCATTTGGTTATTTTATCTTATTACCCAAATATATACCTACAATATTTAACTTTAACCGTGTAAGATTAAATTTACTCAAACGTTTGATATGCCTAAAGTAATTTCCAATATCTCCTATTTTCAGGGCAACGATTTAAAAAAAAATCAGGACATCATAATTAATGGCGCTCTAATTTCCAATATTAATGAAAGCAGCAACAAAGAAACCAGTCCTTCGCTTGTTATACCAGGTTTTATAGATTTACAGATTTATGGTGCCGGCGATAGGTTATTTTCAGCCGAGCCAAGCACCGAATCATTAAGTATCATGGAAAATGACCTACTTAAAAAAGGCACTACAGGCTTTTTAGCTTGTATGGCAACAAATTCTCCTGAAGTTTTTGATGAATGTATCAAAGCAGCTAAAGAACACCGTAAATCTGCAAAAAACTTTATGGGCTTACATTTAGAAGGACCGTTTTTAAATCCGAAACGCTTAGGTGCCCATGTTCCTGCCTTTGTACGTAAAGCCTCACTGGATGAAATTAAGAAACTGATTGATTTTGGTGATGGTGTAATTAAAATGATGACGATAGCGCCGGAAATCCAGGATGATGAAGTCATCCAACACTTACTAGACCATGGTGTTGTGGTTTCATTAGGGCATAGTAATGCAACTTTTGATGAGGCAACTAGTGCTTATAACAAAGGCATCCAAACCACTACTCACCTTTTTAATGCCATGAGTCCAATCCATCACCGTGAACCGGGTATTCCGACCGCTGTTTTTAGCCACGACAAAGCTATGGCCAGTATTATTGCCGATGGGCAACATGTAGATTTTGCAGTAGTAAAGTTTGCTCAAAAACTATTAAGAGAACGTTTGTTCCTCATCACCGATGCGGTTACTGCTTGTTCAATAGGGCCATATCAGCATGTTCAAAAGGGCAATAAATATGTGATGCCCGATGGTACGCTTTCCGGCTCATCGCTCACCATGTTAGAAGCGGTCAGAAATTGTGCATTACATTGTGATATCAGCTTAAATGATGCAGTTAAAATGGGAACGCTCTACCCTGCCCAATTGATCGGAATAGAAAATCTTACTGCCACGATAGAAACCGGGCATCAGGCAAACTTATTGGTACTTGATGATGATCTGAATTTAAAAGAAGTCATATTTAAAGGCGAAACGATATAAGTCCAAAGACCTGCCAAACACCATAAAAACGATATCACAAAAGGAACAATATTTTATTTATTGTTCCTTTTTCTTTAAATGAGCATTTCTATTTAAATATTTACATCAATTATTAAAAAGCATAGCTTGGTATTAAAAAAATGTTAATATTTTTGAGGTCATGAAATACAAACGCATCCTATTAAAGCTTAGCGGAGAATCGCTAATGGGCGACAAACAATATGGAATTGATAATGAACGCGTTAAACAATACGCAGAAGATATCAAAGCCGTGCACGATAAAGGTTTAGAAATCGCAATCGTAATTGGAGGAGGAAATATTTTTAGAGGTTTAAGCGCCGAAAAAAGTGGGATGGACAGGGCACAGGCCGATTATATGGGCATGTTGGCAACCGTTATCAACTCTATGGCCCTGCAAGATGCGTTAGAAAAAGTGGGTATTAAAACACGTTTACTTACCGCCATTAAAATGGAGCAGATCTGTGAGCCATTTATCCGCAGAAGAGCTGTTCGCCATTTAGAAAAAGGCCGTGTGGTTATTTTTGGTGCAGGAACGGGAAATCCATACTTCACAACCGATTCTGCAGCAGCTTTGCGCGCTATCGAAATCAAAGCTGATGTTGTTTTAAAAGGAACACGTGTTGATGGGATTTATACAGCCGACCCTGAGAAAGATCCATTGGCCACTAAATATGAAGAAATTTCTTTCAGGGAAGTTTACGATAAGGGGCTTAATGTAATGGATATGACCGCATTTACCCTTTGCGAAGAAAACCAAGTGCCGATTATTGTGTTTGATATGAACAAACATGGCAATTTCATGAAAATCGCCAATGGCGAACCTATTGGAACCTTGGTTAAATAAGGAATAAAAATTATTATTTTTGTAGAAATACACACAATTATGAACGACCTCATACAATTACAATTAATGGATGCTCAATCTGCAATGGACAGAGCCATCGATCATTGTGAATCTGAATTAACTAAAATCAGAGCTGGCAAAGCATCAGCTGGAATGTTGGATGGTATTTTCGTGGATTATTATGGCGCCGCTACAGCATTATCACAAGTAGCTAGTATTAATACGCCAGATGCCAGAACAATCGTAATCCAACCTTGGGAAAAATCACTTTTAACTGCAATTGAAAAAGCTATTCAAGTAGCCAATATTGGTATCAATCCACAAAATGATGGTATTGTTATCCGTCTGGTTGTGCCGCCTTTAACAGAAGAGCGTAGAAAAGACTTAGTGAAAAAAGTGAAGGAAGAAGCCGAAAGAGGCCGCATTACTGTCCGCAACATCCGTAAAGATGCCAATACCAAAATTCAAAAACTGAAAGGCGAAGGTGTATCTGATGATGAGATTAAAACAGGTGAAGGCGAAGTGCAAAAGTTAACCGATGCTTATATCATTAAGGTTGACAAACATGCAGAGGCCAAAGAAAAAGATGTAATGACAGTTTAATCTGTGTAAAATATAAACCGAACGGGAATGGATTTAAATCTATTCCCTTTTTTATTGCTTATTTTTTTGCGCTTGAGCCCCTAACGTTTAAGATGGTAGGTAACGATACCTGCGTATTTTCGACAGACTTTCCGGCTTTTTTGAGCTTATTCAATAAAATTTTCATCACGTTTTCTGCAATGGCCTCGAGAGGCTGTGCAATAGCCGTAACCGGAGGCTCGCAAAACTCCAGGATTTCGAAATCATCGAAAGAAACAACTGCCATATCCTTGTGGATCTGAATCCCTAGTTTCCTAAAAGTTCTTAAGCCATCTAAACAAATATAGTTGGCTGCAAAAACTACCGCATCTAGCTCTTTCTCCGCTTTAAAAAACTTGATCATCTCCTCAATTGAGTCGGCAGAATTTACATATTTAATCTTCTTTACAATTGCCGGCAAGTTATATTTTTCTACAGCGCTTTCGTAACCGGCCAAACGGTCTACCATCTGTTGCTGTAAGGTATCGATGGTTACGAAACCTATTTTTTTATAATTATTTTTAATGAGGTGCGCTGTGGCTTCGTAGGTGCTGCTTAGGTTATCGATTATTACATAATCCGTTTTAACATCCTGTACATACCGATCAAATAGTACTACTGGAGCCTCTGTTTGAATCAATTTTTTAACTTCTTCTTCCAAACCCTCAGGCAAGGCCATAATATAGCCATCAACATGCCTGTCTTTAAAAATCTGTAGCAGTTCTATTGCCTTTTCGGTATCGTTCCTGGTACTGCTAAAAAGTATCTTATAACCAAGGCTCGAAGCAATTTCATCAATTCGGCGCGCTATACCTGAGAAAAAAGGTTCAGAAATATCATCAACCAGGAATCCGATAATTTTTGTTTTGCCTGTTCTTAAACTTGTTGCAAGGGTATTGGGCTGATAATTTAATTCAGCAACCAGTTCTAAAACCTTTTTGGTAAGCGATTCGCTAATATTTTTTTCTCTTGCTTTCCCATTAATTACAAACGATACAGTTGTAATGGAAATATTTAATTGTTTAGCGATATCTTTAATCGAAACGCGTTTCTTCATCACAGGCATTTAACGGATAAAATTTGATGGGTAATATAACAATATATCTATAAATATAGGAGGGTTATGAAAAAAACTAGTTTAAAAAGAAAAAGAGCAACCTATCCAGGATTGCTCGATTAACTAACTTATTATTCATAAAAAATGCTGTTGGGGAAGGAGTCGAACCTTCAAGGGGTAGTTAGCTACAGTTCAAAAAATTAATTTGTGGTCAACCCAATAAACTGCGTTTGTCCCATTATTCCCCACCACCGAGACAAGGAGGCGTGTCTGCCAATTTCACCACCCAACAATTTTAGTCATTAGTCCAAAGCCTGCAGTCGTAAGTCTACTAAAGACTATGGACTCTTGACTTAGGACTAAAGCCGCTGTAGGGGAAGGAATCGAACCTTCAAGGAGTGGTTAGTACCGAAACCGGTATATTCCCATTATTCTCCGCCACCGAGACAAGGAGGTGTGTCTGCCTGTTTCACCACCCTACATTATGTTATGCAATTTTGAAAGAACGTTTCCTTTTTGTTAATTGCTTGATACAAATGTAAAGGAACAACCAATACCTTGCAAATATTTTAAACATTTAATTTTATTTTTATAATATTGATAAATATTCGTAAATTCGCTTATCATAATTCAAAAATATGCTTAAAAAAGACAATTCCAATTTAGAAATTGACAACCTCGACATCGATATATTGAAGCAATTGATGCAGGATGCCACTAAACCTTATACAGAAATCGCTAAAGATCTGATTGTTTCGGGCGGAACCATACATGTTAGGATGAAGAAACTGCAGGAAATGGGCATTATCAAGGGCTCCCACTTAATCATTGATCCGCAGAAGGCTGGATATGATATTTGTGCCTTTTTGGGTATTTACCTGGAGAAAGGAATCCAGTACAAAGATGCCGTTGCACAACTGAGCAAAATTAAGGAAGTGGTAGAATTGCATTATACTACCGGTGCCTACAGCATGTTTGCCAAAATTATCTGCAGGGATACCAATCATTTACGCCATGTTTTAAACGAAGAAATACAGGCCGTGAACGGTATTCAGCGTACGGAGACTTTAATCTCGTTAGAAGAGAGCATTAAGCGTCAGATTGAACTGGGGTAAAAGCAGAAAGACTAAAGCGGAAAGACTAAAGCAAAAGGATGTTATTAGAGCACCAAGCTTAAATGGCCTTAATGCCTTATATGGTAAAATGCTTTTAATTACGCTTAATAATTATTGGGAAATGAACGTTCAGTGGGGTTTCGGGAACGGCAGTCCCGTTATCCGCTATAGCTCCGATAAATCCCAATGTAAAATCGGAAGGAGGCTGCCGCTACTACCGGGTTTAGAAACAAAGGTTTGTGCAATAAATAGCAATTTGCTTATCGACCCTTCGACTACGCTCAGGGTGACAAACGCAACAACCTGTTCAATATAAGGACTCGGAGAAGGGCACATATACTCCTAGACAAAAATAGTACTACCTAACGGGCCACCTAGACCCGATCCGATAGCTACCGGATGGAGTGAACACGAAGCCGCAGGCAAAGTAAAACTGAAAGCGGTAGGTAGCTCACATAAGCTGTACAGGAATTGCTCTTCTAATCATTATAATAAATATTTTAGTAACGCCCTTCGACTCCGCTCAGGGTGACAACGCGGGAATATGTTGTAAAAAACTATTCTCTCAACTCATGTTTAATCCGGATATAAGTTAGAAAGCATTATCAAGACAGATTTCTCGGCTACGTTGTACTCCGCTCGAAATGACGGATCTATTTATTTCAACAACTGATAAGCAACAAGCGCAGCAACGTAAGCCATGGCTGTCATATAAGCCAATTGGATAACCGGCCATTTCCATCCTTTGGTTTCACGGTAAACAATAGCAACTGTACTCATGCACTGCATAGCAAAAGCGTAAAAAAGCATTAACGAAATACCTGTAGCAAAACTATACACAGGTAAGCCAGTGCGGCTATTCACCGAGGCCGACATACGTTCTCTAATGGTTGCTGTATCTTCGTCACCGCCATCAACACTATAAATGGTGGCCATTGTACCCACAAAGGCTTCACGGGCAGCAAAAGAGGTAATTAAACCGATACCAATCTTCCAATCGTATCCCAGAGGGCGGATGGCAGGCTCGATCCAATGCCCAAGGATACCTACATAAGAGTTTTCCAACTTCTCTGTAGCCACTATGGTCTTGATGTGATCTGTATTTTTTGTGGTATCGGCCAAAGCGGTTTCGTATTTTTTATCGATACTTTCGAAACGGTTTCCTGGCCCGAAAGAGGCCATTACCCAAAGGATGATGGAAATGGCAATGATTACCTTACCCGCTTCAAAAACAAAGGTTTTCGATTTCTCATACATGGTGTAGAATACATTTTTCCACCTTGGCATGCGGTAAATAGGCAGCTCCATGATAAAATATGACCTTTCTTTGGTTTTGATGATGAATTTCATTACCCATGCCACTAATACCGCAGCGATAATACCTACCAGGTACATCACCATCAGCGCCAATCCCTGCAGGTTAAAAATACCTAGAACGTTTTGAGAAGGAATGATTAAGGAAATGATTAAAATATACACCGGGAGCCTCGCCGAACAGCTTACCAATGGGGTAACCATGATCGTAATCATCCTGTCTTTCCAGTTTTCGATATTTCTTGCAGCCATAATAGACGGAACTGCACAGGCCAAACCACCGATCATTGGCACTACCGATTTACCGTTAAGGCCAACCTTGCTCATAATTTTATCCATCATAAAGGTAACACGGGCCATGTAGCCGGTATCTTCTAAAATGGATATAAAGGCAAAAAGGATTGCAATCTGTGGGATAAATACGAATATGCCACCCAGTCCGGCAACAACACCATCCAATAACAGATCGGTAAGCATACCCGCCGGCAGATATTCGTGACCGGTACTCGTTATAAAACCAAAACCAGTCTCAATCCAGTCCATTGGATAGGACGACCAGGCAAATATAGCATTGAAAATAACAAAAAGAATGAGCAGGAAAATGGCAAATCCCCATATTTTATGGGTTAAAATAGCATCCAATTTATCACTAAAAGAAAACTTCTTTTCAGTACCCTTGTCAACAACCACATCAGATAAAATGGTACTGAGGTGTTTGTACCTGGCAATGGTTTCTGCAGCCTGAATTTTTGAAGATTCGAAATGGTGCGACTGCTCTATATTTTCAATTTCTTCTTGTTCCTTTTCGGTAAAGAAAGTTAAATGCTCGTGCTGGTGCAAAACCTGCAGCGCGTAATAATCGTTATCAGAATTAAGTTTCGATTTTATGGCATTAATCGCTTCAGGAGCTAGAAAATTCACATCTACATCCTGCAGCTGTGTGGCAATTTTATTGGTATTGGCAATGGCCTGTTTTAGTTTGTCAATCCCAATGTTGTTTCGTGCTGAAATGGGAACCACCTGGACGCCCAGTTTCTCTGCAAGTTTATCCAGATTAATCTCGATCCCCTGTTTAGCCGAAAGATCGATCATATTCAGGGCTAAAATCATAGGAATGCCTAAATCTGCTACTTGCGAATACAAAAGCATATTGCGCTTTAAATTGGAAGCATCGGCAATGAGGACAATAACATCAGGATGGCTATTGTTTTTTTTATCGGCAAGTACTTGAAAAACGATACTTTCGTCAGCACTTTTCGGATATAAGCTATATGTTCCAGGTAAATCAATGATCTCGGCTTCTTTACCATCAGCAAGTTTGGTAAAACCTGTTTTCTTATCGACAGTGATGCCTGGAAAATTTCCGATTTTTTGATTTAACCCTGTTAAACGGTTAAATAAAGTAGATTTACCTGTATTGGGATTACCAACTAACGCAACTTTAATATCCAAACCCAGCTTTTTTATTGAATAATGATAACATCGGCTTCGCTTTTACGCAAGCAAAGCTGATAACCAGCAACACGGATCGCCATAGGATCGCCCAAAGGAGCAAAACGCTCTACCTCTACCACCTCACCAGGCAAGCAGCCCATCTCCATTAACTTTACAGACATATCTAAATCTGTAAAAGCTACAATTGTTCCTTTTTCTCCAACTTTAAGGTGCGACAGTTTCATGTGCTAAATTTGGCGCAAGTTAACCTTTCTTTAGATTTATTCCAAATAAGATAGTGGTGTGTGGGATATAAATTACACAGCTTTACCCTAAAATGATCTAGTTCCGCTGTCTGCCTCCGCCAAAGCCGCCACCGCCATTACCACCACGGCCCCTGCCGCCTTCTTCACCTCCCCTGATGCGGTTTTTACCACCCATACGGTTTAAGGAATAGGTAAACGAAACCATAAAATAACGCTGCAATACATTATAACTTACATCCTGAATGGTATTGTTATTGGCCGTACGGCTTACGCCCTGGTTTTCGTTCAGTAAGTCGTTTACCGCCGCTTTAAAGGTTCCCCTGTTTTTGAAAAACTGTTTGCTGATGTAAGAATTTACGAGCGTAAAATGTGTATCAAAACCCTCTCCCCTTCCGGTATTCTGGTTATAATCGGCATCTATTGCCCAGCGGATATTTCCAGGGAACAAATAGCTTACACTCACATTCGGACTAAAGGTATAATAACGTGTATTAGAATTAGGCTGAACCGAGTATGTTGCACGGTTAATTGAGCCACTTACGCCTGCTGTTAAATCGAGCTTATCTAAATTAGAGACCAGACGATAGCCATTGGTAACAGACCAGCTATTGGTGATATTTTTTAAGGCGTTGGTAAAGTTTACATCCCTATCATAACTACCACTAACGTTGATATGGAAATTCAGCTTATTCTCGGCCATAATCGGCAAACTTAATGAAGAGGAAACAGACCCTGAGTAAACACCACTTACATTAACCGGAGTAATGGCCAGTTTCCCCTGGTCTTCGCCACTTTGAATCAGGCTGCTGCTATTCGCAATCCGGTTTGACGTTTGGGTAAGGTTTAAATTCACGAATAAGGACCTGTTTTTTCCAACAGTAAATGTATTGTAGGCTACACGAAGGGTATTATTGAATTCGGGTTTCAGATCGGGGTTACCAACGGGAATACTTTGTGTGTTGGTATTGTTCCTGATCGGCTGTAACTGCTGAATAGTCGGCTGGTTTGTACTCCCCCTATAGTTAAATACCAGGCGTTTGCTGTTGCTAAAATTATACCTGAACATAGCCGAAGGCGTGTAGTTGAAAACATTCTGCTTGAGTACAAAGCCCCTGCTGATATTGTTATTTGTGCGATCTGTGTTCTGAACCGCCATGCCCACATTCCAGTTGTATTTTTTTGCCATTTTGTTAAAGCTAAAACCCGCCAAGTTGGTTAAAATGGTATTTTCATAGGCATTGCTAAAGGTTTCATCCAACAGATCATATTGTAAAGTGGCCGGATTGAAATTATAGGTAAAACGATCGGATGTATTGTGGTTATAACCATTCTGGTAATTAAATTCCAGGCTCAAAGTTTTATCCAGGGGTTCGGTATATACCAATCTTGTATTCTGACTGATGGACTCACTCTCCTGATCATTAAACTGATCGGTTGTTTTTTGAGTAGTTGTCCCGTTTTCTTTTCTGGTTTCAGGGTTGGTATTGTAATTATCAGCATCGTTATTGTTGATGTTGGTACTGAAGTTTAATGAAAGCGTTCTTCCCCTGCGCATAAATTTTTTACGCAATAAAATGTTGTTGCTGATGGATGGCGCGGTATTGTGATTTCTTAACGTCTGCGTTCCAGTAATCATGTACCTGTTAAAATCTCGGGTATAGGTGCTGTTGTTCAAGCTCTCGTTATCGGTATAACTTAAATTTGGCTGTATCCGAAGCGAGGTCAACGAATCAATCTTGGTATCGACCATAAAGTTTAAGCGGTGATTTAACCGATCGGAATTATTGACCTGGTTGTTATTAAAAACTGTAGTCTCATTACCCAATAAATTTTGCCTTACACTGTTCGACAGAATAAGGTTATCAGATTTATTAACGAAATAACTTAGACTAACTTCGGTTTGATCGGCATATTCATCCGAAAAATTAAAACCGCCAGCTTTGGTATCGGTAATTCCGCCCCGGCCACCATTACTGCCGCCATTCCCTCCACCCAAGCCACCGCCAAAGTTTTGTTTGTTTACATTGTTGAACTGCGCAATTATGCTCAATCGCTTATCTTGGTTAAAATGGTTAATGTTCGCATTTACATCGTAACGGTCATTAGAACCATAGCCCGCCGTGCTATTTCCAAAATAACCGTTTTTCTTATCTTTTCTGGTGGTGATATTAATGATCTTGGTTCTCGAGCCATCATCGATTCCGGTAAACTGTGCCTGATCTGACAGTTCATCAATAATCTGAATTTTATCGATCATATCGGCTGGAAGGTTTTTAGTAGCCAATAAAGGATCGTTCCCAAAAAACTCTTTACCATCTACTTTAACTTTTGTAATGGTTTCGCCCTGGGCTTTTACTGTTCCAGCCTTATCTACCTCTACTCCTGGCAGTTTCTTTAACAGGTCTTCTACTACTGCATTCTCTACCACTTTAAACGAGCTTGCATTAAACTCGAGTGTATCCTTTTTCACCACAATCGGCGGAATTTCTGCTTTAATATCAACCGTTTGAAGGTCTATTGCGCCACCTTCTAAAACAATATCGCCCAAGATGATATCAAGTTTATCTGTTGAGATGGTAAAATCTTTAGTGGTATTTTTTAAGCCTAAAAATGCAGCATATAACTTGTAAGTACCAGGTTTTAACCCCTTGAAAACAAATTTCCCATCTTCGGTGGTGCTCACTGCACCAACCATACTAGAATCGGTTAAGTTTTTAACCGCTATAGAGGCATAATCGATTGGTTTTTTATCTTTTGATTGGACAACCCGTCCGCTAACTGAACCCGTTTTCTGAGCGTAAACATAAAAAGATGATAAAATAAGAAGGAGCGTAAAAATTTGTTTCATTCGGTTAGTTTGGTTTATAGCATAGAGACTATCGACTTTTATAAAGGTTTATTTTTACTTAGGTAACATTTGAAATACATAAATGTCAACAATACATTTAATCATAAAACTCCGCGGCTATAAAACAGGAAAGTCCCGGTTAAAACCGAGACTTTTCTAAAGTAAAATCGTCATTTCGACTGGAGTGTAATCCCGAACTTTCGGGAGAGAAATCTTTAAGCATTATTTTAGATTTCTCCTCCAAAGGAGCTCCTTTGGAACACTTCGGTCGAAATGACGATATAGTGAAGAAGACAGATTACATTCTCATACGACGACCGCCATCGCCTCCCTGAGCAGGCATCTGCATATCTCCGCTCATATTTCTTCCGCCGATTCGGGTTAAAGAATAGGTGAATGAGAACATGTAATAACGTTTTAACACGTTATAGTTTAAATCTGTAATGGTATTATTGGTTGCTGTTCTGCTAATGCCCTGGTTCTGGTTAAATGCATCGTTAACAGCAATTTTAAATGTACCTCTATTTTTAAAGAACTGGCGGCTGATATAAGAATTTACCAAAGTATATTCGGTATTATATCCTTCACCTCTACCTGTATTTTTAATATAATCTAAATCTACCGCTAAACGGATATTTCCGGGAAATAAATAACTGATATCAAAACTGGGATTTAAGGTATAATAGTTTGTGGTGGAGTTTGGCTGGGCAGAGTAAGTTGCCCTATTGTATGTGCCAGAAATACCGCCAGTAAGATCAAATTTATCAAAGTTGGTTACAAAATTATATTTGTTGGTAACTGACCAGGAATTCGTGATATTTTTTACCAGATCAGCAGTGTTATTATTACCCGAGGTAAAATTCACATTCCTGTTGTAGTTTCCGTTTAACGATGCATTCAGTGTCAATTTACGTTCAGGTAAAATTGGGACCCCCATATTGATACTTGCATTACCCGAATAAACTCCATCAACATTAACGTAGGTCGTTCTGATTTTACCGAAATCCTTATCATTTTGGTCAGTCACCAATTGACTACTGTTACCAATTGCATTAAAAGTTTGACTCAGACTTAAAAAAGCGAAGAACATTCTGCTTTTGGCGAAATCAAAATTATTATAGTTAATATTTAAATTATTGTTAAACTGAGGCTTTAAACCTGGATTACCGACAAAAACACTTTGTGTATTGGTATTATCAGGTATTGGCTGTATCTGGTTGATTGTTGGCTGTTGGGTTGTTCCTCTATAACGGATATTCAATCTTCTGGAGTTGCTGAAATTATACCTGAAATTAGCCGAGGGCGTTAAATTGATAAAATTCTGCGTTCTTACCAAACCCGTTGTTAGGTTGGTATTTTCGCGATTGGTTTGTTGTGCAGCTAAACCAATATTCCAGTTATATTTCTTTTCGTTGGTGGTAAAACTTACACCCGCAGCATTTGTTAACGTTTGATTCTCATAAATATTGGTAAAATCCAGATTAACAAGATCATATTGCCCGCTTGCTGAGTTGAAATCCAATACCTGGCGGCCCTGGTTATCATGGCTATATCCATTTTGATAGTTAAACTCTAAACTTGTTGTTTTTGATAAGGGCTCGGTATATACCAATCTGGAGGTATTGTTAATAGAGTTTGTGTTCACTTTGTTCAACTGATCGATCAAACTAGCCGTTGGCGTACTGTTAATGGTATTCGTTTCAGATATGTAATTATAATTATCGGCATCATTATTATTAATACTGGTGTTAACATTAAGCGATAATGTTCTCCCGCGTCTTTTAAACTTTTTACGGACCAAAAGATTATTGCTGATGTTTGGAGCAGTACTGTTGCTGATATAGCGCTGATTTCCGACAGTTGTAGACTGGATCAGATTTCGGGTATAATCGCTCAAGTTTGTAGCATCACTTTCGGTATAGGATACGTTTGGCTGGATCTTAATTGTTGTGGAAGAATCCAGCTTGGTATCGATCATAAAATTAAACCTATGGTTGATCCGGTCCGTATTATTATCCGCATTGTTCGAAACGGTAGTAATTCTGTCTCCCAATAAATTTTGAGTGAAACTTGTCTGCTGGTTTGAAACAGCCGATTTGTTAAAAAAGTAACTTCCCTGAATTTGGGTGCCATCTTTATAGGTATCTGCAAAGTTTAAACCAGCTGCATTTGTGGTTGTAATGCCACCACTACCCGCACCACTGCCACCACCGCCAAAATTACCCCGGCCACCGCCGCCAAAACCGTTACCAACGCCATTGCCCTGTCCGAAGTTTTGTTTATTTACGTTGTTAAATTGGCCGATAAAACTAAACTGCTGGTCATTATCGAACTTGTTCACATTTAAGCTTGCATCATAACGATCTTGTGTTCCATATCCAACCGTGCTATTTCCAAAATAACCCTTTTTCATTCCGGCTTTAGTGGTGATATTTAAGATTTTATTCCTCGTACCATCATCAACGCCTGAAAATTGAGATTGCTCAGACATCTCATCAATTACCTGGATCTTATCTACCATATCGGCAGGCAAGTTTTTGGTCGCCAATAAGGGATCTGTTCCAAAAAACTCTTTACCATCTACTTTAACCTTGGTAACGGTTTCGCCCTGCGCTTTAATACTTCCATCTTTTGCCACCTCTACTCCAGGTAGTTTCTTCAACATATCTTCTACAACAGCGTTCTCTCTAACCTTGATCGATTTCCCATCAAACTCTATGGTATCGGTTTTTACAACCACCGGAATGCTTGCAGTAACATTAACATCTTTTAAATCTACACCATCATCACTCATGCTAATTTCGCCCGCATTTACTGCTGCTTTAGCCACTTCTATATCTTTAGTAGCTGTTTTTAAACCTAAAAAGGCGGAGTAGATTCTATATTTACCTGGAGCAATGCTCTTAAAACTGAAAGATCCATCAGGATTGGTTTGACCTGAGGCCACAACACTCGAATCTTTTAAGCTTTTAACCGCTATGGTAGCAAAGTCGACCGGCTTTTTATCTTTTGCGTTAATTACTTTACCGCTTATTGAGCCAGTATTTTGAGCCTGGGCAATATATCCACAAAATAGGAGCACAATGAATATTGCCCGCTGAACGTTTCTTTTCATTAAAAAAAATTAGATATTATAATACAAAACTAAGCTATCAGACTAGGGAAAGGCGCAAAGGTTTGTTAAGGTGTGTTAAAAGCTTGGTAACATTTTAAATACAGCCTTTTTAGGAAGGTGATCAGATCTAAAAGGAAGGTCGATCGGAGAGGGGATTATTTTTGTGGCGAAGGATAAGTTTTGTAGTACACTTTTGGGCAGTTACAGTTCTTTTTAAAGATACTGCATCCACTTAAACCTATGGCCACAATTACACAGATGATACTAATTTTTGTTTTCATTGAAATTTAATTTATGAAGCAATACATAACTAAAAACTGCCATAGTTGCGCCTAACATATCGCAGCCAAAATCCCACCATTCTGCAGATCGGTAGGTAAAAACTTTCCATTGTAACAGTTCAATTCCGCCACCAATGATCACATTGATAAGCAATATTTTAAAAATGGTTAATGTTCTGAAAGCGAAGGTATGCTGATATCTTATTTTCCCGTAGAAGAGTAATACCGATAAGACAAAGAAAAAACCCATATGGGTCATTTTATCAAAGCCTTCGAAAAAAAAGCCATGCCCAGGTGAATCGGGCATCTTAATATTACAAAGCACTAAAACGACAATAGTCCAGAAAATGGCCCATTTTTGTTGTTTCAGTGCTTTGTACAAAATATAATAATTAAGCGCCTACCAATTCCTGGTATGCTGCTGCAGTTAATAAACTTTCTACTTCAGCTAAATCAGCTAAAGATACTTTTACCATCCAGCCTTTTCCGTAAGGATCAGAATTTACCAATTCAGGATTGTCGTTCAGTTCAGCATTAACTTCTAACACCGTACCCGTAACTGGCATATATAAGTCAGACACCGTTTTAACAGCTTCTACAGTACCAAAAACTTCTTCTTTTGCTACTTCGCTACCTACCGTATTGATATCAACATAAACAATATCACCTAATTCGCGCTGAGCGAAATCAGTAACACCGATAATAGCTTCGTTACCTTCAACTTTAACCCACTCGTGGTCTTTAGTGTATTTTAATTCTGATGGAAAATTCATGGTTTTAAAATTAGTTTTCGCAAAGTTAAATATTATGTTGGAATGTCGAAGTGTTAATCGATCATTCTGTTATCCAAAATTAAATCAATCAAAATTAGTATACATACTGCCTCTAAAGAATGAAATAAGATTTGTTATGCTCCTTTCAAGCACATAACACAACCATTAGCAAACCAGCTTTCATTATCATTTAGAAAAGAGATACTCACATTAGAATATTCACCCTTGTAACAAATTAAAGTTTCTTTATTAATACCGGCCTTTTTATACACCTCATCTAAATTTATAGTGATCTGATTGATCACATTATAAACCGCTACTAAAACTAAACCTCGAAGATCATCGTTAGGTTCAAGAAACTTAACTAAACCCAGTTCTTGATATACAGATATTTGTTCGATATCCGAATCTTCTGTTTCATCAACATCTATTGGCATCTTTGGTAAATTGTATGTCTCGCATAATCTATGAAATGCGACTTCAGCCTGTTCTTCAATTGATTTGTTTAAACTCTGTATCTCAACTAAAATAGAAGCCAAAGCACTATCACTATCAATCCAGTTTTTTATGGGGTTAATTTCTTTATTATGCTTTGCCATAAATTTTTTCTCTTACACCACCTTGTAACCACTCTACAAGCCTTAAGTTGCTTGGCATGAATTCGATACCTGTTAATTTTTGATCTTCAACCGTTTTCTTGAATTTTTCTAACACACGGTCATTTATATCCCACCCAAAAAAATATATTCATTATTTCCCTGATAATCAGAATCAAATGTAATATCATTAAGATTTAAGTTATCTACATTGTAATTCAAAATCAAAGTCATTATTTCATTGTCAAATTTCTTTTCCCCTA
This sequence comes from Pedobacter sp. GW822-FHT03F06, assembly GCF_058801365.1. Taxonomy (NCBI): domain Bacteria; kingdom Pseudomonadati; phylum Bacteroidota; class Sphingobacteriia; order Sphingobacteriales; family Sphingobacteriaceae; genus Pedobacter; species Pedobacter sp. GW822-FHT03F06. The sequence goes on from NZ_JBXANE010000019.1 coordinate 47,529, forward strand.
CTGGAGTAATTTCAAATTCATTTATACATCGTTCAACAAAACTCATTGAAATATCTGTATTTTTGAAATCCTTTTTTCTTGGCTTTAATTTTTGAATTCTATCAACGAAATTGCTTGCTTTCATATTTTTAAATGTTATTATGATGATGCTTTCATTAATCATTATCTATTTCCGATAATAATGCATCTGATTCGCTTGTCCAGAACGAATTGTATGCAAAACAGGTATTATCTATATTTTCAAAATCATTTTTTAGCTCTTCGAAAGACTGATCTGTAAACTTTAATCTATGATAATCAGCATTTGAATAATCTAATAATGAGGATATAAACTAATGATGTTTAAAGTGAGGTTTTTGACAGAAAGTTGCCATTAAACACATTTTTAATTCTTTGTTAAATATAATGATCTGTGAAAAGTATGTCAGAAATTTTTATCTCATATCGGAATAAGGGATCATCGTCTAGAATTGAAAACTCATCAACAACTTCATTTAAAATATCTCTGCTTAACCAAATTGCCCTAATTGCGTTTACTTTACTACATCTATAAATTTCATCGCAGATTTCTGATTCATTGGTGTTAACAAAATGAGGTTTTTCATATTCGTATCTTCCATCAATAAATTTTACACTATGTTGGTAGACCGAAAAATAATTAAAAACACTTAATTGACATATAAATCTTTTTTCTTCACTTATTTGTATAAGGAACCTTATGCATCGATCTTGATTAAAAAAATGTGTAAAGTTTTCAATTTTAATATTTGGGAAGCTATTATTCAGGTTATTTAAAAAAATAGTTGTAGCATTTGGATTTTCTTTCTCAAATTTTTTGATTTGCACATTGATATTTTCAGTAGTAGTGGCAGAACCCTGATCATAAAAAAAATCTCTTCGAAACAGATTTTTAATTATTTGGTAAATTTTTTCTTTTATATTATTCATTATTGACAATTTATTCCAGTTACCGGTGTATGAGGTGGAGTGCTTCCAGTTAATTTAGCACTAACTCTTGCTCCAGGTACTGCAGTTCCTAATTGTATCTGCATTAGTTTTGCAACAGTTCTGCCCAATGTACCAGATTTTATAAGAATTGTTAACCCTTTTGTTCCATAGCTTTTTTCCAATTGAACCATCGTCGTATTTGCAGCAATTGCTGCCTCCTTTGCAACAATTGAATTAGGCAGATCTCCAGGCACTCCAACTGTTAAATTAAAAATTCCTTTAGCAAATATGCTCCCTGTTGTAACAATATCCCAAATATTCTCCAAATAACTTTCAGGTAATACATTAATTGTTACATCTTTAATGGCTGCTTCTTTCCAGCCTCTAGAGTTTTGACTAGGATCTGGAATAACAACAGTTGAAAACACAAAACTTGATGAACACAATTTATTTTGTGGTTGAACTACTAAGGTTGGATCAACAGCTATATACTCTGGGCCAGTAAGTATTTTCTTAAAGGTTTCATCATATTCATTTGGATTTGTTATTAAATAACCAACTGCCCAACTAACAAATGCCTTGTTCTCTGGCGTTCGCCAATAGGCATTAATTTTTCCGTTCTATCGAAATTCACGAAATTTGGCTTCAAGAATCCTAATGATGTATTGGATAAATCTAGATTGATTTAGCTTAAACAAGAAACCAAGCAATTCGCCTCAGAAAACATCATATGTTCAGGTTCAACAGCGAAAATTTTATCAAGACGCTGAATAGCTCTACTGTAATCAAGTTCAGTTTTTAGGATTCTCCACTATTGCGCGTTTCCTAATTCAATGTAAACCTTAAACTAAACCCGAAATTACTGAATGAAGTATTAAAAGTCTGCGAAGTATAAGGTTTGGTAATATTCGAATCGTAAAACAATTTGATATTAAATTTCTGATTCAACACATAATCTACACTTGGCCTTAATGTAATGTTCTTTGCGCCTGAAGAAACTTCGGCTTCGGTAACATCGGCACGATAAATAACGGTTTTATTATCGCGGATAGCTACATCCAGTTTGAAATCCATGTTGTTATCCATTTTCAGGCTTTTAAACCATCCGAATGGGAAGCGGAATTTATTGGTACGGTAGCCTAATCCTAAAACCATATTATTTTCTGATAGCTGTGCCAGCTGGCTGTTTGATAAACTTAATCCCAATAAACGTGAACGGTTTAATTCGAAAGAAGCGGTCAGGTTATTTTTAAACCTGGTATCAACACCAACTAATGGAGAAAAATATTCAGAAATGGTTACCTGGGCAAACTGGTATTCCGGTAAAAAGTTATTGTTAACATCTCTACTGCTAACTGCACCATTGGTTTCCTGATAGCGCAATAAGGAGTTAAAGCCATTAATATTATAGGCAGAGCGGTAGCCGTGTCTGATATCGACAGACGAAAACTTATCGGCGATAAAAGGAATACGTGTTAAACCGCTATAGGTTAAACTCCAGTTTGGAAGGGGAATTTTAGGGAAGGCATTCATTTTCGTTTTTCCGGCATCTTTGCCCGAATAAGCGGCCATAAAAGCAGAAATAATTACATCCTGACTTTCTTTACCGTAACCATCGGCATAACTGCCGTTTACACCCCCTGAATTTGGATTCTGAGCACCCAATCTTCGAGAGATGATGATCCGATTGGCCATAAACTGATTAAACAGACCCGAAATTACTGTTGAGTTATTTTCCTTGAAAGCCGTACCCAAAGCAATGTACGACACGCTATAATCGCCCGTAGTGATGGCACTTAAGTTTTCGAACGATGATACACTGGCTACATACCTGAAATTGGTAGAAAAGTTTCTTGTTTGCGCCTTATTGGCTTTTAGCGTAATCCGTAAATCTTTAAATGGCTCTACCTGCCCGGTAAGCTGAAAATCTTCTCTGAGTGTGTTTACATACAGTTGGTTCTGCAAGGTATCGGTGGTTAACCATCCGTTGTTTAAGGCCATATCGCGAATATCGCGCTGACTTCCGAAAGCAAAACCCAAGCCTGGTGCACCAGTTGCATTATCGATACCAAAATACTTGGTGGTTGGCAGATAGCCCGGCAAGAAAATACCTTTGGTTTGAACAAAGCTGGCATTAACGTTTTTTACACTCGTTAATAGATTAATAAAAAATGTCTTAGCGCCACTTCCTTCCTGATCGTTGCCTGCCTTTCTGATAAAACCAAACTTGTTGTATAAAGTAGTTAAGTTTAAGGTTGGATTTACCTGTACCGTTCTGCTGTTCTGTACCGTATTACCCAAATTAATATTCGGATCGCGTAAAGTAGAAAGCGGCTCGGTTTGCCAGTTAAAGTTGGTCCCATAACGGGTTTTTACGGTAATCCAGTTTAGTCCTGGTATTTTATCAATTGGCAGGTTATAGGTAACGTTTAAATTATGGTTATAATCGGTTGTACGCCCTAAACGTTTTAAGTTTTGCCAAACGGTATCGCGTTTTAAACCGTCAAGCCTTCCATCCGGTTCATCAATGATCGAATAATTGGTGGCATTAAAATCTAACTGTAACGAACGGGTAAGGTTCCAGGCGATACCATAAATCCGGCTCATGGTAAAGTTTTTGTTAAAGGTAGTGCCGTAACCACTCTGGTAAACCCCAATGGTATTATTCGGATCGTTATTCCGTAAGGTATTTTCTGAATATAAACGGTCTACATCGATCCTGAAATTAATGGCACTTGGAAAAATGCTGAAGTTAAAATCCTTCAGTAAAGCCAGCATGTTCGATTTAATAATCTTTTCAAACGGTGCTATTGTTTTGGCTTCTCTAGAATAACTATACTGCAGCGATGCCCTATAGGTATTCTGAATACTGCTCTGATTAATAAAATCGCGATGATTATATTGGGTGTAGGCATAACTTGCGGCAAAATTTTCAATATCCCATAGGCGGACAGGTTTACTGTTATTGGTCCGTTCTTTTCTGACATTGGTAAAGTTTATGCCTCTTCTAACGGTATAATCCTGTGCGAAATTTAAAATCGAATCTTTTTGTTCTTTCGTTGATTGGTTTAATGCATTTTTAAGCTCGATATCCGGAGTGCGAGGATTGTACTGTGGAGTAGAAACCTGTTTAGAGTAACTTACAAACATCGGGATTTTCACACCCGATTTTTGCGGCAGGAACTTACCTAATTCCATGGCAGAAGAAACATCAAGCAATACATTATCTGCACGGTTCCGCTCGCTCACTTTCGAATCGATAGATCCGAAACCGATGGTAGATTTACTTCCGGAAATATTTACATCTGCAAAATCAGCCAGTTTTAAGTTCAATCTTCCTGTAGCTGCCCAACCGCCCTTTTCGTCAAATTCAGTTAACCTCAATTCGTTAAACCAAACCAGTGCATTTTTATCAAGGCCATCATCGTTCCGTTCATCACTGGCGGCACGGAGCGGATTTTTAATCCCCACCATGTACACCCTAACCTTGCTCATATCAGGTTGCCCTTTAACTACAATGGTTCTATTTCCGTCGGTATAGGTAAATGGAACATTTGTAGGCCATGGTTGTCCGTTGGCTTGTTTAGCTACGTTACGGGCGAGCTTGGCATTTTGGAAAAGTGTTAAATCAATATCCATTCTATTGGCTTCAGGCCAAATGGCATCAGGATCGCTTGTACCCGGATTGGTCACCTTTAACGGGATTACATATTCATAATAGTTATCCTGGTTATCGGTTCCGATTCTTAAGAATGCGGCAACATCATTATCATTTAAAATTTGGTTATTAACAGCCTCGGCATGAATAAACATTTCCAAATGTTTGTAAGATCTGAAATCGCTGTAGGCTGTTTTAAATGCCGCTCTACCATAGCCATCTCTTAACGATTTTACAATAACCGATAGCGATTGCTCATTTAAACGTGTATCGCCACGATAGTTGCTATAATCGCGCTCGCGAAGAATGCCCGGAGGGGTAACGTATGGAATCGGTGAACGTTTTCCATTTTCTTCAATATTTACTGTCGAAACTTCAATAGTAGAATTATCAGGGGTAAGTGCAGGCAACGATGGATCGACGATTACCTGTGCAGCTTGGTTGGAAGCATTATATTCTCTCCACTCTCCACGGATTAACTGCAACTTGGCAAAACGCATCACAGCAGTATCAGCGAAATTGGTCATAAACATCCTGAAGAAACGGATCGATTTAAAATCCTGGATACCGCCTACTTTGTCCTGGTACTGACCGATCGGGATTCTGAATTGATACCATGAAACAGCCTGGGTATTTCCATTAGCCAATTTTACCTGCGAGGTAACCTTATCGGTAATAAAGTTCTGCCCAACATTTAAATCTCCCGGGCGGATCGAAACTTTATACTGAAAATACTCATCACTTTGCGTCATGTTATTATCGCGGTTGATGTCTTCCCCATCGGGTAAAGAAGTAGATGCAGAGTTTTCAAGCCCTAGTTCTTCTTGCGACTGTTGCGAAGTTTTAGAGTTTCCTTCAGTACCGTTATATTTTTCGTAGCGTTTAAGAATACCCGCATTGATCTGATCTAGTGCCGGACCTCTGAAATAAGTATAATTATCTGATGATGGATCGGCATCAAGCGCGGCAGAAGCGGTGGCATTTAACTGCGATTTAATCTGCGTAATTGCCGCTGCAAATTTTACTTTTTCATCAGCATCTGATAGTCCATCCAAACCTACATCCTGTGCTCTACGCGAACTGGCATTGTTATCGAAAGCCTGTACAACGGGTTGCAGTTTTGGTACACGGCCCCAAGCGGTTTCTTCATATTTGCTTGGATCGTTTGTTGCTGGAAGACCGTTTTCTAACGATTTCCGGCCATCCTTAAGAATATCTTCTGAGATATTTCCCAAGTTAAAATACATGTCGCCACCGGCAGAATTTGGTTTATAGATGAATGGATCCATTACCCAAAACTCAATAAAGCCCACATTTAAGGCTTCAAAATCATTGGTTTCGATTTTTCTTTGGAAACCTCCCCAGTTATTTTTGGGCTGCAATAATGTTCCATCTGGCCTAAAGTCGGTAGTACGGAAATTATAAGGCCCTCTAACGGTTGGGTAATATGCCACATCGAAAGTGGTAATGTTTAAGGCCTGTCCGGTTGCCGTTTCTTTAAACGGAAAAACCTCTTGCTCAATTACCTCTCTCACATAGTGATTGGAAAGTTCTCCCCGGTTGCCCCTGATATTGGCCGGAGTGGTTGAAGCGGCAGAATTATAAAAAGTTGGGTCGATGTTATAAAATGCAATTCTTGCCCGATTGTAACCATAAGATAAATCGTTGGATTTATCAAATTCTGAGAAAAGCTGTGGCGTACCCGACAGCTGCCAGGCAATGGCACTCTTTAAATCGATTACCGATCTGGATGCTTCGAAATCATCTAAGTAACTTACCCCGTTTTTACTGCCGGCAAAATTCAATGCCCTTGGGTGGCCAGGAATCAATTGCGCAAACTCTCCATAAAACGTTACACTCGAAGGTGCTTTGGTTGAAATGAACGGAAGTTTATCAACCAGTTTTGTTAAAAATCTTGATGGTGAGCTATAGTTGATATCTGCTCCCCAAATGGTATTCGAAATGGGTTCTTCGCCGATGTTTACCTTTTGGGTTAAAGGTTTCTCGGTCAGGTTCATGATGGTACCGCCAAGGTTTAGTTTATTGTTTACACGGTAATCTAACCGAGTTCCAAAAAGTGATCGTTGCTGCAGGCCAAAGGTTTCACTGTTTTCAGTCGTAATCCGAATCGGCTGACCAGACACCAAAAGTGCCTGATTGATGATGCTCACCCGGCCACCCTGATAATCGACAGTAAAATCTATCCCCTCGGTTAATGGCATTGTTCCGGCAAAAACCTTTACCGATCCTTCCGGAACGTTAATGGCATTTAAACTGAATTCAGAAGAAATATCAGATTGGTAATTTACCTTAATGGTATACCTGTTCTGGTTTTGAAACAACTGCTTAGCAATGGTTTGTGTTGAATCGTAAAGCGCAGTAAAAGTATATTTATTGATCAGAGCCTGCTCACTCGGTAAAAACTTCGAAGCTAAATCTTTACCAAATGGCTCAATAACAGGGAAAATAATCCTTCCATTTGCCGGATCGATGGTGATATAACCCGAATTGGTATTGGTAACCAACGAAGTTTGCCCATTGCTGCCTACACCGAACATACTGGCTTGATTGGCATTGCTTGCAGTAGAATAAGCGCCAAAAGCATTATTTGCGGCCACGAAATCGAAAACCCCATCTGGCCTGCGTTCATTTTGCTGGTTCAAACGATCAAATTCGGTTAAGGCAATCCACTGCTTATTCGCCGTATTTTGTCCTTCAGTCATTACCGGGTTATCCACGCCGGTTTCATTATCGATACGGTAAATATCAAGTTTAAAATTCTGACTGCTGATCTGGTACCCTCCGATAGAATAAATATTTTTCATCATCAGATCCCATGTTGGCAGTTGGATCTTGGTGGTTTCGTTCTTTAATAATTTGGCATAAAGCACCTTGGGATTAGCCGCATCGAAAGATACATCGGTAGAAAACTCACCAACCTGATACTCTACCCCGTTATAGGTATAGCGGTAGGCAACAGCTAAAACCTCGTCGGCATTTAGCGGGTTGTTCAGCGATAAATAACCCAGTTGCGGCTGAAAGGTAAACTCACGCTCGGTTAACTTTCTTGCGTAAACCAGTTTAGCAAAGTTATCGGTATTGCTACTGTTAGCTGGCGTTGTCTGGAAGAAAGAAAGGACGGCGTTTGAATTTGTCTGCCTTACAGCACCGCCCTGATAAGCATTTAACTGCGAGATCAGGTTGTTTGACTGTTGTGGGAAACCCGTAGCGGTAGTTCCTGCCGGCAAACCAGAAGTTCCTCCGGTAATTAAATTATTGTTAAAAGGAACATTTTCTCCCAAGTCCATCAAGCCCAATACATCTCTGGAGTCAGTAGTATTACCTGCCTTATTGGTAATCCATACCTCAATTTTGGTAATCTGGATCGGAGAGGTGATAATAGGTGCGTTGGCCAGGTTTTTATTGTAGTTATTCCTAAAATATTGTGAGAGGAAATAGTGTTTGTTGGCCTCATAGCTATCAATATTTACCGTGGTGGTATTTTGTTGCGCGCCATTGGTAATTTTAATTTCCCGTGATTGCGATTTTTGTTGCGTGTAAACACTTGTTACGTTTAAACGCCCGAATTTTAATTGTGTTTTAATACCGAAGAGGGCCTGGGTTCCGGTAATTAAAGAGGTATTTAAAGGCAAGCTTACGTTACCCGCTTCAATTTTTTGGATAATATCATCAGGTCCGCCGGTATAATCGAGCTTAATCTGATTTTCGAAATCAAACTGGGCCTCGGTATTGTAATTACTTTTGATTTTTAGTTTGGTTCCGATATTACCAACCAGATCCATCTGGATTCTTTGGTTAAAATCGAAATTGGTCTGCACCCGCTGTCTTTCGTTAAAAAGCGGGTTTTCATTTTTATTTACCCGGCCTAAAAAGGTGAGTTCTGCCTCTCCACGGGGCTGAATATCAATGGTTGTTCCACCAAATAATTTTTCGAAAGCTTTGCTGTTTACCTGGATCTGTGGAATAATACCAGTGCTTCTGTAATCACTTACCTCTGCATTTGAAATGCTACGCCAGTTACCGCGTTTTATCTCACTGTTAACCAATCGCTGGTATTCATCAATGGTTAAGTATTGTGTGTTTAAAACAAATTTTTCGCCAATTAATTCCTTTACCACATAACGTTTATTCTTGGCATCGTATTCTACAACACGCTTTAAATTGCTAGGTGCCGGATAAAACGGATTAACTGCCGGACTAAGTCCTAAATGTTCTTTTTCTCGTAAACTAAAATTATTTTTTGGGGTAATAGTATCCGTTTTGCTTGGAACAACTTGAGAGAAGACGTTTTGAGAAGCAATTAAGAAAAGAGGGATGAGAAACAGAAATGTAGATATTCTCTTCAAAGGCAGTAGATCTATAAAGTTTTTAAAGCTTGTTTAATTAGTTGCTCTACCGAAAGTGTCCCCTCTGTCACTTTTAAAATCTGGTCAATAGTTTTTTCGGCGGTTTGTTTGGCGAATCCGAGCATTACCAATGCTGATAACGCTTCATCTTTAACAGTATTGTGTTGAGGCATAGAAATTAATGAATCTACCCCTTCTTTTTTTAGTTTATCCTGTAGTTCTAAAACCAGGCGTTGTGCGGTTTTAGCCCCTAAGCCCTTAATTCTTTGAATTAGAGGTAAATCTGCTTTAACAATTGCGGTCTGGATCTCTATAGGTGTGATCGATGATAAAATCATTCTACCTGTATTTGGTCCAATTCCCGATACCGATATTAAGTGTAAAAATAAACGGCGTTCGCCTTCATCGGCGAAGCCGTATAATGTATGTGCATCTTCTTTTACATGCAGCCAAGTGTAGAGCTTACACCTTTCTGCATCAGCTAAAGCGCTGTATGTATTTAAAGAAATGTTTATATGATAGCCTATACCTCCGGCTTCAACCACAACATATGCTGGGTTCTTGAATGTCAATTTACCATCAATATAGGCGTACATGTAATTCTACTTTTTAGTTGTTTTTCCAAATATACCTTTTCGTTTGGATGTTGCAATTTCTTCTTTTGCTTGCACATCTACAACAGCTATGGTAACCATATTGACGATTTCGCGTACAGAACTACCTAATTGAACAATATGAACAGGTTTATTGAGTCCTAACAAGATCGGACCAACCGCTTCGGCACCGCCTAACTCTTGTAACAATTTGTATGCAATATTTCCAGACTCCAGATTTGGGAACACCAAAGTATTCGCCGGAGCATCGGCCAAAGTGCTAAATGGAAAATTATCTTTCAGTAGTTCGTTGTTGATGGCAAAGTTTCCTTGCATCTCTCCATCCACAATTACCTCTGGGTGATTTTTATGCAGGAGGTTAACCGTTTCTCTTACTTTATTTGGTGTTACCCCATCATTTGAACCAAAGTTCGAATATGATAATAAAGCAATACGGGGTTTGATGTTAAACTGCTTAACAGATTTATCAAGCAATAACGTAATATCTACCAGCTCTTCTGCCGTTGGATCTACGTTGACAGTAGTATCGCCAAAGAAAACAGGTCCTTTTTTGGTCATCATCATGTACATACCAGCAACGCGTTTTACACTCGGATCAACACCGATTACGTGTAAAGCAGGTTTAATGGTAGATCCATAATTTTTGGTCAGACCCGAAATCATCGCATCCGCTTCGCCAAACTCAACCATCGATGCACCATAGTAATTACGGTCTCTCAATAATTTAGTGGCATCAGTTAATGAAACCCCTTTACGCTGACGTTTTTGATAAAGCGCCTCGGCATATTGTTTGGTTTTATCAGGATTTTGCATCTGATCGATGATCTCAACACCTTCTAACTCTAAACCGTGCTCATCAATAATCGCCTGTATTTTATCTTTATTTCCTAAAAGGATCGGAATAGCGATGTTCTCGTCGTTAACAATCTGTGCGGCCTTTAAAATCTTGTAATTATCGGCTTCAGCAAATACAACTCTTTTTGGATCTGTTTTAGCTTTGGTAGTGATGGCACGCATAATGGCATCATCCAGGCCTAAACGTTTTCTCAGTTCTTCGCTATAGGCATCCCAATCGGTAATAATTTTACGGGCTACGCCACTTTCAATTGCTGCTTTAGCAACTGCGATAGAAACTTCGGTAATTAACCTGAAATCTACAGGTTTTGGGATAATATATTCTTTACCAAATTTAAGGTTACGCGCATTGTAAGCTAAGTTTACAGCCTCTGGAACAGATTTTTTAGCTAATTCTGCAATGGCTTTAACAGCAGCGATTTTCATCGGCTCGTTAATACCTGTTGCACGAACATCAAGCGCCCCACGGAAAATATAAGGGAAACCTAAAACGTTGTTCACCTGGTTCGGATAATCAGAACGGCCGGTAGCCATAATAATATCTTTACGGGTTTTAATCGCCAGTTCGTAGGCAATCTCCGGATTAGGATTAGCCATTGCAAAAACGATAGGGTTTTTGGCCATCGAAGTCAACATTTCTGCAGTAACACAATCTGCTGATGAAAGGCCGATAAATACATCTGAATCTTTCATGGCTTCTGCCAAAGTGTTGATTTTTCTATCGGTAGCAAATTCAGCTTTAATATCATCAAGCACTTCGCGGTCTTTACGGATCACACCAGAACGGTCGCACATCACGATGTTCTCTTTTTTAGCCCCTAAAGAAACATAAAGTTTGGTACAAGAAATTGCAGCGGCACCAGCACCATTAACTACAATTTTGATCTTATCCATTTTTTTCTTGAAGATTTCGCAAGCATTCAATAATGCCGCAGCTGAAATAATCGCTGTACCATGTTGATCATCATGCATTACCGGAATGTTCATTTCTTCCTTTAAGCGACGCTCAATCTCGAAACATTCCGGAGCTTTGATATCTTCTAAGTTAACACCACCAAATGTTGGCTCTAATGCCTTAACAATTTTCACAAAATCATCAACATTTTTGGTATCCAACTCTAAATCGAATACATCGATATCAGCGAATATCTTGAAAAGTAAACCTTTTCCTTCCATTACAGGTTTACCTGCTTCGGGGCCGATATCGCCTAAGCCTAAAACGGCTGTACCATTACTAATTACCGCAACCAGGTTACCTTTTGCGGTATATTTATAAACATCTTCTTTATTTTCTGCAATCTTCAAACACGGCTCTGCAACGCCAGGGGAATACGCTAAAGTTAAATCTCTCTGCGATGTTGTAGGTTTTGTGGGTACTACTTGTATCTTTCCTGGACGGCCTTGCGAGTGGTAATCAAGCGCATCTTGCTTTCTAGTGGTCTTACTCATTACGTAACTTATTAGTGACGGGGGCAAAGGTACAATTCTTTTTATGAGGCATAAAATAAAAAGCCCTTCAAAAAAGTTAAATAAGACGTTACTTTAAGCTGCCGTTACACTAATTGGGTTAAACCAAGCATTGTTGATAGAATTTCAGATTATTTGATCAAAAAATGAATGCCATTGTCAGATTTACCCTGTTATCCTCTACTGATTTTCAGGATCATTCCTACTTGCAAACCTGCCTTTGATAAACGGTTATCTCTTCTGATGCTCTGAACGGTTGCACCGTCAAATTTTTCTGCAATTTCAGACAGGGTATCGCCTGTTTTAACTTTGTAACTTAGAAACGAAGATGGTGCTTTTAACGGCATCCGGTTTTTGGCATAAATCTTTAGTTTTTGTCCAGGCACCAGCGTTTTGCTTTTTAAACCGTTCCAAACCCTTAAATCCTGTACCTCTACACCATATTTATCGGCAACAGTTGTTAAGCTCTGTCCTGAGCTAACTTTATGATAAACCACGGAGGATGTAGCTATACTTTTAGTTTTTTTCTTTCTTAAATCTCTTACATCATCGGTACTGGCGGCTACTACTTTCATGTTCACATCCACTTCCTGATTGTTGAGCACATCATAAATACCTGCGTAGTCGATATCCCTTAACTTGGGCATTACAATACGCTTCGGCTCATCATCGGTACCGTTTACAATCTTTTTCTTGTACGATGGGTTTAAGGCCATAATCGCCGCTTCATCAATATTTAACACTTTTGCGAGCGTAGATAGCGACACGAAACGGGTAGTTTGAACGGTATCGGTTTTTAAGAACATGCTCGAGGCTTGTGCGGTAATCTGATGTTTGGCAGAATAATTCATTACATAAACTGCGGCGATAAATGCCGGCACATAATTTCTGGTCTCTTTAGGTAAAAACTGTCTGATTACCCAAAAATCCCTTGATCCTGCTTTATCAATAGCCCGGTTAACATTCCCCTTTCCGCAGTTATAAGCAGCGATGGCCAACAGCCAATCGCCAAGCTCTTCAAAAGCATCTCTAAAATAAGCTGCCGCTGCATAACTGGCCTGGATGGGATCTTTACGTTCGTCCACAAAGTTATCCATCTTTAGGCCATAGGCCTTACCTGTGCCGAACATAAACTGCCAGATACCTGTTGCCCCTACTCTGGAAATGGCATGCGGATTCATCTGTGATTCGACAATGGTTAAATATTTTATTTCCTGCGGAATATTATAATCCTTTAATGCTTTATCAAAAATAGGGAAGTAATAGTTTGATAAACCGATCATTTTCCCGAACATATCTTTACGCTTGGCATAAATATCGATATACTGCTGAACGTACTCGTTGTAAGGAAGAGGTACTGTTTTAGCGATAGAATCGAGTCTGAGTTTATAGATAAAGTTCTGCCCCATTGTTAATGGGTTTTCTGAAACAACCGGTACAGCTACGGTATCGGTATTGATAAAAATGTTGTTGTGAATCTTCGGAAGACTATCCAGTTTGAGCGTTTGTTGCGCGGAAGAGGAAGAAATGTATCCTAAACAAGCACAAATTGAAGCAAAAAGTAATTTTTTAATCATGGGCTATTGGTTCAAATTTTCATTAACCGTGGCCTGTGTCCTCACAAACCTTTATACATATTCCTTTTTCTTTCCATAATTAGGGAAAGAGTAAGAATCTGCGAACCTTCTAGACAACGCCTAGAAAAACAGTTAATAAAATGCCATTGCCATACTTAACTATGCGCCGTAACTCGCAATGACGATAAAACTATGATAAAAATGCCTGAGAAAAAGCCAGAAGCTTATCTTCCTCAAAATGTTTGGCTGTAAACTGTATACTTAACGGCAATCCTGCTGCATTATTGCCTAGTGGTAAAGCAATAGCCGGATTCCCGCTTAAAGAAGGTAATACGGTAAAAATATCGGCCATATACATCACAATTGCATCCTGAACATTATCGCCAATTTTAAAAGCAGCTGTTGGTGCCACAGGAGAAAGAATTAAATCATAATCCTGAAACAAAACATCCATTTTTTCTCTGATCAACCGGCGAACCTGCTGTGCTTTTTGATAGTAAGCATCGTAATATCCCGCACTTAAAACGAAAGTACCTAAAAGAATGCGGCGTTTTACTTCCTCGCCAAAACCTTCGGCGCGGGATAATTTATAAAGCTCATTTAACGATTTCGCCTCCAGGTTACGATGCCCGTAATGAACGCCATCATAACGCGAAAGATTTGAAGAGGCTTCGGCCGTTGTTAAGATATAATAGGCCGGAACCAGATAATCCAACAGATCAAAAGAAACATACTCAACAGTATGTCCATCTGATTTGAGCTGCTCGATTGATTTTAAAATAGCCGATTTGATTTCGGGATCGAGGGCTTCGCTCTCAATAGTTTCTTTTAATACCGCTATTTTTTGTTTTTTACGCTCGTTTAAATGAGCAGGGTAATTGGGCACTGCACTTGAAGAAACAGTAGAATCGTAATCATCAGCGCCGGCTAAAACCTGTAAAAGCAAGGCAGCATCTTCTACCGATGATGTAATTGGGCCAACCTGGTCAAAAGAAGAAGCATAGGCAATAACACCATACCTTGATATACGGCCATAAGTAGGTTTAAGCCCAATCTGGCCGCAAAATGCAGCCGGCTGTCTTACCGAACCACCGGTATCGGTACCCAGGGCAGACAAACACATATCAGCCTGAACGGCTACAGCTGAGCCACCTGAAGATCCACCGGGAACAAGGTCGGGATTTGCAGCATTTTTAGCAACCCCATAGTACGAAGTTTCATTAGAGCCGCCCATAGCAAACTCATCACAGTTTAAGCGACCGATAATAACGGCATCTTCCTGTAACAATCGCTGCACAACGGTAGAAGAATATGGAGATACAAAACCTTCGAGCATTTTTGACGATGCAGTAACGATATGCTCTTTATAACAGATATTATCTTTAATACCAATTACCATTCCTGCAAGTTTACCTGCAGTACCTTCTTCTATTTTTTGCTGTATCGCTTTAGCCTGAACTTCAGCCGATAAAAAAAACACCTCATTAAATGCATTGAGGTGTTCATTATTTTCAATTTGCTTAAAATAATAAGCCAATAAATCGGGTAAAGTTAATTGCTTTTGCGCAATGAGTGTTTGAATCTCCTTAAGAGAGCTGTATTTCTTCAAAACTAAAAATTATTGCAATTAAACGGTTTTATCACGGTTAGACGGATCTACCTGTTCTCCATCAACGCCATCTTTACCATCTTTAAATTCTTTAACACCTTTACCTAAACCTCTCATTAGTTCAGGAATTTTTTTACCACCAAATAATAACAATACCACTACCGCAATAATGATAATTTCTGGTGTTCCAAGCATTGCTGCTATTGTTGTATTTAACATAACTTTTTGTTTAAACTTTTTCTTTGTCAGTTATAATTTTTTCGTCAACAGGTGTGCTGGTTTCAGTATGCCCTGCACTGGCCTCTACCTTTTCATCAACAGATGATTCTTCTGTTGGATGATGGCGCTGACTATGGTTTACCGCTGTTTCTTCTGCTTCTTCTTTATCTAAATCCATTGCATTGATATTTCTATGGATTTCACGCTTAACACCATCAGAGGCATCTTTGAATTCTCTGATCCCCTTCCCTAGCCCTCTTGCAAGTTCAGGTAATTTTTTACCTCCGAACAACAATAGAACCACCACTAAAATGAGTACGATCTCTGATCCACCCATATTTAAAAACTCTAATAACGTGCCTTGATACATCACTAATATAATTTATACAAATATAGACATTTTAACTTGTCTTAAGTTTATTTACTAATCCAGGCTTCGGGATTTAAAGTTCCCTGACCTCTTCTAATCTGGAATTTTAAAATGGCGTCGTCACCTGTATTTGCCACAATCCCGATAGCCTGTTTGGTTTCAACCAAATTACCTACACTCACACTAACCGATCTTAAGTTTTGGTACACTGTAAAGTACTCGCCATGGTTAATTACTACAGCTGTTCTACCCATAATATTTTGCACCATAACAACCTTACCTGCAAATATACTTCTAACAGTTGCCCCATCAGTTGTGGTGATATCTACTCCATCGTTGGTATAACTTGCCTGGTCTATCTTATGTAAACCAAACCTTTCGGTTATTGTTCCATTTGCTACCGGCCAAGGCAATCTTCCTCTGTTATTTTCAAAACCTGCCGATAATCTGGCTGCTTCAGGTGTTGCAGTAAGCAACTCTCCTGTCGATTTTGCTTTAGCAGTTGGTGTAGCTGGTGCAGTAGGTGCAGGTCTATTTTCAGCCTTGGCTTTTGCAGCCGCAATCCGTGCTTCTTCAGCCGCTTTTCTTCTTGCCTCTTCCGCGGCCTTCCTTCTCGCCTCTTCAATTGCCCGCTGTATTGCAGCACTAATGGCCCTGTCTATCTGGGCCTGTTGTTTTTTACGGCTGGTAATATCCTGTTTAAACTGTTTTTCGTCCTTGCTCAGTTTATTTAATTCTACTGATTGTTTACTTTTATCTTTGCTTAAACGCTCACGCTCTCTTTCCTGTTCCTTCAACAGATCACTTTTTTCCCTGAGTGTTTTATCCAGGACTTTGATTTTGCCGTTCAGGTCTTGCTGTGTATTTTCAATGTATCCGGCCTGTTTTTTACGGTATTGACTAAACTGCTGTAAATACTTTATTCTTTTATATGCCTGGTTAAAATCCTTCGCCGCAAAAATGAACATCATTTTATCGTACGAATTTCTGTTGCGCTGTGCAAAACGGATCATTCCCGCATACTCTTTTTTAAGATCGCCCAACTGACCTTGTAACGTATGTACGGTATTTGTGTTCTGAGAGATTTGGTTATCCAGATTTTTTATTTCAGAGTTGATTGTGCCGATTTTATCCTGGCGCAACCTAATCTGGGCATTTATCGTATTAATCTGCTGTATAGTAAGCTTTTTACCACTGGCAGTTTTATTCAAATTCTTTTGAAGCTGTTCAATTTCGCGTTGTATAGCTTCTTTTTTCCTTCTGAGCTGGCTTTCAGTTTGTGCAACTGCCGAAAGGGTTAACACGCTTAAAAAAAGGATAAATAGGAGTTTTTGTAGCTTCATTAAGCCAAAAGTATAAAAATTTTGTAGTAAAAAATATTAAAATCGAGATACTAAAGTCATAATTGCTTATTACAGAACTGTCTTCACTCAATCTTCATACATAACAAAGATTGCCAGAGCAGCTGTACTAATGCAGTACTTACCTGCCGGCAAATCATTGATAGAATATTTGAATGGAGTTTTTAAGCCTACTTTACAACCGTAAATCTCT
Organism: Pedobacter sp. GW822-FHT03F06; assembly: GCF_058801365.1. Taxonomy (NCBI): domain Bacteria; kingdom Pseudomonadati; phylum Bacteroidota; class Sphingobacteriia; order Sphingobacteriales; family Sphingobacteriaceae; genus Pedobacter; species Pedobacter sp. GW822-FHT03F06. The sequence continues at coordinate 64,767 of NZ_JBXANE010000019.1, forward strand.
TTGGTACATTAAACGGAAAATCGACAGGAACATTGCCATCAATTTTCACAAACTGTAGGTCGATGTTTATCCGCTTTGCTTTAGATAGTGTTTTGATCTGCAATGCGCTAGGAAATAATGATTCGTTTAATTTTTGATAGTCGGTATAGGTAACTTTTAGCGCCTGGCCGTTTTTAGCATCATTTAAATTGGTTTCAGCCACTTTGAAAAGTGTGTTAAAAAGCAATTTGTAATCTAATTCCGATTTGCTTCCAGAAACCACCCAAACACCATTTTCCTGTTTAACATCCGATTCTGCTGTTAAAAACTCGCCCATGGCATTGCCCGTTAAAATGGATTGTAGGGTGTTAAAGTTAACCTGTTTGTTGGTGAAATTATAAATATAACTAAACGGTTTTTTCAGGTATTCGCTTTTCATGCGGTTCATGATCTTGATGCTATCGGGCGTAATCAAAGCCCTTGCCACCTCTGCCATTCCACCTAAGGCCGTAATGCTTACCCAAATGGTTTCCTTGTCTTTCATCTTGAAATTCATGGTTACGTCGTTTGCATCGCCGGCAATATCTAAAGTTGCTTTTGCTTTTAAAGAAAGGGTATTAAATTTAAGTTGTTTGCTATTTAGTAGTGTTAAAGCTTCTGCTTTAGAATTATCAGTTTTGGTTTCTGTTTTGGCAGGGGGAGCCACTACAATTTCTTTTTTAGGTTTACATGCTGAAACAAAAATTACAGCTCCTAATAGGAATGCGCTATTTAAAATACTTCTTTTCATTTATCTTTTTAATTAATACTTCTGATCCGTTTCCGGCCTCTTTTGCTTTTTGCCATTGAATTAACGCTGCATCCTTTTCACCTTTCATAAAAAGTATATCGCCATATCGCTCCAAGTAAACACCGTTTTTACTGCTATTGTTTTGCAAAGCCTTTTCGATCCATGTTTTCGCCAGATCGTATTTTTGCTGTTTAAACAGAATAAAGGCGTAAGTATCTACAATTGAAGGATTATTAGGCATTGCATTGGCCGCTGTTTCGGCATATTTCGCCGCTTTGGTTAAGTCGTCATTTCTTAATGCCAAATAATAGGCATAATTATTCATGATGAGGTAATTATCGGGCTCTGTTGAAATGGCTTTTTCGAAAGCTGTTTTAGCTAAGGCAAAATTATTCTGGTTGATGTAGATATCGCCCTGTAGTGCATAAATCTGCGCCTGCAGGCTTTTATTCTCCACATCCAGCTGTAAGGAAGTTTTTAAATTGCTTTGAGCAGGATCGTACTTACCTGTTTTAAACAGGGCATAAGCCATATAATAATATAAGCTGGCCTGATTGGGATAAATGCTTAAAGCCTCATCGCCAACCTTTATGGCTTCCTCATAATGCCCGAGCAGTGTTTGGATATTAATGACCTGTTCCCAAACTACATAAACCTGTTCGTTAAGTTTTAAAGCAGCCTGATATTGGGCCAATGCATCTTTTAAATGGTTCTGCTGATAAAGTACATCGCCATAAAGTGCCAATGCTTTTGCATCAGCCGGATTTTTTTCTGCAACCAGCTTACTTAGTTCAGTTACATGTTTGGCAACAATGGGTTGGTTAAGTTTCGGAAAAAGTGCGGCGATAATCTTCACCTTTTCCGTAAGGGGCATTTCATTGCTTTCGAAAGCCAATTTTAAGGAGGAAAATGCAGCTTCGTCATTTTTCTGCTTGCGGTAAATATCGGCCAAAGCCAGGTTTACCTCAAAATTATTGGGTTCGAGCTGCTGTGCTTTGGTTAACACCTTTAATGCTTCCGGATCATTTCCCTTCTGCAAAAGCAAACCTGCAGCATATAAATAGTTCTTTACATCAGCCTGGTTACCTTCCAATAACTTTACAATATCACTTTCGGTGGCATTGCCGTTAGATTGCAGACGCTTTCTGGCATTTACCAGATCTCTCGATTCGCCAAATTTAGCCTGGATTTCCTCATAGGTCTTTTTTGCGGCATCTAGCTGATTGCTTAAGAACTGTGCATTGGCCTTATCAAAATAATAGGCATCGTTTTCAGGATCGAGGCGGATCAACTGATTAAAAACCTCAATAAGTTCGGGCATTTTATTGGTGCGCTTGTATACCTCACCGAGTAAACGCCAGTACCATAAATTGCCGCCGTTTAATTTAATTGCCTGTTTTATGTTCTGTTCAGCTTCCGGGAGTTTATCTAAACGCAGATTTGCATTGGCCAGCTCGAAATAGGCTGCGTGGTTATTCGGATCTAAACCAACAATTTTATTGAAATTGGTGGAGGCAACAACATAATTTTCAGACATTTTCTCCCGTAGACCCGCAAAAAACAGTTGTTTTACCATATTGCTATCGCGATTGATACTTGGCGCAACCGTTCCCTGCCCAAAAGCCTGGAAGCTCACTAAAGTAGCTCCAACAAGAAAATGTACTTTGTATTTCATGTTATTTTATCCATCCAAAAATTAACTTCAAACTGAAAACCGCGAACTCCAAACTTATTTCCCCGTATGTCCGTAGCCACCTTCGCCCCGTGCAGTTTCCCCTAATTGTTCAACGGTTTGCCAGCTAACGGTTTCGTGTTTTGCCACAACCATTTGTGCAATTCTATCGCCATTAACGATTTTAAAATCTGTATCTGATAAATTTACCAATAAAACTTTTATTTCACCACGGTAATCAGCATCAATTGTCCCAGGCGCATTTACAATGCTAATACCATGTTTATAGGCCAGTCCGCTTCTCGGTCTGATCTGTGCTTCGTAGCCAACCGGCAATTCAATAAACAAACCTGTTGGCACCAGTAATCTTTGTAAAGGTTTCAATATCATTTCTTCTGTTATTGATGCCCTCAGATCCATACCGGCTGCATGCGCAGTTTCATATTGTGGAAGTGGGTGTTCGGATGCATTGATAATTTTTATTTCCATTTTTTTATTGTTGGGTACTTTAGGGTAATGGCTTATAGATCATGGTTTGATGGCCATTGACCATTAACTATGAACCTAACGCAAAAGTCTCTAATTAACCTCTTTTTAATATTTTCATTAAATCATTCTTTTCGAAATAAGCAATGCCTGCAACAAAAACAATTAACATGGCATTGCCAATATAAATGTTTCTATTGAATACGAAAAACGAAGAGAATACCAGTATGATAGAAATGATTAGATAAGCTAAAATCTTTTTAAGATTATAGGGGATTGGATAATATTTCTGCCCGAGGATGTACGAAATAATCATCATCGTTCCATAGGTTGCCATCGAAACCCAGGCAGAACCCATGTAACTAAACTTTGGAATCAATATAATATTGAATACAATGGTAATAAAAGCTCCAATTAAAGAGATATACAATCCAAACCTGGTTTGATCAGACAACCTATACCAAATAGAAAGGTTCATATAAATACCTAAACATACGTATCCCACCAGTAAATAAGGCACTGCTGGTAAACCGACCCAATACTCGGCCAGGTGTTTTGCATCCCGGCTGATAAAGTATTTGAGGATTTCGATATTTGCAGTAAGCGCCACAAAAAGAATGGAAAGTGCAATTACAAAATACTCCAGAATTTTTGCGTAAGTAATTTTTGCGTTTTCATTTTTGGCATAGCTGAAGAAAAATGGCTCTGCTCCCAATCTAAAAGCCATATTAAAAATACTCAGGAATATAGCCAGCTTACAAACAGCACCATAAATACCAACTTCTGCTTCAGTTGTGTATCGATCCAAAAGTATTTTATCCAGATTTTCATTAACGATGAAAGATAAATTTGCGATCAAGACAGGCCAGCTGTAAGAAAGCATTTTTTTAAATAAATCGCGGTCAAATTTAAACTGAACCTTTAAAAATTCTGGCACTAAAAGCAAAAAGGTAAGGGCACTTGCTACCAGATTGGCGATAAACACATATCCAACCCATTTATCGCGAAACCAACTTTGAAAGAAAGCTGCACCAGGTAAATCGTGTTTAATGATCAGTGGAATACCATAGATGAAAAACAGGCTTAAGAGCACATAACTTAAGATATTCACAAATTTAATGATGCTATATCTAAAAGGCTTTCCGTCAGCCCTGATCCTGGCAAAAGGAATTACACAGATTGCATCCGAAAACAAGAGCCAAAGAAAATACTGCACATATCTTTTTTGATCCTGATAGTGCGACATATTACTGTTTAACAACCATTTGGTAATCGGTTCGGTAAGAACAAGGCCAGTAATTAAAAACAATGTGGATATAAAGGCAACGATCAGGAAAGAATTGTTATAAACCTGCTGTTTTTTATCTTCATGTTTATTGAGATATCTAAAAAAAGTAGTTTCCATTCCAAAGGCCAGTATGGCATTTATCATAGATGCATAAGCATACATTTTTGTAAAAACACCTAATGCACTTGCGCCGTAACTTCTGGTAAATATTGGGGTTAAGATGAAATTGAGTAACCGCGAGGCAATGGTACTGATACCATAAACCATGGTTTGCCCAAGAAACTTTTTATATACAGACATTTATGATTGAGATTTGAGTATTGCGTATTGAGATAAGCTCCTTAGCGGAACAAATAGCAATCCAACAATTCAGCAATTTATTTTCTTAAGATTTCAAAATTACGATAGTTTTTTACTTCACCATCGCTTACCGTTACATTTTCTACACGCGAGCGATCAGGCCCTTCGTAGCACCAGTTTACAAATTCTTCCAGAAAAATGTCTTCGCCTTCTGCTTCGATATAAACCGATCCGTCTTTTTCGTTCTTTACAAAACCCGTTACCATCATTTGGTTGGCAATAATTTTTGTGGTTTCCCTAAAGCCAACGCCCTGCACTTTACCGGTTACGATTATATTAAGATGCTTCATTTATTGTTGTAAAATTGAAATGTTCTAATCTTGCAAAGTTAGTAAAGCAATTTTGTATCCCTATGTTTATAAGCCCAATTCATTTTGTAAACTGTTAAATCTTTGCAGTTCGGACCTAAAACCTAACCATATTTCTTCGAGGATTTCTTTTGCAGGTTTAATTTCATTCAGCATAGCTGAAATCTGACCGATTTCGAGTTCTCCATTTTCCATGTCGCCCTCAAACATGCCCGCTTTTGCCCTTGCTCTGCCCAAAAGCTCTATTAAGCGGCCTCGATCTGCTCCTTCAGCTTCTGCTACCGATATCGCTTCAGCAAATTCATTTTTCAGCAGCCGCACCGGAACCAGTTTTTTCATGGCCAGCTTAGTATCCCCTTCAGCAGCAGCAATAATTTTATTTTTAAATGCCGGATGGGCTGATGATTCTTCGGCAACGGCAAAAGCCGAACCGATCTGAACGGCATCAGCGCCTAAAGCAAACGCCGCCAACATGGCTTTTCCACTTCCAATGCCGCCAGCTGCAATGACAGGAATTTTAACAGCGCCCCTTATCATCGGAATTAAACACATGGTGGTGGTTTCTTCTCTCCCGTTATGTCCACCTGCTTCAAAGCCTTCGGCAACGATGGCATCAACGCCAGCTTCCTGCGCTTTTATGGCAAATTTTGTATTGGCAATTACATGAACAACAGTAATACCCTTTTCTTTTAAAAAACTGGTCCATGTGGTAGGATTACCAGCAGAAGAAAATACAATTTTTACTTCCTCTTCGATTATCACATCTATAATTTCCTGAATGTTAGGATAGAGCAATGGAATATTAACACCAAACGGAAGATGAGTTGCTAATTTGCATTTTTGAATATGTGTTCTTAAAACATCAGGATACATTGAACCGGCTCCAATAATGCCAAGACCTCCTGCATTAGAAACTGCCGATGCCAATCTCCACCCACTGCACCAAACCATCCCGGCCTGAATAATAGGGTATTTAATATTGAAAAGTTTACAAATTGGATTCATATATTCTAAATTAGCCTTTCTACCTGATCATTTTCAATCTTAAAATCAGCAGACAGCTGGATTAAATTCAATCCTGGTTTTTTACCAACCTCTATTGTTCCAATTTGTTGGTCTAGCGCTAAAAATTCGGCTCCACTTATAGTTGCCCAACTCAAAAGTTTTTCAAAAGTAACCTGCTTGTATTGCTGCAAGGTGATCATTTCTGATAGGATATTAAGCTGATGGTTGCTTGCTAAACTATCTGTTCCCAAGGTAATCTTTACGTTTTCTTCAATTAACAGATCAACATCGGGTAGCGCATTTTCAATATATAAATTGGCCTGTGGACAAAGGCACCAGTACAGATTTTTGTTGTTTTGTTTTGCAAAGGTGATATCAGCTCTATTGGAAACGGTGTTATGCACCAACAAACTTTTCTGCTGCTTAATATAAGGCAACCAGGTTTGTAAAGATGTTTTTTTGGAGGGGGTAAAGAAAGATATATCGAGCCCCAGAAATTCGTATAGTGCTAAAAATCCACCGGCTTTATTTTCGAAGAACGCATTTTCATCCTTAGTTTCCTGATTGTGAATACTAATAAAGGCATTATCTTTTTCAGCTTCCACTTTTATCAACCCGAATAATTCAGGCGATACAGAATAGGGTGCATGTGGCACAATTGAGGTGGGCAAAGCGCCAAAACCTTGCTTAATTTCCTTTACATAATCCATTGTCGCATTTGCACGTTCAGGATTAAAGCCCATGGCTTCGATAAAAGTATGGTAGTATATTTTGCTATGCGCTTTTACTTCTTTTGATGAAGTTTGGTTGGAAATGTCGCCAACGGCTACTATCCCGTTTTCGAACATTTTCTGATCAGCAGCATACATAGCCGTTTTAATCTCTTCAATATCGCCCTGCCTGCTTTTAATAATACTTTGTACAAATTCTACCAAACCCGTTTGCTCGGGAATTTGCCCCAACAGGTGCGATAGTTCTAAATGGCAGTGGGTATTGATAAAACCCGGAACGATTGATCCTTTATACTTTATGATATCCAAATCAAAATTCAAGGCCTCTTTTTGGGTCAACACTTTTTCAATTTCGCCATCTGTATTTACGGCTACCACTCCATTTTTAATCGGTGGGGATGAAACAGGAAATATCCAATCGGCTGAAAAGTATTTTAACATATCGCAAATTAGTGGAATAACCGGAGCAAATAAAAATATTTTTCTACACCTAACCTATTTTGATGATAAAATGATTTTTGACTTAGTTTCTAAAGAAATTAGAAAACGGGGAAAGAAAAAAGAGCCTCCTATCGGAATCGAACCAATGACCTACTGATTACAAGTCAGTTGCTCTACCAGCTGAGCTAAGGAGGCTTTTAATTGGGCTGCAATGATAGAAAAAAATCTTCTTTTTTGAAAATTGAAAATTAATTTTTTGAAAATATTTAGTGTGCCGTCAGATGTTACCATCTGATAGCTAATTAACTCCAAGGAATTTTTTAAATCCGTCAGATGGTAACATCTGACGGCACAAGAATTTGTTATTCATCATAATAACGGCAAAACTTGTAGTCATTCGCCCCAAAGTGTGGAGAAGCTCCACAGCGCCAAAATCCTGGCACGCACACAAATGCCTAAAAAACAATAACTTAAATAAAAAAAGTGGTTTGGCATCATTGTGAAACATTAGCAAGTATTGTTACACAAATTAAATTTTAAATATATACTATGAAAAAGTTCGTTTTAGCAGCAACAGTATTAGCATTAGCAGGATTCTCAGCAGTACAGGCAAGTGAAGTAAATACAATCAAAAATGCTGCGATTGTTGCAGTTCAAGATAGCGCAGTGAAAACTCCAGTTAAATTGGAAGAACTTCCTGAGCCAGTTACAACAGCATTAAAATCTGATGCTTACAAAGGATGGACCGCTACTGAAGCTTTCTCTGTTAAAGAGGGTACTAAAGAATATTATTTAATCAACGTTAAAAAAGAAGCCGAAACTGGTTCGGTTAAAATCGATAAAGACGGTAAACCAGTTCAATAAATAAGATCGGTTAGCGCTCTATAATTAACGAGTATTTAACGTAACATGAGTTACAAAACCATATTTAAAACACAATATCATGAAAAAGATCATTTTAGCCGCTACTTTAGCATTCGCAGGATTCACAGCAGTTCAAGCAAGTGAAGTTAATACAATCAAAAACGCTGCAATTGTTGCAGTTCAAGATAGTGCCGTAAAAACTCCGGTTAAACTGGAAGAACTTCCTGCACCAGTAACCACCGCATTAAAATCGGATGCATACAAAGGTTGGACCGCTACTGAAGCTTTCTCTGTTAAAGAAGGTACTAAAGAATATTATTTAATTAATGTTAAAAAAGAAGCAGAAACTGGTTCGGTTAAAATCGACAAAGACGGTAAGCCAGTACAATAATCTCAAATAAATACGCCACACAGGCATAATCAATATAAGCGTGGCCTTCGGGCTGCGCATAAACTAAAAATACATACCACGAAACCGTCATGATTTTCAGCACCACAAGGTAAATTGATTAATCATGGCAGCTTCCTCACAAATAAAATTGTAAACAGATGAAAAAATTAATTTTATCAGCTGCGTTCTTGGCTTTTGCAGGATTCTCAGCAGTACAGGCAAGTGAAGTAAATACAATCAAAAATGCTGCAATTGTTGCAGTTCAAGATAGTGCAGTAAAAACTCCCGTTAAACTGGAAGAACTTCCTGCTCCAGTTACAACAGCGCTAAAATCTGATGCTTACAAAGGATGGACAGCTACTGAAGCTTGGTCTGTTAAAGAAGGAACAAAGGAGTACTACTTAATCAATGTTAAAAAAGAAGCCGAAACTGGTTCAGTTAAAATTGATAAAGACGGTAAGCCAGTACAATAAAACCCAAATAATTACATCTACCTATTATAAGAAAGCCGGATTATGTCCGGCTTTTCTTATTTTTGTTACATGGCGAGAATCCTGATTTTAGAAGACGACACTACATTTGCTCAATTACTTGAAGGTTTTTTAACAAAAAACGGTCATGAGATTACCCTTGTAACCCAGGTTAAGCAATCATTTAAACAAGTTGAAAACAATGAATTCGACTTACTTTTAATCGATTACCGTCTTCCGGATGGGACAGGTCTTGAAGTGCTTAGCCACATCCGTGATCTGGGACTATCCATACCTGCAATCATCATGACCAGTTTTAATGATGTTCGGACTGCGGTCAGGTCCATTCAATTGGGTGCTATTGATTATATTACCAAGCCGGTTAACCCAGATGAGTTACTAATGGTGATCAAAAATTCTTTAGCTAAAAAGGATTTAAAAAGTGTTGAACCAAAAGAAACAAACAGTGATTTTATAAAAGGGAAAAGTGCAGTTGCAGATAAACTGTATGAACACATCAGTTTGGTAGCCCCAACCGACATGTCGGTAATTATACAGGGCGAAAGCGGTACAGGAAAAGAATTTGCTGCCAGAACCCTGCACCAGCAGAGCAAGCGTGCCGATAAACCTTTCGTTGCAATAGATTGCGGTGCATTATCGAAAGATTTAGCTGCCAGCGAATTATTCGGACACGTAAAAGGTGCTTTTACAGGTGCTTTAAACGACAAAAAAGGTCAGTTTGAGGCAGCAAATGGCGGAACATTGTTTTTAGATGAAGTGGGTAACCTAAGTTACGAAGTGCAGATTAAATTACTTAGGGCACTACAAGAAAGGGTAATCCAGCCTTTGGGCAGTACCAAACAAATCCCTGTTAATGTTCGCATCATTACAGCTACCAATGATGATCTGGCCAATAGTATGCAACAAGGTGAGTTTAGAGAAGATTTATATCATCGTTTAAATGAGTTCAAAATCCAGCTTCCTCCATTGCGAGATCGGGGCGGAGATTTAGAACTGTTTATCAACCATTTTATACAGCTATCAAACCGAGATTTAGAACGGAATGTGAAAAGTATTTCTAATGAGGCAAAAACACTTTTGCTTAGTTACGATTGGCCGGGAAATTTGCGCGAGCTTAGCAATGTGATTAAACGTATGGTTTTATTAAGCCCAGGCGATGTTGCCCAAATTGGTGCATTACCTGACGAAATGATGATTTCTGTCCGTCACCAGTCAGCTCCAGGCAATTCATCCGACCTTAAAGCGGTAAACGAACAGAATGAAAAAGCGTTGATTACTGAAACATTGATCAAGGTGAGGCATAATAAATCAAAAGCCGCGAAGATTTTAAACATCGACCGTAAAACCCTTTACGCTAAGATGGAGCGTTACGGCATAGAATAACTATCCGGCATTGGAGTAATCCATCTCTTCCATAATTGCAATTAAGCCATCCAGTTTTCTGATCTGCAATAAAACTTCAGATTTAATATTGTTGGTTAAGCCTTTTTCGGCGATTTCTAATTCCAGGATGCGGAATGCACTTGCCAAGGTCTTCGAACCCATTTGCGCCGTACGTCCTGCCAGGCGGTGAACCAGCAACCTGGCCTGATCTGGGTCATTATCAGTTAAATGTTTTTTCAATTCTACAGCATCAACTATAGAATCCTGTTTAAAACGGTTCAGTATTTTCTCTAACATTTGCTGATCGCCAAAGGTCATTTTCTCAATGGAAGAGAAATCGAATTCGGGCTGTTCAGTCAAAATTTCAGTTCTATCAAATATAGATAGGATATCTACGGCCCTAAACGGCTTCATAATTAGCCCATCAAAGCCTTCACTTAAAACCATTTCACGCTCTTCAGGTAGAACCTGTGCGGTAATGGCGTAAAATTTAATGTGCGCGGGGAGTTTCTTCTTCAATAAATGGCAAAGTTCAAATCCTGTCATTTCGGGCATACGCATATCAACCAGCACATATTTTAAATCCGGCTCAGGCGCTGCGTGCAGGATATCGGCAACATGGGTAAAACTTCTAAACGGGATTTGGTTTTTCTGAAAAATCATTCCGCATAAATCCAGAATGAGTTTATCATCATCAATTACCCAAACTGTACCTGGGTTTACAATTGCATAATGTTCTAAATCTAAAATATCGTTTACACGCTCAGTGGTATTTTCATATTTCATATAAATATTAAATGTGGTACCAATGCCCGGTTTACTTTTCACATAAATTCTTCCTCCTTGTGTTTCGATCAAAGATTTAACGATTGGCAGTCCCAAACCTGTGCCAGCCTGGTTGATGATGTATTTTTCAGGAGATTCTATCTGCTCAAATTCATTAAATATTTTTGGAATATCTTTTTCTTCAAAACCGATACCTGTATCTTTTATTGTAAAATGGAAATGTAGATCATCACCCTGCTTTTTATACGATACTGAAAGTACAATCTCACCTTTCAGGGTAAATTTTACAGCATTGCCCAATAGGTTAAATAGGATCTGTTTTAATCTGAAAACATCTCCTTTTACAAATTCAAGATCGGCAAGATCAAGCTTAGTATTTAATTGAAGTGATTTTTGCTCTGCCAAAGGCCGCATTACCGAAACTACCTCATCTAAAGCTTTTCTGATGTTGAACACCTGGTTATTGAAACTAAATTCGCCCGAAATAATCCGGTTATAATCTAATACCTCGTTCACAATCTGAAGTAAATGAATGGAAGATTGATAAATGGCATCCACATCTTTTTTATTCGGTACTTCCTGCTGGGTAATCATCTCGGCATAGCCCAAAATAGACTGCAGCGGCGTTCTAATCTCATGGCTCATGTTTGATAGGAACCGCTGCTTGGCCTTACCATGGTATTCTGCTTCATCCTTAGCAAGCTCCAATGCCCTTCTATACCTGTTGCTTTTTGTAATATCAGCCAAAATTAAATACAGCAGAATAACTGTTAGCAGGAAAAAGATAATGATAATGGTTGTGATCTGTGTAATTCCATCGTTAACCACTTCTTTAGCCTGAATACCATTTAAATCTACCTGGGCTACTGCCTCCCCCTCAACCTCTCTTAAAATCTGTAACATCTGCGCAGTTAATGCATTACTGGCGTTTGATAAATCTGCTTCGCGTTTTAAAAATTTCTGACTTTTCTGGCGTTGCTCGAGTTCGATGTTTTTTAAGGCCCCCGTCATACTCTTCATAATGCTATCTTCAGCCTTTGCATTCAGCGTATCGCGCTTTACCTTAAACTCCTCATTAATGATTTTATATACATCAGATTTCTTCTTACCAAACAGTTTACTCAAAAAACCCCTCGATTTCTCTTTTTCTTCAGGCGCAACCGTAGTAGTTGAGGTAGTTGTCTCGGTGGTCAGTACCGCACTGTCTGTCTGTCTGGTACGTGTAGCAACCAATTCATTTAATTTCTGAACCTCATTAGAGAACGATTTGGTATTCACCAACGTTTCTCTCACCTTTAAATAATTGATAAATTGTTTATCGCGGTCGGTCAGTAGATTCTTGATCGATTTTATTCTCGCCAACTGGGCAGAATCGCCCCTGTACAATTTACCCAAGGTATCCAGGCTAGCCCTTAGCTTACGCGACTCTTTAAGAAAACTATAATTCCCCTGTTTATTGAAAGCCTCGTCCCTTTGCAGCTGATCTAACCTGGCAATCTTATGTGAAAGATCATTTACGATCCTTAAACGGTCGTTCGGGGCCGAAATTTCTTCAACGGTATCCAGCATCCTTGTAAAAGCAAATTTACTGATACCCCAGGCCAATAGCAATGCAAAACAGGCAAACAGGAAACCTATAATTACTTTACTTTTTATTGCCCGGAAGAAACGCTTTTGGATAACAGCAGCCATTTAATTCAGATTATGTATGATTAACCCTAGTTATAACGGTTTAACCTATAGAATTGATATGTATTTATCTTTTACAAATAACGTACCACAAGAAAAATTGATTAAAAAACTTTAATTTTAATCGCCTAACAAAACATACTATGAACCGTATCGACCGACTTTTCGGAATCTTAACCCTGCTTCAATCCAGAAAATATATTACCGCAGAAAAAATTGCGGAAAGGTTTGATATGAGCATACGCACCGTATATCGCGATATTAAAGCATTAGGCGAGCAAGGCATACCGGTAAGTTTTGAGCAGCACAAAGGCTATTACCTGGTTCAGGGTTATTTCCTGCCGCCAGTTTCTTTTAATATGGACGAGGCCAATGCACTGCTATTGGTTGAAAGTTTGGTGAACGGCTTTGCTGATAATTCTATCCGTACCCATTACGCTACAGCACTGACAAAAGTAAAGGCGGTATTAAAATCGGGACAAAAAGAAAAGCTCGAAACCTTAAACCAGCATATTAAATTGCAGATTCCGGAAAGGTTAAATTTTAACTTCGAATACCTATCACTTATTCAACACGCCATTACCGAAAAAAACCTGATCGAACTCAATTATAAAAACAATAAGGAGGAAGTGAGCAAAAGAGAAGTAGAACCAATTGGCTTAATTTTCTATGCTTTTAGCTGGCATTTAATTGCCTGGTGCCATTACAGGAATGAATACCGTGATTTTAACCTCACCCGGCTTATCTGCCTTAAAAATCTAGGTATTCCTTTCAAAAAAACGCAGCACATGCCACTAAGTGAATACATGCACTTACTTCCAGTAAATTATTAAAAAAATATTTTTCACACTGCCATAGGGTTGTCAGTGGGCTGTATTTTCTTTGTGTAACTAAACATCAAAATCATGAGTATTGCCGATTTACTACTAATGGATTTAAGCACCGCAGAAAAAATAAAACAGAAAAATATGGACATTATTAAATTATTATTGAAAGAGCTAGAAGCTGAATTTAATACGACAAAAAAATTCCTGGCTATTGTACCTGTAGAAAAATTTGACTGGGCACCACATGAAAAAAGCATGAAAATGAAGTCGCTTGCGGTTCATATTGCTGATCTACCGAGTTGGGTTTCACTCGCTTTAACTACTGATGGACTGGATTTTGAAACAGCTCCTTATGTTGAACAACCTGCAGAAAATGCCGATGATCTGGTTAAAATTCTAGAGAAAAATTATGCCCTGGGAAAAGCAGAATTGGAAAAAGCTACAGAAGAAGAACTAAATGGCCGTTGGGTATTGAGCATGGGCAAACAGGTTTTGGCAGATTATTCTAAATACGAAACCATCCGCCATTCACTTAGTCAAACCACTCACCACAGGGCACAGTTAGGGGTTTACTTAAGATTACTCGATATCCCGATCCCAGGCAGCTATGGCCCAAGTGCAGACGATCAAAACTTTTAGTTCTTAATAATTCAGAATAAGCTGTCGGAACCTGGTGCGTTTCGATGGCCTGTTCTGAAATGACTCCACAATTACCAGACTACCTTGATATTCCTTTTGCGCTTTGCTACTTTTAGCAATGAAAAAAATATTGGCAATCTCTGGAAGCACGAAAGCAGTATCAACCAATGCACTTTACATCACAGCCATCTCCAGGCTTTTGGGTGGAGACTTCGAGGTATTAAACTTTTCATCCATTTCAGATATTCCACATTTCAATCCTGATTTAGACCAGGGAAATCCACCACAGGCCGTCGAAGAGCTTCGCTCAACCATCCAAAAAGCAGATGGAATCATCATCTCCACACCAGAATATGCGATGGGCTTACCAGGCTCACTAAAGAACCTACTCGATTGGACGGTAAGTTCAGCATCATTTTCGGGGAAACCCGTTTTAGCACTTGTTGCTTCAACCCAAGGCGAGAAAGCTTATCAGTCCATCATCGATATTTTAACAGTAATTGAAGCAAGGGTATCGCCCCAGCTTATCTCATTCGCAAAAGCGAAGATCGATAGTGAGGGAGCAATTACCGATAACGAAACCTTAACCGCACTCAAAAGCACTGTCGATTCATTTGTTGCCCGTATGGAGAATGGATAACACGATTTATTTCCGTAAAATTGCAGTATGAACAATAACTCTGCAACCCGTTTAAATAAATTCATCAGTGAAAGTGGATTATGTTCACGCCGTGAAGCAGACCGTTATATCGAAAAGGGTACCGTTTTCATTAATGGGAAAAGGGCTAAAGTAGGCGACCAGGTTTTTCCGGGCGATAAAGTTATGGTAAACGGGCATAATATCGAACCTAAAGAAGAAAGTAATTTCATCCTATTGGCTTTTAACAAGCCTGTAGGTATTACCAGCACTACAGAAGGCAGCGTACGCGATAATATTGTTGATTACGTTAACCATAGCGAAAGGATATTTCCAATCGGCCGATTGGATAAAGATTCATCAGGCCTGATCTTCCTGACCAACAACGGCGACATCGTTAACAAAATTTTAAGGGCAGGGAATAAACACGAAAAGGAATACATAGTAACGGTAAACAAACCGATTACGGAAGATTTTATTTTCGAGATGAGTAATGGTGTTCCTATCTTGGGGGTAAACACGCGCAAATGTAAGGTTCGTCAGATCAGCACATTTGTTTTCAACATTATCTTAATCCAGGGATTAAACAGGCAGATCCGTAGAATGTGCGAGCATTTTGGTTATGAAGTTACCAAGCTTGAGCGTACGCGCATTATGAATATCAATTTAAAAGGTATTCCGACAGGAGAATTTAGAGAACTTAGTGAAGATGAGATGAAAAGCATCACTAAAAGTGTTGAAAATTCATCATCCGAGGCCAAAATAAAACCCAAAGGCACTAAGAAAAAAACAAATGCATGGGAAGAAATCCCCGAACTTAAAGAAGAGCAAA
The DNA here is from genome assembly GCF_058801365.1 of Pedobacter sp. GW822-FHT03F06. Taxonomy (NCBI): domain Bacteria; kingdom Pseudomonadati; phylum Bacteroidota; class Sphingobacteriia; order Sphingobacteriales; family Sphingobacteriaceae; genus Pedobacter; species Pedobacter sp. GW822-FHT03F06. Next base: position 80,366 of record NZ_JBXANE010000019.1, read on the forward strand.
CAAAAAAACCGTTTAAACCAAAGCCGTCTGGCGCAAAATCAACAGGAAAAAAGAGCGCAGGTCATTCCGGAGCAAAACCAACAGGTAAAAGCAATGCGGGAAACAGAAATTCCAGACCTGCCAAAGGTAAGGCTATCAGCAAGTCAAACTCAAGAGGCAGAGGAAGATAAAGCTAATTAATTGTAAAATTCGGCATCTTGCAGGCGCCCTCTACCGTCTACCTTTCTGCCTTACACCTTTTTTAAGTACCTTTGCAACAAATGGTAACAGCAAAAAAAACCGATATCCGTGCATTAGATCTACCTCAATTGCAACAACACCTTGTAGCAATGCAACAACCTGCATTCAGGGCTAAGCAGATTTACCAATGGCTTTGGGAGAAATCAGCTACGAGTTTCGAGCAGATGAGCAATCTTTCTAAAGATCTTCGTAAGGCATTGGACGAAACTTTTGCCATTAATGCTGTTCAGGTTAACAATTCACAGTTCAGTAACGACCATACCATTAAAAACACTTTCAGGTTAGCAGACGGTAATATTGTAGAGGGGGTTTTAATTCCTTTAGAAGACCGTATGACTGCTTGCGTAAGCTCTCAGGTAGGCTGCAGTTTAACCTGTAAGTTCTGTGCAACCGGCTACATGGACCGTAAGCGTAATTTAAACGCCGATGAAATTTATGACCAGGTAGTATTGATCGATAAGCAGGCTAAACAGAATTATAACAATCCCCTTACCAATATCGTGTATATGGGCATGGGAGAGCCGCTTTTAAACTATGCCAATGTATTGAAGTCGATTGAGCGCATTACTGCTCCAGATGGCTTAAACATGAGTTATAAGCGTATTACAGTTTCTACCGCAGGTATTGCTAAAATGATCAAGAAATTGGGCGATGACGGTGCAAAATTTAACCTGGCACTTTCGCTCCATGCCGCTGATGATAAAAAGCGAAATGAGATCATGCCGATCAATGAGGCCAACTCGTTAAAAGCATTGGCTGATGCACTTAAATACTACTTCGCTAAAACCAAAAATCCGGTAACCTACGAATACATTGTTTTCAATCATTTTAACGATGAAATTTCAGATGCAATGGATTTAGCTAAATTTTGCAAACATATCCCCTGTAAGGTAAACCTCATTGAATATAACCCCATTTCTTTTGCTGATTTCACCAATGCAGAAGGCGATAAGATCGATGCTTTTTCCAATTATTTAAAAAGCCAGGGCATCAATACCAACATCCGACGTAGCCGTGGTAAAGATATCGATGCTGCTTGCGGGCAGTTAGCGGTTAAAGAAGAAGCTAACGCTTAACTCATTATTTTAAATATTCTAATTTAGTCAAGAGTTTTTTTTAAGTAACGTATTTTTTTCGGAGCGCAATAGCAGTAAAATGTAGGTCGCGTTCCGTCCTGCTGTACGCTGCAATCCTTTTGGGAAACCCTTATGATAAACAAGCTACCTATGCCCAAAAGGGATTTTCGCTGCCATCAGGGCTATTGAACCTGGGCCAGTAGTGTAAAACTCAGCGGAGATCAGCGTAATCTGCGGGAACAAACCCTTTACTCCTCCTTACTATCAGATGATTGATATTTTAACGATCTGGAGCGCAATAGCAGTAAAATGTAGGTTGGGTTCCGTCCTGCTGTACGCTGCAATCCTTTTGGGAAACCCCTGGGATAAACAATCTACCTATGCCCAAAAGTGATTTCGCTGCCATCAGGGCTATTGAACTTAAGACTGAAGATGTAAGCGGAAAATGGATCAGGTTCTGCGGAGATCAGCGTAATCTGCGGGAACAAACCCTCAACTTGCCTTAACTCTTTTTAATAATCAGAAAACTAATATAAATTCATTTACTATTAAGAAGTTAACGGATTAAGAAAATCATACCGGAACAGTGCCTAATTTTTTTTCATTCCTTAACGATAGTAATAAGCCCCGTTACAGTTTTTCACCATTAAGGAATTAAGGCCATTAAGAAAACCAGGGCGAAGCTATAGCCCGACTTTTCTCAACTGCTTAATGGTAATTGAGAGTAGGAGGTTTACAAAAGGCTATAAACGAAGAAACCCTTCAACATTGCTGTTAAAGGGTTTCTTTTAAGATCTGGCACCGACCTACTCTCCCACGTGTTACCGCAGTA
>NZ_JBXANE010000020.1:0-57190 GCF_058801365.1 Pedobacter sp. GW822-FHT03F06
ACCAAGCTTTCTTCTTGTAATACTATTTGAAAGAAGAAAAATCAGTTTGATAAACCAAAGGAGATGACGATACTTCTCGATCGTTTATCTCCTTAAAATAAACTGTTATTCATATTGATTTTTATGAAATAAATTAAGCCTTACGGTGAATAGCACTGTACCTGCTTTTCAAAACTTTTAACCACCAAACACAAATTAATTACTTTCGTGAAGGTTCGATCGTTTTCCAAAGTGGCGCAGCGGAAAACTACGCAGTAAACCCGAGCCTTTAGCGAGCTCACCGCAGGTAATTTATTTTAGGATCTGTTTTAATGTTGCTCCTGATATTGGAAAAAAGAAATTGATAATTTTAGCGGTTCGTGAGGACACGAACCACGGCGGCGGGGATTATTTATATCTCGTGTCTGCCCTTCGACTCCGCTCAGGGTGACAAAACATGAGGAAATTCCGTGTGTTCTGTGTCTCCGTGGCTACCAATAAAACGTGTATACTGCGATTTGTTTATAATCTTTGGTAAAACCTATGCGTAAAACTTAATGTACGTTTTAACGATGAGCCAGATGGCAAAAAAGATGATGACCACACCTGCGATTTTATTGAGTTTCTTCAGTGCATCTTCTTTTATTTTATAACGGAGTTTACTCGAATAGAAACTCTTTGCACCATCTATGCTCAATTGGGTGGCCATGGCAATAAAAAAGCAGACGAGTTTTTCGTTCAGCATGTTGTTCAATTTAACCGAGATGATCCCGCTTACAATAATCCAGAACATTAAGGTAGAGGGGGTGAGGATGCACATTAAAAATCCTTTTATCACATAACCCCGCTTACTTACTTTTTGAAGCGTTGAACTATTATAGTGCACGGTTATTTTAGAAACCAGGTAATATATACCTACGGCTAACAAAAATAGGCCCCCAATGGTGCCTACATATTTATCAAATTCTGCTTTATAATCGAAAAACTGGCTCCCAAAAAGGACTAATCCAATTAAGATCACATCACTAATAATTACGCCAACAGCTAAAGAAAACCCAGCTTTGAAGCCCCTCTCTATGCTGGTTTTGATCATTGCAAAAAATACCGGCCCTGTTAAAAACGACGAAATAATCCCTGCTCCTATACCTAGTAATATGGCTTCAAACATGCATTGTATTGTTTATAATATGCGAATATGCAATTTTATACCTAAACATATAACATTTATTTTTGTTGCATAGGTTGCATAAAATTTACTGGTTTTCATTTTTTTTTATTTATGTTTAGAGCCACTAAAACTAGATTTAAAAAATGAGTTCAGAACAAACACAAACCAAATGGGGGCAATTTATTCCTTTGGTTACGGTATTCTTTTTTTGGGGCTTTGTAGCCGCCAGTAATGACATTTTAATACCGGTATTTAAAAAAGCTTTTGATTTATCGCAAGCCGAAAGTCAATTGGTTTCATTGGCATTTTATATTGCTTATACAGTGGGTGCTTTAATTTATAACGGTATTTCTGTTATAATAGGACAAGATATTGTAAACAAACTGGGTTATAAAAATTCGCTTGCGCTTGGCCTGGTTATTTCTGCACTTGGAACCTTATTGTTTTATCCAGCTGCAAACCTCCACTCGTTCCCTTTAATGCTTTCGGGTTTGTTTATCGTAGCCTTGGGTTTTTCATTACAACAAACAGTGGCGAATCCATTGGCAATTGCATTAGGTCCGATTACAACCGGCTCGCAACGTTTAACGTTGGCTGGCGGTATCAATAACTTTGGTACTACAATCGGCCCGCTAATTGTGAGTTTTGCTATTTTCGGTTCTGCAGCAAATGCATCTACCAATATCAGTGTAGAAAGTGTTAAAATTCCATATTTAATTTTGGGCGTTGCTTTTATTGCCGTTGCTATTTTCTTGAAAATGTCATCGTTGCCTGATCGACCTGCTTTGGTGGAAGCCTCGGTTGATGATACTAAATCGATTAAGGGATCTGCTTTGCAATATCCGCAATTGGTTTTAGGGATGATTGCTATTTTTGTTTACGTAGGCGTTGAGGTTTCTACCGCAAGTAACCTGCCTGCTTACATGGAGAAAGATTTAGGCTTTGCTATTAAAGATATTGCCCCTTATATTTCATTATATTGGGCAAGTATGATGATTGGACGTTGGACAGGTGCTGTTGAAGCTTTTACTGATAATATCAGCACACAAAAAGTATTACGTTTTATTGCACCATATTTAGCTTTTGGTATTTTCTTAGCTGTAAACGCTATAGCAAAACATGATCTTGCTCCATTTTATGTATACGGTTTAATTATATTGGTATTAATTGCTGCTGATATGGCGAGTAAAGGTAATCCAGCCAGAATGTTATTGATTTTTTCGGCAATTGGTATTACTGCACTATTAATCGGAATGTTTACTAAAGGAATGGTAAGTGTTTATGCCATTACCAGTGTAGGCTTATTCTGTAGCACTTTATGGCCTTGTATTTTTACCCTGGCAGTAAGCGGTTTAGGTAAACACACCAGTCAGGGAAGTAGCTTCTTAATTATGATGATTATGGGCGGTGGTATTATTAGCTGGGCACAAGGTGCAGTATCAGAATTTACAGGTATTCAATACAGCTATGTTGTAGGAATTATCTGTTTTGCCTACCTGGCATTTTATGCCTGGAGAGTAAGTGGAATTTTAAGATCGCAGGGAATTTCTTTCGATAAGAAACTTTCTGGCGGACATTAATTTTTAATAAAGTAATTTTGCAGCCACAGAGATTTATTTCTTTGTGGCTTTTTTAATTTTTATAATGGCAGATAAACCAAGCTTCGATTCGATATTTATGAACCTTGCCACCGATTTGGCAGCCCGTTCGCATTGCGTACGTGCCCATGTAGGGGCAGTTTTAACAAAGGATACCCGTATTATTTCTATCGGTTATAATGGTCCACCGGCTGGTACGCACAATTGCGACGAGGAATGGCCAGAGCATGGCTGTGCACGCGATAGTAAGGGGAGTTGTTCTTTGGCCTTACACGCTGAAGAAAATGCGATTCTGTACGCTTCTAAAAACGGATCGAAGATAGAAGGTTGTACTTTATATACCACCTTGTCGCCTTGTATTGCCTGTGCCCGGTTAATTTTATCATCAGGAATTAAATTGGTTTATTATTCGAAATCGTATGCGGCTTACAAAGGTTTGCCCAGCGATGAAGGAGTAGACTTTTTACGGAAATTTGGGGTTGAGGTGGTTTTGATGGAATCGTAGAGGTTTAGTGGTTCATTTGTCATTAGTTCATTGGTGACTGCAAGTTGTACATCAGCTCATTAAAGTTTATATCTAAAACATAACTTAGTTTCATCTTGACAACTTGACAAGTTTTGTTTATATTTGATTATAAATATTTAACTATGAAAACAATGTCAGTTGGAGAATTTAAAGCTCACTTTTCTGAAGTGCTTGAAGATGTTAAAGCAGGTATTGGTATTGCCGTAACTTATGGAAGAAAAAAAGAGATTATTGGCTATTTTCTTCCAGAATCAGGTAAAAGTAAAACTAAAAGAAAATTGGGTCCTTTGGAAGGTAAGGCTAAAGTGATTTTTAACGACGATTTTGCAATGACAGACGAAGAGCTACTAGGGCTATGATTTACTTGTTGGATACACCTGTGTTTTTGTGGACGATAATTGATCCGAAAAGGCTTTCGGAAAAGGCAATTTCTATAATTGAAAATAACGAAAATACAATTTTTATAAGTGCCATTAGTCTTTGGGAAATATCACTTAAATATGCACTTGGTAAACTCAATCTCATCGGTTTAGAACCTAATGAATTGATGAGGCAAGCAAAAGATTTGGGTTTTGACTTAATGCCAGTTTCGCCAGAATCAGCAGCAAGTCATTATAAGTTAAATGCCACTTGGCATAGAGACCCTTTTGATAGGATGTTAATATGGCAAGCTATTCAAAAAGATATAACCCTAATCAGCAAAGACGAAAACATTAATAAATACCAATCGGCAGGTTTAAAGGTGGTTTGGTAATTATAGTTCATTTGTGATGAGTTCATAGGTAACGACCAGTTACATAGAAATTAATTATTTAATCGGTTAATCGACTTCGGGCTCCGGACTACCGACTCCGGACTGTAATATGGTTAATCGGTTAATTGTTTCAATCGGTTAATCGCCACCAAACGCCTCGCGCTAAACGCTTATCGCCATGCCCTCTGCTCAAAACTCTCCGCACACTACTAAAAATCTCAAATCTGCGACCTCAAATCTCATATCTAATTGGTACCTTTGCGGATGCAAGAAAAAATCATTATCGTCGATTTTGGTTCGCAATTTACACAACTCATCGCTCGTAGGGTTCGCGAACTAAATATTTACTGTGAAATATATCCATATAATAATCTTCCTGAGGTTACGCCTGATGTAAAAGGAGTTATATTTTCGGGTAGTCCTTACTCTGTTCGCCAGGAAGATGCACCTCAGATCGATTTATCGAAATACCATTTAAAATATCCATTATTGGCTGTTTGTTATGGTGCACAATATATTGCCCAACATTCGGGTGGTGCAGTTCAGCCATCTTCAACACGCGAATATGGCCGCGCTAATTTGAATTTTGTAAACCAGGAAAATAAATTATTTAAAGGGATCAACATCGATTCTCAAGTTTGGATGAGCCATGGCGATACCATTACCGATATTCCTGAAAACTTTGAGTTGATTGCCAGTACCGATAGCGTAAAAGTGGCTGCTTACCATATTAAAGATTCAGATACTTATGCCATTCAGTTTCACCCTGAGGTAACGCACAGTATTGATGGAAAAATCCTTTTAGAAAACTTCTTGGTTGATATTTGCGGATGCAGCCAGGACTGGACTTCTACTGCTTTTGTTGAAACTACAATTGCCGATATTAAAGCTACTGTAGGTAACGATAAAGTTGTTTTGGCACTTTCAGGTGGTGTTGATAGTAGTGTTGCTGCGGTACTTTTGCATAAAGCCATTGGCACAAACCTACACTGTATATTTGTTGATAACGGTTTATTGCGTAAAAATGAATATGAAAGTGTTTTAGAGCAATACAAAGATTTCGGACTAAACATTAAAGGCGTTGATGCAAAAGACAAATTCTTGGGCCAGTTGGCCGGCGTAGAAGATCCCGAAACAAAACGTAAGATTATCGGCCGTGTATTCATCGAAGTTTTCGACGAAGAATCTCACCTGATCCAGGATGTAAAGTGGTTGGCCCAAGGTACAATTTACCCTGATATTATTGAATCGGTTTCGGTTAAAGGGCCGTCGGCAACCATTAAATCGCACCATAATGTAGGCGGCTTGCCTGATTTTATGAAACTTAAAGTTGTAGAGCCACTTAAAACTTTGTTTAAGGATGAAGTTAGAAGAGTAGGTACCACTTTAGGGTTAGAATCGTTTATTTTAGGCCGTCACCCATTTCCGGGCCCAGGCTTAGGTATCCGCATTATCGGAGAAGTTACGCCAGAAAAAGTAGCCATTTTACAAGATGCCGATAAAATTTATATCGACAATTTAAAAGAAGCAGGTCTTTACGATAAAGTATGGCAGGCAGGTGCTATTTTCTTACCTGTAAGATCTGTAGGGGTAATGGGCGATGAGCGTACTTACGAAAATGTAATTGCCTTAAGAGCAGTTGAATCACTTGATGGGATGACTGCAGATTGGTGCCATTTACCTTACCCGGTATTGGCTAAAATCTCAAACGAAATCATCAATAAAGTTAAAGGGATCAATAGAGTGGTATACGATATCAGCTCTAAACCACCTGCAACTATCGAGTGGGAATAATTCAGTTATAGTTTTCAGTTTGGAGTTTTCAGTCCAAACTGCATAAATAAATGTTATGCTAGCAAGGTGGAATAAACTTTGCTAGCATATTTTGTTAAAAATGATAGGTATGAATTTTAAGAGGGTTTATTGGTTGCTGGTTTTGTTTACGGTAGTTTTGGGCGCTTGTTCGCCTAAAATCAGGACACCCAAGCCCGAAACGAGCAAACCGGTTGAAAAAGAAAAGCCAGCAGAGAAAAAGCCTATCAAAAAGTTTTCGCAGGCAAGTGTTTCCCTGCTTGTTCCTTTTAAACTTAATGAGCTGAATTTAAAAACAGCCACAAAGGCCGATATCGAGAAATATGCCATGCCTATCGATTTTTATCAGGGCTTTAAATTGGGATTGGATTCTGCCGCTGCCCAGGGTTTAAATTTTAAACTCAATGTTTTTGATACGCAGGATGATAATGCACATATATCAGGCTTGTACAAAAATGAACGTTTTAAACAAAGCAATTTAATTATTGGCCCTGTTTTTCCAGATGGATTAAAGTTCATCTCCAATTATGCCAAAGAAAATAATGCAATCATTGTATCTCCTTTGGCCGCTTCCGAACCTGCTGAATTTAATAATCCAAATCTCGTGTCTATTGTAAATAATATTGCTTTACACGGGAAAAAGATAGCCACATACATTGCTAAAAGCTATAATCCTGCCAATACGATAGTGGTATTAATTAACCCTAAGAAAACAGAAGACGAGCAATTTGCAGCACCGATCAGGAACTATTTTCAAACCAATACTAAGTTTGTGCTACAGGAGTATGCTTCGGCTTATGCTTTTGAAACAAAAATGATCAAAGGCAAAGAATATGCCGTGGTGCTTACCTCATCCGACCGGACTTTTGTATTGCCAACAGTAGAAAAACTATATAAATTAAAGCATCTACCTACAGGTGGTTACAGTATTAATCTATTTGGTCATCCTAATTGGGTAAAGCAGAATTATCCTACCGATAAGTTACAAGATTTAAATACCATTATCAGTTCTTCTTATAAAATAGACTACAAAAGCAGTGCAGTCGTTGCCTTTATTAAAAAATACCGCTACAGGTATGGATTTGAGCCTGGAGAATACGCTTTTAAGGGCTTTGATGTTGGCTACTACTTTGGTAAACTGTTATCTGCTTACGGCGAAGATTATAGAGCGTATTTAGTAAAAGATAAATATAAAGGCCTCCATAATAACTTTTCATTTATCCATGATGAAAAATTAGGCTATATTAACACCAGTCTAATGCTACTGAAGTTTAAAAACTTTGCGTTAAACATAGTTGAGTAATTCCATAATTTTTTCTTCCATTTTATTATTGCATGAGAGCAGATCATCAGTTAAGAGCCTTTGAACAGATTTTGAGTAATTATGATGGAAGTTTGCCCTTGCATCGTTTTCTGCCCACCTATTTTAAGCAGCATAAGCAAATGGGGTCATCCGATAGGAGATGGGCTACACGTCATATTTACAGCTTTTTTAGATTAGGTAAGGCTTTAGCTACACTTCCACAGGAAGAACGTTTGAGCATTGCCGATTTCTTGTGCCACGATACGCTTAGCCTAATTGTAGAGAAAAATCTGCCGGAATTAAAGGAAAGTATTACACTGCCGCTGGAAGAAAAAATATCCATCATTAAAACCAGGTATCCGGATTTTGATTTGCAGGACGTATATCCGTTTCACGCAAATTTATCTGATGGATTAGATCGGGAAGCATTTTGCACCTCATTCTTCAAACAGCCGGATCTGTTTATCAGGGTGGCAGCAGAAGAATCTGCAGCTATTATTGCAAAATTAGCAGATGAAAACATTGCGGTTAAAGCGATTTCTGAAACTGCTCTGGCTTTGCCTAACGGAACTAAGCTCGAAACCGTTTTAAGAGAAGGTAGCTATCAGGTTCAGGATTTATCTTCTCAGCATACGGGCAATTATTTTAAACCAAACAAATGGGATAAATGGTGGGATTGCTGTGCAGCATCTGGTGGGAAAACACTTCTGTTACATAGTTTGGAGCCTGTGATCGAGCTTTTGGTTTCTGATCTGAGAGAAAGTGTACTCTTAAATTTAGATGAACGTTTCCGCTTAGCCGGGATCAAGAAATACCATAAAAAGGAACTGGATCTTTTACAGAATAACGATCAGGTTTTACACCATTATCAGTTTGATGGGATCATTTTAGATGCGCCCTGCACAGGTTCCGGAACATGGGGCAGAACACCTGAAATGCTTACATTTTTCGCGGAACGGAAAATCAGTCAATTTGCCAGTATACAGAAGGGAATTGTCCAAAATATTGTAAAATATTTAAAGCCGGGTAAGCCCTTGATTTACATTACCTGCTCTGCCTTTGCCGAAGAAAACGAAGCCATTATTCAGCATATGATTGATACTTTGCCATTAGAACTGGAAAAAATGGAGCTGGTTAAAGGCTATGAAAACAATGCCGATACGATGTTTGTAGCGAGATTGATTAAGCGCCAAGATTAGAAGATTTTGGGATTTCAGGATCGGGGTGTTTAAACTAAGTTCGATTAATTTTTCTTCGAAATACCGTCATTTCGAGCGAACCCGATAGCTATCGGGTGCAACGCAGTCGAGAACCCGAAGGCTCAGCGAAGCTAGATCTAACTCGATAGATCTCTCCATTTCGCTGCGCTTCAGTCGAGATGACGACCCACTCTACGTATGTTCAAACCAGGATCTGAAATTCTTTTTGAAGTATTTTACCGCTTCGATTAAAACGGCTATTGCTCCAATAATTAGGGTATATTCTTCAAAGCTGTTCATGATGTAAGCTTTATGTTTAGATGAATATACGCAATTATTGTTACAGATTGATTGGAGGATTGTCATTTAATAATGTGATCGTCATTTCGACCGTAGTGTTCCAAAGGAACTCCTTCAGAGGAGAAATCTTCAAACTTAAAGATTTCGCCATTTCGCTACCAATGAAGAATTGGTAGGCTTCAGTCGAAATGACGATCTAGCTGGACCTGCTAAAGCCCCGTATTATTTCTGAACAATTTAATGGCAATAGCCAATAAAATTACTCCAAAGGCTTTACGTAGGATGTTCAAGCCCGATTTTCCGAAAAGTTTTTCCAGTCTGTTGGTATTTTTCAATACAAAGTAAACAAACAACATATTGAGTATAATGCCCACTAAAATATTCTGGGTATGGTATTCTGTTTTAAGCGAAAGTAGGGTAGTCATTGTTCCAGCTCCGGCAATTAAAGGGAAGGCCAATGGAACGATGGAGACTGTTTCTGGCGCTTCTTCTTTAAAAATCGTTAATCCCAGTACCATTTCCATGGCTATAAAAAAGATCACGAAAGAACCCGCAATGGCAAAAGATTCTACATCTAATCCAATTACTTTCAATAAGGATTCTCCAACAAATAAAAAGAGGATCATTAATCCGGTAGCCACAAGCGATGCTTTTTCTGATTCGATATGACCAGCTTTTCTACGCAGTTCGATCACAACGGGAATAGCCCCCAAAATATCGATAATAGCAAAGAGCACCATCGTTGTCGATAGGATCTGGCTTAAGTTGAACGTCATAAAATCGAATTTCATAGCAGCGCAATTTTAAGCAAAGGTAGCGGAATTTGTATCAATTCCCCTATTGTACTGTTATTTATTAGAAATAGAACTGTGTTCTTAAAGTAAGCACATTGTCTTTTCTGTCAGCTGTATAGCCTTGAATTTGGGTCGATTCGTTTTTAATGATATCATAATAAAGCACCGCTTTAAAATGTGGATTAAAGTGGTGTAAAAAACCAAAGCCAAAAGTATCAAAACGAACATCCGCTGGCGAAAGTCCCTGGGCGCTGGAAATATCAAGCCCTTTTACCTTCGAATTTGGATCGTACCAATCGTATTTTAAGATAATTTGATTGTCGGTACTATTTAAGGTTTGTATAAAAGTAAGATAAGCACCATTAAAGGTTCTGGTGTAATAGGGTAAGGCTATCGATTTGCTATCAACAGGGTAGGAGCCAGGCGTGGTTGATGTTGTTGAGGTAGCTGTTTGCAAACCTGATACCACTTCGGCCCTTAATTCAGATTTCCAGCTCTTGGTTTTTGTGGCCAATTGAATATCTGCACCATAATATCTCCGTGGAGCAACCTTATTAATTGTTGAAGCGGATGAGTCCTTAACCATTCTCCATTGATCGTTGTTTCTATCCATTTTATAGCTTACGGGCAACCGATGATTTAAACCGCCTTGTAACGTACTGATACCGCCCGCAATGGTAAAATTTTTAAAAGCATAGGTTTTATGGCTTAACCTGAAGATAAAATCCTTGCTGTTGTCAAATTCTCCGCTACCAGCTAAGCCCTGTCCGTTGTAAATACCAAAATCGAATACAAAATTTTTCAATCGGGCATCTTTCCAGCGCGGGTTTAAGGTAAAGGTAACCCCCAGATCACGTTCTGTTTTCATTAAAATCTGCGACATTCGGCCACGCTCAGGCGCTTCCCTTACTGAAGAAGATAATTGTAGCTCATTCCCAAACGGACGACCAGAAAGACCTAAAGTAACCGCCAATATTTTCCATTTATTTTCGTAGTAACGTCCCCAGAAATCCCGAATGGCTACACCCTGCTCCGTACCATCAAACTGAAGTACAAAATAAGTAGAAGGACTGCCATCATCGGTTAACATCATATAATCTGCTCTTAAACGCCCTCTTCTTAACCTAAACCTGTTGTTTGTAAACTCACCGAAGTTTCCGCCCTGATATTCTGCTTGTGCACCATTTGCCTGTGCTACCTGGAATTGAGGCTGCAGGTATCCGCTAAACGATAATGAACCATATTTCTTAGAAATAATGAGCAAATGATTTACCGTGGTAGAATCCATTACATCGTTAATCGTTCTCTGTGCATATCCTGCAGCGGAAATGAATAGCAAAGCAACAGTAAAGTATAAATAAACGATCTTAAATTTGGCAAAATAGCGGTACATGTTATCGATTTTTTGCAAAGGTAGTTTTATTAACAATTATTTAACATAAAAAAAGCCCCGACTTTTCGGTCGAGGCTTCAATTTTTTGAAAATATAACTTATTTAGCGTCTTTCAAATGAGAATTCTTTCTACTGTATCCAAAGTAAATGATAAATCCTAACGCTAACCAGCCAAATAATCTTAACCAGTTTGTCCAGCCTAAGCCAAGGATCATTAAACCACAGGCAACAACACCCAAAATTGGAATTAAAGGTACCCAAGGTGTTCTAAACTGACGAGGAAGATCCGGATCTGTTTTTCTTAAGATGATTACTGCAACACAAACCAGCATAAATGCAAATAATGTACCGATACTGGTCATATCACCCACTACATCACCTGGAATAAATGCAGCGAATAAACCTACAATTACCAAGATCACTAAGTTTGCTTTATAAGGTGTTTTAAATTTAGGGTGTAAATCGCTGAACATTTTAGGTAATAAACCATCTTTACTCATCGAATAAAATACACGGCTTTGGCCCAATAACATCACCAGGATTACAGAAGAGAAACCGGCTAAAATTGCTACGGTTACTAATTTAGATAACCACGAGTATCCAGTCATATATTCGCTAATTGCAGCTACCACAGATGCTTCACCACCTTTAGTTCTGAAAAACTCAACTGGTGCGATCCCTGTTAAAACGTGTGCGAACAATATGTATAAAACAGTACAAACTGCTAATGATCCTAAAATACCAATTGGCATTGCTGTTTTAGGATTTTTAGTTTCCTGAGCGGCAGTACTTACCGCATCAAAACCGATAAAGGCAAAGAATACTGTTCCGGCAGCGCCAATAACGCCCCAGAAACCGCCAAAACTATGGCTAATACCTGCATGATCTACATAAGTTGTAGCAGCCGGAATGTATGGGTGGTGGTTAGATTCGTTTATAAAACCCCAACCTAAAACAATAATTAAGATCACAATACCCACTTTGGTAATTACGATTAAACCGTTTACAAAAGCAGATTCTGAAGTTCCTTTAATTAAAAGTAAACTTAACAAGCCTACTATAAACAAGGCAGGAAGATTCATAATTCCATTTACGGTACCATCTGGATGCGATTGGAAAGGTGAGTGGCACCACTCATAGGGTATGGGGGAAGTATGCAGTACTTCTACCAATAGTTTATTCAGATATTCACTCCAGGCTATACCTACAGTAGCGGCACCTACAGCGTATTCTAAAACTAAATCCCATCCAATAACCCAAGCCATTAGTTCGCCCATCGTGGCATAGGTATAAGTATACGCACTACCGGAAATTGGAATAGAAGAAGAGAGCTCGGCATAACATAAGCCTGCCAAAGCACAGCCTATTGCAGCTATTATAAAACCGATTGTAACTGATGGTCCAGCATTTTGAGCGGCTGCAGCAGCAGTACGAACAAATAGCCCGGCACCAATAATAGCCCCTACACCTAATGCAACTAATGCACCTGCACTAAGTGTGCGCTTTAAGCCTTTGCCTGAATCACCTGCTTCTTCAAGCAATAGATGCATTGGCTTTTTAGTAAATAAACCCATATTATAGTTTTTGTTTAGATTAATTCAGCCCCAAACGTAATTAAAAATTACGGAAATGTAAAAGGGATTTTGGTTAAAAATCCCTTTAGCTATTATTTTATCAATGTTTTTACAACTAACGCCTTAAAGTGTCGGTGGTATTTGTTAAAGTGTCGGTAATTGTATGTCCTAAACTATCGGTTTTTTGCTCAATTCTGATTTCTTTTCGAACTTCTTGCTTATGTTCGCCGGCAATTGCCTTAACTGCGATGTATGGAGCAATAACGAGTGAAACAATAGACATTAATTTGATTAAAATGTTCATTGAAGGGCCCGAAGTATCTTTAAAAGGATCGCCTACCGTATCTCCGGTTACCGAAGCCTTATGTGGTTCTGATTTTTTGTAGTGCATTTCGCCATTAATCATTACGCCTTGTTCAAAAGATTTTTTGGCATTATCCCATGCGCCACCTGCGTTGCTTTGGAAAATCCCCATTAATACACCGGTAACGGTTACACCGGCCAATAATCCACCTAAAACTTCAGGACCAAAAGTAAACCCAATAATTATCGGCGTGATTAAAGCAATAGCGCCGGGCATCATCATCTCGCGGATAGATGCTTTGGTTGAAATGGCTACACATTTTTCGTACTCTGGTTTGGCTTTATACTCCATAATGCCAGGAATTTCCCTAAACTGGCGACGAACTTCCTGAACCATATCCATTGCCGCTTTACCCACCGCCTGGATGCAAAGGGCTGAGAAAATGAAAGGAATCATCCCGCCAACAAATAATCCTGCTAATACTGGCGCTTTATATATATCTATTGCCGTAATACCTGCAATGCCTACAAAAGCTGCAAATAATGCTAAAGAGGTTAAGGCTGCAGATGCAATGGCAAATCCTTTACCGGTAGCGGCAGTGGTATTTCCAACAGCGTCTAAATTATCGGTACGTTCGCGTACTTCTGGAGGTAACTGGCTCATTTCGGCAATACCACCCGCATTATCTGCAATTGGTCCGAAAGCATCAATGGCCAATTGCATAGCTGTAGTGGCCATCATACCTGCTGCCGCAATGGCTACACCATATAAGCCCGCAAAGTGGTACGATAACATAATCCCGCCTGCTAAAACCAAAATTGGAATAACAGTCGATTTCATTCCGACAGCTAAACCTGCAATAATATTGGTGGCATGTCCGGTTGATGATTGTTGGATAATAGAATTTACAGGGCCTTTGCCCATTGCGGTAAAATATTCGGTAACAATGCTCATAATAGTACCTACTACTAAACCAACGATAATGGCATAAAACACATTAATACTAGAGAATTCATATCCACGTAAGTTTAATGTTTCTGGCAGCATCCACTTTACGATAAAGAATGAAGCTACTGCCGTTATTACAATTGACGACCAGTTGCCTAAGTTCAGCGCATTCTGCACATTTGATTTATCATCTTTAATGGTCACGAACCAGGTACCTATAATAGAGAATAAAATTCCCAGCCCGCAAATTACCATTGGCAAAAGGATGGGAGACATGCCGCCAAATTTATCTGTTACGGTAATTTCTTGTCCTAAAACCATGGTGGCCAATATTGTAGCTACATAAGAACCGAATAAATCGGCACCCATACCTGCAACATCACCCACGTTATCGCCTACATTATCGGCAATGGTTGCAGGGTTACGTACGTCATCTTCTGGAATTCCAGCCTCAACTTTACCCACTAAATCGGCACCAACATCGGCAGCTTTGGTATAAATACCACCACCTACACGGGCAAATAAGGCAATAGATTCGGCACCCAAAGAAAATCCGGTTAAAACCTCAATAGCAGTTCTCATTTCTATACTATTGGCACTGGTTACATGAAATATCTGTAAAAAAACAATAAATAAACCGCCTAAGCCTAAAACAGCAAGACCGGCTACGCCTAAGCCCATTACGGTACCGCCGGTAAAAGAAACTTTTAATGCTTGTTTTAAACTTGTTCTGGCCGCCTGTGTGGTTCTAACATTCGCTTTTGTGGCCGATTTCATTCCGATATAACCCGCAGTTGCAGAAAATACCGCTCCTATAATAAAAGAGATAGAGATAATCCAGCTCGAATGCATGGGTACCCCTTTAATTTCGGTAATTGTACCGGAGTAAGCTAGAAGCGCGGCTGTAAAAACAGCGAAAATGCTCAATACCCTCCATTCGGCTTTTAAAAAGGCCATAGCACCGTCGGCGATATAGCCCGCAAGCTCCTGCATGTTTTTATCACCTGCATCTTGCTTGTTTACCCAGGCGCTTTTAATCATCATAACTATAATCCCGACAAGGCCTAGCGCCGGAATACAGTAAATTAAATTGTTTTGTAAAAAATCCATAGTTAATAATTGGTTTTGTATTTGGTTAGTTGTTTATGTTGTTGTGTAATTGGTTAACTGTTTAAATCGGTCAATTGTTTAATCTACTTCAAACGTTCAGCGCCAAACGCTTCTCTCCAAACTACGTACTTATATCTAGCAAGATAATAAAATATTTTTCTTGTGATTAAATTTTTCATGCGAAGTAGAATAAAATTTTGCCCAGTTAAAATAATACAAACGAAGTACTCCTATTTTCTTTTTTTTAAATAAATTAGCCACAAACTAAACCAAACTAAAAATGAATATTGAAAAAGAAGACGGACCTTCTAAAAGAAAATTAAGCCTTTTTGATGCCACCATGCTGGTAATGGGTTCAATGATCGGAAGCGGAATCTTTATTGTTAGTGCCGACATCATGCGGAATTTAGGTTCCGGTTATTGGCTGATTGTGGTTTGGGTAATCACTGGGGTGATGACAGTTGCCGCCGCAATTTCATATGGAGAACTTTCTTCCATGTTTCCCAAAGCAGGTGGGCAATACACTTACCTGAAAGAGATTTTCGGCAAAATGATGGGATTTCTTTACGGTTGGGGCTTATTTACTGTAATTCAAACCGGCACTATTGCTGCTGTTGCTGTCGCTTTTGGTAAATTTACAGCCTATCTAATACCAGCTTTAAACGATGCTGCTCCAATTTTTCAAAGCGGCGGTTATAAAATTACCTGGATACAGATTTTAGCCATCGGTGTGATTCTGCTTTTAACCTATATTAATACAAAAGGTGTTGAAGGCGGTAAAATTCTGCAGAATATTTTTACTGGGTCTAAAATTGTTGCTTTAATCGGCTTAATTATTTTAGGCTTTCTTCTGGTGAAAAACAGTTTTTGGGCCGGAAATATGGGCTATGCCTGGGATGCTTTTAATAATCTTAAAACAGATCCGAGCGGCAATTTTCTGAAATCGGGATGGGAATCCATTTCCGGAATGGCAATAATGGGCGGAATTGCAGCGGCCATGGTTGGTTCGGTATTTTCAAGTGTAGCTTGGGAAAACGTAACTTTTGTTTCGGGAGAAATCGAAAATCCAAAGAAAAATGTAGTACGTTCTATGGTTTTAGGTACTTCGGCAGTGATGATTCTTTATTTATTGGTCAATTTTATCTATCTCAATACCCTAAACAGAGATAGTATTGCTTTCGCCCTCAATGATCGGGTTGCTGTTGCAGCCTCTGAACAGATTTTCGGTAGTGGAATCGGCACAATTGTAATTGCATTGTTAGTCATGATTTCTACTTTCGGTTGTGTTAATGGAATTGTATTAGCAGGTGCAAGGGTTTTTCAAACCATGGCAAAAGATGGGATGTTTTTTAAAGCAGCATTAAAAAACAATAAAAATGGAGTTCCTGAAAGATCACTTTGGATGCAGGGCATTTGGGCATCTGCTTTATGTTTAAGTGGGCAATATGGTAATCTTTTAGATATGATCTCTTTTGTTATTGTGCTCTTTTATATGATTACTGTTTTTGGTGTTATTTATTTAAGGATAAAACAACCCAGTCTTGAAAGGCCTTACAAAACCTGGTTGTATCCAGTTACACCGATTATTTATTTATTGATAGGAGCGGCATTTTGTATTTTGCTTTTAATATATAAACAGCAGTATACCTGGCCAGGGCTCGTGATTGTTTTACTGGGGGTGCCTGTTTACTTTTTCATTAATAAAAAAGAACAGCAGGATTAGCCGGGGTCGTCCTGCTGAACTTGTTTTACAAGGTAGAAATAGTATTTTTAATTGCCTTATAGCTACTACGTGGTCAGCATCTTAGTGATAGGATAGATCCTGAAACAAGTTCAGGATGACGGTACGAGAAGGAAATTTACAACGGAACCTCACAGACTTTTAAAATCTGAGAGGTTTTTTTGTTTCTCACATCCCATTTTCACATTTTGAAAAGCAGGGTTCAGTGCCAATCGGTTCCGAAAGCCCCGTTATCCGCTTTACTTCTCCCGATAGAAAAAATCGGGATCGTGTTCGCTGCTACCGGGTTTAGTTAACTCAGAACTGTGCAGTAAACTCAGTTTCTAAACCCGACATGGCGGATACCGGCCCTGCGCCTAAGGCCTGCAGGCATATGAGCATGTGGCGGGACTAACACTGCCATGAAACACAGGATTTGCTTTTCTAAAAAGAAATTAATGTTTTTTAAAACTTAGCCATTCGGAATTGTTTTCCCTAAACCCTAAACCCTAAACCCTAAACCCTAAACCCTAAACCCTAAACCCTAAACCCTAAACCCTAAACCCTAAACCCTAATTGTAAGTCCAATCTCAAATCTCACGTCTAATCTCTCAAATCTAACCTCACGTCTCGAACAAAAACCGTATTTTTGCAAATAATGGGAACACTAGTAGATTCAGGGATAAAGGGTTATAAAAATTACGGCACGCATTTGCGCGAAAAGTATAAAGGGCAGCGTGTATTTAAAGTAATTGTAGATGGTGGTTTTACCTGCCCTAACCGCGATGGTAGCAAAGGTTACGGTGGATGTACGTATTGTAATGTAGATTCTTTTACACCGGAGCCTTCACGTAAAAATCCAAATATTAAAGATCAGCTTGCCGAAGGCATGTTAAGGGCAAAAACCTCTTATAAAGCCGATAAGTATATTGTTTATTTTCAGCCAAACACCAATACTTACGCGCCGGTACATTATTTAAAGATGATGTATGATGAAGCGCTATCGATTAATACCGAAGATATTGTTGGTTTTGCTGTAGGTACACGTCCTGATTGTATAGATGCAGAAAAGGTTGCTTTGTTAGAAAGTTATACCGACCGCTTTGATGTAGATTTAGAAATGGGCATGGAATCGATCTATGATGAAACCCTCGATCAGATCAACAGGGGTTGCAGTCACGGCGAATTTGTTGCTGCGGTAGAACTTTTAAAAGATAGTAAGCTCGATCTGTGCGTACATACCATTTTTGGCTTCCCGTGGGAAACCCGCGAGCAGATGTACGGTTACATTCATGAAATTAACCGTTTCCCACAAATCAAGTTTGTAAAGTTCCATCACCTTCATGTTGTAGAAGGATCTATAATGGGCGCTAAGTACAAAAAGGAGCCCTTTAAATTGTTTTCTCTTGAAGAATATACCGATTTACTTTGTGAGTTAATCCCTTTATTACGTCCGGATATTGTTATTCAGCGGCTTTTTGGTATTTCGGATTGGGATTTGTTGATTGCGCCTAACTGGGGGCTTAACAAATCGGCAATTCAAACCTATATGGATAAAGAAATTGAAAAAAGAGGCGTAGTTCAAGGATCTGCTTATTTTTCGTAAAAAGTTAAATTTTTTAACGATTTTTTTAAAAACCCATGAAATTTCATGGGTTTTTCTGCTATTGATCAGTTTTTTGGGGCAATTTTTTATAAATTTTAGGTAAAATCGTATAATTTAAGGTTAATATATGATTTTGTTTTTATTAAAAACTTGTATTAAAATCCCCTGTATTTTTTGTTATTTTTATTTTTAAGGTTAATTTTTGTGTTGTTTTATAAAAATCACTTGTTTTTATTAAAATATTTCAATTAAATGGTGTAGAAACTGCAATATGTCGTATTTTTAGAAAAATAAATCAAGCATATTTCAATTATTTTAAACAATACAAACAAATTAAACTAAAAACTATGAGTAAATTCTCCTTTAAACAGTATGCGCCTTTTGCGATATTGATGATTGTCGCAATTTTCGCTCTATTTATTCCACTTCTTCCTAATTTTGATGAAGGCAAGTATAGTGGGCCTGATATTGCATTCATATTAATTGCAGCTGCACTTGTATTTTTAATGACTCCAGGCCTTGCATTCTTTTATGGTGGAATGGTTCATCGTAAAAATGTATTATCTACCATGATTAAAAGTGTGGTAGCAGCAGGAGTAATTACAGTTTTATGGACAGTAGTAGGTTTTAGTTTAGCCTTCGGAGACACTATTGGTGGCTTTATTGGAAATCCATCAACGTTTTTGTTCTTTAAAGGTGTAAATTCTGGAGCACCTCATCTTCAGGGAGGTGCAGACTTAACCATCCCGCTATCTTTATTTGCTGTGTTTCAATTAATGTTCGCCATTATTACACCAGGTTTAGTGGTAGGTGCCGTAGCTGAGCGTATCCGTTTTACCTCATACATTTTATTTATTGTTTTATTCGCAATATTCGTTTATTCTCCGTTAGCCCACTGGACATGGCACCCACAAGGTTTCTTATTTAAAATGGGTGTATTGGATTTTGCTGGAGGTACCGTAGTTCACATTTCTGCCGGTATGGCTGCATTGGCTGGTGCATTGGTTTTAAAACGTAGAAAATCTCACTTAGAGCATAAAGAAGTTCCGCCTGCAAATATCCCTTATGTATTAATCGGTACTGGTTTATTATGGTTCGGTTGGTTCGGTTTTAATGCAGGTTCTGCATTAAGCGCAGGTAGTTTAGCTGTTTCCGCATTTTTAACTACAAATACCGCTGCTGGTGCCGCAGGTTTATCGTGGATGTTCTTTGATGTTGCAAGAGGTAAAAAACCTTCGGTTTTAGGTTTTTGTATCGGTGCAGTAGTTGGTTTGGTAGCCATTACACCAGGTGCAGGTTTTGTAAGTATTCCATCTAGTATATTTATTGGTGCTATTGCCGCAGTTATTTCTAACCTTGTGGTTTCTTGGAAACAAAAAACCAGTTTAGATGATACATTAGACGTTTTTCCTTGTCATGGTGTTGGCGGTATCGTTGGTATGTTGTTAACCGGTGTTTTTGCAACAAAAACAGTAAATGCTGCTGGCGCTGATGGTTTGTTTTATGGTAACCCGGCTTTCTTTATCACGCAATTAAAAGGTGCTGTAATTGTAATACTCTTTAGTTTTGTTGTATCATTCATCATCTTCAAATTCATTAACTTAATTCAGCCGATCCGCGTATCAGAAGAAGAAGAGGAAATCGGTCTTGATGCATCTCAACATGACGAGAAATACTCTCAAGGTACCTTGCTAGTTGAAGAAAGAGCGATCTATATCGAAAAGAACAGTCCATTAACAGAACCAATATCTTAAGGATTTTATAATATCTAAACTCAAAACAAGCTCAAACATGAAGAAACTTTTAACCGCTATTTTTGCAATGGCCAGCACTACGTGTGCCCTGGCTCAAGAGACCACTACATCACCACTTGAAATTTCAGGATCGGTAGATACGTATTTTAAATACGATTTTGCTAAAAATCCATTAAATGGAAAAACATCTTTTGTAACTGATCACAACTCGGTATCATTAGGTATGATTGATATTGCTTTAAAGAAAAAAACAGGCAAGGCCTCATTTGTTGGAGAACTTTCTTTTGGACCAAGAGGACAATCGCAATCTATTCCAGATGCGGCAGCCGGAGGTTCGTCTTTTAATATTCAAAACTTATATGTTAATTACGATTTTACCGATCAGTTTAGTATGACAGCAGGTTACATGGGTACATTCATTGGATATGAGGTAATTTCACCGGTTGGAAACTTTAACTATTCTACTTCATACCTGTTTACCAATGGTCCATTCCAAAATGCGGGAATTAAAGCCACTTATAAATTCAGCGATAAAGTAAGTTTAATGGCTGGTTTATTTAACGATTGGAACGTTTACTCCGCTTCGAGAGGCGTTTCGGCTATCGGTGGCCAGTTAATGGTTGCTCCTGTTGAAGGCTGGACTGCTTACATCAATGCTTTATCTGGTGCTGGTTTTGGCGGGTATGGAACAATTATCGATTTAACCACTTCATACCAAATTACAGAGAAATTTAAATTGGGTTTAAATGCAGCCAATTACGATATTAAAGACAGTTCGGTACCGGGAAGTTACGCAGGTGCAGCATTATACCCTCAATTTGCTGTATTGGATGCAGTAACTTTAGGTTTAAGAGGTGAGTACTTTAAATTTAAAGCCGCGGGGGCAGTTCCAGCTACTGCTTTTACTGCAGTGACGCTTACCGCAAACATTAAATCTGGTGGTTTAACCTTTATCCCAGAGGTAAGATTAGACCATAACAGTGATAAACCGTTCTTCAAAGAAGGTGGCGCTGCGGCACCAAATGGTGGCCAGTTCTCTCTGGCAGCAGTTTACGCTTTTTAAGGAAACAAAATTATTAATATTAAGCCGTCCAGATGTAAATAGGGACGGCTTTTTCGTACCTTTAAATCATTAGATCTGCCTGTTAACCAATTTCAAATGAAACATCTTCTTTTTATTATTCTTGCTCTTTTTTCAATTCAATTATCTGCACAGCAAAAACAGTTTTTGAAAGATGATAATGGTAAATTTATTTATTATCAGGTGATAGATTCGCAATTGATAAGCAAAGATACCTTATTGCAAAGGGCTAAATCTTTTGTTAATGTGGCTTATAAAAAATCGATGAGGCAAGAAAGTGCTACCGATTCTTCTGTTTTGGCTAAAGGGACGATGGTAATTGACAAAACAATTTTGGTAGCAGGCCATCCAAGCGGAGAAGTAAGTTACAATTTCGTTTTTGAGGCACGTAATGGCAAATATAGATTTTGGTTAACTGATTTTCTGTTTATCCCTTATCAAAGAGACCGTTATGGGAATTTTGTAGCGACTACAAAAATTGGCGTGCCTTTAGAGCGTACGCCAGGTAAACTTAGTGCCGGCGCCTGGAAAGATATCTTAAACAGCGCCTATAACAAAATAGAAAAATTTGGCGATGATTTTAAGAAGTATTTGGCCACCAATAGGGTAGAAAAAGCCAAAAAGAAAGCAGAAACCATTTCTACTAAAAAGTGGTAACTAAAGCTTGCCAAATAATTCTTCAACTTTTTGATAGCGGAACTTAAAAATTTCGTTGATTTTTTTATTCACCACCATGGCATTTGCAATAACACCGATTGGTCCCCAGCCAATGCTATAGTGTAAGGTATCGTGCATTAATATACCGCCATCTATTTTTTCGAAATGGTGCTGGTGGTGCCAGAAAGCAAATGGACCAAATCGTTGCTCATCGATAAAATACTCCTTATCCTTAACGTGTGTGATCTCCGTTACCCAATTTAACTTAATGCCGAATAAGGGGGCAACCTTATAAGTGATAATCAGGCCAGGGTACATTTTGGTATTGATAATGTTTGGTGAGGTTACATCAAAGGTCATATTCTTTGGGGTGATTTCGGCCAGGTTCATTGGCGACGAAAAAAAATCCCAGGCGGTATCCAGATCAACAGGAAGTTTTTGTGTAAATTCTAATCTATACGTTTTCAAGTTTTCGTTTTAAAGCACAACAACAAAGATGGGGTTTTGTTGAGGATAGTTTAGGTTTTACTGCAAAGTTCGCAGAATGAAGGCACAGCGATCGCAAAAAAGATCTACATTTTTGATCCGATAAATTTCTCCATTCCGCTATTATTAACGGATTCCAAAAAAATGGGTCGTCATCTCGACTGGAACGTAGTGGAATGGAGAGATCTATCTGGACGGGTTTATCGGCTGCGCTCGAAATGACGGTACCCGACTTCGGACCTCTAAGCCCAAGCTTTCCGACTCATTTAATGCACCATTTTATCTGCACAGGTAGAACTGGCAAATGCCTCCGGTTTAGCCTTGAAAATAAAGCCCATACTTAAAATATATCCCATAGCATCGTTAAGTGCTTTGTTCGATTTAAACGACGGACTGGTATTGATATCGGCATGTACTTCTAAAGCCACATCGTAAATATCAAGTAAATCACAAATAGAATAAGCGGTTTCGATTGATTTTTGTACTTCCATCAACATCCTTTCTTTAATGCTTACCTGTTGTGTGCTTTTTTCCTGGTGGATGTACATAAAACCGCCATGATGTTCTCGTAGCAGCACAATTACCGTCGCAAAATCGGTTACTGCACCTTTTACCTGCGAATCGGTGCCGATGCAAACTTTAAGCTTAAAGCCGTTTTGACTTTCTCTGATAATCGCGTTTTCTACTTCTTCGAGGATTGAAGATTGAATAATTTCACCACTAAATTTTTTCCACGTCATACATTTGTGTTTTTTGAGGTTAAATCCAAAGGAATCCCTTTGGGACGAATGGTAATCAGGTTTTTATAAAAATAAGTGCTAAAAATTAAATATGTGTTAAGGTTAGATTGTTTATTTGCTAACAAAAAGTTAGTTATCAACAAGTTAGTGATAATAGTTTAGATGAACTTATTATTTGTTGAAACAAATTATTCTTCGGTCCGTTAATATTTGTACATTCATTAAAAATTCTTAATTATGAGAGCAGAATTAATTCAAGAGCTCCAGTTATTACAAAATAGCAGAGCGAATAAATTTGCAGATGAACTGGCTGACAAGATCTTATCTTCGGTTGATGCCGTTAACGAAAAAGTGCTGTCATCAATGTCTAAACGTGGTAACATGTTAATGTTGCTCGAGAAAAGATTAAACTTTGCTACGCTGCGGAAACTAAGGGAAAGATTTTTCAAGCCGTAACTAAGGCTGTAGTTCTGGGCGTAAAGAGAAATGATTACCTTTATGGCAGAATGATAGAAAATGCCTTAAAAAAATTAAACATTACTGCACTTAATGAGATGCAGGAGTCTGCTGTAAAAGCAGCCAAGACTGGTAAAGATGTAATATTAATTGCGCCAACGGGTTCGGGGAAAACGCTGGCCTTTTTATTGCCATTACTTTCTAACCTAAAAACCGGAGTAAAAGGGGTGCAGGCCTTAGTTTTGGTTCCTTCGAGAGAGCTTGCCTTACAAATAGAGCAGGTTTTTAAACAAATGGGTACTTCATTCAAAGTAAACTGCTGTTACGGTGGCCATGCCGTACGGATAGAAAAGAATAATCTTGCACATCCCCCTGCCGTCCTGATCGGAACGCCTGGCAGGATAGCTTACCATTTAGAGCATCAAAACTTTGACGAATCTTTTATCGAAACCTTAGTTTTAGATGAATTTGATAAAGCGCTGGAGTTTGGCTTTGAGCAAGACATGTCTTACATCATTGGTTCGCTGCTTTCGCTAAAACAGCGTATACTTACTTCTGCAACCAAAATGGAAGAAATTCCGGCTTTTGTAAAGTTAAATGTGCCTGTGGAAGTTGATTTTTCAAAAAATATTGAGGCAAAACCAGATCTAAAGCTCAAAAAAATAACTGCACCTGCAGCCGATAAGCTAGATTACCTTTTCAGATTACTGAGTAAAATAGGTGGTAAAAATACTTTGGTTTTCTGTAACCACAGGGAAACGGTAGATCGGATAAGTGATTTACTTTTCGAAAACGGTTTAGGACACGATGTTTTTCACGGTGGGATGGAGCAGTTCGATCGCGAAAAGGCATTGCTTAAATTTAGAAATGGTAGCCATCGGATTTTAATCACAACAGATCTGGCTGCCCGTGGTCTGGATATTCCTGAAGTAGAGCATATTGTACATTATCAATTGCCCTACACCGAAGATGCCTATATTCATCGAAATGGTAGAACGGCAAGGATGCATGCAAAAGGAACAGCCTATGCCATTTTAACTACAGAAGAGAACTATAAATATTTACCGGATGATATTGAGGAGGAAGTTTTATCTGAAAAGTATAAATTGCCAGAAGCTAGCGATTGGGTAACTTTATACATTGCGCATGGCAAAAAAGATAAAATTAACAAAATTGATATTGTAGGTTTATTTTTGCAAAAAGGTAATTTAACAAAAGAAGACCTTGGCCTCATCGAGGTTAAAGACACCAACAGTTATGTTGCCGTTAAAAGAAACAAAGTAGATAAATTATTGAAAGCGTTAAGCGGCGAAAAAATTAAAGGAAAAAAACTTAAATTAGAAGTAGCCAGTTAGTTCATTGGTTCATTGGTTCATTGGTTCATTGGTTCATTGGTTCATTGGTTCATTGGTTCATTGGTTCATTGGTAAAATGGGAATTAAAGTTCGAGATTTATTTTTGTAGTCATTCAATAATTTATTTATTCAACCGTTTATTCAATAGCGCAATACACTCATTCATTAATTCTCTAATCTAATTACGCTATAATCCGCTAACTCAATCACTCACTAATTCAGACATTCTCTAATTCAATCATTAAAAATGAGCAACAACGATATATTAAAAAAACTAAGAGTAGCCTTATCATTAAAAACAGAGGATATTATAACCATTTGCGACCTCGTTGGGTTTAAGGTAACCAAGGCAGAACTGGGCGATATTTTCAGAAATGAAGACCATGAGAATTTTAAACCTTGTGGCGATCAGATTCTGCGTAATTTTTTAAATGGTCTTGTGATTTACAAAAGAGGTCCGAGGGATGAAAAAAAGCAATAATTTATGCTTTTTATTATTTTTTATACTGATCACACTTTCCTTTAACGCTCTCGCTCAGTCTCAGTTTAAAATAAATGGTAATGTAATCGATTCTTTGAAGAAGCCTGTTGAGGGCGTAAGCATCCGATTGATTACCGATAAAGATACGCTCCGCGCAAATTCTGATGCGAAGGGTAACTTTACATTCGCAAAAGTAACCCGAAATAAGTTCTATCTTAGCATTACTGCATTGGGCTACAAGCCGTTTTCCTCTATTTACGAAATTGAATCTTCGAAAAAAAACGCCGTTTTAGAACCTATTATGCTCAAAATGGAAACCATCCGTCTCGAGGATGTAGAGGTTAAAGTAAAGGTAGATCCCATCAAGATCAAGAAAGATACGATTGAGTATAACGCTGCTGCCTATACTGTAAGAGAAAATGATAAAGTAGAAGACTTGTTAAAGCAGCTGCAAGGCATTGAGGTCGACGAAAAAGGCGCTGTTACGGCCATGGGCAAAAAAATGACCAAGTTGAGGGTAAATGGAGAAGATTTTTTTACCAGTAATGTAGAAGATTACATCAGGCAGTTGCCCGCCGATATTATTGCCAAACTTGAGGTTATTGAGGATTATGGTGATGAAGCCAATTTTACAGGTATAAAAACGGGTACACCACAAAAAATGCTAAACCTGGTTACTAAACCTGGCATGGACAAAGGTGTTTTTGGCGGAGTGAATATGAGTTCTGCGACCAATAATGCCCACAACTTTGGTGGTAATGGTAGCATCTGGAAAAAAACGAAGCAAATTGGCTTTGGAAGCCGTTATGGGATAACCGATAATGAATTTACCAAAATGAACAATGGAGGTTTAAACGGTAATATCAGAGACAAAATTTCGAAGGAATTTAGCTTTAACAGCGGCTATCATTTTAGTAATGGAATTAATAAATCTATTCAGAGTAATTACCTGGAGACGTTTAACCCACAGGGAACAATATTCGATTTAAGAGAAAGTGCCAATAATTCCAGATCGCTAAACAATAATATCAATCTTGGTTTAAATGGAGCCACAAAAAAGAATTATTTTAACATTTCGCTTAGTGGGGCTTTGGCCAGTACCCATAACGATGTGGTTTCTACTTCCAATAAAACAGGGTTTATCAAGCAGGATCTGATTTCTAATTCAGGTTCACGGAACAGTAATCCCAATGTTAATGGAAGTATCAATTGGTCTAGACGGTTGGCTAATAATAGGCGGTCGTTATCTATGGGATTTAATTTTGGTACAAGCGAAGGAAATTCGAACAGTACAATTAATGATATTATCAGGTACTACAACGAAACCACCAATGTACTGGTTAAAGATTCTTTACTGAACAGATTGGTTGATAATAATACCTCGAATTCCAATTTTGGGGGTAATTTCCAGTTTTCCAATTCATTAAAAAAGACAAATGACAGTACAGGATATAGTTTTATTAACCTGTCTTACCGTTTTTCGGTTAGCAGGAGCCGGAACTTGCAAACTACAACGGTTACCAACCCGCTAGGAAACAGTTTTGTTGTCGATTCGCTTGGGCAGGATTATGTATCTAATTTTATTAATCAGAATTTCGGTATCGGTTTTAATACCAATGCAAAGCGGATCAGTTATAATTTAGGACTCAATTTTTCGCCCAGCATTATTATCGGTAAATACCAGAATACTGGTCAAGAGCTGAAAAACTATCAGTTAAATTTTTCCCCATCTGCCAATTTAAGTTATCAGATTAAAGATAATGGAAATTTGAGTTTTGGCTATAATGGTTATACCAGTTCTCCCGATTTTAATAAACTACAACCCGTTAGAAACAATAACGATGTACAGAATCTGATTATTGGTAATCCGGATCTGAAGGCAACTTCGAGCCATACTGCCGATCTGAGCTTTAATCAATTTGGCCTCAAATCTGGATTGAGTATTATGGCAGGTTTATCGGGAACTTTTGCATTTAATAGTGTAGTAAGTAATACGGTTTTTCTGAGAGATACGCTAAACAGTTTAAAACAGCAAACTAGCTACGAGAATGTAAATGGTATTTATAATATCGGTGGTAATTATTCCTTCAATAAACGGTTGTTAACCAATAAACTGTCGATTTCCATTAATGGGAATATCGCCTATAGCCGCAATGTTTTTTATACCGAAAATGTATTAAACCGGAGTGGTGGAATTAATGTTTCGAATGCTTTTAGGTTTAACCTGAATGAGAAAAAATATTCCTTCAATAGCAGTGTATCGTATAGCTTTAGCTCAAACACTTATTCGGTAATGAACCAGAACATTAAGAACATCCAGGTTTTGGCTTTAAATGGCAGTGCCAGTTGGATTCCAAATAAGCGGTTTAGGGTAAATGCATCAGCCTCTAAAAGTTTAAATTTTGGCTATAGCCTATATGCCGGCAATCCATTATTGGTGAACATGGGATTAAATACTTCTTTCTTAAAGGATAATAAACTCCTTTTTTCTATCCAGGCGAACGATCTGTTTAATCAAGGCGCGCTTTTTAGTACGAGTATTACCAATAATTCCATATCCGAAAACAGAACGCGCTTTATCAGCCGTTTTGTGCAGGCCACACTGGGTTATAACCTGAGCCAGTTCGGCAATAAAAAAGGCAGAACGAATGTAAATTTAAGTGGAGTAGAATTTAATTAATCGGGAATTAGTTAGTTTAGCGTTTTGTTCAAATCGAATAACCCATGAAAAGTAAAATCTTAATCCTGTTTTTATTGGTCTTAGCAAGCAGTTCATTTGCACAGCTGAAGACAGATTCGTTAAGTAATAAACCTGAAAAAGAGAATTTTGCTGATGACTGGGCTACGCTGAGCAAGTACCAGAAAGAAAATGAACTTTTACCGCCACCAACCAGAAAAGAAAAAAGAGTTGTTTTTTTAGGGAGTTCGATATTCGAATTCTGGAAGCAAAAAGATCCTGAGTATTTTAAGGATAAACCTTACTTGGATAGGGGGATAAGCGGACAGATTTCGCCTCAATTGCTTATCCGTTTCCGGCAGGATGTAATTAACCTTAAACCAAAGGTAGTAATCATTTTAGCGGGGAGCAATGATATAGCTGGTAATACAGGCCATGTTACTAACGACAAGATTATGGATAACATTAAATCGATGGCAGAACTGGCAAGGTTGCATCACATTAAGGTGATACTCTGTAAATACCTGCCCGTTTACGAATATCCATGGAATAAGCGCATTAAAGCGGCAGATAGCATTGTGAACTTAAATGAAAAGATTGTGGCCTACGCCAAAGAAAGAAACTATACCATTTTAGATTATTGGACACCGCTGGTAGATGAACGAAGAGGGCAACGTGCCGAACTAACGGTTGATGGGGTTCATCCCAACCTGGCAGGTTATAAAATAATGGAAGGCGTAACCGAGGTTGCGATTAAAAAAGCCTTGAAAAACCGTCATTAAGCGGTTTCTGATTCTGTAAATAAGCTTGTCCTCACGGTTTTTTTCTTTTTATAAACTTTCAATAATATTTGAAAGTTTAATAATGTTTATTTAGCTTTACATCGTGAAGGGGAGAATGAAGAATATAACAATCTAAAAATGCCTTAAAGAGGCTTATTTTTTTAATCTATATTTTCAATTTTTCCTGAAAGTTAAATAATTTAAAGCTGTTGGTTATGGATTACAATATACTCGGCTATGGGATCTTTATTACGGTTATCGTATTCATCATTGTTGTGGTTGGCAAAATCTGCTACCGGAACGGAAATATATTTGTGGCCGAACTCATTCCAGATCATCTCGATCTCTGCAGGCAGATTAATAAATCACTACTGGTTTCTTATTACCTGGTAAATATTGGCTACTGTTCCATGACATTGGTAGGATGGGAGACGATCATTTCCCCACAACAGTTAATCGAGGTAATGGCTGTAAAGGTTGCCACCATTGTATGCATTCTCTCTGTTCTTCACTATTTAAATATCTATTTGCTCACCAATACCATTCATAAATTAATAAAATAACAATCTAAAATTTTCAATTATGGAAACGACCAAAATTTTAATCGGCTATGCAGTTTATTTACCAGTTGCACTTTTTTTAACTTTTTATGTTTCAAAAACGTTATTCAAAAACAGTAAGGTATATATGTTGGATATTTTTAAAGGAAGGGAAGAGATTGCCAACGCGACGAATAAACTTTTCGAAACGGGTTTTTACCTGCTGAACATTGGCTTTGCACTGCTCATTATGAAGATTACCATAGGTGCTAACGATTACCGCAATTTAATCGAGGCTTTGAGTGCGAAGATTGGTGGCTTCTCAATTTATCTCGGTATTATGCTGTTTATCAACCTGTACTTCTTTTTTAGAGGTAAACGCAAAGCGAAAGAGAACCAAAGGCCTGTGCCTTTTCAGCCTGCATAGATTATGAGAAAAATTTGTCATCCTGAGCCTGTCGAAGGACTTAAATAGATTTATTGTAAGCGTTTCGACAGGCTCAATGTGACAGTTTATTGTTTTTGAAGTTATCTTTCTAACCCCTAAGTATTTTAAAACATTATAAAATTACGCTTCTCAAAACAAAAAAGTCCCGATTCTCATTGGGACTTTTTATTAATTTAATTTTTTATATCTGATGCGTTTTGGAGTAACATCACCTAAACGTTTCTTGCGGTTTTCTTCATAATCTGAATAGTTTCCTTCAAAGAAATAAACTTCAGAATTACCTTCGAAAGCAAGGATATGCGTACAGATCCTATCTAAGAACCACCTATCGTGACTGATTACTACGGCACAACCACCAAAGTTTTCCAAAGCTTCTTCCAGTGCACGTAAAGTGTTTACATCGATATCGTTGGTTGGCTCATCCAGTAGCAATACATTGGCTCCTTTTTTCAGGGTAATAGCCAAGTGTACACGGTTACGCTCACCACCCGATAGGATGCCTACTTTTTTCTGCTGATCGCCACCATTAAAGTTGAACTTTGAAACATAGGCACGTCCGTTAACGGCTTTGGTACCCAATTGGATATTGTCTAATCCATCGGTAATGTTTTCGTAAACGGTTTTATCGGCATCTAAATCGTTGTGCATCTGATCTACATAACCCAGCTCAACGGTTTCACCAACGCGGAAAGTACCGGCATCTGCTTCTTCCTGTCCGGTAATTAAACGGAATAAAGTGGTTTTACCCGCTCCATTGGGGCCAATAATGCCCACAATACCTGCAGGAGGAAGCGAGAAGTTTAAATTATCGAATAATACTTTATCGCCATAAGCCTTGGTAACGTTTGTTGCTTCAATAACCACATTACCTAAACGAGGCCCTGCGGGGATGAAAAGCTCTAATTTATCTTCTCTTTCTCTGCCATCTTCAGAAGCTAATTTATCGTAGTTGGCTAAACGTGCTTTAGATTTTGCATGACGTGCTTTTGGAGCCATACGTACCCATTCTAACTCACGTTCTAATGTTTTCTGGCGTTTGCTCTCTGTTTTCTCTTCCTGCGATAAACGTTTTGCTTTTTGATCTAACCAGCTGCTGTAATTTCCTTTCCACGGAATACCTTCGCCACGGTCTAACTCTAAAATCCATCCGGCAACATTATCTAAGAAATACCTGTCGTGGGTAACTGCAATAACGGTTCCTTCATAATTTTGTAAGAATTGCTCTAACCAATCGATGCTTTCGGCATCCAAGTGGTTGGTAGGCTCATCCAATAATAATACATCAGGGTGTTGAAGCAATAAACGGCACATGGCCACACGACGGCGCTCACCACCTGATAATACACCGATTTTAGTGTCAGGATCAGGACAACGTAAGGCATCCATAGCCCTTTCTAATTTCGAATCAATTTCCCAGGCACCTAAAGCATCAATTTTATCCTGAAGCTCGCCTTGTCTGGCCATCAGTTTATCCATGGCATCAGGATCAGAGTAGTTTTCTTCTAAGCCGAAAGCTTCGTTTACTTCTTCATACTCTTTTAAAATAGCAGTTACTTCGGCAACGCCTTCTTCAACTACCTCGCGAACGGTTTTTTCAGGATCCAAGATCGGCTCCTGCGCTAAATAACCCACCGAATAACCTGGCGAGAAAACCACCTCGCCCTGATAAGACTTATCTAGACCAGCAATAATTTTTAAAAGTGATGACTTACCAGAACCGTTTAAACCGATAACCCCGATTTTGGCACCGTAAAAGAAAGAAAGGTAAATATTTTTTAAAACCTGTTTTTGTGGAGGGTAAATTTTATTTACACCTGCCATTGAAAAGATTATTTTTTCGTCAGACATTATAATGTATTGTTTTTAAAGTAGTTTAATGCTATGGTTGATATTAAAGGAAGGTTAGCAGTTTTCTCGAAAGTTTCTCTTCTTATAGACTGGGTTAACCCGACTAAATATTGGCAACACCAAAATTGCTTACAAAGATAAGAACAACAAGCCCATTACAAAGTGCTTTATGATTATACTTTAATAAACTTTAGCCACAGAAGCACAGATTAACACAGAAGTGTTTTCTGCATCATGCTAACTAATAAACCAATCTCTAACGAACAAATGAACCTTTTTAGCTAGGGAAACACAGATTAATACAGAATGGTTCTGCATCATGCTAACTATTAAGCCAATGTCCAATGAACAAATGAACTTTTTAGCCAACGGAAGTACAGATTAACACAGAATGGTTTTCTACATCATGCTAACTAATGAACCAATAACAAATGAACCAATAACTCTAATTTAATCTCGTTTTAATGTAATTATCATAATTCGTTCATAAAATATATCTTGTTGTGTAACGCAATACAAAAGTTTTACATTTAGCTAGCGGATAATTCTTAGTAGATACCGTAAACAATAGTAAAAACAAAAGCCTTTCAGGATTGAAAGGCTTTTGTTTTTAAACGGGGTATGGATTGATAAAGTGATTTAAAAACCTAAACCTAATGTAAATCCTCTAACAGCAGTGCTTATGGTTGCACCGGCAGTTGCGGCACCAGTTGTAAGATTTACTGAATATAATTTCTGAACGCCACTAACCGTAAATATGCCGTAGGCAAGTCCGCTTGTACCACCAATATCGAAACCGCTGTTGGCTTCTACATTTATACCCAGTGGGCCAACATCAACTAAAGTTCCGTTATTTGGCGGGTCTTGTTTGTATAAACGATCACTTGTCGAATCAATATCAAATAATACTGTTGTTGTTGCGCCTGCAAAGTTATTGGTATAGGCTGCACCCGAAATTGCTGCAGTGCTTAGTGAAATAGCGCCATCTACAAGTAAAACGCCATCTGTTGGATTTACCCTAAAATTTTGACCAGTATTGCCAACAATTCTAATCCGGTCTACTGTTGGATTAAAATCAATACCAACTTGAGTTGCGGTAAGTAAAGTGCTTAATGGTCCTGTTCCTATCATGACAGCAAGGCCTGAAGACGCATTGATACTGTAAATCCTACTTGTACTTCCAATGGCAAATAATTGGCCATTTAAGGGGCGCATATCTATACCTAAAATATTTTCTCCTGGTTGTATACCGGTGATAGCTTTTACCACGAGTGTTGGGCTGGCGGCTAATGGATTGAAAATTAAAAGTTCATTATTGTTCGATACCGCATAAGCAACAGCTTCTGTAGGGATTGCAATACCAGTGATCTGCTGGTCTATCTTGTTGATTTTCGAGGCTTTTCCTGTTGTTAAATCAATCAGGTACAAACCAGATTTACCACCTGTTGTTAAAGCTGCTAATGCTGCTGTACCATCAGGATTAATATCAAAACCGCCAATATCTTCAAAATCGAAACCCAGGCTTCCAATCTCAACCAATTTCCCATCATTTGGCGGATCTTGTTTATGAAGCTTATCATTGGCAATATCGATATCAAAGAGCACAGTGGTGCTTGCGCCAGCTTTATTTTGGGTATAGGCAACCGATGATACCTTGGCGTTAGCTACGCCATTAACCATTCCATCAGTAGCAGCTACACTACCTGTTTCAGGATTTAAACGCAAGTTCTGACCTGACGAGGTCACCACACGAATACGATCTACAGTAGGATTAAAATCAAAACCCACTGATGTTCCACTTAATGCAGGCGTGAAGGGGGCTGCTGAAATTGATCTTGCTGCTCCGGTTTTAGGATCAATAACATATAAGCGGCTGGTGCTGCCCAATCCATATAGCTGTCCTGTTGCCGGGCGAAAATCTATACCTAAAATGGTTTCTCCGCTCTGCAGACCAGAAACTGTAACCTGAGCGGTAACTGAATTGGGGTTTTTTGCATTAATCAGCAACAGTTTGCCATCGGCTGTTAATGCATAAAAATTAACATCTGGTCCGGGGGAGAGCATTTCCTGTTCAGGATCGTTGTTTCTGTCTTTTTTACAGGCAGAAAATAAAATAGGGGTCACAATAGCCAATAGGGCCATTATGATTAAGTGTTTAGTTTTAATCATGTCTTTTAATGTTTAATTAAGAAAAATAGTTAAGGGCAAACGTGGTTGCTTATTTAGGTGGGTACTCTAGTGTTTGAGGGTAGCGCGTTAAAAGTTTGTAATCACTAGCAAAAAGAACGGCTTTTGATCTTGTTATGTTTAAGAAAGCAGTATTGAATATTCTGTTAATGGCCAGATCTTCGAGTTTAAGTTTCTCTTCTAGCTGTTCGTTACTTTCGCTGGCACAAGATTTATCAGTTTTGTTGCCGTTTTCTTTTAGAACTTCTTGCTGCGATTTTGGAGTGGTAATGGCATATACTGCAACTCTTCCTGCAAAAGCGATGAGGAGAAATAGTACGATTAAAAGTCTTTGATAAATAGACGCCATTGAGTCTCATCCAATTTTATGGACTTAGCTACATATACGGCAAAAAAACTTTCTTAGATTTTTTTGGAATAATTTATTTTGTAGTTTCATTTGAAGACTACTAATAGGGAAATAATAAACGGGCTGAATTAATCCAGCCCGTTTATTATTATTAAGGATTTTGAGATAAATTAGGGTTTTTATCTCTTTCGGTTTGTGGGATAAAATAAATTACCCGCGCATCAGTAGGGTTGATGGTTTGATTAACCGAGCCATTAATGGTAGAATGTGTACCGGGGTAATCTCTTACCACTGGGCGGTTATTTCTAAATAGGTCGTAAGCCCGTTGGCCTTCAAAAGCCAGTTCTAACCATCTTTCTTCCAGTACAATATCTAAAATACTGTGCGTTGACGTAACATCTGCCAAGGTATAAGTCGGGATTCCTGCACGGGTTCTAATTACATTTACATCATCTAAAGCCAATTGCGTATTGTTCAGCTTGGCATTAGCCTCCGCTCTGTTTAGATATATCTCTGCTAAACGCAGGTAAACAGGTGATGTTAAATTAATCACGCCTTCTTGCAGGTTATTTTTATTTACATAATAAATAGGTGCAGCAGGGGTTAGTTTTGTATTTAACTGTTGTACGCCATTTACGATTAAAGGTGAAATAAAGCTTTTTCTTTTATCCTGAGGATATTTATTAAGAAAATTATAATACTTTACCGAAGCATATATTTCTCCCCATCCGCTTTCTCCCTGGCCTAAGGCGTTACCATTGGCGTCTCCACTATAGTATAAGGAACCAATAGCCGAATAGTCGTAGTTCTCGGTTTTGGTGTGTTTGATGGCAAAGATATTTTCGGTGTTTTTTTCCGGATCACCTCTGAAATAGGTTTGATAGGCGGCATCTTGCATCAATTGATACTTGTTTGAACTGATAACCAAGTTGGCATATTCTACGGCTTTAGTGTTGTTATCCATATAAAGATAAACTCTTGATAAGAGTGCGTAAGCAGCCATTTTTGTAGCGAAGCTATTGCTTTTCTCTACGGTGATACATTGCGCAGCTTTTAATAGATCGGCAATTACAAAATCGTAAACCTGGGCAACTGTACTTCTTTTGATTATAGCGGCGTCGGTTTCACTTACCGTTTCGCTCAAAATTGGAACTCCAGCATTTGTGGTAGGGTTCTGTGCATAAGGCCTTCCGAACATGCGTACCAGGTTAAAGTGCAACATCGCCCTTAGGAATAAGTTTTCGCCTTTAATTTGCAGTAAATCTGCAGGTGAACCATCAGGAATAAGCTTAATGATTTTATTTGTTGCAGATGCAATATAATAGGCTTGCTGGAAATAAGCAGTGGCGTTGGCAGAATTTACCAGGTGGGTATACTTATATAAATTGGTTACATCACTTGATGAATTTTGCCCCTGAGCTACTTCATCAGAAGGGAGCTCTGCAAGCCAATGGTAATTATTTTCGTAGTTTAATGATTTTAGGGTAGCATAATTACCTAAAGTGGCGGTACGCTTACCTTCAATTGTAGTTAACAGTCCGCTATCTTCCGCTTTATCAGAGGGGAAATAAGTTTTACGACATGCAGATGCGGTAAGCATAACACTAGCTGCAATGGCGAATTTTATGATGTGATTATGGTATGTTTTCATGATTATCTTGTTAATAATTAGAATGTTAGGTTAACGCCAAAAACAAATCTTCTACTGGTTGGATATCTGAAAGACGATATACCACCAGTAAGATCAACTTCAGGATCTACACCCGAAAACTCGGTTGCCGTAAATAAATTGTCGCCGCTCACATATAAACGTGCTGCATTTATTGAGGCCTTTTTTAACCAGTTGGTAGGTAAATTGTACCCTACAGTTACATTTCTCAATCTTAAATAACTTCCATCTTCTAAAAAGCGGGTAGAGGTTTGGTGCGATTGAAGATTGCCACCAAATTTAGCTTGTGGATGGGTTGCATCGGTTTGTCCAGGGGTTGTCCATCGTACCGAACCTTTAGGTAATACCTGTTGATTATAACTTTCGTACACGCCGTCGTTATCGAAATAGAAACGGCTGTCGTTATACACCCAGTTGCCATATACAAAATTTAAAAAGGCAGAAAGGGTAAAGTTTTTATATTCCAATGTATTGGTTAATCCGCCACTAAATTTTGGCGCTGACGATTTGCCTGTATATTGTCTGGTAGCCTGGTTGTAAGTACTCGTTACACCGGTAGGATCGTCTAATTTTTCCCAAAGTGGTTTGCCATCAGCCGGATTCACCCCTGCCCATTTTTGCATGTACCATTCATCCATATCGTGGCCCAAAGCTATTGGCTGGGTACTGGTGTTCACTACCAATAAGCCTTGATTTAACTCCATAACTTTGTTGCGGTTAAAAGACATATTAAAGTTAGTTTCCCATTTAAAGTCTTTTTGCTGGATGTTTTTAGAGCTGATAGTGAGTTCAATACCTCTGTTTCTTACCGCACCTATGTTTCTTCTAATGCTTCCATAACCCACTGTTGAAGGAAGTGGCACAGCGAATAGCAGATCAGAGTTGCGTTTGTCATAGGCATCAATCGTAATGTCGATACGTTTAAATAATCCAAAATCTAGACCTAAATTGTAGGCTCTCGATTTTTCCCAGGTCAAATCCGGGTTGGCAATTTGGGTAGGGAAGGCACCTGTTTGGCCATTGTATGAAGCTGCGGCATTTAAATTATATAGTCCTAACGATTGATAAAAACCATCAGGACTATCGTTTGTGGTAAAACGTTGATTACCAGTAGTACCAAAACTGGCGCGTAATTTTAGAAAGGTAAGTGTGGTATTGCTCTTTAAAAAATCTTCATTAGATAAAATCCATGATGCGCCTGCCTGATAAAAAGTTGCGGCGGGATTGTTTTTCCCAAATCGCGAAGAGTATTCATTTACTACAGAAGCTACTAAGTAATACTTGCCCTGATAGCTATAGTCGGCCTGCGCAAGGTATTTTATATTTTGATACTGATCATATCTGCCAGTGGGTTTATTGGTAATATCAGTTGCTGTATTTATGGCATCCAATCCGGCTGGCAAACCTTTGGCAGTAATTCCGCTTTCATCATATTTATAACCTTCTATCTCCGCAACACCTAAAACGCTCAGGCTATGGTTGCCTAAATTTACGTTGTACTTAATTCTGTTCGATGATAAAAGCGTGGTAGAGAAAGTATTACCTAAAGATACTGTTCCCAGGTTTGTTGCGCCACTCTGACTTCTTCTGTCATAATAATTGTTCGATTTGCCGTTGGCAATGGTGGCCCTGTTATAACTGGAAACTGTTAGGTTTTTGAGTAGGTCATAATCCAGGTTTATATCACCCGTTGTGGTATAGCTTCTTGCTTTTGAGTAATTGTATTGCAAGCCCTGCAAAAAGTTAGAGCGGTCTCTACCTTTCCAGGAAGGAATACTCCGTGGGTCAGTTGGACTGCCATCGGCATTATAAGCAGGATCGTATGGCATATTTAAATAGGCCTGATAAACAGCACTTTCAGGGTTATAATTATCATTGATTACAATTCCGCTTAATAAAGCCGTTAATTTTAATTTTTTAGTCAACTGTGAGGTAAGGTTAGCCCTTAAACTATATTGTGTTTTATCGTTGTTGATTAAAGTTCCTTCTTCTTTAAAATAGTTGCCTGAGATATAAAATTGAGTTTTCTCACTCCCTCCGGATGCAGTTAACGTGTGGTTATTTACCATTGCTGTTCTAAAGGCCTCATCCCACCAATCGGTATTGGTATTTAGTACCGAAGCAGCTGGCGGAGTAGTAAAGAAAGATTTTTGGTAATCGTAAAGTTGTTGAGCATCCATTAGCTTAAAGTTACCTGTAGTAGCCTTTGCAATACCAATGGTTGAGTTTAGGCTAAATCTGGTTTCTCCCGCTTTTCCTTTTTTGGTGGTTACAATAATAACGCCATTGGCAGCTCTCGATCCATATAAACCAGTGGCTGCGGCATCTCTCAATATGGTAATGTTATCCACATCGGCCGGGTTATACGTACCACCAATGTTTCCATCAACTACGATTAGTGGCCCGGTACCGGCATTAATGCTACCTACACCACGTACCACTACATTCGAGCCGGCAGTAGGGTCGCCAGAAGCAGAACTCGCCACTACACCAGGCGCTTTACCCTGTAGCAGGTTGCCGAGGTTTACAGAAGTTACATCATTAAGCTGCGAGCCGCTCACGGTAGTTACTGCACTCGAAATTTCTGATTTCTTCTTCGTGGTATACCCTACAACGGTTACGGCATCCAATTCTGTAGTTTGATCTACCAAGGAAACATTTACAGCAGTATTTGTGCCCACTTTAATAGTTTGTGTGGTAAAACCTAGGGCTTTAAACTCCAGGGTACTCTCATTATCAGCGCTAATCGTATATTTTCCGTTTGCATCTGTTTGTACAGCAGTTTTTGTGCCCAGAACGGTTACGGTAATTCCCGGAAGGGGGAGTTTTTTACCATCGGTTACCGTACCAGAAACAGTACGGTTTTGTGCCTTTACTACGAAAATACACGCAATAAAGGAAATCATTAAAAGAAATCTCTTCATGTTTTTTAGGTTAGATTAGTTATTGTTTCGTTATCAGTTGAGCAACATTAATCAGATTAAGGAGGGCTAAAAGTTATTCTTAGGTTCATTAATAATATACTTTTTAGTAAAATGATTATTACTAAACTATAACCATAAAAGTCAATATCAAATCACTAATGCAGCGCAAACGTTTGCTTTAAATGTTTATATAATAGGCGATATGTTTATTATTTAACCCTTTTTTGGAAGAGGGAGAGATTATAGAATTATGACCGTTGATAATATTAAGCGCAAACGTTTGTGTCTGTATGATTTAATAGCGCATTTTAAAAGAGAAGAGAATAATTTCTTTAATGATTAAAACAAAATATTGATTTCTGCTTGTTGTTTTCTCTGATTATTAGTGTGTGGGTGTAAATGGTAGGTTTATTAGTAGTCTTTTGTTAGATTTGATTGGTTATGCCTTGTTTTGTTTGGATTGTTGTAAATAAATATCATGTAATAGGCTTGTTTTGTTAAAAAAATGGAAAATTTAGCGTTAATTACCGCATGGAATTAAAGATTGAAGTTTTAAAGCCCATTTTTT
The DNA here is from genome assembly GCF_058801365.1 of Pedobacter sp. GW822-FHT03F06. Lineage (NCBI taxonomy): Bacteria > Pseudomonadati > Bacteroidota > Sphingobacteriia > Sphingobacteriales > Sphingobacteriaceae > Pedobacter > Pedobacter sp. GW822-FHT03F06. The sequence goes on from NZ_JBXANE010000020.1 coordinate 39,090, forward strand.
ATTTAATTTATACAAGCATAGAGAGCAGCTTGTTTAACAATGATGAACTTAAAGCCTTGCTTAATCAGTGCAGAGATTTTAATAATCGGAATAACATTACTGGAATATTACTATATGTAAGAGGCCTGCAGATTACAAAGAGTAAGGGGAGGTTTATGCAATTGCTTGAAGGAGATGAACGGATCATTCGCAGACTTTTTAACAAGATTGTAAATGACGAACGCCATGAATCGGTTGTTTTACTACAAATTGGCAAATATGAGCACCGTTATTTTACAGATTGGAGTATAGGGATTGAGCAGACTGATGGAGAACTTTATCAATCGCTATCTGGTCATTTCGATTTAAATGATGTAGTTGCAAAATGCGATAAGCTTGGTGTTGCCGATGTTCCATTGCAGTTTTTACAGAAGTTATCTTTAAATAATAAACAGCAATTTGTCGAAGCGCTTTACGGTTGAAACTATTGAAGTTCCGCAGTTGGTTTCTGTATTAAAAAGTGGTTTATTATTTATGATAAATGGATTACAATAAACTACAGTGTTAGAAAACAAAAACAACCTAATTACAGTTAACTTCGTATTAAGGTTATAATAGTTAGTTGATCGGGTTAATCTGTAAGCTTTTATCTGATGAAATTGTTAAATGATGTCACGTTCTTTTTGTTTTTCTGTCAAAACTTGTAAATTGCCTAAATAAAAAGATACAAATTGTCAGTTATTGATGGCGAAAAAATCCTTACAATAAACCGACAATAAAATATCTTTAACTGGATGTTTTTGGCAAATGTCCCTTTAAAACCTTTAGAACACTTATTACGTAGATAGATATAAATAAAATAATATTTATCGAAACGATAATCTTACATTGAATTTTGGGTTCTCAGGCATTCAAAAGCCTCTTTATCCACCCATATGGCGCAATTGTTGATAAAATAAAGAAAACAGTACGTTCGTTTTTATAAAGTTATTTTATAGTTTAGGGACGTAGCTGTTAAGAAAGGTATTATGGAAGCAAAATTTTCACCACAGGTTAAAGATGTAATCTCTTTTAGTAGGGAGGAAGCGCTCCGCTTAGGGCACGATTACATCGGAACCGAGCATTTATTATTGGGCCTCATCCGCGAAGGCGATGGCATGGCTATAAAAATTTTACGATCGTTAGGGGTTGATACCGGTAAATTGCGCCGCTCAATTGAAGATGCCGTTCGCGGTACTTCGAGTGTTACAGTAAACTTAGGCAATATTCCATTAACAAAACAGGCCGAAAAAGTTTTAAAAATCACTTATTTAGAAGCCAAAATATTTAAAAGCGATTTAATTGGCACCGAACATTTGCTGTTATCGGTTTTGAGAGATGATGATAACATCGCCTCACAAATCTTATTGCAGTATGGTGTTACTTACGATGTTTTTAAACAGGAGGTTGAAGTGAATAAAAATGGTTTCAGAGATGATATCTCAAACAGTGCTTCTACAGGAGGCGATGACGATTATCGCGAAGAGGAAAGCTTTAGTACACCTAAAAAGGTTTCAGATATAAAATCTAAAACCCCTGTTTTGGATAACTTCGGCCGTGATTTAACAAAAGCTGCAGAAGAAGGTCGTTTAGACCCGATTGTAGGCCGCGAGAAAGAAATTGAGCGTGTATCGCAGATTTTATCCCGCAGAAAAAAGAACAATCCAATTTTAATTGGAGAACCAGGTGTTGGTAAGTCGGCAATTGCAGAAGGTCTGGCCTTACGCATTGTACAACGTAAAGTTTCGCGTGTGCTATTTGGCAAACGTGTAGTTACGTTAGATTTGGCATCGCTGGTGGCCGGTACAAAATACCGTGGCCAGTTCGAAGAACGTATGAAAGCCGTGATGAACGAGCTTGAAAAATCTACTGATGTAATTTTATTTATTGATGAGATTCATACCATTGTTGGTGCTGGTGGTGCATCAGGTTCATTAGATGCATCCAATATGTTCAAACCTGCTTTGGCAAGGGGAGAAATTCAATGTATTGGCGCCACAACATTAGATGAATACCGTCAGTACATTGAAAAAGATGGTGCTTTAGACCGTCGTTTCCAAAAAGTGATGGTAGAGCCAGCTACGCCGGATGAAACTGTTGAGATTTTAACACGTATTAAAGATAAGTACGAAGAACACCACGGTGTAACTTATACTGACGAAGCTATTTTAGCTTGTGTTACTTTAACATCGCGTTATATTTCTGATCGTTTCTTGCCAGATAAAGCCATTGATGCTTTAGACGAGGCCGGTTCGCGTGTTCACTTAACCAATATCCACGTTCCGCAGAATATTATTGATATCGAAGCTAAAATTGAAGATATCAAATTAGAGAAAAACAAGGTTGTGCGTAGCCAGAAATATGAAGAAGCTGCGAAACTGCGCGATACCGAGAAAAATTTAATTGAAGAATTAGATAAAGCTAAGGCAGAGTGGGAAGCTGAAACCAAAACTAAGCGTTACGAAGTATCAGAAGATAACGTAGCCGAAGTGGTTTCGATGATGACTGGTATTCCAGTACAACGTGTTGGACAAACAGACAGTGCAAAACTGTTGAATATGTACGATAAAGTGGCCGAGAAAATTATTGGTCAGGATGATGCGATCAAGAAATTGACCAAAGCTATCCAGCGTACAAGAGCCGGATTAAAGGATCCTAAAAAACCAATTGGTTCATTTATTTTCTTAGGTCCAACAGGTGTAGGTAAAACAGAGCTGGCGAAAGAACTGGCCCGTTTCATGTTCGATAGTGATGATTCTTTGATTCAGATCGACATGAGTGAGTACATGGAGAAATTTGCGGTTTCACGTTTAGTGGGTGCGCCTCCGGGATATGTAGGTTATGAAGAGGGTGGACAGTTAACTGAAAAAGTAAGAAGAAAACCTTATGCTGTAATCTTATTGGATGAGATTGAAAAAGCTCACCCGGATGTATTCAATATCTTATTGCAGGTTTTGGATGAAGGACAGTTAACCGATAGTTTAGGCCGTAAAGTTGATTTTAGAAATACAATCATCATCATGACTTCCAATATTGGTGCCCGTCAACTCAAAGATTTTGGACAAGGTGTTGGTTTCTCTACAACAGCGAAAACAAACCAGGCCGATTCTCACAGTCGTGGTGTAATTGAAAGTGCATTAAAACGTGCTTTTGCTCCTGAGTTCTTAAACCGTGTTGATGATGTAGTGGTATTCAATAGCTTAGGTAAAGACGAAATTTTCAGAATTATCGATATCGAGTTAAAAGCTTTGTTCGGTCGCGTGCATACCCTTGGTTATGAAATTGCATTAACTGATAATGCTAAAGAATATATTGCAGATAAAGGTTTTGATAGTAATTTTGGTGCTCGTCCGTTAAAAAGAGCAATTCAGAAATATTTAGAAGATCCAATTGCTGAAGAGATTCTTAAAGGCGAACTGGCCGAAGGTGATGTTTTAGAAATTGATTACGATAAAACTACCGAACTGATTTCAATTAATCACAAAAAAGGCGAAAAGAAAAAAGAAGAGCCAAAACAAGAAGAAGATTCTTCAAGTAAATAAATAACAAACTCCCGATGAAAATCGGGAGTTTGTTTGTTTAAGACAATAATTAATGTGAGCTAAATTTTTACTTGTTTTTGGAGTGTGAAAAAGATGCATGCAATCCTGGGCGATCGTCATACGGAGTGCCAACCTTTATAAAAACATAATAATTGGTGATGTCAAGACGCAAAGGATCGTCATCTCGATCCGATAGCTATCGGATCGAGCACCGCGAAATGGAGAGATTTATTGTAGATTTTCGGCTTTGTTTCACTTCGCTCGAAATGACCATCTTTATTTTAAATCAACTCTACTAACGCCTTATAATACCGCTCATAATTTTCGGGTTCTGTATTCAAAAACAGAAAAGGCTCTATCAATTCCAGTTCCATCAACAAAAATTCGCCATTAACGATAGTGCCATCAACTCGTGCATAAAGGCAGTCTTTAGCAAACAACGTAACATATTGCTGTGCTGTAGCAATCAGTTCTTCACTCGGTTTTTGTGGATGTACAGATCCGCCATGCGCAGGCTGCACCCTAAAATCGCCAGGCTTGGCCTGTTTGATTAACGAATGACTATACGCTCCGTTAAAAAAAATGAAAGACCATTCACCGTTTTCCAGAATCTCTGGCAGAAATGGCTGAATGATAAAATCTTCATCCTGAATAAGGAGATTTAATTTTTGATTAACCTCGTTCACATTATCTGTAGTTACTTTAAATGTATTTTTTGCACCACCGCTCACACATGGTTTTACAATTAATTTATTGGTATTAAATTTCTCAAAGAAATGCTCAAGATTTACACTTTCTTTATTTTGAAGGAAAAAACTAGGTGTAATTTTTAATCCGGCAGCCTCAATTTCCTGTAGATACTGTTTGTTTGCGTTCCACCTTACTACCTCAATGGGGTTAAGCAATTTTATATTTTTTGCTTCCAACAAATCAAGCCAACTGTAAAACTCTTCAATCAGGTCGAAATAATCCCATGGCGATTTTAAAATGGCAAGCGAATAGTTTTCCCAGTTTATTTGTGGATCATTCCAGATTACTTTTTCAATGTTGAGCCCTTTTTCTTTCAGGAAATTTAAGAGTTTATCATCCTCGCTTTCAACTGTGGTGCTATCATAAGCTCCTTTATCGAGGTAGGTTACTAGTGCAATGTTCATGGAGCTAAAACTAAGTTTAATAATAGTGGATTACAAATCGTGACCAATAATCTTTGAGATGGCCGTGATGATAAAACCACGGCCCTGAGCGCTGAGGGCTTTCTCCTCAAATTTTTAAAACAGACTTGCCTGGTTACTCGGAATTTTGAATAAAGTATGGTCTAAAATAATATCCTTTACATTTAAGCCATTTAAGCGGCAGTGCAACCTGAAATTATCTCTTATCATTTGCGAAATATTGCCATCTCCGCGCATCCGATCGCCAAATCTGCTATCGTTCACATGGCCACCATGACAACTTTGAATCATGTGCCAAACTTTATCAAAACGATCAGGAAAGTTTTTGCGCAGCCAATCTTCAAATATCTGCCCAATAGCTCCATTTAGCCTTACTACGGTATAACCGGCTTTTATAGCACCAGCATTGGCTACGGCTTTTAGAATTTTCGGAATTTCGTGGTCGCTTAAACCCGGAACAAGAGGGGCAACCATAACACCCATAGGAATTCCATCTTTACTCAATTCTTCTACCACCCTTAGCCGCTGCTTGGCAGTTGTGGTTCGGGGTTCCATTACCTGCCGTAAATCTTCGTTTAAGCTATTAATTGAAACATAAACCATGCAGAGGTTTAACTTCGCCATTTCTTGCAGAATATCCCGATCGCGAAGAATAAGCGAATTTTTGGTAATCATACCAATGGGCTGCTTATAGGCCAATGCAATTTCGAGCAACTGCCTGGTGAGTTTAAACTTTCTTTCGGCAGGTTGGTAGCAATCGGTATTGCCAGAAAGGGAAATGGTAGTGGCATCCCAGCCTTTTTTCTCTAAGAACTTTTTAAATAGCGCTGGAGCCTCTTTTTTAACAATTATTTTCCGCTCAAACTCTATTCCAGCACTATAACCCCAATATTGATGCGAGTTGCGGGCATAACAATAAGTACAGCCATGTTCGCAGCCCTGGTAAGGGTTTAAAGAATAAGCCATGCCCACATCAGGGCTGTCAACTTTGTTTACAATGGTTTTCGAATTTTCAAAAATAAAGGAGGTTTTACGATCGCTTTCTTCCCAATCGTCTATGCCTTCATCATGTTCCTTTACGTAAACATCTTTTAGAAATTTGTTGTGTGGATTAACCTGAGCGCCCCGTCCTTTAAAATATTGTTTTTCTTCTTCGCCAATCATAAACTAAAATTACTAAAAATATTAGCAATTTTAGTTTCTAAAAAGGATGACTTTTCAACATTTTTAGTTTTAGGTCAATCCTTCGTCTCACATCGTTCTTTACTTATTCTTCGGTAGCGGTACATAATCCATCGGCACCATATCTGCCACTTTTTCGTAAGCCCAGAAACCTTCGTACAAGAGCGATCGGGAGTCGTAAATGCCACCATTTTCATAGAAACGTACGCCTTCGCCAGTTAAGTTGGCAACAGAAATTTCATTTTCGGGTACATCCAAAGGCCTGAAGATCCAAAATCCGGTGTTAGAATAAGCCAGAGATTCTTTTTCCTTGGTGTACTGAATCAGCAATGCATCTGTATAACTAAGGTATTTTAAGTTCTGGTTAAAATAGTGCACCAGGGTATCGGTAAGTACCTCCGCTCTCGAAAATTTATCAATGGTTCGGGGCATTTCTTTTTGTTTGGTCCAAAAGGCGAGTAGGGCCGTATCTATTTTACCTTTATTCTGCCTGATGCCCGTTTTTTCGGGTACGGCTTTAATTTTCTCTAAATTGGCATTAATTAAATATTCGGGATAGCGGTTAGGGTTAGGCACTTTTACCATCTTGTTGATGATAAATCCTTCTTCTTTTGTTTTGTTGGCATAAAGCGAACGGAAGAAATGTTGCGAAGAACCATAATATGCAACCTCTCTGGCGGCGATATACTTTTTCTTTTTAGCTGCCGATGCTTTTAATTCCTCAAAAAACGGGTGACCGGAATAGTAAATAATGTGTGTTCTCGAATTATACTCGAAACGGTCGAGCATATATTTTAGCCGATAACCTAAAGCTTTATTCTCTACAATCAGAAACTCGGTTGTAGAAACCGTTAAGGTGCTTTTAGTAATGTCGAAATCTACATTTAAAACCTGCGGATTTAATATCTTACATTGTAAGGCATTTGGGGTTTTACCAATAAAAAAATCTTTAAACTGGTTAATGTATTTCTGACGGTTTGGATCGGCCCTAATTACAACTTCTTCCAGCTGCGCAACATTTTCTTTCAAAACCAGCTCTACCTGCACGGATTTATCGGAAATGATTACACTTTTAGAATAGGGGAGGTAACCAACCAGTTGAACAAGTAGATCATAACTGCCAGGTTTTAGGTTTGATAATTTAAATCGTCCGTCGTTATCAGCCACTGTAGCAATTTTATATCCACTTAAATAGATACTTGCACCAGGTAATCCATCTTTTTGATCCCTAACCAAACCACTAATCGAGAAGGTGTTTTGAGCAATGGCATTAGTACCCAACATGATTAGCGTAAGGGCTACTAAAAGGCTTTTAATCATAGAGACGAATGTAACCAAAAGGCGTAATATTTATTAAAAACGCAAAAGATTTTTAACAAATTTAACATTTACAAATAATCGTTATTTCTGGCTGCGAGCGACCTGATAAAATTTGTCATCCTGAGTGAGCGAAGGATCTTTAAAACGGAATTTATTCAAAATAGGCCAGGTGAATATTAGGAAATGTTTTCGGGTTTGGAAACGAAAGGCCTGTTTTTCATGGCTAGAGCAGTCCCGCCATCGCTTGTAGTCCTCTCCCGATGAAAAATCGTGATGCGGGCTACCCGCTCTGTCGGGTTTATTTAACAAAGGTAGGTGCTGCATGGTTCCAAAACCCTCAATAGTATAATTGGCCCTGCCAACTAAACCCGACCAAAGTGAAAAACCCAAAGCCCGAAGCATGAGGGCGAGGATTTGTAACGAAGGGCGGTACTTTCGAAGCCAAAAAAGTACTGTATTTGCTTTTCAATAACAATAAAGAAATACTTGGTCTATAACCGCCCTTCCTTTAAGGGGATGAAAGGTTATTTCCCCTCCAAACTGGCTGGCGGCAAATAATCCATGGGTACGCTATCGGCAATTTTTTCCCAGCCCCAGTAACCTGAATAAATCATCGAACGAGGGTTGTAAATAGATCCGTTTTCATAAAAATATACCGGAACAACTTGTAAGGTAATGGTAGAAATCTGGTAATCTGGCATATCTAATGGCCGTGCAATAGACAGGCCGATCCGGTTGGCGTAAGAAGGATCTTCCCTTTCTTTGGTGTAAACAACATAAAGTTGATCAGTAAAATTGAAGCTTTTAATACTCTGATTCTTCATGTGTACCAATGTATCCTGTAGTACCGGAGCACGGCTTAGAATAGAAATCCCATTTGGAAGATTTTTCTTCTTTATCCAATAGCTCAAAGAATCTCCAGGCATAAAAGTTAGCGTGCGTGTTAAGCCATCCTGTACTTTTGTTAAGCGTTTAATGTTGGCGTTAATCATACTGTCGGCAGGTTTATCCGGATTTGGTATGCTAATCAGTTTGTTAATCATAAACCCCTCTACGGTGGCGCGGTGATGATAAATGGATCTAAAAAAGTGCTGTGGAGAGCCTAGATAAGCCGTAATCCGCTTTTGCTCCCAAATTTTCTTCCGGCGTGCAGATCCTTTTAAATCTTCGTAATAGGGGAAACCTTCATAATAAATGATCCTGGTTTTGCTGTCGTATTCAAAATTGTTCAGCAAGTATTTAATGCGGTATCCAAGCGCCTTGTTTTCAATAATCAGAAATTGGGTGGTTTTAACTGTAAGTTTATGTTCCTCTTTATCGTAATCGATAATCAGTACGTTCGGATTGATGAGTTTACATTGTTCTGCATTGGGGGTGTTACCAATAAAATACCCCTTAAACATGGCAATATAATGTTCCCTGTTAGGATCGGGTTTAATGGTTACTTCGGCCAGTTGGGTTACACTTTCTTCGAGGGTAAGATCCAGTTTTACGGCTTTATCGGCAATTACTACATTTTTGTTTAAAGCTTTATAGCCGATTAATTGTACTAAAATATCGTAGTTACCAGGTTTTAGCGGTAGTGTGTATGTGCCATCATTGTTAGAAACTGTTGCAATTTTATAACCGCTTACATATACGCCAGCCCCGGGTAAAGCCTCACCATGTTTATCTTTTACCATGCCCGAAAGGATATAACTTTGTTGAGCAGAACAAAATTTACCGACGATTAATAATGAAAGTAGAAGTATAAAAGATTTCATTGACTAAATATAAACTAATTATTTAGTTTTGTTTAATACCTGATGTAAAATTATTGGTGCTTTTCTTTTTAGCTGTCAGATAGGAACATCTGACAGCACAACAACATTTCCCTACCATTAACAAATCCATAAGAAAAGTCGTCATCTCGACTGAAACGCAGTGGAATGGAGAGATCTGCCTAGATAGATTTCTCGACTACGTTGCACTCCGCTCGAGATGACGTAATGTAAGAATTAGGCTAGCAACTCGCGCGCATTTTCCATGGCAGACGAACCTGGGTTTTTCCCACTTAACATTTCAGCAATTACACCAATACGTTCTTCTTGTTTAAGTTTACGGATGCCTGTTGTAGTTTTTCCGCGGTCTTCATTTTTATGAACAAAATAATGTGATATGCCTTTAGCCGCAATTTGTGGTAGATGTGTAATCGAAATTACCTGCATGTTCTGTCCTAGATCGGAAATTACTTCTCCAACTTTTAACGCGGTTTCACCAGAAATTCCGGTATCAATTTCATCGAAAATAATGGTCGGTAACGAAGTGTGTTTGGCCAGTAAAGCTTTTATGGCCAACATCAGTCGCGATAACTCACCACCAGATGCCACTTTATTGACCGGTGCAGGCGCCTGACCGGCATTGGCGGTAAAGAGGAGATTTATTTCATCTAAACCATCTTTATTTAATTCGTTCAGTACTTTTTGGTTTAAAAGCAATTTGGCATTTAGCATCCCCACTTTTTTCAAGGTAATGCCGGTTTGTTCTTCTACAACTTTAATTGCTTTCTTGCGGTTGGCACTTAATTGATCGGCCTGTTTATGTAGTTCTTTTTTAAGTTGATCGATTTCTTTCTGTAGTTTTTCGATATGCTCATCAGAAGATAGGAGTTTGTTCAGGTTCTCTTCCAATTGTTTTTGAAGTGCCAGTAATTCGGTATTATTGGCAACCCGGTGTTTTTGCTGGAGTGAATAGAAAAGATCCAGTCTTTGATTTACCAGCTCTAAACGATCGGCACTATGTATGGTATTTTCTTCAATGCCAGAAACCTCATCGGTAATATCTTTTATTTCGATAATCGATGAGCGTAAACGTTCATACAGCACATTAATTGCCGGATCGAATTTTTCTATACTCTGTAGTTGTAACGAAGCTTCTTTTAAAATCTGGAGTGCAGAAGGTTCACTTTCGTTAATTAAACCGGAAGCGGTGAGTAAGGCTCTTTTTATGGTTTCCGCATGTGTTAAACGTTCTAACTCCTGTTCCAGCTCCTGTTGTTCGCCCTCCTTTAATTTTGCCTGTTCGAGCTCGTTAAACAGAAATTGCTCATAATCTTGCCTGTTTCTTGCTTCGTCGGCCTCGCTCACCAATTTCTTCAACAGGTTGGTATCTTGTTTAAGTTTTTTAAACCCGCTGCGGTAATTAAACAATAGCGATTGGTGCTTAGCTAAGGAATCGACAATTAATAGTTGAAAATCGGTATCGTTAATCTCTTGGGTAGCATGCTGGGAGTGGATGTCGATCAGCTTTTCGCCAATTTGTTTAAGAATTGATAAATTAACCGGTGTATCGTTAATAAACGACCTGGTTTTACCGTCTATAGATATCTCTCTGCGCAAAATGCTTTCGTTCGAGAAATCTAGATCATTTTCTTCAAAAAGTTCTTTCAGGTTTTCATCTGCCAATGCAAAACTTCCTTCAATAACACATTTTTTATCCTGGTTAAAAAAGTATTTGCTTTCTGCGCGCTGGCCTAAAATTAGCGATAATGCCCCTAAAATGATGGATTTACCAGCGCCAGTTTCACCTGTTATAATATTTAAGCCTTTATCAAATTCGATATCGAGACTGTCAATTAATGCGTAATTACGTATAGAAAGTTTTTGTAGCATAGCTAAGCAAAAATATCAAAATTTATTCAACAGGTGAATACAAAACAAAAACAGCGAAGAATAATCTTCGCTGTTATAATCTGTTTGGTTTTTGTGTTGTTATTTTATCGAAATATTAATTGCATTATCTGCAGCAATTTTTAAGTTGGTTGCCTGAACATAACTTTTTAGCGCTATTTGATCGGCATTGGTAAAATCAGATTTTTTATAGGTTACTACAGCATTTAATGTGTTCAAGGCTTTAACGGCGCTGGTAAAATCCTGATTGTTGTACAACATTACTGCCGGAGTTACCTGTGAACTTTTGTGCCCACTTTCTACCTTTTCCTTTTTCTCTTTCTTCTCCATTTTCTCTTTCAGCTCTTTTACTTCGTTATCGAATTTTTCTTTCAATTTCTTGTACTCCTCAGTTTGTCGCACCTTACTGTTCGAGTTATCGTTGTATTTAAAAATTACACCATCCGGAGAAAGCTGATAACCTTTAGTTTTAAACAAAGAATCGGAACGTAATATGTTTAGGCCAGATAATCTTGCGATTTCTCCTGATTTCAGGGCCTGTATCCTGATATTATCTATCTGTGCTCTGAATTCTGGCGTATTTATTTTAGCCGCCATATCTTCACCCATTTTTTTCCATTTGGCTTGTGCTTCTGGTGAACCGAATTCTTTGCTCATATCTTCAGCCATTTTTTTCCATTTTGCCTGGGCTTCAGGAGAATTCATTTTCTTTTGCATGTCCTCTCCAAATTTCTTCCATTTAGCCTGGGCTTCCGGTGAATTGTATTGTTTGGCAATATCTTCTCCGAATTTTTTCCATTTAGCCTGTGCCTCTGGTGAGTTATATTGTTTAGCCATGTCTTCGCCAAATTTTTTCCACTTGGCTTGTGCTTCCGGTGAATTGTACTCTTTGAAAATTTTGTTGCGTATCAGTGAATCATTAAATCTGAATTTAAAAGAACTGTCGGCATGGATGCGGTATATATTCTTAGCAGCAAAAAGCTCATCCCTGTAAAAATCTTTTCTCAGGCTATCTGGCATTTCTTTTACCGAGTTATATTCGGTTTTTTTACCATCCGCATCAATGGTTACAATTTTAATTTTACGTTTTTTAGTGGTATCAGCGCACACAAGGGTTTTTACATCATGGTGGTCTATCACGCTTAAAACCTCAATTTTAGACGTTTTTTTATTTTCTTTTTTCTTTTCTGTCGGATTGATCCAGGCAATGGAAAACAAGCAGGCTACTCCTAAAGTTAAGGCTGCCATTTGTTGTTTGGCGTTTAAATAATTAGTTTTCATGTTGGTTATTCTTTTTATGCGTTGATACAAATTCTGGGTCTTGCCTGTTGCTGCTAATGCATAAGCCGGACTGTTTTTGTCTTTTAATAGTTCGAGTTTAAGTAGGGCATGGGCATAATTCAGTGGTTTTCCGGTAATTTTTAATACCAGATCATCGCAGGCATGCTCGCGCTCAATATGTATAAATCTACCTGCCATCCATACAAATGGATTATAGAACAATAAGGTTTCTATGGCTGTTTTAATCAGGTTCAATAAGAAATCGTTTCTTCTGATGTGCGATAACTCATGGATTAATATCGCTTCTACCTGATCGTTGTCTAACTGGTTTACCAGGGCCAATGGAAATAATACCACAGGTTTTAAATAACCGATAACCAAAGGCACATTAACAATAGAAGATAAATGGAACCGGATAACTTTATTGATTTTAAGGTGGGCCGTTACCTGCTCGAAAATGGCTTTCCAGCTATCTGGAATGGCACTTAAACTTTCTTTCTTCAGTTTTGAAAGCTGACCATAGCCTTTAATAATAACGAATAACTGAAGCAAGATACCGATAACATAGAATATGACTACAACAGGGAAATATTGTTCTGCCTTGCTGCTAAAACTTGGTGGCAGGTTGTTAAAGTATTGGTAAACCTGTATGTTTTGTGCATTGATTGCAGGAGCCTGATTATTTACATTCAAAGTTAACTGATGAATGAAATTATAGCCAAAGCCAATAAACATTAAAATGATGGCACCAAAAGCAAAGTTGTGCTTATGTTTTGCCGGCAGTTTCGGAATGCTCAGCATTACGATAAATAGGATGCCATAAATGATGGCGCTTTGCCAGAGTGAGTTTAAAATACTCCAGCCAAATGCTTTGATGAACTGTTGTAATAAAGTTTCCATAACGGTGGTTTTAATTTTTTATACGGGGACAATCCGAAAATTTTACTGTTTATTAGGGATCTAAACCCTACACCTTTCAACCTTCAACGCTAACCTTACTTTAGGCTATCTAAATACTTTTTGATTTCGTCAATCTCATCTGCACTTGCAGTATGGTTACCCAAAGCTTGCATGACCAATCTTGCTGCCGATCCGTTAAATACGTTATCGATCATTTTGTTTACCAATTGTTTTTCAGTTTTATCCTGACTAACAAGCGCTTTATAGATATGCGTTTTTTGATTGGTATCTCTTTCTACCATTCCTTTTTCGTGCAGAATCTGCATCAGTTTTAAGGTAGTGGTATAACCAGAGTCTTTTTTATTCAATGCTTCATGAACTTCTCTTACCGTTGCATTCCCCTTTTGCCAAAGCACCTGGAGGATTTCCATTTCACCTTCTGTTGGTTTGATGTTATGATTAGTCATATGTTACAAGTTGTACGAATTATTTCGTATTCAAATGTACGAAGATATTCGTAAGATCAAAATATTTTAACAAATTTTTAACTTTTGTCTTAACTGATTAAACTGGTTAACCGGTTAACTGTGATATAGGACGCATAAGAAAGCCAAATGTTGCATGCTTATCTGGCTTTTGAAAGGAAATCCCCACTATGAAAAACTGACTGGTGTTATTAAACCTGATTGATGTGGATACCGGCCCGTGGATAAGGCCTGCAGGCGTATGAACGAAAGCAGGAGTGGCTTTAATTGAAATGTTGAGACTGCTTTTCCAAAAAGAACTATCACTAATAGAAAAACACTTAAGTGTTAACTGTTGAAGCTGGTTGACTGAAAGTTATTTTACGATTAACTGATTTAAACAATTAACCAATTAACCCAAAAAACTAATTCTTCTTCAGTCCTTCGTATTTGCCAATATTCGCCGGATCGATTTCTGCCAACATATTATAAGCTTTCATGCGTTCCTGGCCATTTAGTTTAGAAAGTACATTGGTTACTTCTTCAGCTTTTGATGCGAAATAAACATTAGGGAAAATAGAACCCAGTTTCTGCTTATCCATTTGCTGCAGCGCAGGTAGGGCAGCAACAATCTGTGTTAAACCCTTATCATTATCAGTTAGCTGATCCAGGCCATTTAAATGGTAGCTGTAGATGAAATTGCGCAGCTCACTAAAAATAGGGTTCAAAACATTTTCATTAAACCAAAAACGATTGCGTAAACCATCAGCTGCTCGCCAGCCGGTATTGCCCGAAGCTTGCGCCAGGTTAATGATGTTCTGTGCTTTTTTATAAAAAGGAGTACCACCCATTTTGCTGAAACTATCTTTATCTATTCCGATGATGGTATAAGCGTAGTAGGTGAGGAGGGCACTGATATTGGAAATGTAATTCTGATCAGAAAAGTCGATTGTAGCGCCATCATTGAAATTAAAATCGAAATTCTTATCACTCATATTTAACAAAGTGCTATAGTAAGAGCTGTTAAAAACAGGGCGGCTGCTTTGGATCTGCGCTTCAGCAATGTATCCGGAACCACCATCCCAGGAATTGATGGTAATCACAAAACTACATTCAATCCGTTCCTGAGGCTTATAACTTTCGTTGCTGAACTTGTTATTGTTTAAAAAATCGCGGATTGTTTTTTGCAGCGCATCTAAAGTTGGCTTACTGATGTTCGAAACCTGAGGAGCCAGCAAAGTTACCCTTGCATTTAACTCCTGCGCCTGTAGTTTGCCGAAACCAATCAATAACAATATCCAAACAATCTTTTTTATCATTTTGCAATTTTTAAAATGGCCGCACAAATATCTTTAGCAACAGCTGTTTTCGATTTCATTTCAAATACTGTCCGTTCTAAAGCTTTGTTAAAAATAGTAATTTTATTGGTATCTGATTTAAAACCTGCACCCTTATCATTTAAAGAATTTAAAACAACGAGGTCGAGATTTTTCTTCTCGAGTTTGCCTTTAGCATAATTCTCTTCATCATTGGTTTCTAAAGCAAAACCAACCAAAATCTGATGCTCTTTTTTCGTTTTACCTAAAAAAGCGAGTATATCCGTTGTTTTTTCCAGTTCCAAAACCAGGCCGCTATCCTGCTTTTTGATTTTTTGAGCAGCAATCAGTTTAGGACGATAATCTGCCACGGCGGCGCACATTACCGTAATATCGGTATCAGCAAATACCGATGAACAGGCATCGAACATATCCTGGGCGCTTACTACATCAATCCTTTTTAAGGTTTGATCAGATTTTTGTGCAGTTGGTCCGGCAATTAATGTAACATCAGCTCCAAGGCTGGCCAGTTCATCAGCAAGCGCGAAACCCATTTTGCCTGATGAGTGATTGCCAATAAAACGTACCGGATCAATAGCCTCGTACGTAGGACCAGCAGTAACCATTACCTTTTTGCCAAATAAAGGCATCGATCTTTTAATGGTATCATCCAGAAAAGAAACAATTTCTTCAGGTTCTGCCATTCTGCCTTCACCCCAAAGTCCGCTGGCAAGTTCGCCATTGGCAGGTGCAATAACCGTATTGCCAAAGCCGATAATCTTTTCGATATTAGTTTGTGTAGTCTCATGCTTCCACATGTCCAGATCCATTGCCGGGGCAACATACACAGGGCATTTGGCCGAAAGATAAACAGCTGTTAATAAATTATCGCAGATGCCTGTTGCCAGTTTGGCCAGCGTGTTGGCACTTATTGGTGCGATGATCATCAAATCGGCCCATAAGCCTAATTCAACATGATTGCTCCATACGCCAGTTTCTTCTTCGAAGTATTGCGTATAAACAGGGTTTTTAGAAAGCGTAGCAAGGGTAAGTGGTGTAATGAAATTAGCACCATCAGGGGTAAGAATAACCTTTACGTTTGCGCCAGCTTTTACGAGCAGCCGAACTAAAAAAGCCGACTTATATGCTGCGATGCTACCGCAAACGCCAAGGATTATATTTTTATTTTTTAGCATAATGCGCAGAGTACATAAGGCATGGAGCATAGAGCGTAGTGCTAAACGCTTTGCCCTAAACGCTATGCGCTACGCCAGTTACTTTTGTTCTTTAGCAGGATTTCTGTGATAAATTTTCTCATTCAAAAATTCATCAATAGCAACCAAAACAGGCTTCGGCATGCGCTCGTAATGTTTACTGATTTCAATCTGCTCGCGATTTTCGAAAATTTCTTCTAAATTATCGTTGCTTGAAGCAAATTCTGCCAATTTACCGTGTAACTCTTCTTTAACGTTGTTCGAAATCTGATTTGCTCTTTTAGCAATTACCACTAAAGATTCGTATAAGTTATCTGTAGTTTTATCTAAATCGTGTACGTTTCTGGTTACTGTAGTATTTGGTACAGCAGGTTTGTTAGTATTCATGTATTACTTGTTTTTAATATTCGTGTTATCAGCATTAGTTGGTTTTGTAGAAACGGTATCCTTTAATTTACCAGTTTTAATCAACATCTGCTTGTATTTTTCCTGATCAGCAGCATATAATGCTAGTTCTTGTTTTGTCGCCACAATACCAGCCTCTACATCATCCTTAAGTACCTTTGCATCTTTGGTGTATTTACTGTCAGGATGGTTTTCGGTAAACTCAGTATATAAGGCAAGTGCTTCATTATAGCGGTCTTCCTGGCGGATGATATAACTGTTTTTTGCGTATAAATACTGCGCTTTAATCATCAAGAAATCCATTTCCTCAGCATATTTAATATCTGGGTAATCTCTTTGTGCATTTTTTAAGGCAATAACCGCTGCTCTGTAATTATCTACATTGCTTGGTCCGGTAGTTAAATACATTTTGGCATTTTCGAAAGCTTTATCCTCTAATTTACCCCTTAATGTGGCAATATATTTGCCCGCGGCTGCAGCACGATCGCTGGTAGGGTATAAGTTGATGAATAATTGTAGTGCATCAATAGCCTTATAGGTATTTTCCTGGTCTAAAGAGAAATTTGGAGATTCTAAATAGAAACAATAAGCAGCCATGTATCTCGCTTCTTCGGCATTTTTACTTGCTGGGTAGGTATCTGCAAAACTTTTAAACTGGTATCTGGCAGTTGTGTAATCACTTAATCTATATAAAGTATAAGCATAATAATAGTTCAGATCCTCAGCTTCTGCACGGCCCCTATATTTTTGAGAAAGATCCTCAAAAAGCACCAATGCTTTACTGTAATCGCGTTTATTATACAAACGAAGAGCCTCTTGGTATTTTTTTGCAACGTCATTGCTCGCCCTCAATTTCTCGAAACGACTTTTACAACCCGCAATACCCAAAGCGGCAACAAATACTAAAATAATTAAGTGTTTAACTTTAAACATTCTGCAAAGATAATTAATAATACGATAACATCAATAAAAACAATTGGCCGCTAAGCTATGCAAAGCAATTCAGTACAATATAACAGTTAACAATTTTTAACATATATATAGCATAGTCTGATTTTTTTGCTATCTTTTTGTTTCTATACTGTATATAGGTATGTATTTAGTAGATCTGTACTGAAGTTTAAATGCGCTCGGTATAACTTCGGAGGTTTGCCTATTAATACAGTTTATCTTTTTAGCAAGGCAGGTTCAGTACTACTATATAGGTTTGTCCCGCCATCTGTTGAAAAGCCTTGGTTCGTTCCTCACTATTGGATTTTCCACTTCTGTGGAGTTTAGGTGGTCAGGGACTTCCGAAGTTTCAATAAGCATAGCGTTGGAAGACTTCGGAAGTCTATTCAGGCTGCACAGGTTATCTTACTACTATATGTAAGCGTATTTTTTTGTGAAAAGCAGGTTCGGTGCTACTATCTAAGCTGGTTCCCGCTTTTCATTTCAAGTACTCGCTGCGCTGTGGGCTTTTCATTTCAATCGAGTTTATGTGGCAGGGTCTTCCGGGATTTTAAACGGCCGGGCGCAGGAAAAACTCCGGAAGCCTGAAGGGGGGGCTGCTATAAACACGCATTCTTTCAAAAAGTTTTGCTATCTGCAAAACTTTTTCCTGTTGAAAACCACGCAGT
>NZ_JBXANE010000021.1:0-54010 GCF_058801365.1 Pedobacter sp. GW822-FHT03F06
AGCATTTAAATTAATGCTTCTCAGAAGATAAAATTTTATCAACTTTTATTTGCTTTTAAAGACAGTACCTTTCCGCTACAAGTCCTCACTTTGTTCCGGGCTTTCCGCTCCAATCAGGCTTAAAAACAAAGGACTGCTTCTACCAAATGTAAAAAAACCGCTTAAATCCATAAGCGGTTTTTAACAACAAAACAAATATATTTTTGGTTTAAAAATATCTAGTACTCTTCAGCGATAATTTCGTAAAAATCGCGGATTGGCTGGAACTGTGGGTGTAATGATACTACATCTCCAAAAACTAATAAAGCTGGGGCCGTTATTCTTTTATCTTCAACAATTTCAGCAATCGTATCAACAATACCCACTGCAATTTTTTCTTCTGGTGTAGAACCATTTTGAATTACCGCTACTGGCAAAAGGTTTTTATTTTCCCCCTGAAATATTGCAGCAATTTCTTTTACTTTTTCAATTCCGTTTAAAACAACTATAGTTGCTTTGGTTTTTGCTGCGATGTACAAATCTTCAGAAATTTCACCTTTTGAATTTGTTCCGGTTACTGCCCAAAAACTTTCACTCAAATCTTTATAAATCATCGGGATCTTTTGCAAACTTGGCGCACCGGTTGCACTAGAAATGCCCGGAATAATTTCGGTAGGAATACTGTAAGATTCTGCAGCATCTATTTCTTCGTACCCTTTTGCAAAGAAAAACGGATCGCCGCTTTTTAAACGTACCACGTGACCGTAGTTTAAAGCGTAGTCAACAATCAGTTTGTTTACCGCATCCTGAGAAAACGATTCATCATCTGAACGTTTGCCCACGTAAACTTTCGGAATACCATCTGGCGCATGACACAATAAAGCCTCGTTCACATTTGCATCATATAAAACAACATCAGCTGTTTTTAATGCCTTAACACCTTTTAAACTAAATAAATCCGGGTCGCCAGGACCTGCACCTATTAAAGTAATTCTTGGTTCAATGTTCGCTTTTTCTACTTTATTCAAAATCATAACAGATAATTTAAGCTCGTTATACGTTTGTTAATAATACAAATATATAAAGTCTATGGGAATTGTAGTAATTTATTTTAAAATAATTTTATTTAGCTTTTTAGCGGGTGTTGATTTAGGGGATTTTAACTGTTAATGAGCGACTTATCCTATAGGGAATTTCTATGTTTTTGAATCATCAATATGGAATTGGTTGTCATTCTGAACGCAGTGAAGAATCTTTTACGGTGAAACATAGATATCTACATTAAAGATCCTTCGACTCCGCTCTCCATAGGAGTCCTTTGGACAGGATGACCAACTGATTGGAGATTCTATGTGTGCTGTGCCTCGTGGCAAAAACGAACATGGTCTTAGCGAGACGCTAAGACCAGTAGTGGTACAAATAATTCTTACTTTTTAAACCATTTAAACAAGGCTATAAAAACCAATATGGCCAAAATCGTGATTATTATATTTCCTATAGTATGGTCAAAGTGTAGTCCCCGTTTATAATCAATATTGAAGGAATAGATTACTTTAATGAAAATCAAAATAACCACTATGCTGACGAAAATTTTTAAGCTTAAAAATTTCATTTTATCTTAAAAAATCTAGTTTTACTTACAATCCACCTCTTGAAAAACAAACTTGCCTGCTTCAAAATTAATGGGTCTCCCTTTAACAAAATAAGATCTACCAAGTGTGGTTTCTATTTGTCCTACCCCCATAATCAGTTTTCCACCTTTCTTTAAAAAGGCCAATGGATTGGTGTAAACTTTTACAGTATCTTCGCCAGTTTTAAAGCGGTAATCTACCAATAAGGTATCGCCGTTAAATTTTCCGTTTATGATACCATTATTATGCGGTTTCTCGACATAATTAACTAATAATGAACCAGTAACTTTACCTGAGGCCAGTATTTTCACATTCATGGCTGCACTGTCTTTCTCAAAACCTGCTGCATAACAGTTCTCATTAACCAAAGAATCGGTTTTAGTTTTAGCGCCAGTAGTTGTTTTATTGTTTTGGGTACAGGCATAAGCAAAAGGGATTGCAGCCAAAGCAAGGTAAAGGATATTTCTTTTCATGGTAACTGTGATTTATTGTCTTCTAATCAATATACAAATACGATGATTATTTTCCATCATTTCCATAATGGAAATTTACATCAGTATGCTATTTTCTGGTGTTAGCACGGGAGGCAGGTCAGTTTCATCAAGCATATCCCTCATGTCGATTTCTATTGTCCGCGAGATATTGGTAATGGGTACATCATTGGCGCTTCCCTCAAAAGGATTTGTAGAACTTTCGCCAACAATATCCAAAGAGTTAAAAACCCAGGTGAGTAAAATCGCAAACGGAACGTTTAACCAAATGGAATAACCCTCAATCAAAGTACCATTGCCTAATTTGTTAAATTCATTTAAAAGGCCATAGGGTACTAAAAACACAAACAGGTTTAACATAATGGTGGCTATCGATGAAAAATGGCGCGGATATGGAAAGTTTTTAATTCTTTCGGCTTTACCCTGGTTATCATAAAAACTGGTAATTGAGTTTTGCAAGGATTGTAATTGTAAATCGGATAAGTTTCCGGCAGATGCCAATTTATTAATGTGGCTCGATTGCAAAGCCATTAATTGGGTGGCCTTATTCTTCTTGCTTAAAATGTACTTCAATTCATCTACTGAAAGATATTTCGATAGTGTATCCTCTAACTTATCAGTTTTTTCGGAAACATGGTACAATCTGGCGTACTCAATATTGCGGGGGTCGTTCGCATTTTCCCATGCCCTTGGCTCTCTTAACTGAAACCGAAGGGCGGTTAACCAGGCAAAATGACGGTAAAAAATGATCTGAACATCTGTTGTTTTATCCTGAACTGCTAGGTAATCGCGTACCATTACCCCAAAGGCACGGCTCGCATTTATAATTCCGCCGTAAATCTGCCTGGCTTCCCAAAGCCGCGAATAACTGGCATTGTTTTTAAAACTAATGATAAAGGAAACAGCGGTACCTAAAAGTGCTACCGGAACCCATGAAATGGAGAGAAAGGTAAACTTACAAAAATGATAAAGTACAGTAGGGATAATGGCGAGAATAGTTAAACGGTAAATATCCCGTCGGGTCCATACAATAAATTCAAAAAAGGTATATTTCTTTCCAGCGTGCATAGTTTTTGGTTTATTCGGAAAATTATCTGAGGGATTTAAACTAAGATATAAAAAATTTAAAGCGTCTATATTTAAAATGCTTAAAAAAATCGTCAAACGAAAAACGGGGCTACCCTATTTGGCGCCCCGCTGAAATTGCTTTCACTTTAGATTAAAAACCTAAAGTCTTCATTATTATATTTGGTTGTGGTTCTCTACTGTAAGATTTTCAGGATTGTATGATTTCCGGATCAATAAGCTGAAATAAAGATCTCATCGTTTCACAATTTTCATCATCCATTTTCCACCATTAAGGAATTAAGAAGATTAAGATTTTATCTATATTCCTTGAAGCTTTCACTATTGGTCATTGATCAATTTCCATTATCCATTTTACAATTTATTCTACTGCTGCCCTGAACATTAAGGCGCCAACGGTTAAATTTGTACGTGTATCGACCAAAATTGCTGAACCGTTTGCCCGGTTATCATCATATAAATCAAATGCCAAAGCATCAGCTGTTTTAATAATCACACGGCCAATATCATTCAATTTAAATTCGTCAGCAGCATGTTTTTCAAGTGTATTGATATCAACCTTATGCAGAATCTCGCTGATTTTACAACGGGTGATTTTACTGTTGTGCTGAATATTGTACATGATAGAAGTATCTAATGCACGACCATCCATCCAGCAAAGATCCGCTTCAATCAGCTTCGATTCCTGTGGTAATGCCGAAGCATTTACAATGGTATCGCCACGGCTAATATCTACATCATCTTTCAAGTGAATAATCACCGACTGGCCAGCGTGAGCTGCATCTGGTGTCTGATCAAAAAATTCAATTTTTTCAACCGTAGAACTCGCACCACTAGGCAATACGGTAACTTTATCATTTAAGTTAAAGGTACCACTTAATACCCTACCTGCATAACCACGGTAATCGTGCAATGCTTCTGTTTGTGGACGTATTACCCACTGCACCGGCATACGGGCCAATTGCGATTTATCTAAATTGTCGGTATCTACCTTCTCTAAGAAATGTAACAAACTCTCTCCTTCATACCAATCCATGTTACCTGAATTTTGCACGATGTTATCGCCTTTTAAGGCACTAACCGGAATATAGGTTACATCGGCAAGCTTTAATTGCTGAGCCAAAACTTTGTATTTTTCTATAATTGCGCTATAAACGGTTTCGCTATAGTCAACCATATCCATTTTGTTGATACAAACCACTACATGTTTAATACCCAATAAGGAAACTATATAGGAGTGACGGATGGTCTGTTCTACCACGCCGTTACGGGCATCGATTAAGATAATGGCTAGGTTGGCTGTAGAAGCGCCTGTAACCATATTTCTTGTATATTGAATGTGGCCAGGTGTGTCGGCAATAATAAATTTGCGTTTTTCGGTCTGAAAGTATTTGTAAGCTACATCAATGGTAATACCTTGCTCCCGCTCTGCCCTTAAACCATCGGTTAAAATGGCTAAATCTATTGTTCCGTCATCATTTTTGCGATTAGAACTCTGTAAAGCTTCTAATTGATCAGCCAAAATAGAATCTGTATCGTATAACAAACGGCCGATTAAGGTACTTTTACCATCATCTACACTGCCTGCTGTGAAAAATTTTAATATGTTCATTTTATTGTAGTATTAAGACATAAGTATTAAGTAATTGGTATCAAGTATCAAGACGGTTATTAATCTTGCTACTCGATACTTTTAATCTTAATACTCCTTTAAAAATATCCCCCCTTTTTTCTGTCTTCCATTGCGGCTTCAGAAACTTTATCATCCATACGGGCACCACGCTCTGAAATTTTCGAAGCGCTGATTTCAGCAATAATGTCATCAATCAAAGTCGCATCCGATTCTACCGCAGCAGTACATGACATATCGCCCACAGTACGGAAACGCACCTGTTTGCGTTCTACCACATCTTCATCATCCATATTTAAAAAAGGTGATGCAGCCATCAGCTGACCATTTCTGGTGATACAATCACGTTCGTGCGAGAAATAAATACTTGGAAGATCTATTTTCTCTCTGCGGATATAATTCCAAACATCTAATTCTGTCCAGTTACTGATCGGGAATACACGGATATTTTCTCCTTTATGGATTTTACCGTTGTAAATGTTCCAAAGTTCAGGACGTTGGCGTTTTGGATCCCATTGGCCAAATTCATCACGAACAGAGAAAATACGTTCTTTAGCCCTTGCTTTTTCTTCATCTCTACGCGCGCCGCCGATGCAGGCATCAAACTGGTATTTTGCAATGGTATCGAGTAAGGTTACGGTTTGCAAAGCATTTCTACTGGCATTTTTGCCTGTTTGCTCTACAACTTTCCCCTGATCTATTGATTCTTGTACTGATCCAATGATTAATTTCTCGCCAATCCGCTCCACCATCTGATCGCGGTAAGTGATGGTTTCTTCAAAATTATGGCCTGTATCAATATGTACTAAAGGGAAAGGAAATTTCCCCGGACGGAAAGCTTTTTCTGCCAAACGAACTAAAGTAATTGAATCTTTTCCACCCGAAAATAACAAGGCTGGTTTTTCAAACTGACCTGCTACTTCACGTAAAATGTGAATGGCTTCGGCCTCTAGTTCATCTAAATAATCAAAATTATATGTACTCATTTCAATTGTTGGAATGTTTAAATGTTGAATGATTGAATGTTAAATTGCTCAATTATTCAACTTGTTATATTTGTTGTTATTGTTGTTAAAAATGTTTGAAAGGTTTGAATGTTGGGATATTCCAACGTTTCATTCAATAAGGAATATAAACCTTCTACCTTTTAGCCTTCAGCCTTATACCTTAAGTAGCATGCAAGCCGCATTCTTTTTTACTCTGGTCTTCCCACCACCATCTACCGGCCCTAAAATCTTCGCCTGGCTGTACTGCTCTTGTACATGGGGCGCAACCAATACTCGGAAAACCTTTATCATGCAGGGTATTGTAAACAATGTTATTTTCTTTAATGTAGGTTTTCACATCATCTAAAGTCCAATCGAAAATAGGGTGGAATTTAACCAATTGATTGCCTTCGTCCCATTCTAAATCGTGCATATCTTCACGGTTGGCACTTTGATCGGCCCTGATTCCTGTTATCCATATCTCATTACCTTTTAATGCTCTTTTTAAAGGTTCAATTTTACGGATATAACAGCACTCTTTCCTATTCTCTACCGATTCGTAAAAGCTGCTCGGGCCTTTTGTATTCACCATATCCTGCAACAGCTCATTTTGCGGATAATAGGCATGAATGGGTTTATTATAAATTTCTAAGGTGCGGTTCCAAACGTAATAGGTTTCTGGAAACAGACGTCCGGTTTCTAAAGTAAAAACCTTGATCTGAATATTATTTGAAAAAATTAAATGTGTAATCGCCTGATCTTCCCAGCCAAAACTGGTCGAAAATATAATATGGCCGGCATATTTATCTGCTAAAAATTTCAGTTTATCAATTGTACTTAAACCTGCCAGTGCTGCTTTTATCTCCTCTAGGTTCTCCATCACTATATTAATTTTAAAATAAACATAATTACACTGCGCAAACTCACAATCATCACAATAATCCCCACGGCAACCATAATGGTTTTTGCAGAAATTTTGTTCGATACTTTTGCGGCTATTGGTGATGCAATTGCACTACCGATAATTAAACCTACAACGGCTTCCCAGTGTTTGCCACCTAACATGGTAAAAAATGTAAGGGAACTTAAGGTGGCTATAAAAAAGCGGCTGATTTTTACGGTACCTAAAGAAAATAATGGGTGACGGCCTCCTGCAATTAAGCTCGATAATACGATCGAACCCCAGCCACCACCAAAGGCTGCATCGATAAAACCACCAACAAAACCCAATAAACCAATTTTTTTAATTTTTTGATCGGCTTTTTTTCTTTTCACATTGAAAGCTTTCATTAAAATGATTCCGCCTAAAAACAAGGTGTAAACCGCCACAATAGGCTTCACATAAGCACTATAATGTTCTAATGAAGAAAGGATATAGGCACCTAAAACAGCACCGATTATAGCAGGAAGGATTAAAATTTTGAATAATTTCCAGTTTACGTTACCCATACGGTAATGCATCCAACCTGCAATTCCATTGCTCATTACCTCAGAAATATGAATGGCCATACTTGCCGATGCAGGAGGTAAACCCATCGCTAATGAGAACGATGCAGTAGTAACACCATACGACATGCCAATTGCTCCGTCAATTAATGCGAATAAAAACCCGGCACCTAAAAACCAATAGAATAAAGGATCAATATTGATCAGGAAAGCCTGAAATTCTGGCTCGGTATTCCACAAAGAAAACCCGATAGCACCAATTAGTAAAACTGAGGCGGCCCAGATTAACCATTTAATATTTTGCTCGGCAAAACTTTTTTTAGGGTTAATTAAACTTTGGGTAACCTTATTCAATTTTTTAACCTTTGCCGAAAAATCGCCATTTAAAGTCTGACGCAAAGCACTCATATTCTGTAGCGTTTCATCAAGTTCGGCAGGCAAACCTTCATTTAAAATCTGCTTTAAACGTTTGGCAATAGTTGGCGATTTGCCGTTTGTAGAAATGGCAATCTTTAAATCACCTTTTTGAACAATCGATCCCAAGTAGAAATCGCAAAGTTCTGGCTTATCAGCCACGTTGATCAACAGGCCACGCTCATGCGTCACCTTTCTGATCTCTTCATTTAAAATATTGTTATTGGTTGCCGCGAAAACAATATCAATGTCATTCAGATCATCTACATCAAAACTTTTCTGTTTAACTTTTATCAGCGGATAATTTGCGATAAGCGCATAAACTTCTGGCGATACTAGCTCTGCAACAATCGTAATGGTAGCACTATGGCTATTATTCACGATCGCCGTTAACTTCTCGAGCCCAATATTTCCTGCACCAATTAATAATGTACGCAGCTTGTTCAGCTTTACAAAAACTGGAAAGAGCTGGTTACCTTTTTCTTCTTCAGAAAAAGATGCTGCATTATCAGGTTGGTTAGGCAATACTTGCATATTGTTTAATTAATTTCTTAAATGATGGATGTAATGATACAACTTCTCCAAAAATTAATAAAGCAGGTGCTTTAATATTTTCTTGTTGTACTAAACCTTCTATGGTTTCAACCACGCCAACAACCAATCTTTCATCTTCTGCCGATCCGTTCTGAACCACTGCGGTTGGTAAATGGTGTTTACCAGCGGCTTTAAAAATCTCCACAATTTTAGGTAATTTTTTTAGTCCCATAAGTACCACAACAGTTGCATTAGAATGTGCAGCCTGGTAAATGTCAGCCGAAACCTCTCCCGAAGTGGTTGTTCCGGTAATTACCCAAAAGCTTTCGCTCATACCGCGGTGTGTAACCGGAATCTGCTGCAAGCCCGGTACACCAATAGAACTCGAAATACCAGGGATAACACTCACCGGAATGCTGTATGAAGCTGCATAATCCAATTCTTCGTAACCTCTGCCAAAAACAAATGGATCTCCACCTTTCAAACGCACTACGTGGCCGTAGTTTAAGGCATAATCGATCATTAATTTATTAATGGTATCCTGAGGATAAGAATGCTCACCTGAACGTTTTCCTACATAAACTTTAATGGCTTCTGCCGGAGCATGCTCCAATAAAGCTTCGTTGGTTAAGGCATCGTACAAAACCACATCTGCAGTTTGCAACGCTTTAACCCCTTTCAATGTCAATAAATCAGGATCTCCAGGACCTGCACCTAAAAGGGTTATTTTTGATTCTTTATTTTGATTAACCATGTTTCTTTTTAATTATTGAATTTGAATGACTGGATGAGGAGCGTTGTTTGCCGCATGGCGTTAGCTTCTGCGGTTCTCAAATCTCCTATCTATTGTCTCAAATCTCATTTCACTAATACTGCCCTTTTTTCCTTAATCTGGTTTAAAAACTGATTCGCTTCTTCGAAATATTTCTGAGCAAACTCAGCTGTTGGTTCATTTTTATTGATCTGTAACACCAGGTCAGAGAAATTGGTCGATAAATTAAATTCTCCAGTTTCTACATAGTGGTTATCAAATTCACGGATCACACCTACCTGTGTGCTGCTGTTTACGCCTTTATCTAACAATAGAGATTTTGCTGCGCTTACAAAAGTGCTGTAAGTATGATAAATGGCATCGGCATAAGCACCTTTATCCAGGTTTTGCTTTGCCCAATCAAATTTTTCATCAGCTTCTAACAATAAAGTAGCAACTAAATCGATCACTACACCGGCACACTCGCCTACACCAATTGCAGTTACAAACTCTTCTACATGACCCCAATCTACAAATTCTTCTGTTTTAAGGTTAGTTAAATCAGCCAGCGGTTTTAACAACTGATAAAAATAGTCTTTACCTTTTCTATCATAATATTGGTGAAAGTTCTCACCTTCCAGGTTATTGGCTTTAAAATCATTCAAAATGAAATGTAAAACACTTGTTGCACGTTTAGAAGGCACTTTAATTACACGTTCTGCTACTCTACCCACACCATTACCTACAGTACCACCGCCCAACATCACTTGAACTGCCGGAACAACTTTTCCTTCAGCTTTTACCGAACTTCCGTGGAAACCGATCTCTGCCAAACCATGCTGACCGCAAGAGTTCATACATCCACTGATTTTGATCTTGATGTTTTTCTCGTAGATAAACTCAGGGAAATCGGTATAAATCACCTCTTCTAAAACTTCTGCCAGGGTCATCGAGTTCGAAATACCCAGATTACAGGTATCGGTACCAGGACAAGTGGTAATATCAGCCAAACTATCAAAGCCTGCCGTAGTAAAACCTATTTTATTTAAAGCCGCATATAACGAAGGTAACGCTTCTTTACGTACAAACTTTAACAACAAACCCTGGTTTTGGGTAATCCTGATTTCATCAGCCACATATAACCTGATGGCATCAACAAAAGCCCTTGCTTTATCAGTTTTGATATCCCCTACCTGAACTTTTACATAAACGCCATAAAATCCGGCTTGTTTTTGCTCAATTACGTTAGTGGCTAACCAATGTTTGTAATGGGCTTCGTTTAATATTTCTACCGCAGGGTATTCTTGCGCTAATGGCAAAGTTGGCTGGGGTACAGTATTAATATCTATTTTAAACGTTTTTACTTTGTTGGCAATACGCTCTTCGGCAACCAAACGTAAAACTTCTTCTAAACCTAATTTTTGAACCAGGTATTTTAAACGTGCTTTATTACGGTTGGTACGTTCGCCATAACGGTCGAACACACGAAGAACAGATTCTGTAAAAGGAATCAATTGATCTTCAGGCAAAAATTCGTGTACTGCATTGGCCAAAAATGGTTGTGCTCCTAAACCACCTGCAAATAAAACTTTAAATCCACGTTCGCCATTTTCGTTAATTTTAGGAATAAAGCCTAAATCGTGAATGTAGCTAAACGCAGTATCTCTATCGCTCGAAGAAAATGAAATTTTAATCTTTCTTCCCATTTCCTGACAGATCGGGTTACGCAAAAAGTAAGCAAATACCGCCTGCGCATAAGGCGAAACATCAAAAGGTTCTTCAGCATCGATTCCAGCATTTGGAGAAGCCGTTACGTTACGTACCGTATTTCCACAAGCCTCGCGAAGCGTAATATCATCCTGTTCTAATTTAGCCCAAAGTTCTGGAGTACGGTCTAAACTCACATAGTGAATCTGAATATCCTGACGGGTAGTTAAGTGTAAATTTCCACTTCCGTACTCATCAGCAATATCTGCAATACGTAACAACTGTTTAAAAGTTACCTTACCAAAAGGCAATTTAATACGCACCATTTGTACGCCAGGTTGTCTTTGACCGTAAACACCGCGTGCTAAACGGAGGCTTCTAAACTTTTCGTCGTGGATGGTTCCATCTCTAAAAGCTTTAATCTTATTCTCTAAATCGATAATGTCCTGCTCGACAATCGGATTTTCGAGTTCTGTTCTGAAACTTTGCATATGTGTTGTTAGCTTTATTCAAAAAATGCTTCCCTATTACCGAGAAGCATTCCATATTTTATACTTAAAATTATCTGTAGGCTCCTATTACTGCGTTTTACAACAACACATTATTTGCATAGCGATTAATTTGTTAGGTATAAAATTGAAATTCATATGCCAAATATATAAAGTATATAGGAATAGTCGTAATTTATTATGAAAAAATTTACATAAATAAAACGTCATTTCGACTGGAGCGTAGCGAAATGGAGAAATCTATAAGTTAAATTCTTTAATTATTAGCTTAAAACTGCTAACTGCCAACTGATTTGGGCCGATACTTAATCGGTACTGAACCCTTACAATCCCTAACGCGGAAACAAGACCTCGCAGGTTTCGAAAACCTGCGAGGTCTGGACTCTCGATCGTGCTACTATCGCTGTTAAATAAACCCGATTGCAGTGGTAGCTGCCGGCTTCACGCTGGCACTACAAACGGAGAGCGGGACTGAAACCCCCTATGAAAAACTGAACTTTCATTTCCCCCAAAAAAAAATCCCAAACTCAATAAAATGAATTTTGGGATTAATATTTTAAAATCTGCCACGTGTAAGATATATCTTCATAGATGCTGAAACAAGTTCAGCATGACGGATTGGGCCACGTGAAAATAAATATTATAAATTAACGATACCGATTTTCAGATTATCCTCTCTACCGATTACATCAGCAATGCTCGTTTCTGTTAACACCTTAAGGGTAGCATCTCTAACATCGATAAAGGCGCTTCTGATTCCGCATGTTTTCTCATCTACACACTCATCACATTTGTGATAAAAGTTTAAACTTGCACAGGGAACCATGGCAATAG
This sequence comes from Pedobacter sp. GW822-FHT03F06, assembly GCF_058801365.1. NCBI lineage: Bacteria > Pseudomonadati > Bacteroidota > Sphingobacteriia > Sphingobacteriales > Sphingobacteriaceae > Pedobacter > Pedobacter sp. GW822-FHT03F06. The sequence continues at coordinate 11,999 of NZ_JBXANE010000021.1, forward strand.
GCCCATCCGTTACACGCATTACATGTACCAATAAAATCTCTTCAGGTTTTTTGTTTAGGCTATAACCACCGCCTGCACCTTTTTTACTGTATAAAAAGCCCGCGTTACGCAGATCGAGCAGAATTTGCTCCAGGAATTTTTTCGGGATATGCTCCTCCTCTGCAATTTTTGAAATTTGCATTGGTGGTTTATCTAAATTTTTACCAAGCGCAACAAGCGCTTTAATGGCATACTTTGTTTTTTTGGACAGCATATTTGCACAAAGCTAATAAAAGAAAGTAAATTATAAAATATGCAACAGGAAGTTGATTTTAATTCAACATACTATCATATTCATAAATATAACGCATAATAACGATAATCACTTTAATCAAACGAGCGTAAAAATAATCGGTAACCGTAACAGTAACTAATTACCAGCGTTTAAACTCTATTTTTACCACATATTCTGATTTACAGATTTTTAATAATGAAAAGAAAACTCAATCTATTGCCGCTCATCATCGTGGCTATTATATTTTTTGCCCTTAATGCTTACGTTTTGTCTGGCCTGGGTACCATTAATCAATCTACCTGGCTCAGTCCTATTTTCTGGGTTTTTATTGTGGGGCTAACTTTTGCTTTGCTATATGCTATTCAGCAAATGCGCATCCAGGGAATGAACAGGTTTTTCCAGATCATCAGTCATGCTTTTCTGATTATCTTTGTCGCAGAAATCGTGTTCGCTTTTTTCCTCCTGCTCGGTGATGTTTACCGCTTGCTGTTAGGTTTGTCGACCAATTTCCAACCCGAAGGTTTTCACATTTTGGGCCGTAGTAATTACTGGGTCGATTTTGCATTTGTGATGTTCTGTTTAACCATCGCCTTATTCGCTTATGGCATTACCCAAGGAAAATATGCTTACCGCGTAATTAAACACACTTTATATTTTGATGATCTTCCTGCCAGTTTTGATGGTTTTACCCTAACACAGATCTCGGATGTACATGCCGGAAGTTTTACCAACCCTAAAGCAGTGCAAAAAGGGATTGATATGATTAATGCCCAAAAGAGTGACCTATTTGTTTTTACCGGCGATCTGGTAAATAATGCTGCTTCGGAGATTGCGCCCTATATTGGGCATTTTTCGCAGATTAAAGCCCCTTTCGGACAATTTTCTGTCCTAGGGAACCACGATTATGGCGATTATATTAAATGGCCTATGGAAGCAGATAAAATACAGAATCTGAATCAGTTAAAAGCTTACCATCAAGAACTTGGCTTTAAGCTATTATTGGATGAACATGTAGAATTGCATAAAAACGGAGATAAAATTATACTCGCCGGAATAGAAAATTGGGGGATTGGTTTTGGAGAACGTGGAGACTTAAACAAAGCGCTTCAGAATACTTCAGTTAACGATTTTAAAATCCTGTTATCGCACGATCCTTCGCATTGGGATGCGCAGGTAAAAAATTATCCTTCAAAAATCCAACTTTCATTGGCTGGTCATACACACGGTATGCAGTTTGGTATCGAAGCTTTTGGGATTAAGTGGAGTCCGGTAAAATACCGTTATAAACATTGGGCGGGCATTAAAACCGAAAACGGAAGATACCTTAATGTAAACAGAGGATTTGGCTTTCTGGGTTTTTCAGGCCGGATTGGGATCTGGCCGGAGATTACGGTGATAGAATTGAAGAAGAAATAAAACCGTTATTGCCAACTATTCTTTCTAACAAAAAGGTCGTCATTTCGAACGAATTGCAACGAAGCCGAGAAATCTATTAAGATAGATCTCTCCATTCCGCTACGCTCCAGTCGAGATGACGACCGATAAATTTAGCTTAGTAATTAAGCGTATAAGTTAAATTATACGTACGGCCGCGGCCTGCATAATAAAAGGTTTCTGGTTTTGCCAAAGCTTGATACAACAATACCGAACGTTGGCTCCAAATGGTTTGGTAATTTTTGTTCAACAGGTTTTGTACACCAAATGATAAACTTCCGGTAAATAATTTCACCGAACCCAATAAATCAACAGTGGTGAAGCCTTTTAACTCATTTTGAACCACAACATTTCCGACTGCAGCATAACCTTTCGAATCAAATGAGTGGAAGGCCTGTGCCTTTATTCCAAAAACTTTTCCGTTATACCCCAGATAACCCGCAATTTTTGATGGACTTGCAACAGTTACATCCTGTAATGACCAGGTACCATCAGCATTTTGTTTCTGTGTTTTAATGTACAAACCATTTACACCAGCTTCGAAACCATTTTTCAGATTTAATGATAGTGAACCTTCAACACCTAAATTTCTTACATTTTCATCAAAAACTTCGATATTAAATGTGCTATTGGTTTTTACATTTTTATCAGATAAGGCATAAAAACCAGCTACCTGCGCATTAAAAACACCCGTGCGGTAACGGTAACCAGCTTCGTACTGTTCTGTTTTGATACCGGTTAAAGGAGAACTTCCAACATTGATCGAACTACCTAAATTATAGTTGGTGCCTACCAAGGTATAAGTGCCCTGTCCGTAATATTTTGCCGGATCTGCCAAGTTAAAGCCTTGCGAGAAATTAAGCCACGCTTGTTGAGCTGCATTAATTTTAAATACTAAACCACCGTTTAACAAGTTTACATCGTAATGGTTTTCACCGCCAGCAATAGCCGTAGCTGTTCTGCCTACACCATAAGCCAAAGGTACAGAAGCAGCGGTGCCTACAAAATCGCCAACTTTAACAAACATACGCTGCTGACGCACACCTCCAGACAGGCTTAAAAAATCGGTTACTTTAACCTGTGCCTGTAAAAAGCCTGATAAACCATTTACCCTGAAATTAGGATAGCGGGCAATAGTGGCTATTGTGCTATTGTTTAAACCACCAGATGCAAAGGCTTTTGTCCTATCGAACAGGGCTTGCTGTGCGTTAAAGTTTTCGTTATCTGCATCAATACCATAAGTAAGGTTCAATCTGTTCCAGTCTTTGTTTAATACCAGTTTTAAAGCACTGTAATTTGTATTTTGGATGGATGAACCACTGTAAAGTCTTTGTGGTATTGCCGCTTGCCCTGGGAATGGGTGAAAGCTAAATTGTTCGTTTCTTGCTGCCGCCTGTACATAAAGTGTTTGACCACCCAAAATATCGCTAGCCTGATAATTGACATTGATATTGGCTCTGCTTGTTTTTGGATCAACATCTGATGAGTATCCATTTCTCATTTCTAAAAGTGCAGGATTTGATAATAATCCACCATAATTTGCGCCCAAGAAAAGATCTTTATCTCCACGGTAACCCGAATTGTAGTATTGAGCGTTCACGGATAGTTTTTGATACTCAGTCAATTTAAATTCAGTACTTCCGAAAAAATCGAACGATTGGTTATACTGTAAATCGGTTTGTGTAATATCGGTAAAAATCTGTTTTCCATCTGCACCATAAGCTGCATTGTTTTTTTGGAAAGCCATACCAATGCGTCCGTTCCAATCTTTGTTCCCACCAGAAATGGCCTGTGCTACACGTACATCATGATCACTTTTTTCTTTTAAACCACTACGTACACCAACTTGCGTAGTAAAACTTGGTTGACTGTCCTGTCCTTTTTTAGTAATGATGTTGATAATACCACCTGTTGCACCACCGCCATAAACTGCACTTGCTCCAGATAAAACCTCGATACGCTCGATGTTGAAAGGATCTATCGATTCGAACTGACGGCTTACACCACGGGTACTGTTTAACGATACTCCATCAATCATCACCAATGCATCTCTGCCACGTTGGTTCTGTCCGTAGTTGGTGCGTCCTTCCGGACCGGCATCCAAACTCGGAATTAATTGCGCTAAGGTTTGTTTAAGCGGGATCCCTGCTCTGGCCTGCTCCTGAATTTTCGCACCGTCTACTACCCAAACGGTACCCGGTATCTCGCTGATTTTGGTCGGTTTACGCGATGAAACCACCACAACTTCTTGCATATTCGACGTTGGGCTTAAATAAAGGGTCAAATTAACGGTCTGATCTTTAGCCAAACTCACTTTTTGCAGTATTGTTGTATAGCCTACATAACTTACCTGTAATTTGTAAGCACCTTCGGTTAATTTCAATTCGAAGCTACCATCGGCAGCTGTTGTAGCCGAAGCATTTTTGCCTTCAACTTTAATATTTGCCCCCGCAAGCGGCGCGGTTTCTCCAATTACCTTCCCGGTAACAGTTTGTGCTCTACCAGTTAAGATAAATCCACAGATCAAGATCGCAATTAAGTATAGATTTTTCATTTTTAATTATTTGGTTTCATTAATGGTATGACTTTTTTTTTGCGCAAAGCAATCATTTATTTAGATTAAATCCAAATAAAATATTTTATTTTTTTATTCAACGCTATACTAAAACGGTTAAGTATTAGTAATTAAACAACTTACTAACAATGTGTTAAAAATATTTTAATTATTATTTTTAATCAATCTAAATAAAAATATACCTTAGCAACCAGAATTATTGTTGAAACCGCTCACCTATTTGAACCGCTCAAAACCAAATGTTATTTGAAAAATATAGCGTGTTATGCCCCTGTAATTTTATTGCCTTTTAAACCCTAATCCTTTGAAAAATTGAAAAACTAATGTTCACATCAGACCTCGAAAAACATGAACTTATTGATTTCCTTACGGAAAGTCCGACCAAGGAAATCTTTCACCACGAAAATGAAGCAGAGTACCTGCATGCAGTAGGAAAAGTTACCCAGGCGGTAAAAAAATTCCTCAACAACAATCAACAGCCTTTTAGTGGTGTATCTCCGTCGGAATTAAGACCGCTGTTTGATTCGATTGAATTTGAAAAAACGCACGACAATTACGATGCTTTGCTTAAAGAAGTTGAACAGCTTTACACCAGCCATGCGGTTGCCTTCCACCACCCTGCCTACATTGCACACTTAAACTGTCCGATCGTGATTCCAGCGGTAGCTGCCGAGGTCATGATTTCGGCCATCAATTCTTCAATCGATACCTGGGACCAAAGTGCCGGGGGTACATTAATTGAACAAAAGCTGATCGAATGGACTTGCGACCAGATTGGTTACAGCAAAAAAGCAGACGGTATTTTTACCAGCGGTGGCACCCAGAGCAATTTAATGGGGCTGTTATTGGCCCGCGATTATTATTCCATCACGGCACTAAACCACAACATTAAAGTAGAGGGATTGCCCCGGGAAGCGGCTCGTTTCAGGATTTTTGTTTCCGAAAAAGCGCACTTCAGTATTCAGAAAAATGCTTCCCTTTTAGGTTTGGGCGAAAAATCGGTAATCAAGATCAAAACGGACCGCAGCTTTAGAATGAATACCGTTTTACTGGAAGATGCCATCAAGCGGGAAATTAATCAGGGCAACATTCCTATTGCCATTGTAGGTACAGCGGGAACTACCGATTTCGGAAATGTTGATCCACTGAAAGAACTTGCTTCTATCAGCAAAAAATACAACACCTGGTTCCACATCGATGCCGCTTATGGTTGTGGCCTACTGCTAACGGATAAATACCGCAGTTTGTTGAACGGTATCGAAATGGCCCACTCGGTTACGGTCGATTACCATAAATCTTTCTTCCAGCCGGTAAGCAGCAGCGGTTTCCTCGTACGCGACAAAAACTTTTTCAACCTGATTACGCACCATGCCGATTATTTAAATCCAAAAGATCATGATGAGGATGGCTTACCCAATCAGGTAAACAAATCAATACAAACCACCCGACGCTTTGATGCTTTAAAGCTATGGTTTACACTACGGATGATGGGTAGGAACAAATTGGGTGGTTATTTTGATACCATTATCGAAACCGCAGCCAAAATTGCCGATCTCTTGCACGCAGACAATGATTTTGAGCTGATGAACGAATCAGACATCAGCGCCCTGGTGTTCCGTTATCGTCCAAAAAATGTGCAGCTAGATGTCTGTGCCATGAACCAGTACATCAAAAAAGCCATGTTTAATCAAGGGAAGGCTTTAGTTGCCGGCACCAAGATTAACCATCAATTCTACCTCAAATTTACACTACTAAACCCGCTTACTACCATCAGCGATATTGAAAACATTATTAAAATCATTAAAAAACATGGAAACGAATACGTTAGACTCAATCAGGCTTCAGCAGATTTCAGAAGAAACTAATTTTAATGCACTTTTAAACAGTTATTGCAGAGAATTCAACAACTGGAGCCGTTATCTAGGTATACCTAAATATGATGAGGCTTTAGCCAATTATTTGGTTGACACTACCGATCGCCTGCGTATCCGGTTCGATTTTACGGACATTGGTTTCGAAGTATATGCACCTTTAAAATTTTATGCTGATAGTGGCAGGCATGTGTTTAATTTCCCTATAATCGAACGTAATGTTGCTACAGATGCAATCAGTCCGATTAACATTTACAGGTTTATGGAACTGGCCATCCAGTTCAGTGCTGAAGAATTTCCGAATGTTGATGCCAACCTGGTAAAACAACGTTTAGCCAACAGCGTAGAAAATCTTGAAGCATTTTTATCGTTCTTCAAACAGAATGGCAGGCCTGCAAATTTTGTTAAAATGAATTTTATTGAGGCTGAGCAATCCTTGTTTTTAGGTCACAATGCACATCCTCTTCCTAAAGGGAGATCTGGCTTTAACGGTAAAGAAGAGCTTTTTAAATATTCACCAGAAACACAGGGTCGTTTCCAGCTGGCCTATTTCCTAATTTCTGCCGAAAATATTGTGGAGAAAAATGCGGAAGGTTTTGACATGACCGATCTTTTCAGAATTGAATTGTTAGATAGTAACCATGCTGAAATCATTCATTTAATCGATCAACACCCTGGCCATAAGGTGGTACCTATGCACCCATGGGAGGCCGAATACCTGCTTACCCTCCCTAGCGTAAAAGCGATGCAGGAAGAAAAGCTCTTGTTTTATCTCGGGCATTTTGGAGAATTATATACACCAACATCTTCGGTAAGGACAGTTTACCATGCATCGAGCGATTGGATGCTTAAATTTTCGTTACACGTAAAAATAACCAACTCGCAAAGGGTAAACCTAGTTAGAGAGCTTCACCGTGGCTATGATGTAAGTAAACTTCTAAAAACCGAATACGGCAAAGCGGCCAAAGCTGAATTCCCTGAAATTGAATTCATTACCGACCCTGCATTTATCACCGTAAATTATAAAGGCGAAACCATTGATGGTTTCAACATCAGTATCAGGCACAATCCTTTTGAGGGAGAAGGGGCCGAAAAAAATGTAACCTTGTTAGCCGCACTTTGTCAGGATGCTTTGTTAGGCCAAAAACCAAGAATTGTAAACATCATTGAAGAAGCAGCGATCAGCAAAAACAAAACGGTTGCGCACACTGCTGTTAACTGGTTTAAACAATACCTGCACCTTTGTGTTGCACCGATTGTTGGGCTTTACAATAATTTTGGGATGGCTTTTGAGTTCCACCAGCAAAATGTGATGGTAGAACTGGATAATGATTATTATCCCGCAAAACTTTATTTTAGGGATAATCAGGGCTTTTTCTTTAGTGATGCCAAAGCCGAGATATTAGAAAAGGTATTGCCTGGCATTGCTGCAGAAAGTGGTTCGATTGTACCGAACAAATACATTATCCCTAAACTCACCTATTACTTACTCATCAATAACATATTAGGTGTTTTAAATGCCATCGCCAGCAACAATTTGGCCGACGAAAAAACCTTGATCGATCTCGTTTACCTGGAGTTTAAACAGTTCGAAAACAGCGATACAACAGGCCTGGTAGATTACATTATTAACCGCCGCAGTTGGGAGGTAAAAGGTAACCTTCTTACCAATTTATGTAATATCGACGAGGCCAGTGCACCTATCGATAATCCGGCTATTTACCGTGAATTTCCGAATCCTTTATCTAAATATTTCTTCTCCGAAAACCTGATCAAACCGAAAACCAAAGAGGTGCTCTACAGCAGGTTTTTCCCTAAAGAAAATGTAACAATCAATATCCGTCCGTTTAATATCGACCGCGATCTGGAAATGGTTCATGATTGGTTTAACCAGGAACATGCCAAACCCATTTGGAAGATGGATGGACCGATTAGGGGTTTAGAGCTATTCTATAGAACTTTATTACCAAACGATTCATCGCACAGTTTTATCGGCGAAATAAATGGCGAACCCACATTTACCATAGAGCCCTACTGGCCTATGCGCGATGGTGTAGGTGCCTGCTACGAAGCTTTAACGACCGATTATGGTGCGCATTTACTGATTGCACCAACAGATAAAGATAAAAAGTTCAGCTTCGAAACCGGTCAGGCCTTAATGGATTTCATTTTTGAACAGCCCGAAGTAGGTAAATGCATTGGCGAAGCAGCTGTTGAAAGTCGCGCGATGCACATTTTTGTAACCAGACTAGGATTTAAATTAGAAAAAGTGATCCAGATGCCTTACAAAATGGCCAATCTTACCTTCTGTCACCGCCAATGGTATTGGGAAAAATTCCCTGAGGCGAAGGCATATGCCATGGCTAAATCATCAGAATTTGAAACGGAGGAAATTTAAATGCAGAATCAAAAAATATACGACATTGTAGGGATCGGTATAGGTCCATTCAACCTGGGTTTAGCGGCACTATGTGCCCCTATTAGTAGCTTAACAACTTTATTTTTAGATCAGGCGAGCGAATTTAACTGGCACCCCGGCATGATGTTAAGCGATGCCACCCTACAGGTTCCCTTTATGGCCGATCTGGTTACCATGGCCGATCCAACCAGTCCGTACAGCTTTTTAAACTATCTTAAACAAACAGACCGCCTGTATAAATTCTATATCAGGGAAGATTTTTTTGTATTACGAAAGGAATATAATGCTTATTGCAAATGGGCGATTAATCACCTGCAAAACTGCCATTTCGGACAGAAAGTAACCAGTGTAAATTATATTGATGGTGTTTATCAAGTAGAAAAAGTTGATCAGGTAACGCAAGCAAGCGAAACTATTTTTACCAAGAAAATCGTACTCGGAACAGGAACAGCCCCAAAAGTCCCCAGCTTTATTACACCCGTTCATAAAAACGCGATACACTCTTCAGCGTATTTAAAGTTTAAATCTACTTTACTAGAGCAAAAAAAGGTATCGATAATTGGCTCTGGACAGAGTGCAGCCGAAATTTTCTACGATTTATTGCCTGAAACGGAGAATGGTTTAAAATTAAAATGGTTTACCCGACCTGATCGCTTTTTCCCGATGGAGTATTCTAAGTTGACACTTGAGCTTACTTCTCCAGAATATGTAGACCACTTTTATAATCTGAGTGATGCCAAACGCAAACAGCTTTTAGGAAAACAAAATTCGCTGTTTAAAGGCATAAACTTCGAACTGATTAACCAGATTTTCGATAAACTTTACGAATTGAGTGTTGATGGAGAAAAAATTAATGCTGAATTGATGCCCAACTGTCAACTGAACAATTTAACGGTAAAAACAGACGGCACATACGAGCTTGATTTTTTTCATATCGAAAGCGAAAAAGATTTTGCCGTTGATACTGATTTTGTAGTATTGGCAACCGGTTACAAATATAACGAGCCTGGTTTCTTATCAGGGATAAACGACCGTATCGCACGTAATGCCGATGGGCTTTTTCAGGTACACCGCAACTATGCTATTGATGTAAACGGAAACGAAATCTTTGTTCAAAATGCTGAACTGCATACCCACGGTTTCGTAACACCTGATCTGGGCATGGGTGCCTATCGCAATGCATCCATTATCAATGCCATTTTAGGCTTCGAAATCTATAATGTAGAAAAACGGATTGCTTTCCAGCAATTTAGCGTAGCAGATGAAATACAGGAAAATGAATTATCTAACGCAGCGCTTCAGTTATCTGAAGATTAAATTGAGCATGTTGGTCGGGATTTAAAATCCAGACCAAACCAAAGATTTGTCATCCTGAGCTTGTCGAAGAACTTAGTTAAATACTTTTGAATGTGTTTCGACAGGCCCAACATGACAGTATTTCACAGAGATCACAATCAACTCTGAAATAACACAAATAAAAAATTAATACTATGAATTACAACAACTTCAATCACATAAAACCCTTAAATAAAGAAATCTGGGATAAAGTAAACCGCAACTACATCGCAAAATCGATCGTAGAGTTGATGCACGAAAAATTAGCCGAACCAATGCTGATCAATACAGATGAACAAGGAAATTCTGATTTCCGCCTCACTACCGATTCTGATGAGATTTATTATACTTTTTCAGGTCAGCAACGTGCTTTAGATTACCTGCATATCGATAAACAGAGCGTCAAAAAATTTGTAAATGGTGAAAGTGTAGCCGTGAACAATGCACCTGCTTTTTATACCGAACTACAGCAAACTTTTGGCATTAAACCATTTACTTTGGCACATTTTGTTGAAGAAACCCTAAATACCTTATATGCCGATGCTTACATTCATCAAAAAGGCAGGTTAACCGCTGATGAATTAGCCAATGCTGATTACCAAACCATCGAACATCAAATGGATGGGCATCCCTGGGCCACCATCAACAAAGGACGTATCGGTTTTAACCATAGCGATCAAGGTAAATATGCTCCAGAAGCTGCTCAAAGAACACAATTGGCTTGGTTAGCGGTACATAAAACAAGAGCAGAATTTAAAAGTATCGAAAGTATTTCTCCATTTTCTTTTTATAATGAAGAACTCAGCTTAAAGCAGGTTTACGATTTTAATCAGGTATTAATCCAACAACAGTTACCACCTGAAGATTATTTTTTTATCCCAGTACACGAGTGGCAGTGGAACAATAAAATCGTATTACAACTGGCACACGATATTGCCCATAATTTAATTATACCTGTTGGTTTAGGCAATGATGAATACATGTGTCAAAACAGTATCCGTACTTTCTTTAATGTAAGTGAGCCTAAAAAACATTATGTAAAAACGGCCATTTCTATTTTAAACACTTCCATTTTCAGAGGACTTTCACCTAAAAAACTGGCTATTGCACCAAAAGTGACGCAATGGGCAAAAGACATGCTTCAAGGCGATGAGTATTTAAAACAGACACGTGTGGTGCTTTTGGGCGAAGTGGCAACAGTAGCCTATACCCACCCACAATACAGTGAAATTCCTGGTTCACCGTATCAATATCAGGAGTTTTTAGGTGCAATCTGGCGCGAAAGTGCTGAAAACTATTTGCTGGAAGGTGAAAACATCATGACCATGGCGAGTCTGCTTTATGTAGATGACAATGGTAAAAGTATGGTACAGGCGTTAATCGAAAAATCTGGCCTGGATGCTGAAAGCTGGTTAAATGCCTATCTGTCTGCTTATTTAAAGCCAGTGTTAAGGATTTTTTATAAACATGCCTTTTTCTTTAGTCCGCATGGCGAAAACACCATTTTGGTGATGAAAAACGGCGTACCCGAGCGCATTATTATTAAAGATTTTGTGGAAGAAATTGTACTAACAGAAGAATCGAAAGCAAAATTACCGAATGATCTGGTAGATGTTTTAAGGGAAATTAATGATGAGCTGGCGCCTTTATTTATCCTTTCAGGGATATTTGATGCCGTTTTCAGATACCTCAGTAACATTTTCCATAGTTATGTGGGCTTGGATGAAAAACAATTCTGGCGTCAGGTGGCAGATGTGATTTTAGAATTTCAACAGGAAAATCCAGAATTGGCTCCTAAATTCCAGAAATTTGATCTGTTTGTGCCCGAATTTATCAGGGTATGCATTAATCGGGTAAGGTTGTTAACCCACGGTTATAGCGAAAGTACTGATGTTCCGGTTCCAGAGCTAATTGGTACCCTGGTTAATCCAGCAGCAGAGGCTTTGAAAGAAGACGTTTTGGCTTAGTTCGCTTTCCAAAGGTGCAGTCAGATGTTACCATCTGACTTTCGACAAATCAAAATGTTTACCAAAAATAAAATAGTGTCAGATGGTAACGTCTGACACCACGGAAAAAAAATAAATCAGAGTTGTCAACTTTCCAGCGAAAGCCTATAAAAGTTGACAACTCTTTTAAACTATAAAAATAGTTTATACCGATAAAATCATTATCTTGCTTTATAAATCTTTAGCATGAAAACATTATTATTTATCTTTTTATCGACGCTTTTATTCGAAACCCCTACGATTGAAAAAGATCGCGATCGCTGGAAACCTTATTATACCGATACTGCTCCTACAAAAACTGCCGATAACTGGTTTCTTCCTTTTGATGTGGCTAACCGTAAAAAAATAAATAATATCAAAATCATCAGCATTTTTGGCGATCATAGAGATAGTTATGTTAAAGGCCACATCCACACGGCTATTGATATTAACCCGACACAGCCTAAAACTAAACTCGTTGATGTTTACGCCATGGCCAATGGAATAGTCTGCTCTGTCCATCTGGGCGAAAACCAACGCACAATTGTTGTAAGGCATAAACTACCTAGTGGACTAACCATGTTTACTACTTACAAACATCTTAAAGAAGTGTATGTAAGCAATGGCCAAAATGTTGATCAAAACACCAAATTGGCCAGGTTATTTACCCCTCAGGAAAGTAAAAAATATGGTGGCGATTATCATCATCTTCATTTAGAAATCAGAAAAAAGTTTGATGATTATGGCTGTGCAAGCTGGCTAACTTTTAATAATAAACAACTGAACGAACGGTTTTACAACCCTCAGGTATTTATAAAAGAACATATCAAATAACTGTAAAGTTAAAAAAGGTATTTCCGAATACACTGAGGAGCTGTTTAAATTTTATTAAAAACAAGATCGTCATTCTGAACTTGTTTCAGAATCTGTTTAGAAAGACCCAGAATTAAATTACCTTCGGTGAGCTCGCTAAGGCTCGGTTCAGGGTGACGGAGTAAATTATTTAGATAAAATTAATATGTAAATTTAGGTTTCCCATTATCGCAGGTTACTCCTTTCGGCTGTATTACCAATGCACAATCAGAATATACACCATATTTTTGATTGTAATCGGCTTGTAGTTTGGTAAATTGTTCAACCTTTTTCAGAAAAGTACTTTCATCTATTTTTACAGAATAAGCAATATAAGCTGATGCGCCTCCGCAGGCTTTAGCTCCGATAGCGGTGAAGTTCCATTCGCCGGCATTTTCACAGGTAAATTGCTGGGCCGATTTTTCAATGTCCTTATAAAGCCTTTCTAATTCCGCCTGATCAACATCCTGCATGGGTTCATTGCGATCAGTACAAGCCCATATCAAACTCATTACCAGTACAATTGAAGTTAAAATAAATACCGTCCGTTTCATTTGTTTAATTTAAACTAAAACGCAAAACAAGACAGAAACGCTACATCCCTTAAGACCTATGCGGTTTACCAGACATATTGCCCAAAACCTCATAGGTCTACGAGAATTTAAAACTTAATTTTTAACGTGCACTTTTCTCTGGCTTCATCATTAATCAGTCCATCAGGGAGGGTAATTCTTAAACCTTTAACGTTCTGTTTCCATTTAATGGTAAATGCTTCATCTTCCATTGTCAACGCTTTCACTTTTAAAATGGCGGTTGACAGCGATTTAATGATCAATTCGCCATGATTGAATTCTAAAAGCTCGATATTCAGTTCGTCTGCTTCACCAGAATAAAAAATAATCGGGTTAACCTCATAAATATGAAGTTGATTTCCGCTTTGTTCGTTTGTGTTTAAAGCAATTTTCCTACTTACTGCCATTACGATTTAGTTTAAGTTAATTAAAAATGGCTTACGGTTAGTTTACCGGTGGAAAATTATAAGGCTTCCATGCACGAAGCACGCTCAGTTCTTTCTGTGTTTCTTCACTTATGCCTACACCCCAGGTATTAAAAAACGGGGCTAAATTTCTTTTCACCACATTAGAATACGTTTTTACCCATAAATCGCGTTTTTGCTGATCGTTTAACCTGCCTATGCTTGGTCCGATTTTTTGGTATTCTTTAAAAAACGCTTTAAAACTTTCCCATCCAAAGCCTTCCTGCATCTGGCGGAACATGATCAATCCTAAAAAGGCATCACTTTTCCATTTTTCATAACCCGCACCTTCGGCAAAATATTTTTTCATCATTTTTTGCGTATTTGCACTTGATACGCCGGTATGCGAATCATCCCGTCCGCCCATTAACCTATCGAACATATAAATTGAAAAGAAGTTATTGCTCACTTCTGTCGTGCCACCAAAAACCCAGTTCAAGTTTTGCATATTGTGCCCAATTTCGTGAAAAAAGCCCCAATTTGCCCCTCCCTTACTTGGTTTCATCAATAACTCAGGATTGGCCATAATTTCGTTCGAGAGCATCTTTCTGGATGGTGAATGGTGGATCATGATCGGATAGCCGCTGTGCATATACCCTCCGCCAATATGTTCATCCGGCACCATCCGTTGAGCCCTATAAAACGGTGCGGGCATATTGGCCAGGTCCAGTTCTCCAAGTACAACTAAATCCCATAGTTTTAATACTTCTTCAGGATTTTTGATGGTTTGCAATACACTATCAGGTAAGGTCAAAATTACATTTTCAGTGGCCATTTCGCCCCAGGGCGCTTTATTATTCTTTAATTGGCCCTCCCAATCACTTTGCGTACTTTTTCCCAATACAAAAAGTGGTGCAGCAATGGCATGGCTAATTTTGAAGTCAATTTTTCTACTTTCAGCCTTAGGTTTAACATTAATATAAATCAGTCCACCGAAAGGCGATGCCAATCTGTTTTTACCAATTACCAATTGCTGTTTTTTGGTGATAATGGGCATTCTGCGCCAATCTTCTTTACCAGCTACCCAATAGTTTAAGCGATCACTATGCGCACCGATCTGCACTTCAAGTTCGTTTACATTGGTGTTTTTGGGTACATCGATCTCAATGTACTCACCAGCTTTCGCATATAAACCTGTACTGTACATGGTCGCGTTATCGTAACCAGAGTAACCTAGGGTAGATACAATTGAGACTAAGCTATCGGCCATTTTTTTATGCTCGATGCTGACCGTTTTATTTACAAACTGAAAACCTGTCTTTACTGTTCCTGGAAAAACCTCAGCTGAAGGTTGGGCTTTGATACGCTTATAATCGCTACTTTTTAAGGTTTCATCGCTCCATTTGGCAATGGCCTTTCTAAAAACCGTGTCGTTTTTTGAAAGTGTGTGCTGTGGTGTAATGACAATTGTTGCGGGGTCTTTTACTGCATCTTGAGCAAAGGAGGTTAAGCCAGTAGCTACTAATGCAAGAGATAATAATGATTTCATTTGTGTTTGGTTTGTTGTTATTTAGGTGTTATATTTTTTTTAGGCGGAAAACCTTCGTTTCGTGAGCAGTTACTTCACCATTCCACTTGTTATTTTTGCCAATTACTTTATGTTTCCATAAATCCCTGATTTCGTATTTATTGGTCAGCCCTAACTCGGCAAAGTTTATTTTTGCATTTTGGGCAATTGTCGATTTATTTAAAATCGCTATGGCGAAATCGCCATTGGCCAATGGGCGAACAAAAACATCCCAGCTATCGGTTTTGATTTTTCTTTCGGCCTGTTTTCCCAAAACATCCTGGTTTAATGCAATTACTTCTTCGTTTGTGAAAATGGTTTTTGCTTCATTGTCCATTTTACGGATATCGCAGCTTGCATATAAAGGCGAATTTAGCATACTGTACAAACTCATCTGGCTTTGATATTCAGCTTGGGTACAACCATTGCCATTAAAAGCCGATGAAGGACCTTTTGTACCGTGTAAGCCTGCCACTAACATATCTCCGTCGTTCCATTTACCTGGACCAGAAAAACTTACCAATGCGGCTGTTTTATCAACAACGTTATAAATACCTACTCCACCTTTACCTTCTACATCATTCCACTTGTCTCTGATATCGTAAGTAGTACGCCAGCTTTGTCCACCAACCTCTGCACCCCAGTTCCAGGGTTCTCGTGGACCCCATTCGCAGATTCCCAATACAATATCTCTACCCGATTTACGAAGCGCCTGGGCTATTTTACCATAACGGGCTTTAGCAGTTTCAACATCCTCTGGAGCATTGCAATAGTCGTATTTTAAATAATCGATTCCCCACGAAGCAAAGGTTTTAGCATCCTGATCTTCGAAATTCAGACTGGCTGTATAACCAGCACAGGTTAAAGGAGCAGCATCAGAATAGATACCCAATTTCATCCCTTTGCTATGCAGGTAATCGGCCAGGGCTTTAATGCCTGAAGGAAATTTCTTTGGGTCGGCAATGATTTTGTTTTTATTATCGCGGCCACCCTGCCAACAATCATCTAAAAAAATATACTGATAGCCTGCTTTCACCATCCCACTGGCAACCATTGCATCGGCCATTTCTTTAATATCTTTTTCGTTCGGGTTTTCGGACATAATATTCCAGCTCATCCAGCCCATTGGAGGTGTAGCAGCTAGTTTTGATTCTTGTGCAAAGCTAAGTTGAGAAAACAGCAACAAGCTAAAGCAGATTTTGATAAGTTTCATTTTATTTTGGTTAGACTTCTGTATTAAAATTTTTTTATCCAAATCATTACTTGGCATAAAGCAATCCGATTGAAAAAGATTGCTTCGTGCCTCGCAATGACGAATAATGGTTATTTAGTTAATCGGTTTGATATAGTAGCTGTACTGGTAATCTTTAAACGGAATCTGGTATTGAATTAGTGGCATAGATCCCCAACTATCGATCCCTTGAACTCCTAATTGCTGCATATCCATGTGTATATAAATCTGATTGCGTTTTACCAGTTCGCCAGAGTGATATTGTTTTTTCTCGGCCTCCGGATCTAAATCTTCTACCGAAAATGGCAACGCATTAAAACTCAATAACTGATCTGCAAACTCGAAACGTAAACCTTTTCCGGCTTTATTGGTAAAAGTTACCCAACGTACGTCGGTTTTATTACCACTTTCTTGTGGACGTGCATAAGGAAAATACTGATCAGCAACTGTTGATTTATAAATTCCAATTAATGATGCTGTTTTTCTATCTACATAATTTTCACCTGGTCCACGACCATACCATTGGATATTGCTGTAATCATTTTTCAGCTGCAGATCGTTACCAATACGCATTAAACTTTTGTAGTTGCCTGTTACGGCTTTAAACTGGTTATTCACTTTAACTGTTCCATCGGTTAATACATTAAATTCTTGTGTGGTTTCTGCATCACCTTTAAGTAGAGACGATTTAACGGTTAGGGTAAAGCCATCAGCGGTTGAATTTACAGTTGATTTAATGTTACTTGTACTGTTATCCTGATAAACATTACGCCACATACGTAATTTGGTATTTAAACCTGCACCAATATCATTGTCGGTTGGTGCACGGTAAAAGCCTGGTTGTAAACCTGAAGCCAATAATTCTTGCCCTTTAGAAATATAGCTTATTAACATTCCTTTAGTTAAATCGAAAGTAATGGTAAAATCGCTTCCTTTAACTACTGCTTTTTCTGCTGTTTGCTCAACTTTTAAAGTTTTCTTGTTGTTGGTATAAACATTGGCCTTAGGCGCTCCCGCCAATGCGATCTGCTCGTAAGCAATTTCATAACCTTTTTCTAAAAATGGTTCAGCTGTTTTTAAGCGGTAATGCACATTTAAGAAATATTCTTTGCCTGCTGCATAATTCGTTCTAAATGGTATGCTTAACAGCTGTGTTTGGCGCGGACCAACATTCAGGTTACTTACCACACCACTTTGAATCACTTTTCCATCTTCAACCAATTCCCAGTTTAATTGCACGTTGCTGATATCTTTAAAGAAATAGCTGTTGTTTACATTGATCTGGTTGGTACCGTTAAAAGTAGTTTTGATATATTGATGTACTTTTTTCAATTCTACGGCCATTGGTGTCATGCCGCGGTAGGCCGTAACCACACCCTTTACGCAAAAATCGTTATCGCTAAAGTTTTCATCAACCGGGCCACTTAGCGGAAAATCGCCGCCGTAAGCCATAATGCGTTTGCCGTTTTTAACAGTATCGATTGCCTGATCTATCCACTCCCAAACAAAACCGCCCTGCAGTTTAGGGTTGTTCTCAATAGCATCCCAATATTCTTTAAAATTACCCAAACTATTACCCATAATGTGGGCATACTCGCTCATGATAAACGGGCGTGTTTCTTTATCCTGTTTCGCATAACGTGGCAGATAATTTGGAGAAGGATATTGCGGAACAATCATATCAGTATTGAAATCGCTCTCTGCCCTTTCGTACTGTACCGGACGGAAATCTTTTCCTTTAAGCCATTGATAAGCCTCGTAAAAGTTAACACCGTTACCGGCTTCGTTACCTAACGACCAGGTAATTACTGATGCATGGTTTTTATCACGCTCGTACATTCTGGTAATGCGCTCAAGATGAGGAATACGCCATTGTTTATCGTTGGCAAAAGTAGTTTCCAAACTGTAGTAACGACCATGCGATTCGATATTGGCTTCGTCGATTACGTACAAACCATATTCATCGCAAAGTTCCATCCAATAAGGATCTGGCGGATAATGAGAATGACGAACTGCATTTACATTCAGTTTCTTCATCATTTCCATATCTTTCTCCATATCGGCATGGGTTAAAGTATGGCCCTGCGTGGCATTGTGTTCGTGTCTGTTCACACCTTTTAAAAATACACGTTTACCATTAACCAATAAATCGCTTCCTTTAATTTCTACCGAACGGAAGCCCACGCGCTGTGGAATTACCTCAATTATTTTATTGTCTTTATCTTTTAAAGTGATGTAAAGCGTGTATAAATAAGGAATTTCTGCCGACCAGTTTTTCACATTACTGATCTGTGTTTTAAAAGAAAGATCGGTTTTATAATTGCCCAACACTTTTTGGATGGTGGTCGCATCTTTCCAAACATGAGTTCCTTTGGCATCAACTAAATCAAGTGCGACATAAAAACTATCTGGGCGGCTGTGGTTGGTGCGCTGATCTATTTTATAATTTTCAACCGCTAAATCTACATTTAGCAATCCGTTGGTGTAAGTGGCATCTAAACTTCCAATAACCTTGAAATCGCGGATATCTAATTTCGGTGTTGAATATAAATAAACCTCACGCTCTATTCCCGATATGCGCCACATATCCTGGCATTCTAAATAGGTGCCATCACTCCATCTGTAAACCTGTAATGCAATGGTATTTTCTCCAGGTTTAACATATTTGGTAATATCAAACTCTGCAGCCAGTTTACTATCTTCACTATAACCTACTTTTTTTCCGTTTACCCAGATGTAAAATGCAGATTTTACAGCACCTAAACTGATAAATACCTCTCTACCGCTCCAGTTAGCCGGAATATTGATTTTCTTCCGGTACGAACCTACCGGATTATTATCTGCCGGAATATCGAATGGCGGGTTCATTTTTGCGCCTGTTAGCTGTCGGCCGGCAAATTCGTATGGTTGATTTACATAAATTGGAAGCCCGTAACCATTCACTTCCCAGTTGGCAGGTACTTTAAAATTATCCCAGCCTTTATCATCAAAATCTACTTTATAAAAATCTGTAGGTCTTTTGCGCGGATCTTTTACCCAGTTAAACTTCCAGCTACCATTTAATGATAAAAAATATGCTGATTTTTCTTTAGCTCTTTTAGTTGCCAAATCCTGGTTTTCGAATGCAAAAGCCGATGCCCGCATAGGCAAACGGTTTACCGAAACCACTTCGGGGGTTTGCAGTTCGGAGGGCAGCTCTTGTGCGCTGATTTGCCCGGCAATAAATAATGATGTTAATAAAATGGTTAATTTTCGCTTCATGCTGTGTGTATAATTTTGTTTGTTGCTCCAAATTACTGATGATTAACTGATAATGATGAAAATGTTTTAGCGCAAACGTTTGAGTTTTAAATATGTTACCGAGGAGTTAATTTGTAAGCAAATTGAATTACAATTTTTATGTTGGGGTAGTTAGCAGCAATTTTTCACCATTAAGCAGTTAAGTAAATTAAGTTCTACGGGCTAAGATGAAGTTTACTGCATATAGTTACCCCCCTAAAACAGAAAAAACCCTTTGCCTCCGTAAGGCGGCAAGGGGCTCACTAACAAAACTAACTACTATTTTAAAAATTCTATTTCAAAGTTTTTAAGGTAAGTTTTACCATCAAAACCAAAATCAGAAAGAATATTTATTTTCATCCAATACAAAGTAAGTGCAGAAACGTCACTTACTGTTGATGGAATGGATAATGTTGATGTTACAGGTTCTACAGCTGTACCAGGAGGATACAAAGCCCCTAAATTTGCCCAACTATATAAACCTGAAAGGGCCATATTATAACCACCAGGAGCCTTATTAAAGAAACTACCCTCTGCACCCTCATCCATTGGCCAAAAACCAATCAGATTTGCGTAATTAGTATGTTTGGTAATATCTTTTAAGCCTAAATTGCTTTTAATAGTTGCCTCACTTAAAGCTGAATTAAAATAAGCTAGATTAGCACCATAAAAAGATGTAGGCGTATCATTATCACCAGTTCTATGGCCTACTCTAAATCCTTCTGTTGTGCTTAAACTTTTTCTGCCAGTAATATTTAATGCGGTTGCATTTTGACGCTTATCATCTATGTACATAATTAAGTTTCTTGTTGTTGAATTGATGTATTCAACCGTCATGGTTAAGGTATGCCAATCTGTTCCGGGAGAATCTGTCGATGATACATCTTGTTTTCCGCCACCTCCATTCAAAGTTCCTCCAGTAGTAATTACCCACTTGCCTCCAGGATAAAGTGCCCACTGCCAACCTGTAATTGACTGACCACTTAGATTAGTACTCTTACTAAAAAAGCTCGAGTAGCCACTTGGAACTGAATTAAATTTCACATCCATCTGCACCGTAAAACTTTTTGTTTCGCCAGCATCGTAAAGGTTATTGTCATTAGTTAAAGTAGCTCTTCCAGTAGCATTGTTGAATAAAACTGGGTTAAAACCTGTTTTCTTTAGTTCATAAGGTTTAAATGCAGGATTATACACTAATGTAAAACCATTAGTAGGGTTGTCGCTACTACCACCGTGATTGCTGGTTATAATGACAAGCCAATCTTCATTTGAATAATTTTTTCTGGCTTTCAGTGCAGTCATAATATTACCAACATATTCATCAGCCTTTATTATGGCATTTTTGTAATTCGCATTAGTGGCGAGGTATCCACCGTTAGCTCCGGCAGCCTCTACTTCTCTTAAATTAACCGCCATTGTACCTAAATTTGTTTGGCTATTCAAGATGCTTATCGTGCTGTCTTTAACCGCAAGGTCGGTGGTTACCACTGGAGAAAAATCGGCATTACGCATATAATTGCGCAAATTAGCCCAAGGTGTAACTAAGGCTGTTTTAACCGCTTTGTACTGTGTTACATAATCAAATACATTACGGTAAGATACAATCGGCGCATGATCATCTCCATTTGGATCTGCAACCCGTTCGAAATTATCGCCACTGATTTGGTGTTTTGAAAAACCTGTGCCTGTTAGCAAAGAAACCCAACCTGCAGCATCAGATGCTGTTTTTAAGGTATTATAGGTGTACTTTGAGTTTTTTTGTAATTCGGTAATATTAGTAGGTGCTACGGCTTGCAACTCAGACCCAGTTAATCCATCAATACTGATAATTAATACCTTACGCTGTAAACCTGTTGATCTTTTTAGGTCTTCGTATACTGGTGGCGGGTTATCGTACTTTTTACAGCCAGAATAAATTAAGACGCTTAGAAGGCCCAATGAAAGGACTTTAAAAATTTTATTATCTAATCTCATGATCTCTTAAATTATGGCTTTATTAAATTCATTTCAGCAAATACCACATAAGGATTAGTGGTATATCCGTTTTTAACAATTACTTTGAAAAATTTGGCATTTATATTTCCATTGGGAAATATATATTCGAACCTGTTGGCAGTATTTGGTAAAGTGGTAGTACCAATGCTGGTGTAATTAATATTATCTCTACTGCTAAAAATCTCTACCTCTTTAGCATCTCCGGCCCTATTGGTACCGGCTCTGCCATTAAAATACATACCCTTAACAGGAATATTGGCACCTGCATTAAATATGAAGGTAAAAGGGTATGATTGTGCAGGTGTTGGGCTTGAATACTGAGAATGATAGTAAGTAGTTAAATTATTATCTACCAAAGCAGCAATTGATCCCTCTTGTGCAGGAGAACTTGCTGATACAACAGTGGTAGTATAAGTAATAGTACCAGTTCCTCCTGTTTTATTTAAAGGATTATAAGTCCAGAGCTGTTTCGTCAACAAAGGATATTTATTAGACATTTTAACCGCTACAGCATCGCTATAATTAATTCCCCAGGCATCAAAAAATGGGGCTAAATCAGTTTGAGTATAGTCAGATAATTTTTCGTATACAAAGTTATGCATGGTAATATCGCTAGAGTTTAAACGCGCCGCATGTCTTGCTTCAGTATACAAGTGAGTCATGGCACCATAGCCATATTTCTCAAAAATCTGCACAAAAGGTGTCATTCGTTTGAACGGATCGTTCATTGCACCATCGGTATCGAAATTTTTTGCACCTGTACCAGAAGCATAGGTTATGGCCTGAGGAAAACCACTTGAAACTGAAGGGTGCAAAATATTATAATCGGCACCAATTCTGTTGGCTACTTTAAAGCTAAATAAGTTATTGGTTGTTTCGCCTAAAGTGCTCCAGCTCCAAACTCTTCCCTGTTGACAATTGTGGCCGAACTCGTGGTAGGAACCCCACATACCATTACTGGTTGTAATGTTTTTCAGACTTGTAAAACCTTTAAACCACTCACTATCGTTCAAACCTACAAAAGGGAAACCACTGTGGCCATAACCTGCTGATAACTGAATATCCAATATCCCTCTCCAAGGTCCCTGCGGGCTTTTATCTCTTGCATCTGCCGCATTATCTGATAAACCCATCCAGGCGTTGTAATCAAGATCGAATACATCGTTCCATTTGCCCAAAGCAACAGTTGGGTTAGTATAAGGTTCGGATGATGAAAATGTAGCTATAATTTTATCTCTTGGCACCAGGAAAATCACCCTTTTGCTACGTAACTCTAGCCAAGGTACCTGAGAAGCTTTTACTTTATTTACCCAGTCTGCATCTACTGTTTGGCCTAGAATAAAATCAGGAGAAACACAAGCATTGGTAATGGTAAACTCTACAGGGTTTGGATAGGCTCTGCCTGCACGGATATAAATGGTACCACCATATAAATTACGGACATAGTTTGCGCCTGCATAAAGTTGCTGACGCATATAAATAACTGGGTCGCGCAATAATGGGCTCTTACCTGCAAGGTTATCGGTATGGCCACCAACCTGAACAGTTAAACCTTCAATACCTGCCGGAACCTCTATTTTAACCAGTTCACCTGGAGCAGCGTAATAACCAGTGCTGTACTGCGGCTCTGGAGCAACTGATATACGTAGATTCTCAGCTGTTTGATCGGTAAAGTTTAAATCTAAGGTAAATTTAGCATTTTGTACACGCGGTTCCGATTGATCTACTAAGCCTGGAAATACCCTCGCTTTTGCATACATAGACTTATCGATCACCTTCATATTGGTATCAATATTGCCTGCAGCAACATTCTGAGAATCGTCTGGGTAACCATCCGGAATGTTGTAACCGTATTTTTTACAGGCTGTTACCCCTAACAACAATATAACAGCACATGATATAGTAAAATGATTAAGTTTCATATTTCTAATATTTGATTAGTTTGTTGGAAAAGTAACTGAAGGGTTATAAAATTTACCCATTAAACTCCATTGGGCCGGTACAGCAATATTCATCCAATTGTAGATTAATACCGGAATATCAACACCGTTAGGCACAGCTTTAAAAGCAGCTTCAGATATTGCCGGAGATAGATTTGGGGAGATATCAGCAAAACTCGTCCAGTTAGGCGTTCCTACTAAATTCATTTTAGGTGCTTTTCCAGTCACATCATTTATTACACTTCCAACACCTTCGTCACCTTTAAAATAGGCTATTAAATTGTTGTAATATGGATCTGTTATGGGCGTTAAAGGTGTTTTTTTACTTGCCGCTATGATATCGGCATTTGGAATAGCTACATTGTAAACCGCAAATTCGGTAATAAAACAATCTACACTAGTATATTTTCCAAACTGTAGAGGCGCTGTGGTATTTAAATTTCCACTACCTGCATTTAGGGGTAAATTAGCGGTTTGCGCAGCTATACCATCAACAAACATACTGGCTGTATGGGTAGTACCATTGTTAAAGAACCTTACTGCAACAGAGTGCCATTTCCCATCATCTATCTTTTGAGATGCCGGCCCTTTTGTCTGGCTGTTACCAGTAGTCCCAGTGAAGCTCGCATTAAAAGTAATAATGCCACCATCGTCTTTTATAAAGGCCCAACCCGGTACACCTCCGGTTATTCCACTAGTAAGGCCTCTTTTTTGGAGAATTGCACAGTAGCCCGAATTTCCCGCACTTCCATCCCAACGGATGTTAAAACGGATAGTAGCCTCAACATTTGTACCTAAATTTAAAAAATTAGGATCGCTTTGTACAGCACCATTGGTTGCATTAAACTTCGGGCCAATTCCTGCATAAGGCAGGTTACTTACATCGGGTTTTGTTACAGGATTCGGTTTAAATTTAGGGTTATAAAAAGCCACAAAAGTATTACGGGAATCGTCGGCATAGATGTTTGAACCTGCACCACCACCCGAAGTAGGGCCTCCTCCTTTATTAGATGCGATTACCACTAACCAATTTTCCTGGGCATAAGTTTTTCTCGCCCTTAAAGCTGCCAGGATCTCTCCAACATAACTATCTAATGTATTAATGGCTGTAGTATATGCTGCAGTAGATGCAGTATATCCATTAGCCGCACCAGCAGTTTCAGCGCTGTGAAATTGCGCTACCAATAATGATGGATTGCTAGTTGTTAATTCAGTAATAACTGCAGTTTTAACAGCTGCATCATCAGACAGGGTTTGTTTAACGGTTGCATCAGTTGCCAGGTTATCGTTAAATGCAGCTGTTGCACCGAAAGAAACTGTTCTAGCAGTTGGGATAGTTGATTTAATTCCGCTAAATAATGTTGGGGTTGGTTGCAAATTTAAACCTGTGAAAGCCTCTGTGGTAACATTATGTTTAGTATAATCTACTCCCGTAAGCATGGTAGTCCAGGATGCCGCGTTAGTTATCACATTTCTCTGGTAATCGGCTACGCCATCATAAGAATAAATCGAATTTGTAGTAATTTGTGTCAGGTTACTTGGTGCCAGGCTGCTAACAACCGAACCTTTTACCCCATCCAATATAATGTACAATACTTTTTTAGCATTGGTACCTAAACCAAGCGTATCATTTCTGAACGATTTAGGAAGTACACTATCAAAATTTTTATTGCAGGCCGATTGGAGTAAAACAAAGCCCAAAACGAGTGCAGTACCTATAGTTTTTACATTAAAAACTGATATTATATTTTTTTTCATATCTATATAATTAAAGTGTACAGTTAATTAGAAATGATTAATCTAAGTACGTTACGTGGCAACATGGAATTAAACCTGGTAATATCACCTACCAAAATCACCTGCGAACCATTTGATATTGGCGTTTCAATCATATCATATACTCTACCCTGAAAACCTCCGGTATTATTATAGCCTACAGCCAGCTGGCCATTAGGTTCTAAAATCATAAAGCCCTGACGCAGGTAATCACCATATCTATTGAATGAACCGGAAACTATTATTTTACCACTATTGAGCTGGCCTGCGAAAGTTGCTATACCACCAGTAATAGCGGCACCAATAAATGTACTTACTACCGATCCGTTAGAATTTAACAAGGCAATACCAGGAGATGCTTTTCCATTGAAAGTGGTAAAATTACCACACACCACAATTTTATCGGTTACACTATTATATCTTATAGAATAAATGTCTCCATCAGCGCCACTACCTACGCTAAAGCCCTGATCAACAGAACCATCTAAATTTAAGCGAACAATCCGGTTGGCAGTTATCCCGTTAAAGGAGCTAAAACCTCCTACTAAAATAAGTTTACCATCGCTCTGCATCGTAGCATCGAAAATACCACCGTTTCCTGCAGCAGCACTTTGGCGTGTGTTTTTATTATAATGAAAAGTAGAATCCATCGATCCATCGGCATTTACACGCACAATCTGTTTCATCCGGGTTACATCATAAACTTTCTCATCATAACTAGAATTTGGATAGTATATCCTTTTAAAGTTCTGGAAATTACCGACAATATAAATCTGCTCTCCAAAAACAAAGGTTTTTTTCACATAACCATCTACCCCGGCATTAAATGCGGCAACAGTATCGCCATTTTTCCAGGTTTCTCCGGGTTTAGGATTAACAATGGGCACTAAAGAATTACCAAAGGCATCTTTATCGGCAGTTTTAATGGTATCTAAAGTACCATTAGCATTTAACCTGGTAATATTGTTAAGGGTTTGTCTGTTTAGACGCCAAGAGTTAAAAGAAGAAAAGCTACCTGCTATAATAAATTTGCCGTTCTGTGAACCACTCGATATTCTATTGATCGAAGTAATAATTCCAAGTCCTCCCATTACACCTTTCCCAAAATTAATATCTGAGGTAATGTATCCACCATCAGCATCTATTTGAGCTATGCCACCATTAGGAGATAGTAGTGTACCTCTTTGTTCAAAACTTGTAAATCCGCCGCCAAGCCAAAACCTTCCTGAAGGTAGTTTTTCGGCATCAAAAACTGTTGTTATACCAGCAGCAGCAACAGTTCCGGCCCCATTTATAATTTTAAAAGTAGGATCTACAGCCACTTTCCCCCCAACCTTAACAATTGGTCCAAAAAAGCTTTGACCTTGAGAAGTAATCCAAACACTTCCAGTACTGGCCGTTAGTGGCACCTTAAATTGAATGGTACTATCAGTATAATTTAGCACTTCAGCTTCGATCTCATTTACGTACAGCTTAAAATTATCTTTATATTTCATTAAGCCTTTAACCTGAAGATTTAAAGTTGTTCCTGCATTTACAATATCAGGGTCGGTAGTTTTAGAGATAAAAGTAATCCCTAAAACCTGTTTTCCTCCAGCGTATGGATCATCAGCCAGTCCCTTACTTTTTTCGCAAGAAACCATTAGGCCAGCAAGGCAAACCACCATTGCTACCAATATGCCTGTTCTATATTTTATGTTTGTTAACATTTATCTGTTAATTTTAAATTAATAAATAATTAGCTATGGTGTAGGTGGTAAAATGCCAGCTGCAACTACCTGATCTATAAACGTATCGGTATTAAAGCCAAGATTATGCTTAATTTTTGTTAGTACATGCAATACACCATTTGTAGTCTGTATATCTGAAGTAGCAACAGGATTATTCTGCAAAGCCACTTGTGGATTTGACAGATCTGGTATATAAGCGAGGAATAACTGACGGTAACCAGCATAACTAACACCACCTGCATCGCTAAAAATTGCACCAACATTCATTATACGTCCCCCATAAGAAGTATAATTTTGACCTGGATATGCAAGATAAGAAAGCGTATCTCTTTGTGGATAATCCTTTAACAAGTTAGCACCTTTAAAAATATATTGAGAAAGGGTGTTTCTCCATACCTCTGGTTTTATTTGGCTAAGTTTCGATACGGTATCTTTACCATTACTTCTTAAATACTGGTTAAGTCTTTTAATACTTTTGAAAACAGAGCCACTAGGTGGCGCAAAAAAGGTTACGTTTTCTTTATCCAGCACTTCAGTTAAACCAGCAAGGTTTACAACAGTAAGTGTGCTATCGAAAAAGGGCTTTTTGTCTTTCATATACTGTAATACACTTCCATTGTATTTTGGATCATGTACACCAGTATCGAAATAGTATTTTTTGCAACTCGCAAACATGAGCACAGTACCGATCAATACCAGTAAAAATGCTTTATTTTTGTTTTGTTTTTTCATCGTCTTAATTCCAAAAATTATTACCTACTAAATATGGATTAGCAGAACGCTCAGTGCCACTAATGATTAAAGGCCAGGTCCATGCGCCATTGTTAAAATTACCAACACTGATTACTGCCTTCGAATATTCCGTGTTTACGGCTCTTTTTGTACGTACCAGATCAAAAAAGAATTGTCCTTCGCCAATTAATTCTCTACATCGTTCCTTATAAATGTCGTTTTTCAATTCTTCACCACTTGTGGTAAATGCCGGTGCAGCAGCAGCAGCTCTTACCTGATTAGCATAGGTACGTGCAGCAGCATCATCAGCAAGTTCTGCAGCAGCTTCTGCGGCAAGTAACAAAACGTCAGGTAATCGAAAAATCACCGCACTATCATCACTATTTATACTCAAACTTGCACCCGATCCGGTTGCATATACATTAATGTATTTCTTAAACTGGAAAGTGTTGTTATCAGCATTATAGTTTTCAAACCATACGGATACCCTGGCATCAGGTGTACCAGCAGGAAAAAGTTTGTTGATGTAATCTTTATCATAGGCCATAAAACTGGTGGTTTTAGTTATACCGCCACGAATTGGAAAATGAGAAAAGAAATAAGAATAATTAGAAAAGGTTGAGAATGTTTCACCGTAATTATAATCCTGCAAAACACCAAATAAGTTTTCGCTAGAGCGGCCTTTAAAAATCTTTTGGGTATTTTCAACAGTAATTGGCAACAATGAATAATTTTTATAGCCAGCCATCTCTTCTCCCAGTGCTAAAACCGATTTATAATACCCAGTTTTATCTCCGGTATCCCAAGCTGCTGCCCACATGTTTAAATGCATTAACAGCGCAACTGCACTGGCTTTTGTAGGTCTCAATCCAATTAACGATGCATCGGTATAAGCTTCTGGAAGATCATTTTTTGCAGCATTCATATCTGCAATACACTTTTTCATTACTTCTACCTGTGGCGTACGCGGTAGTGCTTTGCTATTGTAAGCTTCTGTATAGTAAATGGCATCACCAAATAATTTACAGATAAACATGTAACTTAAATTACGTGTAAATACGGCTTCTGCCTTGTATCTTTTTCTGTCTGCATCTGATAAGGCGGATGAAGGAACATTATCTACTTCGTAATACAATATATTGCTCGCGGCAATAATATCGTACCAGGCCTTCCAATCCATAATAGCTCTTAATCTACCGTCGTATGTTGTTGAACCAGTTATTGGAGATTTTAAATTATTAACAATTAAATTGTTAAACACATTATTCCCACTATTATCAATTGTACCAACAACTTTTACAAAGTTCCCTCTCACTTCAAGTGCAGGCATTATTACACTAAAACCTATTTTATCTCTTAATCTAGAATAAATTCCGTTGGTAAAGCCTTCAACGTCGTTTCTGGTCTGCCAAAAATTGTTTCCAGAAAGTGCATCTATGGGTTCAACGTTAAGAAATTTCTTACATCCAGGCGCTACGAATAATAGTAAGGTAGCAACCAGTAAATATTTTATGTTTTTCGCTTTCATCATGTCCGATTTAAAATTCAATATTTAAGCCCAATGCAAATTGTTTAGAGGCAGGATAACCTCCAGAATCATCTCTACCTAAAGCAGTTACGTTTTCTGGATTTGGCCCTCTGTAACGTGTAATAAAACCTAGGTTAGAAGCCGTAGCATTAATGCTTACCCTGTTCATCCCAAAGCGTTGCGTGAATTTTTGATTAAACATATAGTATACCTTTACAGAGTTTAATTTAAAGTACGATCCGTCTTCCTGGAACAAGGTTTGGTTATACCTGAATGGGCCCAGGTATTGCGCTCTAACAAAATCCAATGGGTTACCATAAGTAGCCATATCGCCAGCCGATGCCCAGTAACTGTACTCAGATAACGGCACCAGATTGCCCAAAAGGTTTGGATTGCCGAAACGTGCAAATTGCGATGCCAAACTGTTGTTTAAAATATCTCTTTGTAAGGTAAATGAAGTATTAACCTCTAAACTCCAGTTTTTGTATTGAACCAATGTGAAAAACCCTCCAGTAATTTGAGGTTGTGAATTTCCTGCAATAACCCTATCGTACTCGTTTAAAACATAGTTACCATCTAAATCGGTAAATATTGGATCGCCTGCCCGGAAATAGTTCAAGAGACCGTTTGAACCGACACGATAAGGCAAACCGGTAAGTGGATCTACAGGAACCTGAGCATTTGTACTGTAAACACCTTTCGTATTATACAAATAGTTAGACAAAGAGTTAATACCCAAACGGTAATAAATATCTTGTCCTAAATCTGTATCAAAGCGAATTTTCTCCCTTAACCCATCAGGTAAGGCCGCAAGTATCTCTCTGTTAATCGCTAAGTTTGCGCTTAAAGTCAATTTAAAAGGGCTAGTTGCATTTAATGGTCTGCTAGTAGCCTGAAACTCCCAGCCATAGTTAACGTTACTAATTTCTGTAGAAGCAATCTGATTAAATGAATTAGCTGTAGAAAGTGCCTTTTCCTGGAAAATATTATCGGTCTGTTTATAATATGTGTCAAAAGCTAAGGTGAATTTGCCATTAAAAATACCGATATCAAAACCTGCATTGTAAGTGGTGGCCTTAGTTGGCTCTAAGCTTAAATTTGGCAAGAAATCTAAGTTGGATATTACTGTGTTACTGTTATTATAACGGTTACCTCCAGAATATTTACCATAAGCCTGATAGATACTACCATTAGGTGTAATGTTAGAACCATAACTTAAACGGAAATCTCCATAATCTAACCATCTTGGAGTTCCTAAAAATTCTTCCCTGTCAAAATTCCATTTTACCGCTATAGCAGGATTTTTCTTGTAACCTGCATTCGGCCCATTGGTAGAAAGTCCGTCCACACGGTAGTTCAAATCGATTACATATTTTTGTTTATAGTTATAAGAAAATGCACCAGCAAAGGCTATTGTTCTTAAATCAGTATATCCAATTGTTCCACCTTTAGACGTTAAATAATCTGTCATATTGGTTAACGGGCCTCTCAGCTGATCGTTTACAACCCTGTCATTTAATATGGCATCAGATTTAAAGAATGAGGCTCTTAGTTCTGAGAAGGCAAATACAGTAAAGTTGTGTGCATCTTCACCCGCTTCTTTTAATGAGTATACATACGAAAGTTGATTACGGTTATACAAGGTAGTAGCCCGATCATTGTAAGTATAATATTCTGCCTGGTTTGAATTTAGTGCCGCCGGAGAAAAGTTATCCTTCGTACTCGATTTTGCAGTATAGTTTAAATATGAACCCAATTTCAGATTTGGTACAATCTCGTACTCTGCATTTAATTGTGCTGAAGTATTTAATACCTTATTATCATTATCCGTAGTTAGCGCCCCTAGCACTGAATTAACTGAAGAGTATAGCGAGGGCGCGGGCAGCAAGGATGACGCACTTCCGCCACTGGCGACTCCCGAATTCTGGAGTCCGTTACCACTTCCCGTTTGCTGCTTCTGTATGGAGTTGTTCAACTGCCCTTCTAGCTTAAACTTTCGGCTTGGGGCATAACTCATATTCATATTCAAATTATAACGAGAATATCCAGTATTTTCTTGAATACCCTTTTCATCATAAGCGCCTAATGCTACCTTATAGTTAAACTTCACATCTCCCCCAGAAATATTTAAATTATGGGTTTGGTTAAAAGTTTGGCGATAAAAATAAGACTGCCAATCTGTTGAGTTATTGTAATAAGCATTTAAACTATCGGATAAAAACGGAGTAGAATTGATTAAATCGATAGCATGGTTATAAGTTGTATCATAACGCAAAATCTGATCGATTCTTAACAACCGCTCGCCCTTACCACCAATTACCGAACGCAATTGCGGAACAGTTGACATAAATGCCGAGCCATTATAACGTACCACTGGCACTTTCGAATTACCACGTTTTGTGGTAATTAAAATTACACCATATGCACCTCTTGAGCCATAAAGCGCCGTAGCTGCTGCATCTTTTAAAACTGTAATATCTTCTATGTCTTCTGGTGGAATTTGTGAGGCTGGTGAAACGCCAGGACCTGCTTGTTGAAAGCCATAAGAATAATCAGTATTATCATCAACTGGTACCCCGTCTATTACAAATAATGGAGAAGTTGGTGTTAAAAATGATCCATTACCAGAACCAGAAACGTTAATATTCGAAATACCACGAATAGTTACGTTACCCCTAAAGCCTGGAGCACCAGTATTGTTCTGGATATTTAAACCAGCTACCTTACCTTGTAATAGCGACATCACATCACTTGCTGGCTGTCCTTGAATGTCCTTACCAGATATGGTTACCGCAGAACCCGTCATTAACGTTTTCGTTTTAGTTTGGTAACCAGCTGTAACGGTTACCTCTTTCAAGGTTTTGTTATCAGTACCCAAAGTAACCGAAATATTGGTTCGGTTGTTTACTTTTACGGTAGTAGATTCGTAACCCACATAACTAAATGTTAAAGAAGAGTTTCCAGCTACTGTTACCCTGAATTTACCATTATTGTCTGTAATACCTAATGAACTTCCTCCACTGGTAACACTAACGCCGGGTATTGTTTCTTTTGATTTTGATGATCCATCTATAACTACTCCGGTTACAACAATACGTTGTTGGGCAATAGCTAAATTTTGGAAACCAAAAATCAATAAAATAACTATGGTGTAAAAATACTTCATCGGAAATATGTTTTGTTTTAGTTTATACTGTTCCATTAATCATTATCAAATTTTGGTTTGTCCCGCTTAAACCAGAAAGTTATCTCCCAGTCTCCCTTCTCGTAAATATTAAAATTGAATGCCAGGTAGCATTGTTGAAGCACGTTACCAAAAGCCTGCCTGTTAAACCTGAAAACTATTCGGGCCTGATCTCCGGAAAGTGTGGTGTATTTGGTTGGGTACGTACTTAAGGGTATAGGGTATGCAACATCATACTTCACCTTGGTGGCATCCTTAACCATGTTAAAACCATGTACGAGATTTGCCCAATCGGTTGTGGCAAACTTATCTGGATTAATAGGATTGGATAGGGTATCTACAAATTTGAATGTGATACTATTACCATTACCAGCCTTTTTGAATAATACCTGAACATCATCTCTGGTATTCAAAGGCTGACCGCGTTCGCCCGTAATATTTACACTGGTAGGGTTCACCGAAACCGAGGTGCCCTGACCTGTAACAGGATCTAAATTAGATGGCTCGTAAGGTCTTTCGCGTAGTGGGCGCAGACGAAAATTCTGATAATACTTTCTTCCCCCCGAGTTAGACATTTCTACATCGAAAACATAACCAGAATCTGGTTGTGCTTTTATCATGTTAGAGTTAGCCGCTGCCCACATTAAAAATTCTCCTGAATGGGGTCTTACCTCAAATAACGGATGGTTTTCTACCACTCGTTTTGCATTGATCTCATTTAGCGATTTCTCTGTACCATCATAAGCCGTTTTCCAAACTAACACAGGGTAATTATTAGTTAGTTCTGGTGCCGGCTCTCCAGTAAAACTGCGCATATTTACAATCTTAAAATCTAATGGCCTGCTCGAATTTCCATATTGGAAATTATTGGCAAACAGGGTATTTCTACCAAGAACAGGTTGATATAAGTATTGTATGTACTGAGAATCGTTGGCTATGGACAAACGCTCTTCAGGTAAATTCTTTTTGCATGACGATAAGACTATGCCACTAATTAAAATGGTTAAGAATATTCGCACTAGATTTATATTTTTTTTCATCATCACTTTTTAATTGTTCAATCTGTTGGTGAATTCATCAAAACCAAAGTTGTGTATTGGTGTGAGTATATTGATAATGGCATTATTGGTTTTAACATTAACTGCATTGGTTGTAGTTGTTACCCAATAGGTAGTAAAAATGGAACCATAAGTATCACTAAAATTTAATGTTGCTGGCCCACCGCCAATATAACCTGCAGAGCTCAGTTTCACATATTTAATGTGCATCTGGTAGTCGATTACAATGTTTTTCAATAACATACCATCTACATTGTTGATGTAGGCATCGGTAGTTCTGTCTCCTCTGATGATGTATTTACAAAGCATATACCCCAATTCGTTAGGATCTGCATTTGACAAATAGACTGGTTTCTTACCCTGGTTTTTACGTACCATGTTTAAATACTTCTCAGCGGCTTCAAAATTTTTGTTCACCGGCGCAAAAAGTGTTACTTTTTGGTTCGTTAGCGAATCTTTCAAAAAAGGATAACGGTCTAAAACCAAGAGCAAAGAATCGAATGTACCTTTAGGCTGTGCCTTGAGGTAATCCATGGCAGAACCATTAAAAGTCTGCTGTGTATTTACATAATCATGATAAGGCGAATCATCTTTTTTGCAGGCGGTAAAGCACAAGCAAATAAGCCCCAAGAGAAAAAATGTAATTCTATTGTATGATAAATTTTTCATTTTATAACTAGTTAGGTAGGTTATTGCCAATATGGATTTTGAGTAATTGATGAATTTGCATTAATTACATCTTGTGATACCGGCCAGTAAATACCACCAGCATTTTCAAACTGCTTAAATGTCATCGGCGTACCGTTTTTAGTGGCAAAAACAGTTTGAGGGTTTTTAATTCTATTATATCTTATAATATCATACCATCTCCAACCCTCGC
This sequence comes from Pedobacter sp. GW822-FHT03F06, assembly GCF_058801365.1. NCBI lineage: Bacteria > Pseudomonadati > Bacteroidota > Sphingobacteriia > Sphingobacteriales > Sphingobacteriaceae > Pedobacter > Pedobacter sp. GW822-FHT03F06. The sequence continues at coordinate 46,620 of NZ_JBXANE010000021.1, forward strand.
CCATTAATTCTCTCCTCCGCTCCTGAAAAATTGCCGCAACCAAATCTGGTGTAGCTGTTGTAAAGCTGAAACCCCTTAGTGCACAAGCCCTATTCAATGCGTTAAGTGCCTCATCTCTTAAACCTAAAACAGCTAGCGCCTCAGCTCTTAATAAGGTAATTTCCTCCATTCGGCTAAACACCATCGACGAACTGAATAAGGTTACATTACCCGAAGTATTAGATGGATAGATAACTTTTACTTTATTAAAAATCGGGCGCTCAGATTCAAAACCATAGAAATAATTTGTCCTGTATAAGTTCGTTACAGGATCAACGCCAAAACGAAGATCATTTGGGGCATTAAAGGCGCGAATAATACTGTCCTTTGACACAAACATTTCTGGCTGTGATTTTGGAATAAACGGCGAAGCCAATGTTAATTGCTCTAAGTGTCCGTTAGCGGTTGATAAACCGTTGCCCGCTTCGAAAGGAAAACCAACCATCAAGTTTGCCCTTTTGTATGCAAACGGACTATAGTTGTTCTGATTTTCCGTTAGTGCATTCATATCAATATAATCCAACGGGTTGGCACCATCTACAAAATATTGGGTAGATTGATTATCTAAAACGAATTTCGAATAGATGGCTGCATCGATATAATTACCCTGCCAAGCAGCGATATGTGCTAAAAGTATATATGCAGATAAGCGGGTAAAAACAATACCATTCCATGATGGCCAGTTAGCACCATAATATAAACCTGGCATAATAGGATCGGTACCACCATACCGAAAAGGTACCACCTTAGCTGCTGCCAACAACTCATTGGTTGCAAATGCTAAAACTTTTTGTTGCGGAGTTCTGCCAAGTTTTATAAACTCACCATCATGAGAGGAAGTTAGCAAAGGCACATCGCCCCAAATTCTGCTCATGTAAAAATAAGCAAAGGCTCTTAACATTCTGGCTTGCGCTACATCTACATCAAGGTTTAACTGGGTATATCGTGGGTCTAATTGTTTAATCTCTTTAGCGCGTTCTACAAAAAGACTTGCAGAATTTATCGCTGCATAAAACCTTCTCCAGTTGGTAATCCTGTTAATTACCGGATATGAGGCATTAAGCTGCCCATTTACAATGGCCTTTAAATCTGCACGTGTAGTAATGGTAAAATCGCCCTGTCTTAAATCGCCCATTAACCAATGTCCGTTATCCGCCACGGTTGCAGAACGAAGCAGGCCATAAACAGATAAAAGGTTGGCTTTTGCATCTTCTAAGGTTTTCCAGTTCGTTTCTTCTGTAGATAATCTTGTAGATTGTACATCATCTATTTTTTTACAAGAAAAGTTACCCAAGCCGATCAGTAATACAAAAATTGCGATAGCAGTTTTGCAAAACCTATTTTCTTTATTCATTATATAATTCATATTAATTGTATAATTATTTTATAAATCCAATTTAAAGCCCAATACAAATGTTCTTGGGATGGTTAAATTGGCACCATCATAATACCCATTGTAGTTCACCAACTCAGGATCTACACCCGAAAATTTAGTAATGGTAAACAGGTTCATAGCTGTTGCATATAAATATGCTCTTCTAACAGTTTTTCCTGATTGTTTAAAGATTGCTGTTTTACCAAAATCGTAACCAAGTGTTACCGACCTTAGCTTAAGGTATGATGCATCTTCTAAGAATAAATCCTGATCTGCACGGTAAGCATCAACATCACTCCATGGGTTATAAATGGGGTATGTTTTCTCGTTATCGAATATCTGCCAAGAAGAAACCTCTTTTACCGAGTTGATGTCGTTACCAGCTTCGCGGTTGATAAAACCATAACGGGTAGCTTCATATTGGTTAATTGCTTTCTGCCCTAGTGCAAATATGAAATTGAAATTAAGATCGAAGTTTTTGTAAGCCAATGTATTGTTCCAACCCCCTAAAAATTTCGGTAACCTATCTCCGGTTAAAACCTTATCCTTATTATCTATGCGGTTGTCGCCATTGTAATCTGCCCAATTTGGATCTCCAGCTTTCATCGGGATACCATTAAAAGTTCTACCAGCTGGTATATCGGCATTGGTATTGTAAATTCCATTATTACTATATAACCAAAAACTCCCAACGGGTTTACCAACGGCCAATTTATTATCTCCGCTAATTACCGCTGTTAAACCATTAGGTAATGCTTTAACTTCATTTTTATTGTAATTAAGGTTTAACGTTGTATTCCAGTTTAATCCTTTTGGTTTGCTAATAATCACACCATTCAACATCAATTCTAAACCTTTATTATTAATGTCCAATCCTGATTGGTAGTTAACACTATAACCCGTTTCAAAAGGTACAGGAACCCCAATAATATTATTGTTATCGTTTCGATTGTATAATGAAATTGCTGCATTGATTCTATTTTTCAAGAAAGATCCATCCACGGTGATGTTAGTACGATCAGAATAGGGTAAGCTGATACCATATCCGATAAATCCACTCTCATATGGCCTGTTAATTCCTAACCTACCACCATAACCAGGGATTGTTGGTTCTTCAAACCATCCGTTTTCTGAGCGGTACTGAGGGCCGGCAGCATATCTGTCATCAAGAAAAATCCTCAGGTTTCTACCCCATCCGGCACTAAGATGTAGGTTATCAAAAAAAGTATTGTTCTTTAAAAACTGTTCTTTTAAATTAAAAGTGGCATTAAAAGCTGGCGTAGTAACCCATCTGCTATCAGGCTGGCCATTTGATGCTCCATCTCTTCTTAGCAAGGCACTTACATTTAACAGGTTTTTATAGCTATACTTGGCAGAACCATAAAAAGACATTAAATTATTTCTTTCTTTATCGATGTATCTAAAAACGTAGAAATCGCCTCTGGCTAAAGTATTTAGGTAATCAGGATTATCTGCACCATTAATTTTTTCACGGCCATCCACAAAGTTTAGTTTTACATAATCATTGGGGCCATTATATGCTCTGGCATAATTATATTTGTAAGTATCGCCCTGAAAGCTCTCTCCTATTTCAAAATCAACTGTATTTGCTTTGTTAATTTCATATTTATACGAAATGGTATTACTCTGCAATAAACGTTGGCTATAACCAAAATAATTTGAAACGTAACTTACACCATCCATTAAAGTAGAAGGTGTAAAGTAATCCCTGATCCCTTCGTTATAATCAAAAATCAGACTAGATGAAATAACAAACTTATTAACCCTGGCACTTAATATCAGATTGCCATTTAAAATGGTATTGCGGTTATTATCTACATTTTTATTATTCTCATCCAGAAAGCTTCCATAAATAGAAGAATTAGGAGATAACGGACTAGTTAAATCCGGGATATACCTGGTTTCAGCAAAACGATCGCGCAAGCTTTTGTTTCTGGTCCGATCTAAACGGGCCGCATTTACACTACTTGAAACAGTAAGCCATTTAAATGGTGCCATATTAATACCAAAAAACAAATTGTATTTATTGATATTGGTATCATCGGCATTACCAGCATTTTTGGTGCCCGAACCAAAAAATCTAAAGTTTGCCCGATCACCACCACCTGTAATACCTAAATCGGCAGAAAAGGTTGGCGTATTCTGATAGTACAAATCATTCCAGTTTGATGGACCATAATATGCAGTATTGGTTGAGTCTCTTAAGTAAGAGGCATAACCTGCATAATTTTCTGCAGTTGCATATTTCTGGTAAAACGGTTTTCTGAAGTTATTTTCATAAACACCGTTAACAGTATTTACTTTTGGTGCGGTAACAAACCCAAAATAGGCATTTGTACTAATATCTCTTAGTCCAGCTGCCCTCGCATTTTTGGTAGTAATGTAAATAGCACCATTTGCCGCATTTGGTCCAAGTTTAGCCAATTCAAACGGATCTTTAATTACTGAGATAGACTGTATATTATCTATACTGATCTGTGAAAGTAAATTAGTAGCAGGGCCAATCCTATTAAAATCGTATTTCTGTACATCAAAAGCAAAAGGATTATCTTGAACCAGTGGAACACCGTTTAAGTATACTGCCGGCTGCAATGCATAAATATCCTTTTTAGTAAACAATACACCTGATGCACCTTGTACAATAATACTTTGCTCGGTTCCGGGTTCACCATTTGGCTCCTGCACATACACTCCAGTCAAATTACCTTTAATAATTTGCTGTAACGATAAATTCGGAACAGGTGTTGAAGAACGGATGTTGATCGTATCGCGTACTGTTTTAAATTTCTGTAGTGCTTTAACCATTTGGCCAATTGTATCGGTTTTAATGGAATAAGCGGACGAATCTTTTTTAACTTTAGTTGTATCTTGCTGAAAAACAAAATAACCACCATTAGCCGTTTTAAGCCATGCCCCGTGGGCATATAAAGATTGCGATCCAAAAACAGATAAAAACAAGGCAATACAAACGCTTGTATAAATTTTAACCATTTTATTAGTTTAATTAAAAGTTTAAGTGTTTAAAGAAGAAACTCGATTGGTAAAATATAGTTAAGAAACTATCTCGATTTGAGATTTTGGGCAAAGCAATGCCTTAAGACAAAAAGTAAAATTTTTGATCATCGGATGTGGTTTAGAATTGATTAATATTAATTCTTAATGCAACCTAACTTGCATAAGAATGATTAGTTTTTGTTTGCTTGTTTGTTATATACCTTGGTTAGAGGTTCTTTGGTTATTTTATTTATTCTTTGTTTTCTTGCTAGTTGACAAGATTCTTTTTTGCTCGTAATAGTAAAATAAAATATCGGCTAGTTATGATTTGTTAATGCAAGGTATATATTAAGAAAGGTGTTTTTTTTTTTTTCTTAACGCAAACGTTTGCTTAAAAAATGCGTGAGAAGTAAAGCTTTAAACCGTTGCACGCTTTGGGAAGTGCTATAAATTAACTAATTTTTATATTTTTATTAAACGATATTCTAATAACGAATAACTGTTAAGGAAAAAGCTTTAAATGATAGTTTGGTTAGCGCCTAAAATTATGGCTATAGAATCATATTCAGGTTGGCTTAAACCCAAATATGCGATACCATTTTTGCGAATTTTGTAATTCAAAAAAGACATAACACAAATTAAGCGCAAACGTTTGTTTTTTCACCCAAAACAGGGTCCAATACTACGTTAGGCAATTTTTTCGTTTAAAAACAATTAAATCAAACATATTATTTTTAAGTAATTTCTGTTCTGAATCACGAAATAAATCAAACACCAGTATAATAGACTAACTTTCAAAAAAACAATGGTTTATAATCCTGTAAAAAGCAAATCATAAACCGTTTTACTAGCCATATTTTTCTATAAACACACTAATTTACTTCATAAGTTAAGCTTACTTTGCTGCAGTATTCGTGTAATCAAAATACATGAAACAACATTTTATATATAGAGAATCTTATTAACTAAAGTTATTCTCCCTTAAAACATGCTTCAACACCGCCTCAGAAGCGGCTTCACAGAAATCGATTCCAGAATAATCGGGATTGTATCCCCCAATGTACGGAACGGCCATAATATAAATTCTTTCATTCGCCTGTCCCGCCTCATTAACCACCTGAAAATGATCGTTGATGGTAATGCCAGGAACAGTTAAAAAGTAAGTATTACCTTTCTTTTTAACTAAATCATTATGCTTCATTTCTTCTTTTCCATTATCAGCAGACTCGAACTGCAACATGGCTGGACTAACTGTTCCATTCTTGATTAAACTTTTAAACGGAAAATCATCGAAAGAAAGGTGTGGTTGGCCAACACAATCGATAAAAGTATCGAAGTGAACAGTAACCTTCTTTTCATCTACCGTGTAATGATAATCCGCACCACCTGTTTCTAAGGGTTTAAGTTCTGCATCATCTCCAACAGCAACAATGCTTAACACACCAGCCTCGTTCAGTGCCAATAATTCTCTGCACGAGCTTTGGGGTACAAATGCAATTACAATAGAAATTAAGGGCATTAATACCTTTTGGAGCCGCTCCATATCTTCAGCAGAAAGGTATTTGGCAGGATAATTCATGGCAAAGCTTAAAACGGCTAAAGCTTCTTTCCAATAAATAGATTTTCGCTTTTCTATAGATTTTTCGGCTTCATCGTATTCTTTCTTAAAGAGATCAAATGGTTCCATTTTTTCTCTATAGCCCATCATGGCCGCTACAAATTCCTCGAGATTCATGTTTTTGATCTGCTTATAAAATGCCGGATCTTTTTCGATAAACATCTCTTTAAAATTCTTTTCGAATACAAAATCCAAGGGTAAAAAACCTCCGTTTTCAGCTATGCTCGCCTGAATTTCGGCTTTGCTTAGCGTTTCTTCCTTTCCTAAATGAGAATCTTCCAGATGAAAACGAATAGCGGGTAACAAACCGCTACGGGAGTGCATTACAATTTTAAAGCCTTTGCTTTCTAAATGATAACGATAGGTTCCGTCCTCATTGTCTTCAAACTTACCATTTTGTCTGGCCAGTGTTCTTAAGGCATCAATAGCAGTTAACGATGATCCCATGATACCAACAGCGTGGTTAAGTTTTAATGCTATTTTTTTAGGTGGGTATGGAGAATCGAAATAATTGGGAATCCTGCCCTCATATTTTTTAGGCCAATTGTGCCCAGTACAGATAATAATATGATCGAAATAGGCCTTGTGATGATCTTTAACGCACACAGTCACTTGATTATCTTTAGAAGAATCGATAATATCCTCTACCACACATTTTAAATGTACATTGGTTTTTATCCCTTTTTTCGCTGCTGCATCTTTAAGCAGATTAAACTGCGCAGATAAGTATTCTCCAAAAAACAATCTGGGCAATACTTTATATTCATTAAATTTCGCTTCGTTGATGTTAAACTTTTTTAAAACCGCTTTAGGTGCTATTTTAACCCAATCTTCTATAGAATTAAAAATGATCGGAATTTCATTATCTGATACATTGGTGATATGTTCTACATTAGCACCTTCGGCACTATAAGGCATACCCGCACCTAAATAATCTTTACGCTCGAAAATGTCTATCTCAAAATTGACCGCTTTTGATTCTGTTAATCTTTTATACATGAAAAGACCGCTCGGCCCACCACCAATAATGGCAATTCTTTGTTTTGCTGTTTTAGTATCCATTTATAATTCATACAATCTTAAAAAAGGGAAATTGTTTTGTTTTTTTGCCACGGAAAGACAGATGCACTGTTAATCATTTTAATTTGTCATCCTGAGGGGTCAGTTTTAGAAAAAAATAAAGGAGTTGGGATGACAGATTAAGATAAATCGTCATCTCGACCGCAGTGGAGAGATCTTTTAATATAGTACAAAGATCTCTCCACTCCGCGTTGCTCCGGTCGTATTCTAGGTTTACCACAATTGCAAATTTATTTTAAGAAAAACTCTTTTTTTGGAGTTTTT
>NZ_JBXANE010000022.1:0-50550 GCF_058801365.1 Pedobacter sp. GW822-FHT03F06
TTGAAATGAATCCCGATGTAAAGTCGGGAGAAATGAAAAGCGGGAACCAGCTTAGATAGTAGCACCAAAACTGCTTTTCACAAAAAAATAAGACATATACAGTGTAGGAATAACCTGTGCGGCCTGAATAGACTCCCGAAGTTTTCCAACGCTATGGCTATTGAGACTTCGGAAATCAAAAATATTTTATAAATTAGTTAGATGCTTCTCGTTAAACAATGGACTTCTGACTTATTTGGACTGCTATTCCCAAATTTATGCAATGCGTGTGGTAATTCTTTGTTTCGCCACGAACAGTTGATTTGTTTAAAATGCTTACATGACCTTCCTTTTACAGACTACCATGAATATGCAGACAATAGGGTTGCCAAGCAATTATGGGGCCGCTTACCACTTAATGCTGCAATGGCCATGTTGTATTTTAGAAAAGGAGCGAAGGTTCAAAACTTAATCCACAACTTAAAATATAACGGCAGAACCGATGTTGGGGTGCTATTGGGCAATATGCTGGGAGAGCGGTTAAAAACCGGAATTCTTTACCAAGATATCAATATGGTTATCCCAGTTCCTTTGCATCGTAAAAAATATAAAGTTAGAGGTTATAACCAAAGTAGCTTTATTGCAGAAGGAATTGCAGCACAGATGGGAATCGATGTTAGCGAAGACCACCTCATCCGGACAACTTCAACGGAGAGCCAAACTAAAAAAAGCAGATATAACCGTTATGAAAATATGAAAGATGTTTTTCAGGTAAATTCTGCTGAAGATATAATCGGCAAACATATTTTACTGGTTGATGATGTAATTACTACTGGTGCAACACTTGAAGCATGCGCCAATACACTCTTAGCTATTGGGGCGGCAAAAGTGAGCATTGCGGCTCTCGCCTTTGCGGAATAAAGATTATATAGCTTAAGCGCTATTGTAAGTAGCCAAACATTTTTCTAAGTTTGACTTATGCGTTTAAATGTTGGTTTGGTGCTTTTAATTTTATTCTTTGGTTCAGCTTGCAGGAAGGGGGAGCGTATAACCACAGATCCGAATGCTAAACTAAACATCTCTAATAAAGAAGTATTATTTGATACCATTTTTACATCAGTAGGATCAACTACCAAAAGAATAAAACTCGTTAACTGGAACAATGATGCAGTTAAAGTTTCCGAAATCAGGTTATCAGGTGGCAATACTTCGGCTTTTAGCATTAACATTAACGGGGAGCAAACGCAGCACAAAAATAATCTCATTATAAACGGCCGGGATTCTATAAACCTTTTTGTCAAAGTTTCGATCAACCCAAATTCAGCTAACCTGCCCTTTCTGGTTCAAGATTCTATCATATTAAATACAAATGGGAATAAACAGGTGATACAGCTTTTAGCTTATGGGCAGAATGCTGTATTTGTTAACGAACCGACAATTAACGCCAATACCACCTGGACAAAAGCATTACCCTACATTATTAACGGATCGTTAACCGTTAAGAGCGGAAGCTCACTAACCATCCAACCTGGAACTAAAATTTATTTCCATAAGGATGCCAATTTAAATATAGAGGGAAACCTAATGGTTAATGGCAGCCTTACCGAACCTGTACTATTTTGTAGCGACAGGCTGGAAAAAATATATAGCGATGAGCCTGGGCAATGGAAAGGGATTTTCTTAAAAAGAACCGGATATGGACTGATTAAAAATGCGATCATCAAAAATGCGTCAGTTGGCATTACCTCCGATTCTTTGTCTGTTAACAACAGTCCCAAATTAATTTTAAGCAATAGCATTATTAAAAATATGCAGGTGGCGGCTTATATTGGCTACCACTCAGAACTGCTTGCATTTAATAATGTGATGTATAACTGCGGGAATTACTTAATATATGCGGTAGGGGGAGGAAATTACAACTTAAAACAGAATACTTTTGCTGCTTATAATTCAAATTTCCCACGTAAAACTGCCTCTCTCAGTTTTTCAGATTATTTATCGGCGAATGTTTATAACAAACTTCAGGTAGATTTAACCAATAATATCATATGGGGGAGTTTAACGAATGAACTGGATATCCAAAAGAAAACATCTGCAATAGTGCAATTCAATTTATGGAGCAATTTAATCCGATCTACCAACAGCGCTTACAGCAACAATGGCAATATTTTAAATACCAACCCTCTTTTCATTAATGAAGATTTAGAAGATTTTCGGGTATCTCCCGGTAGCATTGCCAGAAAAAAGGGCGCTGACTTAAGTACTGATCCTTATTTCTTTAATTACCTTAATCAGGATGCGAAAGGAAATTCAAGAATTTATCCCTCAACCTTAGGCAGTTACGAGAAATAATTTATTTTTTTTATTTTCTCAAAACAAAACGGCGATAATTTCCGTTTATATATTCGAGAGCGTTAATTTAGATGGTAAGGGTCGATATTTCTTCTAAAGAATATCGGCCCTTTACTTTTCACCAAGATTTTAAGATTGCCACTCAATTTTTAGGCTATTTTTTAACTATCGCTTCAATCTCCAACAAGATTTATTTCTTTAGAATTTAGCATTGGTGCCTATGGCAGCCTTCATCCCCGCTTTTCCTCCTGCTGTTTTAATTTATCGATATCAAAAATACATGGATCAAAACGGCACCCGTTCAATCGGGCTTAGTTAACAAAGCCTGCATTTAAATACGCCTATAACCAAAAAAGCAGCTACAAATTAATGCAGCTGCTCTATCTATTTGTTTTGTTGTTAAGTTATTCGACGGTTACCGATTTAGCCAGGTTTCTAGGCTGATCTACATTGCAACCACGCATCACTGCAATATGATACGATAGTAACTGAAGCGGAATAGTTGCTATAAGTGGTAAAAAGGCTTCATTGGCATCAGGAATTTCGATACAGTAATCGGCCATTTTCTTCACCTCAGTGTCGCCCTGGGTTACAATCGCAATCACTTTACCTTTTCTTGCTTTTACTTCCTGTATATTGCTGATCACTTTTTCGTATGATGAATTCTGCGTAGCAATAAAAACCACCGGCATTTCTTCATCAATTAAAGCGATCGGCCCATGCTTCATTTCTGCTGCAGGATAACCCTCGGCATGGATATAAGAAATTTCCTTAAGTTTTAAGGCACCCTCTAAGGCCACAGGGAAACCACTACCTCTCCCCAAGAACAAACAGTTGGTAGAATCTTTGATCTTTTCTGCAACTTCTTTGATCAGCTCGTTCGATTCTAAAGCAACCTGAATTTTTTCAGGGATATGATCCAGTTCGGTTAAAAGCTCAATTAATTTTGAAGTGGTAATGGTTCCTTTTTGCTGCGCCATATAAAAGGCCATCAGGGTTAAAACCGTTACCTGAGCAGTAAATGCTTTTGTTGAGGCTACGCCAATTTCTGGACCCGCATGGGTGTAAACACCGGCATGGGTTAAACGTGGGATGGAAGCACCCGCAACGTTACAGATTCCAAAAATAGTTGCCCCGCGTTCTTTAGCCATCTCGATGGCCGCCATGGTATCGGCAGTTTCGCCGGATTGTGAAATGGCAATTACGACATCTTTTTCAGTGATAATTGGATTTCTATACCTGAATTCTGAAGCATACTCCACTTCAACAGGAATACGGGCATATTCTTCAATCAGGTATTCGCCAACCAAACCTGCATGCCACGATGTTCCGCAAGCCACAATAATGATCCGGTCTATATTTTTTAATTTCTCTGCAAATTCTTTGATCCCGCCAAGCTGAACTTTTCCTTCTTCAGGATAAATCCGTCCACGCATACAATCTTTAATTGAACGTGGCTGCTCATAAATTTCTTTAAGCATAAAGTGATCAAAGCCACCCTTCTCCAGCATCTCAAGTTTTAGCTGTAACTCTTGAATTAAGGGGGTTTGCACTACGTTATCCAATTGTTTAACTAAAAGGTCATTTTTGGTAATCAGTGCAATTTCGCCGTCCTTTAGATAAATTACGGTTTTAGTATACTCAATAATTGGAGTAGCATCAGAAGCAATAAAATATTCTCCTGCTCCAACACCGATTACCATCGGACTTCCTTTCCTCGCAGCAATTAAACGATCAGGGTGTTCTTTATCCATAATCACGATGGCGTAGGCACCGTTCACTTCCTGCAAAGCCAAACGAACTGCTTCTAAAAGATCAATATTTTCAATTTCCTGGATTTCTTCAATCAGGTGGATTAATACCTCTGTATCGGTATCGCTTTTAAACTCGTGCCCACGGCTGGTCAATTCTTCCTTTAAGGTAGCGTAGTTTTCGATAATTCCATTATGGATAATAGACAGCTTACCACCATTTGATGTGTGTGGATGAGAGTTTCGATCGGAAGGCACACCATGCGTTGCCCATCGCGTATGTCCCATACCAATTGTACCAGACTTATCTTTGTCTGCCGCATATTCTTCTAAAACAGCTACTTTCCCGGCCTTTTTATAAATATGCTGACCACTATCGTTCATCAGTGCAATACCAGCACTATCATAACCCCGGTATTCTAATCTTTTAAGACCTTTCAATACAATCGGCCAGGCTTCTCTGTAGCCAATATAGCCTACTATTCCACACATAAGTTACATCATTTTATTGGTCAAATATATAAAACAAACGTTTGTTTTGCATCATTAAGGCGAAAAACTTGCTTCACAAAAAAAAGCAGTTACAAATTAATGTAACTGCTTGTGTTATTGCCACTCTAGCCGAGTGAGTGTATAATCTTATTTATATAGTGGGAAAGCGCTTACCAACTTAATCACCTCGGCTTTTACACTATTTAGGTTAGCTTCATCTTCCGGATTGGTTAAAACCTGATCGATTAAATCTACAATCTTCTCCATTTCTGTCTCTTTTAAACCACGTGTAGTGATTGCAGCTGTACCTACACGAATACCTGAAGTTACAAATGGCGATTTATCATCGAAAGGAACCATGTTTTTGTTCACTGTAATTTCTGCTTTCTCCAAAGCATTTTCAGCTACTTTACCAGTAATATTTTTATTTCGAAGATCGATCAGCATCAAGTGGTTATCTGTACCACCAGAAATAATGCCATATCCTTTAGCTACAAATGCTTTGGCCATTGCCTGTGCGTTAGCCGCAACTTGTTTAATGTATGTTCCGTATTCCTCGCTTAAAGCTTCGCCAAAAGCAATTGCTTTAGCTGCAATAATATGTTCTAACGGACCACCTTGTGTACCAGGGAAAACGGCCATATCAAGCAGGTTACTCATTAAACGGATTTCGCCTTTAGGTGTTTTTAATCCCCATGGATTTTCGAAATCCTGTCCCATCATAATCATACCCCCACGCGGACCACGTAAAGTTTTGTGGGTTGTAGTGGTTACAATATGGCAATGTGGAAGTGGGTTGGCCAACAATCCTTTTGCAATTAAACCTGCAGGGTGAGAAATATCGGCTAAAACCAAAGCACCTATTTTATCAGCTACCGCACGGATAAAAGCGTAATCCCACTCGCGGGAATATGCAGATGCACCGCAGATAATTAATTTAGGTTTTTCGACTAAAGCAACTTCTTCTAATTTTTTATAGTCGATAAGTCCGGTTTCTTTTTCAACCCCATAAAATAAAGGCTGGTATAGTTTACCAGAAAAGTTAACAGGCGAGCCATGTGTTAAGTGACCTCCATGAGAAAGATCAAATCCTAATATTTTATCACCTGGCTGCAAAACGGCTAGCATTACTGCTGCGTTAGCTTGTGCGCCAGAGTGCGGCTGAACGTTTACCCATGCTGCACCGAACAACTCTTTTGCCCTATCGATAGCAATTTGCTCTACTACATCCACTACCTGGCAACCGCCATAATAACGTTTGCCCGGTAAGCCTTCAGCATATTTATTGGTTAGTACCGATCCGGCAGCTTCCATCACTTGCTTGCTTACAAAGTTTTCTGATGCAATAAGCTCTAAACCATGCTCTTGGCGGTTTAACTCCTTATCAATAAGTTCAAAAATTTGGTTGTCGCGTGTCATCATTATATGAGGTTTGTATTTTTTTTGCAAAAGTAAGAAATTCAAATTTAATTTAGGCCGTATTAGGATAATGCTTTCACATTAAAGTTGTTAAAGCCGCTCCCTATGGTTATCTCTACGATTTGTTGCTGCAACATTTCTAAAATAGCCAGGAAATTATAAACGAAATGCACTTTATTCTCTGAATTTTTAAGCACTAAAGCAAAATCGATCTGTTTATTGATATCGAGCAGATTCGCAATAAAGTGTTTTTGCTGCTCGATAGTGTAAGGATACTGTACCACAGTGTGTTTAACCTCTTCGCTGCGCAGCTCATATTTCTGCATCGTTCGGTGGTAAACGGTTAAAAGTTTATAGAGATCCAATGATAAAAGTTCATCCTGGTGACTGGAAGATGCAGCGGCCAGGGTTAAATCATATGCGATATTACCCCGTTGATCTTGTTTAAACCGTTCCTCTTCCAAAACTTTCATTTCTTCTGCGGCAGATTTAAACTGTTTGTAGGCGATAAGCCTTGCAATCAGGTCTTGCTCTGAGTTAATTTCATTTCCGGCTTCATCAACCTCAATCCTAGGCAAAAGCATTTTAGATTTAATGCGCATCAAGGTTGCCGCCACTAAAATAAATTCGCTGGCCACCTCTACATTTAAAGCAAGGAGCTGATGGATATAGGCCAAAAAGTCGTTGGTGATTTTAGCAATCTCCACATCCTGGATATTAAGTTCATCCCGCTCTATAAAGAACAGCAACAAATCGAAGGGGCCTTCGAATACCGGAAGTTTTATTTCAAAATTCTCTGCCTGCATGTGAGAGACAAACATAATGAAAATTTTTAGGTCCTTACAGCCTAACCCTAATTCAAACCGCCATATGGCAATCCCCCAAACACTCAGCGCTAAACCCTCAACGCCAACCGCTTAACGCTCAATAATAAACCACTATTTTTCTCTTCTATATTAAAACAAATTTGCCTTACTTTGTATCTTGTTTTTTACCATAAAATTCGAATGCAAGTAAAAGCTGGCCCCCTATTATCTAAAATCAACTATCCCGCTGATTTAAAGCAATATAGCGAATCTGACTTAGAACAAATAAGCCAGGAATTACGACAGTATATCATTGATGTTGTTAGTGTTAACGGTGGCCATTTTGGCGCCAGTTTAGGTGTTGTTGAATTAACAGTAGCCTTACACTATGCATTAAACACCCCTTACGACAAATTGGTTTGGGATGTAGGCCATCAGGCATACGGACATAAAATATTGACCGGCCGTAGGGATTTATTCCATACCAACCGTGTATACGGTGGCATTAGCGGTTTCCCGAAAATTTCGGAAAGTGAGTATGATACCTTTGGTGTAGGCCATTCTTCTACTTCCATTTCAGCCGCTTTAGGTATGGCGGTGGCTTCGCAATTAAAAGGCGAAACAGACAGGCAGCATGTGGCCGTTATCGGCGATGGCGCCATGACAGCTGGTTTAGCTTTTGAAGGATTAAACCATGCAGGGATCGAAAATAGTAATGTGCTGGTGATCCTGAACGATAACTGCATGTCTATCGATCCGAATGTAGGTGCGCTTAAGGAATATTTAACGAGCATCACCATTTCAAAATCGTACAACCGTTTCCGTGATGATATTTCTCATGTACTCACAGGGCTTTCTAAGTTAGGCCCTAACGCACATAAGTATGTTAAGAAAATAGAGAAAAGCATCAAAGGTACTTTACTAAAACAAAGTAATTTATTCGAAGCCTTAAACTTTAGGTATTTCGGTCCTGTTGACGGGCACGACGTAAAACGTTTAGCGCAGACCATAAAAGATTTATCTGCTATTCCTGGCCCTAAGCTTTTACACTGTATTACTGTAAAAGGAAAAGGTTTTGCGCTGGCAGAAAAAGATCAGACCAAGTGGCATGCACCAGGTCTTTTCGATAAAATTACCGGCGAAATCAAAAAAAGTATTCCAGATAAGCCACAACCACCAAAATACCAGGATGTTTTCGGACATACCATGGTAGAGCTGGCTGAAGCGAATGATAAAATTGTAGGTATTACACCTGCTATGCCATCAGGATCATCGTTAAATATTATGATGAAAGCGATGCCAAAACGTGCATTCGATGTGGGTATCGCAGAACAACATGCCGTAACTTTCTCGGCTGGTTTAGCGGCACAAGGATTAGTTCCCTTCTGTAACATCTATTCGAGCTTTATGCAAAGAGCCTACGATCAAGTGATCCATGATGTTGCCATTCAAAAATTGAACGTCGTATTTTGTTTGGATAGGGCAGGCTTAGCAGGTGCTGATGGTGCAACACACCATGGGGCATATGATATTGCCTATATGCGCTGTATTCCGAACTTAATCATTTCTTCTCCGATGAACGAAGAAGAATTGCGAAACCTGATGTTTACCGCTCAACAAGAAAATATGGGCCCATTTGTAATCCGTTACCCACGTGGTAATGGTGTTATGCCCGATTGGAAACGACCGTTCAAAGCATTAGAAATTGGCAAAGGACGTAAAATATGCGATGGCGAAGATGTAGCCTTATTAACCATTGGCCACGTAGGTAACTTTGCCGTTGAAGCACGTGCTGAACTGAACAGCGATGGTTTTTATCCGGCACACTACGATTTACGTTTTGTGAAGCCATTGGATGAGCAGCTACTACATGAAGTATTTGCTAAATATAAACATGTAATCACCGTAGAAGATGGCTCTTTACCTGGTGGAGTGGGTTCGGCAGTATTGGAGTTTGTGGCCGATCATGGTTATAGCGCAAATGTAATCCGTTTAGGTATTCCAGATCAGTTTATCGAACATGGCGAACAGGCCGAACTTTGGGCCGAATGTGGTTATGATAAAAACGCAATTGTAGCGGCAGTAAGAAAAGTTGCCATCAAAAGGACAACCGATAGTATGGCAGGGTAGAAGCCCCATTATATTTTGTCATTCTGAGCGCAGCGAAGAATCTCAATAATAAAGAAAGATCCTTCCTATCGTCAGGATGACATGTAAATTAACAAAAGAGCCTCAGTTATCTTATTAACTGAGGCTCTTTTTATATCATGTAGTTTATTAAAAATCAGAATATAAATTCCTGAACGAACTCCGTAAACCGAAGGTAATCAATCCGGTAGTATTTTTACCTAAATTGTTACTTTCTCTCCTAACTACACCACCTAGTTCTAAGCGTAGGTTATATTTTGGGTTAACCACATAAGCAACTTTTCCTTCAGCATAAAAAAGATCGGTACGGATACCTTGTGTAGTATAATTCCCTGTAGTTTGTACCGCATCAGTATAAGGCTCGAAAATATTCTTACCATAGTTCTGTCCAGCGACATCAAGGCCATACTTAGCATACATCAGTTCACCACTAAAATCAAAGCGTTTATAAGAATAGTTTAACAAACCGACAAGCTCTCTAAAGTTAGCACCAAAAGGATGTGCTAGCGGCTCATTATAATTGGCGTAATTGCCAATACGGGTTCTTGAAGAAAATGTATAGGGTTTAGCTGTATTGTATTCCAATAAATAGTTTAACCCTTCTATATTAAATACATCTGCCCCTCTCAATCCTAACTGCCAACCATATTTATTTCTGGAACTGCCTGAGCTGGAGAAGAAATTTTTAGCCTCAAACTCATCTAATGAAAACTGGCCGTAAGCTACCAATTCTTTTGCAAATTCATATTTTGTGGTAAATCCTAATAATGCATTATCCGGAGAACCGCTCGAGGCTTCTATAGGTCGTAAAAAGATGATGGGATTAGCATAGCCCCAATCAAATCCTCTTCTATTCCCAGCATCATCAGTCTGTGCCCAAATAATAGAGTCGAAAAATCCAATTGATAATTTATTGTTAACGTTCCAATCGAGGTAATGAAAAATTCCTCCTTTTTTACGGTTACCAGCATCGTAAGATAGTTTGGTGGCACCTAAATCCTGCATAGATGTCCACATGACCATGTACTGTACATTACCCAAATTTCCTGTCAATTTCAAAAAGGGAGTTGGAGATGAAAAGTCAGATAACAATAAAGAACGATAGCCATCACCAATAAAAGTTTTATCATAACCTGCAGTAATATTCAAATATTTTATGGGTGTATAAGACACTGTTGCGGTCACATACGACCAATCTTTGGTTAATTTACCAAAGCTCCTATCGTAAGATTGGCCTGGCACAACTTTAGTCTGGTTTACATAATTATCATAATAAGCTGCAAAACGCCCCTGATTCTCAAATCCGCTGGTGTAGAAAGAAAATTTCTTTCCTATTGTACCACCAACCTGGTAACCACGGGTATTCAAATAGGTAGTTTTTTTACCTGAGGCATCACGACCGATCTGAAAGTCAGGCAAAAAATCGGCATATACAGTATAATCTTCCCTTTGAATATCCAATAAATGTTCCTGGAATAATTTTCTCGATACCCACGATTTTCTGGTTGAGTCTGCTCCGATACTTAGTAACATATTACTTTTATCACGCAGCAAACTGTCATCAATAAAAAAAGGTTTTAAAGAACTATGAATCCGTGTATTGGGATTATAGACTTCACCATTCAATTTTTGGTAAAATTGGAAAGAATAGGGTTGATAAACAGCTTGTGCTTTTAACTCATAAAAAGAAACGACTAAAAATAGGAGGAATAAGATTTTCTTCATCTGGTAAATTTTAATTCAAACGGCAAAGAACGTTATTAATTATGAAATTAACGATCTTCTCCAAACTTCGATAAAAGAAAAAGCCCTTTTGGGCTTTCTTTATATTTATTTAAAAAGCATTCTCTTCACCTTTGGCCATATTAATCACGGTCATAAAAATAATCTTAACATCCAGCATGGCACTCCAGTTCTCCAAGTACCAAATATCGTGTTCCACACGTTTCACCATTTTGTAATCTTCTTTGGTCTCGCCTCGGTAACCATTTACCTGTGCCCAACCTGTAATACCTGGTTTTAAAAAGTGGCGAACCATAAACTGATCTACAATACCTTTGTATTGTTCGGTATGGCTCAACATATGCGGGCGGGGACCAACTACACTCATGTGCCCCATAAACACATTAAAAAACTGAGGCAATTCATCCAGGCTTGACCTTCTAAGGAATTTACCGATCGGCGTAATACGATCATCATTTTTGCTCGCCTGCCTTTTGTCGCTATCAGCATTCATGCGCATGCTTCTAAATTTAAAGCACCAGAAAGGCTCATCATCCCTTCCACTTCGCAGCTGCTTAAATAACACGGGGCCTTTACTTTGCATTTTAATTAATAGGGCAATAATCGGATATAACCAGCTTAGTACAAATAAAATCACTAAGCCGCTAAACACTACATCTATAACCCGTTTTTTAAAGCGGTTGTGTATTTTCTCTAAAGGTTCTGAACGCAAAGAAATTACAGGGAACTCGTTTCCCAGATAACTTACCGTATAGGGCGACAATAAGGCGCCACTAATATCTGGAATAAACTTTAATCGCACACATTGGCGCTCGGCTTCTTCCGTTAATAAGCTCATATCAGCCATCCGTTCTGGTGCAATGGTTACATAAATATCTTTAATCCCTTTATCAACAGCCATCTTAAACTGCCGGCCAACCATATCAGAAATCTGACCATTACGATCTAAATAATCCTCTGGCACATCATTAATAAAACCGTGAAATTCGATATAGCGCTGCTTTTCAAAATAGTTCGCCAGTTGTAAGCCTGTTGCATTATTGCCCATTATAGCCACAGATTTAACCCCCCTCAAATGGTTAAATAATAAGAACTGAAAGGAGGTGCCTATAAAACGGTTCACCAGAAACAAAATGGCCAACATGCCATAAAAAATAACTAAGAATGATCTAGAGAAATCATTTTGTTTAGAAAAGAAAAGATAAATAGAAAATAAAACCGCATGTAAAACCACACTCTTCCAGGTTCCGCGATAGATCCGCTCAATCCTGCGCGATCCATATTCACTATAAAGGCCAAAGCTTGTAGTGCTCACGATCCAGATCAGATTACACACCACAATATAATGCCATTGTAATTCAGAACTTACTGCCTTACCCATATAAGCGGTAAATTCGTAGGCAAAAAAGTACACAATATTGACCATGATCAGGTCAGTTATTGGTAAAATATACTTAAGTATAAATAAGTAACGTGTTTGCATAGGCTTAAAGGGAAGACTTAAACATTTATCTATTGTTTTTGTTTTAAGTGAATCATAATGAACAAAATTGATGCCCAAATTCCAGATCCAAAGTTAAAAAATCGTTATTAAAATAAAAACCACTAATAATTACACAATATAGATTTTAAAAGACTAGGTAAAAAAAGGAGTATCTATAAATGAATAAATAGTCGACTAGTCCCTTAAATCCGTAGATACAAAAAAAGTTTACCAATGGTAAACTTCTTAATCCAATAGGGTTGATAAGCTAAGCATATTTTATTCCATGTTCGCTGACCATGTCTTTAGCTACTTGTTTAATTTCCTGCTCATCCGATTTTGGATAAATCAAAAGTACATCGCCATCATCAACCACAATATAGTTATCCAAACCCCTTATCACCGCTGCTTTATCGTTGGGTAGGTGGATAATACAATTACTGGTATCTTTCAGATTAATCTTATTTAAATTTACCATATTGTTAGCAGCATCTTTTTCGCCAACCGCATGCAAAGAAGCCCAGGTACCCAGGTCCGACCAACCTATATCAGCAGGAATAGTGTATACATTATCAGCCTTTTCTAAAATGGCATAATCGATGGAGATATTAGGGCTTAAAGGATATTTTTCAGCAATAAATCTAGCTTCATCAGGGCTATTATAAAAAGGTAAGCCACTTTCAAACAGTGTGGTTATCTCAGGAGCATAGGTCTCAAATGCTTTTTTCAAGGAACCGGCTGACCAGATAAATATTCCGGCATTCCAAACGTAATCGCCGCTTTTTAAATATTCCTCAGCTTTAGCCAAAACGGGCTTTTCCATAAAGGCATTTACCTTTTTAATTTCACTTGGTACATCTTGATTCTCGATACTCGAATCTTGATACTGAATGTAACCATAACCCGTATCAGGTCTAGTAGGGCTAATACCTAAGGTAAGCAATGCATCATTTATTGCACTAAAATCTAGAGCCTGTTGAATTTTATCAAGGAACACATCCTCTTTTAAGATCAAATGATCAGAAGGCGCAACAACAATATTAGCATATGGATTTAACTGTGCAATTTTATAAGTCGCATAAGCAATGCAAGGCGCCGTATTATTACGGCTAGGTTCCAATAAAATATTATCCTTTAAAATTTTCGGTAACTGTTCTGCAACTAACCCAGCATAAGCTTCGTTGGTTAACACATAAATCTGCGAATTTGGACATATTTTCAAAAACCGATCATAAGTCAGTTGAAGTAAAGATTTTCCAATCCCCAGAATATCGATAAATTGCTTGGGAAAATGGTTGCGGCTCTTAGGCCAAAAGCGAGAGCCAACTCCTCCAGCCATGATCAATACAAAGTTATTATGATTACTGTCCATTATTATTATTTTTTATAATTTTCTTAAAATGTTGTTCATATTGATCGACAATATGTGCCCAGGAGAATGTTTCAATAATCTTATTATTGTTGGCTTCGGTAAGCCTGGCATTTTTATCTTTTTCGATAGTATTTAACAAATGGCAAACCTCATTAGCATTCGAAAAATAAAAAGCATCATCACCCAAAATCGATTGATTGAAAATATTTTTATTTGCAGCTATTAACGCTTGTGAAGCCATAGCCTCCAACAAAGACGGATTTGTGCCTCCAACCGTATGCCCGTGAAAATAAAGACGAGAAAAATGTCGTAAATTGTCTAGAATATTAATATTATAAATTCCACCAACAAAAACGATGTTTGTACTGTTCCTAAATTTTTCTTTTAAATAGCTTCCAAACTTAGTTTCATGTTTCCCAATAACCAGAAACTTTTCGCCATTATCTGCCTTCACTACACCATCTAAAATCATCTCAATACTATTCTCTGGTTCTAGCCTAGCTATAAGCATACTGAATTGCTGTTCTTCCACACCGTAATCCTTTAAACAAGATTTATCTGGATGGGTAAAAAGATCTGCACCGTAGGGAATATAAAGTGACTCTTTTTGGTAAGTGGTTTTTAAATAATCCTGGATACCAATTGAATCTGAAATTAAATAATCACTGTACTTAATACCTAGCTTCTCAGCATACTTTAAAAACCGTTTTACTTTTGGTGAAAACTTCGTGCGCTTCCACTCCAAACCATCAACATTAGTCGTAACCACTGTTTTTTTTCGAGGGAGCAGCCAACCCCAAATCGAACTGCTTGTATAACCTAACTGTAGAATAATATCGAAATTTCTTTTTCTACTATCTAAAATGCAATTAAAATCATATATAAATTGGCCCGCAGTACCCATTTTATCTTCAGGATCATAACAATGGATAATCTTTACTCCATTCCATAAGGATTCCTGATAGGGATGGTCATTTGAATTGTAAACGGTAACCTCGTGCCCGCGTTCGACCAAGCCAAAAGATAAATACTCTGCAAATTGTTCAAATCCCCCGTAATGATTTGGAATTCCCCTGGTCCCTATTATTCCTATTTTCATTTTTTTTTATATATAGGTCATTCTTAAATCATGTTCTCACTTTCCTCTTCGATCAACATATCCAATACTTGATAAAAAGATTTATCATATTCCCAACCTAGAATAGACTTAGCCTTTTGATTACTTCCGTATATATCTTCAATATCAGTCGGCCTAAACAAAGAAGGATCTTCAACAATTTTATTTTGGCTAAGATTTAAATAATCGAAGATATAACTTACGATATCACGAAGGTATATTGATGTCCCCGAGCAAATCAAATAATCGTCCGGTTTGTTATGCTGCAATGATAGCCACATTGCTTCAACATAATCTGGAGCAAACCCAAAATCTCTTTTAACATCGATGTTACCAACTCTTAATTCATTGGATACTCCTCTTTTTATTTCGATAGCAGTACGAATCACTTTTTTTATAAAAAAATTAGGACTGCGCAAATAGGATTCATGATTAAAAAGGATCCCATTAACACAAAAAACCTTATAAGACTCACGATAATTAATTCCTATCCAATAAGCAGAAGCCTTAGAGATTGCATAAGGACTGAGTGGATGAAGTGGCGTTGTTTCCTGAATAGGCAAGTCTTGTACACGTCCAAACATTTCACTGCTAGAAGCTTGATAAACTTTTGTGTCAAGCTTTAGCAACCTGACTGTCTCCAAAATATTAAGTAGTGATTGTGTATTGTAGTTAATTGTTCCTATTGGTTGTTCAAAAGATACACCTACTGAACTTTGTGCTGCTAAATTATAAAACTCATCGGGCTTATATTTAAGTAAAACCTTAATTATACTAGAAAAATCAGATAAATCGCTTTCCTCGATTATCACATTCTGACTTATCCCTAAATACTTCAAATTTTTTATATTCAGCGAACTGTAACTACGAGACAACCCAATTACCTTATAATTTTTGCTGGTTAAAAGCTTGGCTAAATAAGAGCCATCTTGTCCGGTTATACCAGATATAATTGCAACTTTCATCTTTATTTATAATTCCTTGAGCAGTAAGTTAACCAAAAAACAATTGATTACTCAGTAGCGATATGCTGATTTATTCTTGTAATAAATTATTTTGCAAAATAGTAAAATACTCCTTGGCAATATTTCTCCAATCGTATCTTAATTTTGCTTCTTTTCTTATTGCCTCAAAAGGATATTCGGAGTCATTTAAAGCCGCTAAGAGGTTTTTCTTGAATGCTTGCTTGTCATTCGGATCGAAATGATATTTAAAAAAATCAAAATCGCCCATAGCTGTTAAATTAGAGCAGAGCACCTTACAATTATTTACAGCTGCTTCTATAGGCGGTATCCCAAAGCCTTCAGCAAAAGAAGGGAATACAAAACATTCTGCCTGTTTTAAGAATAGTGAAAGTTCATTGTACGGAATGTTTTCAAGAAATCTTACTTTATCCGTTAACTCACTTGGTACCGCATCTAACACCCGTTGATATTCATCTAATTCTATTTTTTCTTTTTTAGCACCAATAAAAACCAACTGATAACCTTTGCCTGCCAAATCGAGTTCCTTGTAAACATCAAGGAGACCGCGTTGGTTTTTTCTAGGCTCAAAACGACTTATATACAGAATATACTTATTCAACCCATATTTTGATTTTATATCAACATTATCTGTAGATGGTTCCTGAATCACACCAATAGGCATCATGTAAACTTTTTTGTCATCAATATTAAATTTGTTAACAATTGAAGTTTTAGAATAATTTGATATAGTAAGTATAACTTTAGATCTAATCGCAGAATAGTTGAAAAGTACTCTTCTCAAAAACCTATATTTCCAAGGAAAATATTCTTTTTGTTCTAAAAATATAAGGTCGTGTATAGAAGTTACATAAATACATTCTCTAAAAAATGGAATAATGTATTGGAAATGAGCAAAATCATACCCCCCGGATTTTATAAGCCTTGGCCATTCAAAAAATAGTCTTTTAAAGCGAGAGTTGGATTCTAATTGTAAAAACCTAAATCTCTTATCTGGAAAATTAGTCTTTAGGTTTTCAAGATTTTGCGCAGCAAGCGTGATCTCAATTTGATCATTTTCAACAAGACCATTATACAAGCCTTTTATAAAAGTAGCAGAGCCTTGAAAGGAATAGTCGAATGTGTGGGCATCCACCAATATTTTAATTTTATTCACGATTTTCTTTTTTTGCAATGTTCAATTCCGTTTATTTCTTCACAAATCTCAACTTATTTCTAAGCCCATCTGATACTCCGATAAAAATACCTCTAATGGATTTGAAATCACCCAATAAGGAAAGTTTTATAGTTAAATAGAATACCCATCTAATTAAAAATATAATGAACGAAAAAGGAAGTTTCCAAGTGTCAATGTGTTTCTTTTGAAGCAATATCGTATTTCTTGATGCTAGGTAGAAACTCAACCATTTGCCCCTATTAGACTTAAACGAATGGCTAACTTTATGATAGATTACAGAAGTTGGGCAATAGGCTATTTTATGTCCAGACTTCAAAATTCGAAGAGAATAGTCGGTATCTTCACAATTTGCAAAAAATTGGTTATCAAGAACTCCTAGCCTTTCAATAGAATCTTTGGAAATCATAGCACAGCATCCGTTCATAAACTTGGTAGGACCTGAAACATTGAACTTGGGGGCGTCCTCTTTGTTTAATCCATAATGCTTAGCAATTTCAGTAATTGATGAAATCTCACCTCCAGCAAACCAAAGAACAGTAGGGCGATCGTAGAAAAATATTTTGGGAACTGAAGCATAACATTGCGGATCAGTTGTAAATGGCTTCAACAGTTCTTCAATAAAATTTGGCATTACGGTCGTATCATTATTTAGCAAGAGGTAAAAATCTGGATTGTATTTTTCTCGTGCAAATCTAATCCCATCGTTATTTCCGCCAGTGAAACCGGTATTTGTTGGCAGGTCCAAAAGATCTATGCTCATTAGATCCAGATTTTCTCTGAACTTTTCAACGGAACCATCGATAGAACCATTATCAACTAAGATAACTTTAACATTTGGATACGTGATTAATTTTAAAGAATTAAGGCACTCCATCGTTACATCGTAGCCGTTCCAGTTTAGAATAATGATTGCAATCTTTTTCATAGCGATTTAGTTTATAGTACTGATAGCTCGTTAACTGTTTCAAATTTTTTAATAGACCTACCATGAGAATCAGGAATAAACGACCTATTAAGTCCCAATCCAAGCAACATAAACCAAAGATAAATATTCGGCATTCCATATGTGTTTACTGACACAAAGCTAGCAACCAATGTTGCTATAGATACAGATGCGGCTATTGAAGCAAAGGAGTTATACATAATTTGCTTTTTCTTAATAATATTCAATATCAAATTTATATGCATAAAGAGAAGATATAAAAATCCAATTAAACCTATCTCATAGATAATATTCATAAAGGCAGATTCTGTGAAAAATTCCTGATGAATCGATCGGTAGTCAGTCGTACCTAAACCATGTCCAAAAGGTTCGTTTATGTTTTTTTCAAGCCCCCTGAAAAAGTTACTTCCTCGATCCGCTGCACTATCTTCCTTTCCAGAGAATGTACTTTCGATAACGACGCCAACGCTTGGGAATAGAGCCAGGGACACCGTAAATGACACGATGAGAATAAATAATACAGAAAAAATCAACTTTGGTTTAATTTTAATATTATTTAAGCGCAACATTAAAATGATTGAAAATAAAGAAATGGCCCACCCTGTTCTGGAAAAACTCAATAACACACACAAAAGTGACAAAGCTAAACATATATATATAAAATTTAGAAATGCTTTACTAAATAGATTTTTCAGATTTGTAAATAAAACACCAAAGAGGATAGAGATCACATAAGATATATACATTCCATAAGTATTTGCGCCTCCTAAAATTCCCGACATCCTCTCGATATCCATAATTCTCACTGACGATGTTTTATAAACTACATATCCACTACTGTCTATGTAATCGATATTACCCATGATTGTTGAGATTTGTAGATTGTAGATAAAACTCTGCAGAAAACCAAAGATGCAATTGATAAATGCTGAAATGCAAAAAAAAATAATGATCTTTCGTAATATAAGCTTGTCAATTGGGCACGCTATTAGAGCAATTAAAAGCAATAAAGGAAAGATATGGTCTCTAAGTGTGGCCAGTGCATCATTGAAGTTAACTGAGAATAAAAAATAAAGCGTTACTATTAAAAAAAAAACAAGTATAGATACCAAGGTGCTTCTAGGTATAGTGAAGTGTTTCTGATAAAAAACCTTACCAAGAAATACAATTATTGCAAACTCCTTCCATAGGGAGAATATATTTCCTCCATCAAAAAAAAATTGGAAACACGCTTTGAAAAATGCGTGAAATGGAAGTAAAAAAATAATCAAATATAAAATGTTCTGCTTTTTTGTAAAAAAGCAGAATGCAACAATTATAATGAAGACTAGTATTTCTATCACGTCAATTTTAATTTAAGATTATAAAACATTACTCAATAAATGAAATCGATTTCTTGCCACTGAGTTTTATAATTAAGTCTTTGTATTCATTATAGCTTTTCTCAAAATTATAATTGCTATCTACCATGACACTCCCGTTGACACCGATTTGCTTAGCAAGCTCTGGATCAGCAATAAATTTATTTATAGCTTCATTGTATTCCTCCGGAGTTTCACAATGTAGATAATCGGTGCCAGCGATTGCATTTATACCCTCAATACCAATATTATTCGTTATCACTGCGAGAGATCCTGACATTGCTTCCAAAATTTTAATCTTAATCCCACTACCAAAAATGAGCGGCACAACCATGCAAAGTGAGGTTTGAAAATATTCCGCAGGCGAATCTACAAAACCTTTGAATTCGACATTTTTTACACCCTTATATTTTGCCAAAGTTTTCTCAGGTGTTCCTCCTCCAATAACTACAAATTTAATGGTTTGATTCAAATGAAACCTTACTAGGACATTGTCAATAAACCATTCTACTGCCGACAGATTGTCTACCCTACTCATTGCGCCAAAATAAAGTATCTGTGGTTTCAACTCGCTCTGAGGTTGATTATATCGCTCAAAAAACGGTGCAAGTAATAAAACTCGATTTTCACTTATTCCATTTTCAATTAATAAAGATCTATCATCGCTACTTAAAACGACTGCAACATCTAATTTCCGAACTTCCTTCAACTCACACTGTTTAAATCTTTCTAGAAAAAAAGTTTTCAGCAGAAAATTATCTTTATACTTCCTTTGAAGTCTTTTGAATGTAACATCATGTTCGGTACCCATAAAGACCGCGTTTTCAAAAAGTCTTCTGGAATGTTCCTGCAAAAACATCATATCGGTCCACTCAAAAGTTATGATATCCGGGCTCCAACCCGAATTTTTAACTTTAGATATCGCCTTTTTATATAACCTTTCTTGTAATGGATCTAATTGATACCATTTTGGAGAGAAAAGTGCCAATAGGTACCTTATTATGGTATTGTAGCTTAAGTAAGTAAATAGCCTGAAGTATTTTGGAAGATAAATCGAAAAATCCCTTGCATTAGGATATTCAGCTTTCATTTTGTTAAAAACTTCATTGTTCTTCTGCAATACAATATATCCAACATCAAAATTACCGTCACTACAGAAATTTGTTAAATAGTAACTAAATATTCTGTGACCAGCTTGATAAACATCACTATTGACTATGTGTCTTGATATAAATAGAATCTTGATCTTATTATTCATTTGAAGTCTATTATTTATAAGCTAGTTTGAATGTCAGTATCAAATAACGGAAAATAGGATAGCTTATAGTTGTAATTACTAATATTCCTCGTTTTAATAATCTTTGCAGGTATTCCTCCGATAATTTGACCATCCTGCAAAAAGCTTTTTGTCACCAATGAACCTGATCCTACTACCGTCCCCCTACCCAACATAACACCTGGATGAATAATGCACCTCACTCCCAACCAACAATAATCTCCAATTTTAACCTGCTTACCTAAAGCTTGAAAGTCGACACTGTTGACATCATGTGTTAATGATAATATATAACATTCTGGAGATATACTCACATTATCACCAATTTCAATTCCATACCTCCCATCTAGATAACATTTTCGATTAATTACGGTATTAGAGCCGATTTTAACATTATTACCTGTTATGAAGCAACCCATATGTATTGCTGTATTCTTTCCAATTTTAATATTAAGAATCAACCGCAAATATTGATGTCGGATAAAATAACTAGGTACTTTCGTAAAAAAATGATTATATAAATAATAACGGGTTGCATCTAATAATCTCCACAAATAACGAACTA
Organism: Pedobacter sp. GW822-FHT03F06; assembly: GCF_058801365.1. Classification (NCBI taxonomy): domain Bacteria; kingdom Pseudomonadati; phylum Bacteroidota; class Sphingobacteriia; order Sphingobacteriales; family Sphingobacteriaceae; genus Pedobacter; species Pedobacter sp. GW822-FHT03F06. The sequence continues at coordinate 20,968 of NZ_JBXANE010000022.1, forward strand.
CAGCTACATTCTTTAACACGGTTTTGATATTTTTCATGGGAAATATATTTTATCTAAAACTTCAAAGTTTGGTAGATAATTCGACGGCTTTAGCTTTTTGCAGAGGTGAAGCAAAAAAGTAACCTTTCATGTAACCCTTTGCATAATTATATAGTTGCATCGAAAAAAGCCAATATCCATAAAATAACATCCTAAGCTCTCTATTTGCACCTATGGCAATCCACTTCTTTATATATATTTTATAAACGAGAAATAATGAGATCATCCAAGTAAAGCCAAACAATGTTATTAACATAGCATTGTCAGAGATACCAAGCGCTAAAATCAACAGTAGTGTACTAAAAGGTAGAAAACTCAAAATGAGTAACAAGATAAGTGTAAATTTAATATTTTTTTTGTTGACATGTGCTTCTCCATCCCCTAATCCGTATCTGAAAAATTCTTTTATAAAGCCCTTTGCTTTTTCGTGTCTTCCCCAAAGTACATTCGGCTCAGAGACAGTAATCATCTTAAACTTATTAGCCTTAATCTGTAGGCCAAACACAGTGTCGTCGCCAGCTAAAGTAAGCCACTCTTGATAACCTCCAATTTCATCAAAAACCTCCTTTTTATAAGCAATTGATCTTGAAGATGGAATAAATTCCTTCGAAGATACATCAGGTGTATATCCATTTGCCAAAAAATATGCTGTTTTCGCGGCAAGCGTAATCTGTAAATCTTTATCTACACTGTAAGAACCCCCTACAACATCTATATCATTGTTTTCGAAGGGTTTCACTAAAGATTCAATCCAGTTTGGTTTGAAACGGCAACCAAAATCCGTACTTACGATGATGTTTGATTTTGCAGTCCTAATAGCGAGATTCCTTCCCTCGGCAACATTACATTTTAATTTTTGTAGAATTACAATATTTACTTCCGAAGTTTTCTTCCAGTTGTGCAGCATTTCCAAGGTCCCATCAGTAGAACCAGCATCTACAATAATAATTTCCCTAGGTTTATATGTTTGCGCTTCTAAATCGCATATAGTTTGCTCTAGTCGTTTTGCCTCATTAAAAACCGTTGATACTAGGCTCACATCAATATTGCTCATAACTTTCTAGTTTAGTGATTGTATTTTTTCCATGATAAGATTAACTGTTCTAAGCCAGGTAAAATTTTCCAGTGCATACTTTTGTCCAGCGTTTCCTTTCATTTGCATCATTTCTTGATTTTGAAACATTCCAACTATAACGTTAGCCAAAATCTGCGGATCTGAACAATCTAATCCTTCCCCGAATAAATCATAACCGGATAGTTCTGGAAAGCTATTCCTTTTCAACCCAACTATTGGCATTTTACATAACATTGCTTCTATATAAACCAACCCCCAAGGTTCGTTAAGTGCAGGCATTACAAAAAGACTGTGCTCGTTAAATAACGTTTGCAATTTTTCGATCGAAACGAATCCATAGGATTTAATATTAGGATGACTTATCGATTTCATGTACTCATCCTGACCTACAACAGAAAGCTCTAAGTGAGGAATTTTTTCAGAGGCCAATGCAAATGCTTTTAATACTATGTCTCCACCTTTATCTTCAAATCTTCCTTTAGCTACAAATAAAATTTTTCCATTTGAATAATCTTTTTCTCCATGAAATGGTTGTATAATACCTGTTCCTGTTCCTACAACGCTTATTTTATCTGGAGATACACCGTAATTATTTATAATATCTTCTTTAACGTAGTGACTAATTGAGAAAATGTGATCAACTTGGTGGTATGCGGTTTTTTCGAGCTCATTAACTCTGTTAATTTTTGATTTTGATACATGTTTAATATCTGTAGCATACTTAGACCATAAATTCCAAGTGCCATCTGTATATAAATAGTGTCTTTGATTTTTCGGCTTTTTGTTGAAAGGCAAACTAAGTGTCCCAAAATGTAATGTATGCGACGAGGAAGATTTTTGAGTCTGTTTGAAACTGCAATATGCGTTAAATTTCCTGAGCAAAGGCCATCCCAAAATGTTGAGAGATGACTTCTTTGCAGTTTTATTATAGAATAAATACAAAAGACGATATATTATTTTAGCAAACGGATGTATTTTATTCGCTTCGAAAGCATCTCCCAATGAGTCAATTTCACGAAGAGCATTGGAGACATTGTACGTCGTACCTGACCACGTCTTTCGGTCCAGCGGATCACCCACAGCTGAAACAACATTTAATTTCATAATATTTTTCTAAAATTAATCAACTTGAACAAAAACTTATTCTTAAAAACTAAGAACTGAAGCAGAACAAATACAATGATATAAACTGCAACAGAAGAAAACAGCATTACCAAACCTGAAAAAACTCCTTCTAAAAGATAACTAAAAATAAAGATTGACATGACACACAATAGAATCATACTAAGAAGATTGTAGTCATACTTTATCTTTATCTGTTTTCTTGCCGCAACAAATAAATACAAACACACCGTTAGTTCAGCTAAAATGCAGGCGATACAACTGCCTAAATATCCAAGAAAAGGAATTAATATAAAATTAAGACTAAGACTAATGACTAAGCCGAGGATAGTTGCATAAAGCAATTTTTTTTCATGCCCCCTTGGCATCAAATACTGAGTTCCCATAACATTACACACTCCAATAATAAGTGGAACAAGAGATAAAATCCTTAGTGCGTTTGCAGTGTAAATATATTTATCTCCAGAAACTATTTGTATGATAATCTCTGGGAATATTAAACAATAAGCTGCGAATGGTATTGTCAACAAAAAAACTACATTAAGAGATTTTGTCATTAAATCTTGCACACCATCCAAATTATCATCTGCTATCAGATTTGACATACGAGGGATCAACACTGTGCTTACGCTTCCTACAAGTAACCAAAATATTTTAACCATTTTGAGGGAAATGTTATAGGCACTTACATTTTCAGCATTACTTAAGAAACCCAAAATAATGGTATCCATTATAGTGTAGATACTGAGTGAAATATTTATACTAAACAAAACGAATAGTGGTCGAAAATGAAACTTAAGGTTTTTCCAACTTATTGCGCTGCTAACAAAGTATTTTTTAAAAAAGAAACCAAAATTAAAAAGTGAGTTAATAACGACCAGTAGAGCCAAAATCAAATAATAAAGAATATAATTTGTATCACTTTTAACATACAATAATATCGCAATTATACTTAATACCTTCACGACTAAAGACCGCCTAGTGATATAAGCAAAGTTCTCAATTCCCTGAAAAAACCACTCTATTAATATCGCATTTGCGATTACCGTTAGACAAGCAATTGCCACTAATTTTGGCTCTGATTCAAGTGCGGGCACAAATGAATAACAGGCTAAAAATATCCCACAAAAAAATATCGAAAGGGTTAACTGAATAGTGATTAATTCAGTAACCAATTTTGAAATCCCTTCTCTATTACCTCTTAATTTTGCGATCTCTCTAACACCATAAAATGGTATTCCTATACTTGAAAATATAATAAGATACGAAGTAAATGCATCCACCAAAAATATTTTCCCTAAACTACTTGTAGATAATATTCTTGTAATATAAGGAAACGTAATTAAAGGAAAAATTATAGTCGAACCGCTTAACAGAAAGTTAGCAAAAATATTCTTTTTTAAGCTCATAAAACATGTTTGAAACCAGGCATACAATCTTTCACTATTTATATGACATTACTAATTGAAATTTTATATTCATGTCTATCAGATTATAGTCCAAGACCACGCAAATAACCGCGTGTTGGGTAGAGCCATAAGTAACGATAACTTAATTCTTAAATTTGCGCTATTTTGGCGTTAATCTGCTTATTAAGTTCAATACTTGATTTAATGCAAACATCCATATTATAATATTGCCATTCTCCAAATCTACCAAGCGTATATAAACCAATTTGATCTAGATAATCCTTGACTTTTTTTGTAGCGCTATCATAATTCTCATCAAAAACGACATAAGCATGTTCTGAAACATTATAATCGATAGGTCTTTTCAGGAAAGAGTCTTTTTTACCATTTTCAATCATCTCCTCTCTGGACTTTTCGCCAACGACTTCAGTTATCGAATAATTTTTCTTTGGAGAAAAGAAACTTCCAATGTGTATATAGCGGTGAAAAAAGTTATAAGACTCGGGAACGTAAGTCCACGTACGGTCTGTTTCTTCAGTCTCCCAAAACATTGTTGTCACTTTATTATATTTTAACTGGGCTGCAGCCTCTAAAATTTCTTTCGGTACGTTATGAATTAATGATGGCAAAATGTTCAGTGGCATGGTATTAATCACTAAATCAAAAACTTTATCATCATTTACTATCCATTTGCCATCTTCATTCTTAACTAGGGAATCAACTTTATAATTACATATGATTGTCAATCCCTCGGCCAGCTTATCAATAAAAGTGTTTTGGTTATTGCTATCTGGATAATAGAAAGAAGAATGGGGCATCTTATCGCTTTCATTGCTGATAAGACCTTTAAAAAAAGATTCCTTATCAGGAATTGGCAACTTTCCATCCACCCAGGCTGGGCTCATTTCACTTGGAGGTCTGTTCCAAATTTTTGTATTATAAGGTATAAAATATTCCTCGGCCAAGGTGTCGCCAAATTTCTTTCTAAACCAATCTTCTAGATTTTCATATACTTTGTCATCATCTGCAGATAAAAAATCCGTAGTGATATCTATCGCTAATTTAGGGTTAAAGTTATGGATTTGCTGAATGGCGTATTCAATCGGATACGATATTTCGTTGCCCTTAAGTTTAATTACCGCATTGCGCTGGATCTGGTGCCATTTCTCCTTAGGTAAAACCTCATTGAACACAAAATCCATCACATCAGGATATTTAGAATTAAAACAATGTCCACCTACTGTATGATAGGTAACGCCTTCAACTTCTTTCGTCCTAGCTATACCGCCATGAATTTCATTACGCTCCAAAAGTTCAACATCGTGATCCTTGCTCAAGAGTCTTCCAATGCTCAAGCCAGATATACCAGCCCCAATAATACCTATCTTCATGATAATTTTTTCTTAAAATCGTCAAACGCCAATTGTAGCCCATCTTCTAACTTTGTTGAGTACGTCCAGCCCATTTGAGTTAATTTATTTACATCCATTAATTTTCTCGGTGTACCATCTGGTTTGGATGTATCGAACTTTATCTCTCCCTCAAAACCAACAATTTTTTTTATTGTTAGCGCCAAATCAGAAATACTTAAATCTTCACCACAACCAATATTTACGAGCCCTGGTTCATTGTAGCGTTGCATAAGAAAATAACAGGCGTCTGCTAAATCGTCAGCGTACAAGAACTCTCTTTTTGGAGATCCAGTTCCCCAAATCGTTACGTCAGCGGCGTTCTGGATTTTTGCTTCATAAAACCTGCGAATTAAAGCCGGTAACACATGTGAATTTTCAGGATGATAATTATCGTTAAGTCCATACAAATTAGTTGGCATCGCTGAAATATAATTACATCCATATTGAGAACGATATGCATCGCACATTTTAATACCAGCTATTTTTGCAATTGCGTAAGGCTCATTCGTTGGTTCTAACTCTCCGGTTAAAAGATAATCTTCCTTTAGGGGCTGTAGAGCTAACTTTGGATAAATACAAGACGAACCTAAAAATAACAATTTGCGAACATTTACTATCCTTGATGATTCAATAATATTACTTTGAATCATCAGGTTATCATACAGGAATTCACCTCTATAAGTATTGTTCGCAACAATTCCCCCTACCTTCGCGGCGGCAAGAAATACATATTCAGGCTTTTCAACTGAAAAGAATTCGGTTACAGCATCTTGGTTTCTAAGATCTAGTTCTTTTGAATTACGTGTAACGATATTATTAAAGCCCTCTTTTAATAATTTCCTATGAATAGCAGAACCTACCATTCCATTATGACCAGCTATATAAATTTTTGCTAGCTTATCTTCTAAATATTGTTGATACATCTATTCGTATTGATTTTTGATGGTGTATCCATATGATTTAAGAAGAGATTCCTTTTTAAAATGCTCTACATCTGTTGCAACCATTTCTTTCACCAAAGCAGCCAAATCGTATTTTGGCTCCCAACCTAACTTTGTTTTTGATTTAGTAGGATCGCCAATTAAAAGATCAACTTCTGTTGGGCGGAAGTAAGCCGGATCAACACCAACTACTTCTGTACCTACTGCAATCTGGAAATCTGGATTACTACAGCTCACAACATATCCTTTTTCTTCTACACCTTCACCTTTGAATGCTATAGTGATTCCCACCTCGGCAAAGGCCATACGTACAAATTCTCGAACCATTGTTGTTACACCCGTTGCAATCACAAAATCCTCCGGAGCATCTTGCTGTAGAATTCTCCACATCGCCTCTACGTAGTCTTTTGCATGTCCCCAGTCGCGTTCCGCATTTAAATTTCCAAGATATAATTTACTTTGTAGGCCCTGAGCGATTTTAGCAACTGCACGAGTGATTTTACGGGTAACAAAAGTTTCACCTCTTAATGGACTCTCATGGTTGAATAAAATACCATTACAAGCAAACATGCCATAAGCCTCACGATAGTTTTTAGTGATCCAAAAACCATAAATCTTTGCAACACCATATGGTGAGCGTGGATAAAAAGGTGAATTTTCATCATAAAATCCTTTATCATTTTTGTTCTCTGGCATACCACCATACAATTCGGAAGTTGATGCTTGATATATTCTGGTCTTCTTTTCTAGCCCCAAAATTCGCACTGCCTCTAATATCCTTAGCGTTCCTATACCATCAACATTAGCCACATATTCGGGAGAATCAAAGGAGACTTTCACATGACTCATCGCGCCTAGGTTATAAATTTCGTCTGGTTGTACCTCTTGAACAATACGAATTAAATTGGTTGAATCTGTTAAATCCCCATAATGTAATTTAAATCTGACTTTTTCCTCATGGAGATCTTGGTATAAATGGTCGATACGGTCTGTATTGAATAAAGAACTTCTTCTCTTGATGCCGTGAACCATGTAGCCTTTTTCAAGTAATAGTTCTGCAAGATAAGCCCCGTCTTGGCCCGTTATACCTGTAATTAATGCAACTTTCATTTTAATATGTTTTAGCTTTTTTTGAATATCTTTTTAACTCTTGATAACAAATTCTCATTTTTCTCTTCGCCATAGGTTCCATACCCATATCCATAACCATAATATTTACTTACGATATCATTCACAACAATACCCAAATTTTTCATTTTGCCGCTCTGGTAAAGTTCTTCTACAATTTTTAATTGGTCTTTCTGCGTTATCTTTTGCCTAACCAAATACAGAGCCACATCTGCATAAACAGAAAGCAATTGTGCATCCGCAATGATGCCAACTGGAGGAGCATCCATAATAATATAGTCAAATTGTTTTTTCAAATCTTCCATTAGGCCAGGAGTATGCTCACTCATTAAAGTTTCTGCAGGATTTGGTGGTAATGGCCCTGAAGATATTATAAATAAGTTTTTATTAATGGCCAACGGTTTTATAATATCACTAGTTTTAATTTCAGGACTTATCGTGTAATTACTAAAACCAATATCGTTTCTTACCCCTAGTTTAGAAGAAAGCCCTGGCTTGCGCAAGTCCATTTCCATCAATAGAACTTTCTTACCTGCTAAAGCTAAAATATTTCCAAGATTGATAGCGGTAAACGATTTACCTTCTCCGCTCATACTGGATGTAAGTAAAATAACCTTTTCTTCTTTATTTCTGAGATAGAAAGAGAGATTTGTTCTTAATGCTCTAAATTGCTCAGATATTGCCGAACGGCCTTGATTGGCTACTATTAAATTATCGGAGCTACTATTGTGACTAATTTCTCCTACAACTGGCACTTGGGTTATCTTAGTTATTTCTTCTTTTGTATTTATTCCTGTATTTAATAAATCTTGCCCAAAAATGATACCAATTGGAAAAATAAGTCCTGCGATAAGACCAGCCAAATAGATAATGTTTTTTTTAGGACTAATTGGATTTACGTCAGCTTTCGGTGGATCAATGATTTTGGCTACAGGCATATTAGACGTTTTTGAAATAGCAGTTTCCTCTGCCTTTTGCATTAAGAAAATATACAATTCTTGCTTGATCCCTTTTTTACGCACTAATTTTAAATAGTTCTTTTCAATTTTAGGCACCCCTGAAATTTGATTTTCAGCTTTATTTAATTGGCTACGTAATTTATCTCGAGTTACAACAAAGGTATTTTTTGTACTTTGTATGTTTGCAAGAATACCCCTTCTCAATCCTGCAATTTGATCATCTACGTTTTTAACGAATGGACTTTCTTCAGTGAGTGATAACAGTTGCTTTTCCCTCTCTATTAATAAGGCATTGTATTGCCCCATCAATCCAGAAAAAACAATATCTTGTGGTAACAACGATGTAGGAAAAACTCTTTTGTTTTTAGTTTCATCTTTTAAATAGCTTTCCAAATCGTTTAGAATGACAACTTGTGTTTCTGCCTTGGCTAGCTCTGTGCTAAATTCACCCGTATTCTGAACAAGCAACTTACCTTGTTCACTCATATCTGCCAACTTGTTCTCTTGTTTAAAGCTTTCCTCTTGATTTTCAACGTCACCCAATTCAGGCCCAATAACATTTAAGCGTTCTTTGATAAATTTATAGGTACTATCGGCAATTGCATTTTTATCAGATAAGTTAGCCTCTATATATTTACTAATTAAGGCATTTAATATGTCTTCACCTTTCTGAGGTAAGGGGTAAGAGAATCCTAAATCAATTATACTAACCTGCTTATTGGCTACACCGACTGATAGTTGTTTCATCAAAGCAGCTACACGCTCATCTATCGATTTTACAGTAACAAAATACTGACTATCATCCATTTGACCTATATGATTCGGTACTATTTGCAAAATACCTACACCATTTACACTAAATTGCTCATTCCATTTTATCTCTTTCTCAAAATTTTCCGTAGTGATTTTGAGTTTTTCATTTGAAATCTTCATCACGTTAAATTTTGTCGACTTTATAGTATCGACAGCTTTTAACAAAAATAATTTGAAAGGCGGTTGATAAAGCTCACGACTAACTAAGGCCACCTTTTTAGAGTAAATAATATTTAATTGCATTTGTCGAACGACTTGCTCCATTAAAAATCTTGTTTTTAATATCTCAGCTTCATTGTCGACAGAATTTTTAGCCCCTAATAACCCTCCTAAATCCATCAGGCCTCCCGATTTACCACCTAAAGCTCCACCCTTTTCATCATCATTTACTAAAACTTTGGCACCAATTCGATAGGTAGGTGGCGTGTATTTAGTATATAAAAACGAAATAAGTAAACACAAAATTATGCTTACAACAAACCAAACCCATCTATCAACAAGTTTATTAAGGATTTCTTTAAAATTAATTGTTTCATATTCTACAATATTATGGGTCATATTTTTTTCAGGCAGGTTATTCATTTAATTACAATACTTATTTGAAACTCGAGATAGCCAAAACAATTACAGAAATAACAGATGCAATCACCCCAATGGTTTGGATTTGTGCAGAATTGGAAGCAGAAACTTTTCTCTTGTTTGGTTCCACATAGATTACATCATTCTGTTTTAAATAATAAAATGGGCTATTAAAAATATTGCTAGAATTAAGATCTAAACGAGCGAATTCTTTTTTACCATTATTATCACGAATAATCAAAACATTTTCTCTTCTTCCATAAATAGTTAAATCGCCAGCTAGGCTCAAAGCGTCTAAAATACTTACTTTTTCATTTGGAAGTGTATAAGCCGATGGAGCATTAACTTCTCCTAAAACACTAACCTTGAAGTTAGCAAACCGCAATTGAACATTCGGTTGCTTATAGACTGCGCTAGCTTTTTCGCGGATCAGTTCACGAGCTTGATATGTAGTTAATCCCACTACTTTAACTTTTCCAATCAGAGACAGCTCCACTTCTCCATTTTTATCTACTAAAAAACCAGTATTTTGCGTTGTCAAACTACTATTTGTATTTCCACCTAAAGCTGGAGTAGCTGCAGCTTGGTTTACAACAGCTCCAGTTAAAGGATTTAAAGTAAACACATTTATACTAAGAATATCATCAGTTTGAATTATTGGCTCAGTAAAAGCTGTAGCGCTGTCTAACTTTGCTTGATTAATAGATTTTATATCTTGAAAGTAAGCTATTTTTTTATTGCTCACACAGGAAGAAGTTAGGGATAACATAGCAAAAATGGCAATAAAACCAATCCCTCTAATCACATTGTTTCGTTTATTCATAGGTATATATCTGTTCAAAATGAAATTAGCACTTTAAACAGCTTGCAAACTTAATCATTTAATTGTAAAATCGAAAAATGATCAATCTAGTTTGCTTTTAATTTTGAGCATTAATAATAAAAACCATGCCATGAACTCTTATTTGTTTAATTAAACTAGAACAGAACCAAAAAATTCTTGGTTTTTAAATCCATAAGCACCAATTAAATCATATAATTTCCCAGATTGAACTGCCTGAGTTAGGGTATTTAAATGTTTATCATGATGTAAATCTGTACCAGCTAAATCATACATTTTTTCTTTTAACAGAATGTCTGCAAGCTGCTTTACATCTTTACCATAATAACCTAATACAGATAATAAATTTAATTGCAATAAACAGCCCTTTTCTTTAAATCTTTTCAGTTTACTTTTATCTTTAAAGTAAAAAGTATAACGTTCTGGGTGTGCCAATACAGGATGGTATCCTTTAATTTCGATGTCGAATATTGTCTGACTTATGCCTGGACTCTCATTTAAATAGGACATTTCGATAAGCAAATGTTTAGAGTCCAATGTACATGGTTGCTCACCAAGATTGAAATCCTGATCGATCATATATTCTGCACCAGCACTTAATTTTAGCGATATATTCGCTTTATCCATTTCCCCCTGTAGCAATTCTTTTGCTTTAAAGATTGTCTCATTTGTATTTGGATACAGTTCTTGATAGATATGTGGTGTAGCAATCAATTGATCAAACCCCAGTTCCTGTAATGATTTAACAAAACGCAAAGAAGTAGCCAGATCTGGAGAACCATCATCGATACCGGGCAGGATATGTGAATGTATATCGACACCTAGCCAGGAGATATCAGTTACCTTATTCTTTTTTGTAAAAAAACTTAACATATTTATAACAATGGAATATCAAATTAACTCGCCTTATCATAATCACTCGTTTACAAACGAAATAATTACTGTAATAATATGCGAATTGAAAGTATTATTTATAGAACAACAAAAGTATTCTGATTAACGAGTTAAATCTAAGGAAATTCGTACTATTTTCCAATAAAGAGTAGATTAAATCAGACAAATAGTCGAAAATGATGCTTTAAAAAGAATTTACAGCTTAATTTACACAAGAGAATTAACAAAAATATAACCTACACGCTATCAACAATACTTCAGAAATGTAATTCTAAATAGTTAAGGCTTTAAAATATCCCTCTTTTAAATATTTGTCTCTTTTCATTAAATGAAGATCAAAAATTACCTATCTTTAAGCTGCTAAATTATATTTAGGTTCCCATCCCAATTGAATCTTTGATTTCGTTGGATCTCCCAGTAACACATCGACTTCTTTAGGCCTGAAATATTTAGGGTATACCCTAAATATTCTACTAAAAAACAGTTTTCCAGCGTCTAAGCCTAAACGACTAAGTACCTCCACATCTAAACTGACTATTACACACTTCCCGTTTTCATCCTTTCCCGAAAATTCTATATCAATCTCCAATTAGGCAAAACTCATGCGTACAAAGGCACGCACGGCGGGTGGTAATGCCCAACGTCATTAAATTAAGGGATAAATCGCAAAAGCATGTCATCCTGAGCGTAGTCGAGGCGCATTTATTTGCATTTTATCAATCTCAAGAAGTCTTCGACTACGCTCAGGGTGATAACTGCGTTGCTTAACTTAATGACCTTATGGTAATGCCTGTTGCACTAACAAAACATCAGGTTTTTCTTATCGGCTTGGGTTTGCTGTTTATGGATAACTTTTTGTCTTACCACGTCCTTACTTCCGCGTTTGTAAAAAACAAGATCGCCGAGTTGCCTGTTAATATTAATAATTCCATTCTGGATAGCCCTAATTTTAGTATATTAGGTTAAACAAAAGCATGATCACTCAATTTAATCGATCTGATTAAAAATCTCAAAAAATATCTCAAACCCCACCTTTACTCCGCATTTACCCCACGTTTAGGCCACCTTCCGGCCAGGCTTGGCTATGCCTTGCTGTACACCTACTTGCCTACTGCTTCGGACTTGCTTTGGTTGAAACAGAACCGTGCTGAAGATCAGCGATGTCAAAGATTTGCATCGCTTTAGGTTGGCGGGTTAACAATAGTTAAAGAAAAGGTGAAGGGAAACATAGCCTAGGGTTATTTTGGGCCACAGCTGTGTCGGTATTGGGGTATAGAAAATGGTGGGGGAAGGCAAAATACAAAAGCACGAATATATTAGCCTCTTATGGCTATCGGATGACGACTATATTAAAGTACAAAGATCTCTCCACTACGGTCGAGATGACGACCCAGCATGCCCCTCATAGTTTCAGAGGAATAAATTTACGGATGCCTGTCTATGCTTCATGCTAACTGCACCTCGCTATCCGGCCTATGATATGATGGAAGGAGAAAACGTTAAAGCTTTAGCACGCCCTTTCAACTTACCACTACCCCAAGGCAGCACACCCTCCTCGATCCTTCATCGGGGCTTGTGCTGACGACCAAAAAAGCTTTGACGAATTTATCCGACATCAGATCCAAGCCTTTCAGTTATGCCTTGGTGTTTGTTGTTTTCAATGGCAGGCATGCTTTCGCTGCGCTCAGGTTTGTTACTTTTTATCAAGAAGAAGGTAAGAGCCTTTCGGCGACGGCAAGCCGAGGCAAGACTGCGCGAAGGGTAAGAATAGCGGCCGCTTTAAGGTTCCCGCCTGCGCGAGAATGACGCATGGTGTTAATGACCCTACTCATAGCCAAAAAGAGCAGTTTGGAGGTGAGTGCCTATAACCTGGCATCCACCAAACTCCTGTCGATAAAAGATTTGGTATCAAAAATGAGCGTTCCTTTTTCTTTAATACCGCTATAATCAATGTCTAAAAACTGCTGGTGCGCCACAGCAAGGATAACAGCATCGTAATGTTTAAACTGACCATCATCAATCATTTCGATGCCGTACTCCGCTTTCACTTCATCGGTATTAGCCCATGGATCATATACATCAACATCCATACTAAAAGCTTTCAGTTCTTTATAAATGTCAATTACCCGGGTATTACGCGTATCAGGACAATTTTCTTTAAAGGCAAAACCTAGAATCAAAGCTTTAGCGCCATTGATCACTTTATCTTTGGCCACCAGCATTTTGATGACCTTATTGGCTACAAACATGCCCATATTATCATTCACCCGCCTGCCTGATAAAATCACTTCTGGTTTATAACCCAAAGCCTCCGATTTGTGCGCCAAATAATAAGGATCTACACCGATACAATGGCCACCAACCAAACCGGGCTTGTAATTGAGGAAATTCCATTTGGTTGCAGCAGCAGCTAATACATCTGCTGTATCAATGCCCATGCGATCGAAAATTAAGGCCAGTTCGTTTACAAAAGAGATATTCACATCCCGTTGTGCATTTTCGATGGCTTTCGAAGCCTCCGCAACTTTAATACTAGGTGCGAGATGGGTACCAGCCGTGATAATCGAAGCATAAAGCTGGTCGATCTCCAGGGCAATTGCAAGCGTGGAGCCCGAGGTTACCTTTTTAATTTTGGTAAGGGTATTAATTTTATCCCCAGGATTAATCCGTTCTGGGGAATAACCACAGAAAAAATCGATATTGTACTTTAAGCCTGAAATTTTTTCTAAAACAGGCACACAATCTTCTTCGGTGCAACCCGGATAAACAGTCGATTCATAAATGACAATATCACCGACTTTAAGCACAATACCCAGCATTTTGCTGGCTGCAAGTAAGGGTTGCAGATCTGGCCTTTTCAGGTGGTCGATAGGGGTTGGGACGGTTACAATATAGATGCTACAAGCGGCAAGATCAGTCAAATTAGCACTCAGTGTTAAGCCTGTGTCTGACCCGGCAAGTACAGCCTGCAGATCCTCCAGGTTAGCTTCATTTGTCCGATCCTTTAATTGATTTAATTCCGCTACACGGCTTTCATTGGTATCAAAACCAATGACCTGATATTTTTTTGCAAATTCGATAGCCAGTGGCAAACCAACATAACCTAAACCAATAATGGCAATCTGCTTTTTTGAATTCATTTTTCTTTCGGTGATTGGACAAATATAAGATAAATGTAGAATGCTTAATTCCTTTAACCACAAAGGACACAAAGAGAAGGCACGAAATACGCAGAGTTGGATGGAGCGACTCTAAAATCGGCGTCATCTCGACTGAAGCGCAGCGAAATGGAGAGATCTATGCTAGTTAGATTTAGCTTCGCTGAGCACTACGTGGTTCTCGACTACGTTGCACTCCGCTCGAAATGACGATACTTCGAGGAGAACTAAAATTACCCCTAAAGCCGATAACGCACTAAAAAAAATCACCATTCAATACAATTGTATTGAATGGTGATTTTTTTATAAATGAATTAAACTAAAGTAGAACTTCTTATTTAATCTGCTTTAACAGGTAACTACCATACCCACTTTTAACTAACGGTGTAGCAATAGCCTTAAGCTGTTCTGCATCGATAAAACCCATGCGGTAAGCAATTTCTTCAATACAACCAATTTTTAAGCCTTGTCTTTCTTCAATGATCTGAACAAATTGTCCGGCCTGCATTAAAGAGGTAAAAGTTCCGGTATCTAACCAGGCTGTTCCACGGCTCAATACACCTACTTTTAATTTACCACGTTCTAGGTATACGCGATTTACATCGGTAATTTCGTATTCTCCACGTGGCGAAGGTTTAATGTTTTTTGCAATTTCTACAACCTCGTTATCATAAAAATATAAACCTGGTACTGCATAGTCTGATTTCGGCTGGATTGGCTTTTCTTCAATCGAAATGGCGTTTTTATTTTCATCAAACTCCACAACACCGTAACGTTCAGGATCAGCAACCTGGTAGGCAAATACCACACCTCCATCGGGATCGGAACTGGCCTGTAATAATTTGGCCATTCCATCTCCATGAAAAATATTATCGCCCAGTACTAAGGCTACTTTATCTTTTCCTATAAATTCTTCACCGATCACAAAAGCCTGCGCTAAACCATTCGGTTCTGCCTGCACGGCATAGCTAAACTTACAGCCTAAAGATGCTCCATCGCCCAGTAATTTCTCAAAATTAGGCAGATCGTGTGGGGTAGAGATAATCAGGATTTCTTTTATCCCAGCCAACATCAGCGTAGATAAAGGATAATAAATCATCGGTTTATCGTAAACCGGCATCATCTGTTTACTACAAGCCAAAGTTAAAGGATGCAAACGGGTTCCGCTGCCACCAGCTAAGATTATACCTTTCATATTTTAGTCATTAGTTCATTGGTCATTGGTTCATTGGTCATTACAGACCTAAATGAAATAATGATGCCTGTTTATTGTATTTTAATTTGTTTTATACACTCTACTAAGCTATCTCTCCAATAAGGGATTTCAATATTAAATGTATCTTTTATTTTAGATTTATCCATCACCGAAAATGCTGGCCGGATAGCTTTAGTCGGATAAGCAGACCCTGGAATAGGATTTACTTTAACTGCTGTTTCGCTGATATCAAAAATGGCCTTTGCAAAATCGAACCACGAGGTTACCCCCTCATTGCTATAATGGTAAATACCATAAGCGGCGGATGAAGAACTTATAATATCAAAAATGGCATTTGCCAGATCGATCGCATAAGTGGGTGTACCCACCTGATCGGCAATGATATTCAGTTCATCGCGCTCTGCACCAAGTTTAAGCATTGTTTTGACAAAGTTGTTGGCGTACTCAGAATACAACCAGCTGGTGCGGATAATAAAATGGGCTGGCAGCTTGGATGAAACTACTTTTTCCCCATCTAATTTGGTTACACCATAAATATTAATGGGTTTAGCAATGTCATCTTCCTTTAGCAATTTAACTTCATTTCCTTCGAAAACGAAATCGGTAGAAACATGTATAAGCGTTGCTCCATTTACTAAACAAGCTGAGGCCAAGTATCCCGCACCTGTTTCATTAATGGCTTTAGCCAGATCAATTTCATCCTCTGCCTTATCTACAGCGGTATAAGCCGCACAGTTAATTACAAAAGCAGGCTGTTCTCTAGCCAACAGATCGTTCAAACCAGGCTCATCAAGAATATTGGCATCTTGTTCTGCAGGAAAAACAATATCGTTAATACCTCTTCGTTCAGCTACCGTTTTTAAACACTGGCCTAACTGTCCGCCGGCACCAATTACTAATATTTTACTCATATGTGCTGTAAAGCTGAAAATGGTTTTAAAAGTAGATCTTTATCAGATACCGCCTGATCTTTCTCTGGAATTAACCAATCGATATTCAGGTCCGTATCGTTATAAATTACGCCAGTTTCTGAGGCTTTATTGAAAAAATTATCGCACTTGTATAAAAATTCTGCGGTGTCACTCAATACAGAAAAGCCATGAACAAAACCTCTTGGAATATACAGCTGTAATTTATTCTCTGCACTTAAACGCACCGCAATGTGTTTGCCATATGTTGGCGAACTTGGGCGAACATCTACCGCAACATCCAACACCTCACCCTTGGTTACACGGACCAGCTTTGCCTGTGCAAATTCACCGGTTTGTGCGTGTAGGCCGCGGATTACACCATATGAAGAATAGGATTGGTTATCCTGAACAAACCTGCCAGATAAACCCGTTTTTTCTTCGAATGTATTTTGGTTAAAGCTTTCAAAAAAATAACCCCGGGGGTCTTCAAACACTCTTGGCTTAATAATCAGACAGTCTTTTAATCCTGTTTGTTCAATTTCCATTATTTACTGCTGTATTGTTGTTCGTAATAAGATTGATAATTGCCTGAGGTTACGTTATTTAACCAGTCTTCGTTTTGAAGGTACCAGTCTACTGTTTTGGCCAAGCCTTCTTCAAATTGTAAACTTGGTACCCAATCCAATTGATTTTGTAATTTACTCGAATCAATGGCATAACGCAAATCATGCCCTGCGCGGTCGGTTACATAGGTAATGAGTTTAGCTGATTCTCCTGCTTCGCGGCCAAGTTTTTGGTCCATAATGGTACAAAGCAAATTGATCAGGTCAATATTTTTCCACTCGTTATGGCCACCAATGTTGTAAGTATCTCCTGTTTTCGAGTTGTGGAAAATTACATCGATTGCCCTGGCATGGTCTTCTACCCATAACCAATCGCGTACGTTTTCGCCTTTACCATAAACGGGTACTGGTTTGTTATTTTTGATATTATTAATGGCCAGTGGAATCAGTTTCTCAGGAAAGTGATGAGAACCATAGTTGTTTGAGCAATTAGAAATTACGCAATCCATGCCATAAGTATCATGATAGGCCCTTACAAAGTGATCTGAACTCGCTTTTGATGCCGAATAAGGGCTATGCGGATCGTAAGCGGTTGTTTCGGTAAACATTCCTGTCTCACCTAAAGCACCATATACCTCATCGGTACTTACATGATAGAAACGTTTTTTATCGTAATCACCTTTCCAATATTCGCGGGCCGCATTCAATAAATTTACAGTACCAATTACATTGGTAATGACGAAGGCTGTTGGATCAGAAATAGAACGATCTACATGGCTTTCTGCCGCTAAGTGAATAACTGCATCGAAGTTTTCTGTTTTAAACAGATCAAACATCGCGTTAGCATCAGTAATATCTTCTTTTACAAATCGGTAATTCGGTTTATTTTCAATATCGGTCAAATTAGCCAGATTACCTGCGTAGGTAAGTTTATCTAAATTGACGATCTCGTAGTGAGGATAGTTATTAACAAAACGGCGAACTACATGAGAGCCAATAAAGCCCGCACCACCAGTGATTAAGATTTTTTTCACAGTTATTAAATGATTTTCAATTCCGCTAAAGTAAGTTAGATTTCGGCAAAAAACAACTTAATTTTGACATAAGCTGAAAACCGAACGAAATAATTCAGAAGCAATTAGCCAATTTCTATGAACATCTTCTGCATAAATAGATAAGCTTGCAATTGCAATAGATAAGTGCAGGAAAAGTGTAGACACAGCTTATAATTGACTTTATAGTTGCACTGATAAAAATAAAATTTAAGAAAGACAAACTACATCGCGGCCACAGAACTTTCCAATTCTTTATACCATTCTTCTCCATACTTACGGATTAGTGGTCCTTTTAAAAAGCTATAAACTGGTACTTTAAGTTCGCGGCCAAAAGTACAGGCATCATGGCAGATGTGCCAGCGATCGTAATTTAGCACGTCGAATTCCGGATATTTCGTTATCCGGATAGGGTAAAGGTGACAAGAAATCGGCTTCTGCCAATCTACAATACCTTGCTCATACGCTTTTTCAATGGCACACTTCGTAATACCCCCCTCAAAAAGCACGTAAGCACATTCTTTATTTTTATTTACACAAGGGGTGGTTAAATCGCCATCTTCATCCACTACGTAAACGCCTTGTTCTTCAATGGCTTTAATGCCTTTTTCATTTAACAGGTGTTTTATTTTTGGATATATTTCTTCCAAAATGGCTTTTTCATCATTATCCAATGGTGCACCCGAATCACCTTCCACACAACAAATGCCTTTACATTTGCTTAAGTTACAAACAAAGTTTTCTTTCAATACGTCTTCGTGCACCAGCACCTGTTCAACTTCTATCATCATTATTCTTTTGCTAAAGCATATTTCAGGCCACTGGCCGATTTTAATTCCATCGTAACTGCACCCACCAATATCTCTACCTGAGCCTTTACCGGTACCCGGTTTCCATCATCGGTTACCCAGAGGTATAACCTGCTATCTTTTTTAAAGATCCTTCCTGGTTTAATGGATGGACTAAATTTTAAACAGCGGATGTTCCCCAATTTACTTTTAATCGTTTCTTTTCCTATATATTCAACCTCTAAGGCTGAGATTTCGTCACCCAAGAAATAGTTCAGTTTAAACTTATCACCAATCTTGATTTTACTGATATCCAAGCTCCGGGCAAAATAATAAGCCGAAACCAGATCAAAAGTCTGATTAGTCGGTGTTGTAAAAGTCCCTCTGTTCGAAACTACTTTCTTAGCATCCTGCGTAAAACGTGCCTTATCCTGGCGTCTATAACTGGCCTCACGAATGTTCTCCTGATAGAAGTAAGGTAAAAGGTCAGTTTTATCGATATACGAATCGTAATGATCTCTTATCTTATAAAACACATCAAAAGTTCCGGAAGTCTGCGCATCAACCGTAAGTTTATAGGTAGGCTTGTTATCAAACTTTAAATCAGAATTGGCTACCTTAATCGTGGCTTCTGCCGCCGTTATAAATCCGTACCTTAATTTATATTGCAAAACTTCACCTTCCTGAAATACGGCTTCTTTTTTCAGGGGAAGTTCCTGAGCCGCTGCCAAAAGACTGCATAAGCCAGCCGTGACGGTTATAAATAATTTCTTCATTGCTTTTGTACTCATTTGTGTGTTGGGAAAGAACTGTTTCCTAAAAAATGTGGTTAAATTCTTTCTCCCATGAAGATATACAAAAAGCAAACCAAAATTTAATCTTTTCTTTTATATACAGGAACTGTAGAGCAGGGTTCGCCAAACATAATGCTTTTAACTACCGGAGTAAGCAGGTTGGTTACCTCAACATAGGCTGATACCGGAACATCGATATCGCCACATCCTTTTACCACCACACGTTCGTTGGCATAATCCTGCGGATTAATTTTAGCCAACGCCTTGGTAAACAAAACGGCTTCCAATGTATTTAAATCGCCAAATACCACTTCATTGGCGTATGGTTTTAGTTTATTGGCCAGCAGCATATAAGCCCAGGTAGGTACAATTGCATCAGCCGAGCAGATAATGGCTACATTCTTATCCTGATATTGCGCCCAATCGTGATTTTTGATAAATTCTCTAAAATCCTTTTCCCTTAGCATTAAACCATGAAATAGATTATCTACAATATCATAAACCACTCTTTCGCCTTTATGATAAAAATCTTCGAGATTTAAGGTAATTAAACCGCTATTGGCTACTTTATTAATAATGTTTTCCTGAATTTCCATGGCCTTAAATAAAAAAACCGTTCCGACTAATCATCGGAACGGTTACAAAATTACGTATTTTCTACTTAATAGAATTTCACGCGATTGTCTTTTATCTTCGCATTTTCCTGTAAAGCCTGGAAAGCTGATCCTAATGAACGCTGTCCTAAACTTAACATCATGCTTTCTTTTTGTTTAAACATGTTGGCAATTGGTGCAGGGCTTGTAAATCCATCAACTGAAAATACATAAACACCACGTTCACCTTGAACAGGAGCAGATACTTTACCTGGCTGTGAACCGAAAACGCTTCCTACTAAAGCATTTTCCTGTGCTACACCTGGAATTACCGGGTTGGCAAATACCACGTTCTGTACTGGATTAACCGGACGTGCAACTTTAGCTGCAACCTGATCGATACTTCCTTTACCTGCGTTGGCTAATTTTTCTTTTAATTGTTTTGCTTTAACGGCATTAATTACCATTGGCTCAATTTCTTTCTTCACATCAGCTAATGATAAAATACCTTTAGGGCTGATTGTAGTTAAACGCGCCACCACATAAGCATTGCTCATGGTATAAATTTCAGGCAATACATCACCTTTATCTGCTGCGTAAGCATCCTGAATTAATTTACGTGGGTTATCTAATCCAGCTGCAAATCCTTGTGTTGATGCAACTTTATCAGCAACAGCAACTTTTAATCCTTTTTGTGCAGCAAATTTGCTAAAGTCGTTACCTTTCACCTCAGTTAAGAAATTGCTTGCTGCTTTGTAAGCCGCCGCCTGGGTTTTGCTACTTGCATTTAATGCTTTTTCTACGTAAGCTAATTTAGCCACCTTAGATGAACCGATCTGTTTTTCGATTTTAAGCACATGGTAGCCAAACTGAGACTTTACTACTTTAAGATCTCCTGTCTTTCCATCAAAGGCTGCATTCTCAAACTCAGGTACCATAGCGCCACGGGCAAAAGCCGGCATTTCGCCACCCTTATCTTTCGAACCATCTACACTATAGTTTTTAGCCAGTTCTGCAAAGTTAGCGCCTTTTAAAATTAATGCTTTTAATGAATCAGCTAACTTCAATGCTTTATCTTCGCCACCAACTTTAGCCGGATCGATTAAGATGTGGCTTGCTTTTACCGAATCAGGAGAAATGCGGGTAGATACTACCTTTACAATTTTGTATGAGTTACCGCTTAATTTAGGGCCATAAAAACTGCCTGCTGGCAAAGCAAATACTGCTGAATCAACAGCCGGATCCAATTTACCTTTTGTGATATAAGTAAACGGAACTTTTACGTCTGAATTGATGGCTGCAAAAAGTGAATCGTTTTTAGCCACCTGGAAATCAGCAGCAATTTTATCTACCTGAGCTTTGATTGCCAATGAATCTGCTTTGGTTGGGCTGATACTGAAGGTAACATATTCGAAAGCACGGGTTTCTTGAGGATTGTTGAAACGCGCTTTGTTCTGCTCATAATATTCCGAATAATCGCCATCTGTTAATTTAACAGAAGCATCAGGAATAGAAGTATAATCTAAACTTACGTATTTAAAATTAGCCAGTTTATTACGGTTGGTATATTCATCTGTAGCTTCTAAAGAAGTTACATAAACCGAATTGCGGATCAGGTTAGAATATTTTGTCTGAAGGGCCTGGTTTTTAATTTCTTCCTGTAACATATTAGATTGCTGCAATGCCTGAGGTTCTTTCGATTTTAGAAAGTTCATCAAGGTAGCACGGTCTAACTGTCCTGTTTGAGGATTAGAGAAATATTGTTTAATTAGGGGGCTAGGGTTTTGGCCTTGTAATAAATCTACCAGTTCATCTTCAGAAACTGTTAAACCTAAACGATCGTATTCTTTAGTTAACAAAACTTTTGCCAACTCGGCATTCCATGCCTGATCAACAGCCATAGCAGTCATCTGTGCATTTGCACTGCCGCCATATTGTTGTTTCATCTGGTTTACACCCTGATCAACCTTTGGTCCGAACTCATCAATACTGATATCATTACCATCAATTGATCCTACAACTTTTTGATCTGCTGCCCAAAAAGGTTTACCCACGTTAATTGCATCACCTACTAAAAATGCAACAATTGCAAAACCGATGGCAAAAACTAAAATATAGCCTGCACGGTTACGCAAAAATGTCATTAATCCCATATTGTAATTATAAATTTATTTAGTTCTTTTTTAAGAGGGCGCAAGATACAAATTTGCCTCAAAAAAGAAAACACAAAATTTTATTTATCAAGTGTTTAATTTTTAAGCAAATACAGGCCCTGTTTTAATGATTGAATGACAGAATTTTGAGTGATTGAATTAGATAATAAGTGGGATAAACATCCGAATAAAGCCATTTAACATTCACTCATCTCGTCGTCTAGGGCGCTACGCCTTCCTTCATGTTCAGCTCGCCGTTTCCACTATCCATTTCATAAGTACTAAAATCCTGCGGAGCTTTAAAGTTAATACCTTCGCCTATGCTTCCATCAACTCCTTTCACATATACCCTTTGATTGGAATAAAAAATCTTTTTCGATTCATCCCAGATCAGCTCCTGCGAAGAGAAAGTATCGCCCTTACTGTTTTTTACGACTACATTTTTCCTAAATTCGGTTTTAAGCTCATTATCCTTCCTAATGGCGTAATCGCAAACCAGGTTTCCATCAATGGTTCCGTTAGGGTTATAAAAATCGATATTTACCCCCTTAATCATTTCCTGATAAGCGCTTCCGTTTGAAGGCGTAACCTTATCCATTATTGGGGCATAACCTTTAGCCTTGATTCTGGCCGAATCGCTATAGGTAATGTCGACCCCTATGGTCCGGTCTCTGGACAGGATTACCTTATTTGATGAAACTGAATTGGCATTTTTCAGATCGTCGTCTCCACAGGAAGCCAGAAAAAAAGGCAACACCAGAAACAGACCATATAAAAATGTCTTTAAATTCATTAGTCTACGCGGTACTTACGGAACCAGGTATCGTTCAAGGTAAAGCCTAAGTGGAAATTAATAAACTTCTCTTTAACAAGATTATCGCTTAACGTTCCTCTTTGTCCGAACTCGGTTGTAAAGTTGATTTTATAAAATGCTGAACCACCGTTAGCAGTAGGCAATGGGAAGCCAAAACCTAACGATGCACCCATTTGTTTGATATCCTGATTACCGATTTTAATATAAGTTTTATCGTAATTAACACCAAGGCGGTAATCTACACGTTTCATATAACTGTTGTAAGAATATGCATCTGGTGTCCACTGGCCACCGAGCGATGCTCCCCAGCTATCCTGCAAACCTTGACTTACATTATTGATACTTGTTGCAGACCATTTACTCATTCTAAAATCGGCACCGATCATCCACTTATCATTTTGCTGGATAGAGATTCCAAAATTGTGCGTTAATGGCAGGGTAAGGTTAGATTTTCCGTTATTCGCGATATTTAACGTATCGGCTGCAGGGTTTTCATTACCACTTTGATCCCTGGTGTAGAACGTAGCAAAAGAAGTTTGCGTTGAATTTATTTTCCCGGAGGTGCTTCCCGAATAACCAAGGGTCATAATTGTTTTCTTACCGATGTTAAAATCGTACTGGATGCCATAAGAGTAATTTATACCGCCAACACTGTTTTTATTTTGAAGTTTGGCATTATAAGACCCTGCCGATTGAAATTCGGTAGCCCTGGTAGTTTGGAGGTTACCAAAAATATATTCTAAGTTACCACCAATTCTTAAATGATCGCCAAAACGATAACCATAACCTAAATAAGCCTTTGATAAGCCGCCTTCGCCTTCATAAAGCTGGTCTAAAGTGGTTGTATCAACTTTGGTTGTATTTCTGTAAGAATAACCCAAATCTGAGTAAGGCAAAATACCAAAACTCAGGGCCGACCTTTTGGTAACCGGAGCGGCAAATGCCAAATGACTAAAAGTAGAATTGAAACTCGTTTCGCTTAAATTGTTTCGCGAAAGATTGGTTATACCAGCACTCATTCCCACATCAATGGTAGTTAAAGATATTCCGGCATAAGATGCAGGGTTTTGCATATTAATATAATTGAACCCTGTTACTTTACCTACTGCGGTAGAAATTCCACCCATTGCCCTAAGCTGGGGCAACAAAGATCCCTTTATATTTCCAAGTCCATATCTTGAATATGGTGATGAAGTGGTAACCTGTGCCTGGGCACTTAAACCACAAACTAGAACGAGTATGGCTGCAATATAATTTATTCTTTTGTACATTTTAATCTGCAATAGCTTCATTTAATCCTTTTAATACTAAGTAAGGATCTTTTATAATTTGAGGCGCAAAGATGCTGTTTTGTAATTGTTTATACAAAAAATTAGCATCACCCCCCGTTATAATTACCTTCAGAGCACTTTCTTTTTTATTATTTAGGGCAATAAAGCCTTCAATTTCGTTTATTATCCCTTGTAAAACGCCGTTTTTGATCGCCGATTGAGTATCAGTACCTTCCACAATATTTTCATTTGCATCCCACTCCACCAAAGGCAAACGGCCAGTAAATTCGTGTACAGCCTTAAAACGCATGCTAATACCAGGGCTTATACTTCCGCCAAAATATTCCTTCGAGCTACTTAAAACATCGTAAGTAATACAGGTACCCGCATCAACCACTAAACTTGCGTTTGTTGGATGTAAGCCATTTGCACCCAAAATAGCCGCCCATCTATCTAATCCTAAAGTAACTGGCGTTTTATATCTATTTTGTACACCATTCGTCAACATGGTTGAAAAACGGATATACTCGGTATGCTTTTTTAAAAATACTTCTAATGGTCCAACTTCCTGGTTAACACTGCTGATGATGGATTTCGCTGGCGAAAACTTCTCAATCAATTGAGCCAGATCAAGTATCCCAATTTTATTGAAACGCTGATGGTGAATAATTTCCTTATTTGCAAAAACAGCAACCTTAACAGCAGAATTTCCAATATCAATGCTTAGTCTACGCATTTAGAATCTCCCACTGCAAATAATATGTTCTCAGAAATTCCAATGACTCCATTTTTTATCCATCTTGATTAAAACTAAAAAGCTTTAATTCTAAAATCATGCACAAAGCTATTAATCTTTGTCAAGTTTCGCTCTAGTTATTTGTTAAAAAAGGTTAAACAAACAGAAAATACTGTATCGAGAGCACAAATAAAATGAACAATGTTTCGTAAAACCAACGTTTTTTAGCATTGCTGAAATAGTACGCCAACAGCACCGATCCAGGTGGTACACACAGCAAAAAATGCCAGGTCCTGAAATCGGGTTTAAGGTAAAAACTAGCTGCAGAAATGATAAACATGAAAAACAGCAGCTGGAAACTTTTCCGTGTACTGATAAAACTCCTGAAGAAATTTTCGCGGAGCTGTAGTGATGCCAGTATGATAATTACTGTTACGGGGATCAGCACCAGGTAATCGTTATAGTTGATTTTAAAAACCGAAGGAAACTTATTGCCTAATGGTTTCCATATCTGATAAAACGAGCTTAAATTATCATTCCAGTAATAAAATACGGCCAGAAAAAAGAAAACCGTAATAAAGCCAATCAAGCCAGCTACCCATTCGCGCCAGTTAAATGATCTAAAAAGCAACAGCGCTAAAAAGATCATAATCAACATGGTCATAAACGGAAAGTAGATCAGTGTTCCAACCCCAATAATCATCCCGATATCGAAAACAGTGGTAATGGAGTTCGCACTTTTACCCAGTTTTAAAAACTTATCTATAATCCAAATTAGCAGGAAGTTACATAATAATGCCGGGCTTAGGATCATAAAAGGCATAAACAGGCTTGTTCCTGTAATAAACATCAGCCCCGGCAGGAAGCTGGGTTTGGCCAATAAATTATGATTGTTTACAACCCGGTTGAAAATTAAAGCCTGTATATAAACCAAAAGTGCCGCGATAAAAATATTGGTATATGGCGTAAAGGCATTATCTAAATCTATATTGATCAGCAACCGGGCAAAGGGTTCCAAAAAATCAAAGTTCAGCTTATCGTGTGTTTCATGAAAAATGGCAATACGCAGAAAGAACGTATATGCCAGCAAGAATACGAGGTTAATTGGACTTAGCTTTCTAAACTGATTAATCATGCCTTTTTAAAGAGTAGGCAAAGTAAAGAAAATAATTTAAGAGTATGGGAAGAAAGATAAAGGTGGAAAGCTAAAAGACCAATATCTAAATGAAAAAGCAGAAAGGGGAGTGCTGTTATTTTTAGAAAAGCAGGGGCCTGTGTAAATCGGTTCCGAAGCCCTGCTATCCACTTCAAGCCTCCACTGCGTTACGGGCTTTCCGTTTCTATCAGGTTTAGATTACGCAGGATTATGCCACGGAGCAAAAATGAGTGGAAAGATTAAAACATCATTTCATTAAAGATACCCAAAGATGCGTCAGTCTGAGCGGAGTCGAAGACCGTTTGGTTAATGAAAAAGCAGAAAGAGGAGTGCTGTTATTTAGAAAAGCAGGGGCCTGTGTAAATCGGTTACGGAAGCCCTGCTATCCACTTCAAGCCTCCACTACGTTACGGGCTTTCCGTTTCTATCAGGTTTAGATTACGCAGGATTGTGCCACGGATTAGAATAATCCTAAAGATCAAAGCGAATAGGTAGCAGCGGAACGTACCAATAGGCGATAGATAGCTAACCATTCCCAAAAGCGCTGCTTTGCGTTAAATAAACCCGGGAGTAGCGGCAGCTCCGATGCTTTATCGGGCTAAAGCGAATAACGGGGCTGTGCAAGCCAAAAGCTTCTGGCATTCATTTCCAAAATCAAACAGCTAACTCTGGTGAGTAAAATCATGATAAGGATCCTTCGACTACGCTCAGGATGACAATCCGAGGGTGATCCACTTTGGACTCAGGACTGAAGACTCCCGACTAAATCCTCGCATATTTCTTCACCATATCATCAATGATCTGCGCTGTTTCGTCTGGAAAATGAAACTCATGCTGTTGAGGATTTTCTACCCAGTTTTTGATAATCGGCAACCAGTTCCTGGTACTTCCCCAAATTACAGGCAAACCAAACTGTTTTAAAGCGTAGGCATTACACTGTTGCTCAAACTGGAAACGCATCGGCGCAACCAGCAGTTTTTTCTTTAAATAAAGTGCTTCAGCAGGTCCTTCGAAACCGCCGCCGGTAAACAAACCTTCGCAGGTGGCCAGGCTTTTATTAAATTTTTCGTTGTTAACCGGCTCTACAAAAACATTCCCTTCCTGGTAGGCAACTTTACTGTGTTTAGAAAAAACCTGCCAGGTAAATTCAGGGAGCTGTGTAAAAAGTTTTACCAAACGTTTATCATCAATGGCTGGAAGATATACCGTATAATGTCCTAAATTTTCACTTTTCAGATTTCGGATCTCTGCCCTGATTACCGGGGTATGGATAAAAGTATCATAGCGGTCGAAATGAAAGCCAATGTGGTATTTGGTAGGCGCATAACGGCTCAAAATAAGCTTCCCCCAATCTAAGGTTCTTGGACGGGGTACTTTTTTAGATTTAAAGGCAGCCTGATGGCTCAATGATACACATTCTATGCCCTGCAGTTTACAAGCCCAGGCGCTTACAGGTTCAAAATCGTTAACGATAAGGTTGTAATCTTTCAACGGCAGCTGTTTCATATCTTTTCTAAAGCGGAAAAGATTCATGTTCAGCCATGTTTTAAAATGGTCTACACCTCCTTTTTTCCCAAAGATAAAACTGAAACCATGCAATTGGTATTTTACAG
Organism: Pedobacter sp. GW822-FHT03F06; assembly: GCF_058801365.1. NCBI lineage: Bacteria > Pseudomonadati > Bacteroidota > Sphingobacteriia > Sphingobacteriales > Sphingobacteriaceae > Pedobacter > Pedobacter sp. GW822-FHT03F06. The sequence continues at coordinate 48,998 of NZ_JBXANE010000022.1, forward strand.
GCTGACTGAGTTTCACATCGGCCTGTGTTCCACTTACTAAAATATCCAATTCGCCATACTGCTGAAGCAAAGGGATAATTTCCCGCGCCCTGCTGATATGACCATTACCTGTTCCCTGTATTGCGTAAAGTATCTTCATTTATGCCCGAATATCTAAAATTATTGGGCAATTTCATATTTTATATTCTGTAAAAGAATATTTATGTCCAGTTTACTTTTTAAATCCTCGGCATCAGAAAGGATTCCTTCATCCAGTTCGTCTTTTGTAAAATGTTGATGTTCGTACTTAAAAACCGTCCAGTTTTTGTTTTCATATTCTAAAGCAGTCAGGCTTTCTACCCAATCTCCGCTGTTCAGGTAAAGCACTTTTCCATCTTCTGTGGCGATTTCGCGTTGCTCGGCCTGGTGAATATGACCACAAACCACATACTGATAGCCTTTTTCGATGGCCAACTCGGCTGCAGTCTGCTCAAAACTATTGATAAACTTAACGGCATCTTTAAATTTGGCCTTGATTTTTTTCGAAAAGCTCATCTTTTCCCGCCCAAATGCGGTAAGTACCCAGTTTACAAAGCTATTAATGAGGATTAGTGTATCATAGCCAACCGCACCAAGTTTAGCCAGCCATTTAGAGTGCTGCATGGTAACATCAAAAACATCGCCATGAAAGAACCATGCTTTTTTACCGTCCAGCTCTAAAATTAACTTATTCTGGAGATGGAAAGTCCCCATTTCCATACCATCAAATTTGCGCAGCATCTCATCATGATTTCCGGTAAGGTAGTGAACCTGAACACCCTCCGAGACGAATTTCATCAGTTTACGGATCACTTTCATGTGCGATTCGGGCCAATAACGCTTGCTAAACTGCCAGATATCGATGATATCGCCATTTAAGATCAGTGTTTTGGGCTTTATGCTCTTTAGGTATTTTAGAAGTTCTTTTGCATGGCAACCGTAGGTGCCTAAATGTACATCGGATATTACGACTACATCGACATTTCTTTTATCCATAAACGGGAAATTTTAGGGGGAAGGGTCTTATTACCGCTCGATTGAAGCAGTTCAGAGATAAATTAGTTGTGTTACCACTCCTCTTCCTCATCGAGTTTTACCTCAAAGGGGCTAAAGAAATAAAGTACAACAATTAATAAACATACGGCAAAGAATGATTCTAACATATCATCTGATTTACATTACAAAGGTAAGACTCTGTATATCAAACAAATGTTACGACACTGTTAAATTTTAGTTTGGTGGTTCATTAGTTTACTGGTTCATTTGTCATTGCTTTATTACCCACCGTCGTCATTGCTTAGGCGGATACTGGATTATCCTACAATTTTCCTTACTAAAGAATCCTTCGACTACGCTATCATTGCCAGAATCCAGTAGAAAGTCGTCATCTCGACCGAAGCACCGCAAAGTGGAGAGATCTTCTAATTATGTTATTGAATCAAATTTAAAGATCTCTCCGCTTCGGTCGTATTCTAGGTTTACCACAATTGCAAATTTATTTTAAGAAAAACTCTTTTTTTGGAGTTTTTCTTAGC
>NZ_JBXANE010000023.1:0-13606 GCF_058801365.1 Pedobacter sp. GW822-FHT03F06
CCTGGTTTTCTTAATGGCCTTAATTCCTTAATGGTGGAAAACTGTAACGGGGCTTATTACTACCGTTTTAAGGAGTTAAGAAAAGTTAAGGGCCTGTTTACGCTGATCTCCGCTGAGTTTTACACTACTGTCCCAGGTTCAATAGCCCTGATGGCAGCGGAAATCGTTTTTGGGCATAGGTCTTGTTTATCATAAGGGGTTTCCAAAAAGGATTGCAGCGCACAGCAGGACGGAACCCGACCTACATTTTACTGCTATTGCGCTCCAAAAACCGATTATTCTACTCTTGTTAAAAAATGTAAAATCTTTCAGCCTCCAGGTAATAAAACCGTATTATTGTAGTATTACGTACATATTATGATGATGAATGTGAACCTGAAGAAATTAACTTTTCTTGCTTTTATTTTGTGTATAAATTTTGGCGCTTTTGCACAGAGCAAGAATGTACAACTGCCTGCAAATTGGTTTAATCTCGATTTATTGGAGAATGGATATTTTGGTATCAGTACGGAGAAAGCTTATCGTGAACTTTTAAAAGATAAAAAACCTAAGCAAAATGTCATTGTGGCGGTAATTGATGGTGGAGTAGATACCAATCACCCAGATTTGCAGCATGTTTTATGGACGAATAAAAAAGAAATCCCTGGAAATGGAATAGACGACGATGGTAATGGTTATGTTGACGATATCCATGGCTGGAATTTCATTGGTTCAAAAAAAGGTAATCTAGAATTTGACAATTTGGAATTGGTGCGTTTATTAAGGATTTATACGCCTAAATATCAATCAACAACCAATTTAACGCCTTTAGATAGTACTCAGAAGGAAGAATTTAAACTGTATAAGAAGATGGTGGGTGATTTTGGTAAGAAATACGAAGATGCCAGCAATACTTTTTCTGTTCTGATTGCAATTAACAAAGTTTTAGATTCTGTAGCCAAGATCAATAAAAAAGAGGTCCCGACGATGGAGGATGTTGACCAGTACAAAGCTGATGATGAAACTGAAGAGCAGGTAAAAACAATCATCAGAAAAGGTGCCAAAGAGGATGGTAGTTTCGAGAAATTTTATAAAAACATAAAAGAGGGATACAAGCAATACGATGCGATGCTGAAGTACAACTTAAACCCTAAATATGATATGCGTGCAGAACTGGTTGGCGATGATTATAGCAATCCTTATCAGAAAGATTATGGGAACAATGATGTAAAAGGCCCTGATGCTTTTCATGGTACACACGTATCGGGGATTATTGGCGCCGATCGTACAAATTCGGCAGGTATTTTGGGCGTAGCCAATAATGTAAGTATTATGGCCATTAGGGTGGTACCTACCGGAGATGAGCGTGATAAAGATGTTGCCAATGGCATCAGATACGCGGTTGATAATGGTGCTAAAGTCATCAACATGAGTTTTGGTAAAAGCTACAAATGGGATAAAAAAGCAGTAGACTCGGCAGTAAAATATGCAGCACTTAAAGGTGTATTATTGGTGCATGCAGCCGGAAACGATAACCAGAATAATGATGTTGAAGAGAATTTCCCTAATAAGTTTTTCGACAGTAAAGAGGCTGAAACTTATAAAGAAGCCAATAAAAAACCTAGCAAGCCTGATTTTACCCCACCAAAGCCAATGACACAGAATAACGGAATGGGCATGAGGCCAGCTTATGACCGATCTGCATTAATAAAACCTGTACCCATCGACTCAGCAAAGTTTAACCTTCCCCATGCCAATAATTGGATCGAAGTAGGGGCAAGTGCTTATAAAGATGATGATAACCTAAAGGCTGATTTCTCTAATTATGGCAAATACAATGTAGATGTTTTTGCCCCGGGATTTTTAATCAAATCAACTGTTCCTGATAATAAATATGAAGAGGCTGATGGAACGAGTATGGCCTCCCCTGTTGTGGCTGGCTTAGCGGCCTTAATTTTAAGCTATTACCCAGACTTAAAACCAGCACAGGTAAGGGAGATTATCATGAAATCTGTTTCGAAAGTAACACACAAGGTGAAATATAAAAATGAAAAGGGGGAGAATGTTAGAACGCCTTTTAGCGAAATATGTGTTAGCGGAGGTATTGTTAATACTTACAATGCACTTAAATTGGCCGAAACGTATAAATAGTTTTCAGTTTACAATCGGCAGTTATCAGTTTGAAGAAATAGTACTGATAAATTCCTGAAAGGTGCCAAAGGGATAATTTTTAGCTTTCATCCACGAAATAAGATTTTCTGTGCGTTCTGCCATTTTTATGCCCGTGTTTTTTCTTACATAAGCTGGGAAACCAAAGCGGTCAAAATCTTCTAAATCGGTAAATTCCCAGGGGTGGAAATAGATATTCAGGTATTTATCTTTTTTGTATGTCCAGCTGGCTAATGTTTTGTAAATGCCTAAAGGCAGATTGTGGAAAGACAGCCAAAATAACGGAAACCTAATTAATGGGCTTACGGAAGCTGGAATCTGCAGTACATTATTTTTGATGAAGTGTGTTCTGGATACATTAAAATTGTTGTATCGCCCTGGTAAATAGGTTGGATTAATAGACGTGTTATAAGTATATCCGGCTTTTTCAATTTCCTTTTCGTCAACAGGCATCATTCTGGCCATGCGGTAACCTGTAATTTCTTTGCCAGAGAGTTCTTCTAATTTTAGTTTCGATTGGAGAAGATGCTCTGGTTTAAAATCAGAATGATAGTAACCATGTGAGGCGAGTTCGTGGCCCGTTTCGGTAATCCTTTTAATCAGATCCGGAATATTTTCGGCAAAAGTAACCGTACAAAAAAAGGTAGCCTTCACTTCATATTTATCCAAAATATCTAAAATGGTAATGGTGCCAGCCCTCGAAATGGCAATCTGATCTTCGAATGAAATATTTTTTCCATATTCAAAAGGCATATCAAACTCTTCGATATCAAAACTTAACAGTACCATTTTATTTTTGGGGGATATTGGTTGAACGGATAATATAATTAGGGCGGTTTTTAGACTGCATAAACATTTTGCCTACATAAATACCTATAATGCCCAAGATAATGAGCTGTAACCCTCCAAAAAAGACAATAGTCATAATAACCGAAGCCCAACCTGAAACTTCTACATGGTTTACAAATGCGTAAATAATATAGGGTATATACAATACTGAGGCAAATGACAGAATGAACCCTAGATAAACTGCCGAATACAACGGCTTTATACTGAAAGAGGTAACACCGTGCAACGCCAGCCTTAACATCTTTTTAAAGGTATACTTGCTATTCCCCGAAAAACGGGCTGCCGGATTGTAACGAATGGCGAATTGCTTAAAACCAAGCCATTTGACCAAACCACGTAGAAAGGGCTCGTTTTCATGGAAATTCCTAAAAACGCTAACCACCTTTTGATCAAGTAGGCGGAAATCGGCTGCGCCCGGTTCGAGATCAATATCTGATAACCAGTTTAAGGTTTTATAGAATAGGTTTGATGAACTTCTTTTTCCTTTTGATAAATTTTTATCTTCTTCCCTGATGGTATACACCACCTCAAAACCTTCCTCCCATTTCTGCAGCATTTCCGGAATCAGTTCAGGAGGATGTTGCATGTCGCAATCCATCGAAATTACACAATCGCCAAAAGCATGGTCCATGCCTGCTTTAACCGCCAGTTGATGGCCAAAGTTTTTAGAAAACTCGAGGAAAAATATATTACCTGCTGTTGAGGCATAATCTTTTATTTTTTCGAGGGTATGATCGGCACTTCCATCATCCACCAGGATAATTTCATAACCGTAATTGATGGTCGAAAAAACTTTTTTAATACTTTCGGCTATTACAAAAATATTATCGGCTTCATTGTAAGCAGGGATTACTATAGAAACTAGTTTATTCATTTATCGGCAATCAGATAAGACTCAAAATCTTCTTTCATCATTTGATAAATTATGGTTAGCCAAATGATAACGCAAGGTAGGGCTTTAAGCGAATATAGACGAATAAATTCTTTAAACGACCTTGGGAAAATATCGGTTGGTGACAGGCTGGTTAATATAAATGCAAAAATAAATAAGGCTATTATCCATCCTTTTTTAGGGTTTTGTTGCACCGTAAACCAAATGGCAACACCTGCAAAAGCGATAATATAGGTTGGCGATTCAGAACCGCTGCTAAATATAACCGTAAAAATAAGTGTCGATGCCAATAACATTAACCTAAAGCCGAGGTGTTTATATTGCTTAATCCGTAAATAAGGCAAACCAAATAGTACAAGACCAACCAATAAAAATGGAGCATTGGGAATATTTATGTTACCTGTTGCCCGCCGTACAATACCCATCAAAGAAATATCCTGGAAGGAAGTTAATGATGCATTTAAATCATTTTTATGGGCAAGGGAATGGTACCAGTCGGTATATGATTGAATTACAAATGCCGGAGATGAAATAACCATAGGTAAAGCGAACAGTACCGCAAAAGCAATAAAACAGCTTATGATAAATTTTAACTTGTTCTTGCTAAAAAAGAAAAATGCCAGTCCAACAATTCCATATAGTTTAACCAAAGTACCAAAGGCGATAAAAAAAGCAGATTGTATTTCTTTCTTTTTAATAAGATAAGAAAAACTGAGTAAAATAATCCCTGTTAGGGCAATATTGAACTGAAAACTAAAGAGTGCAGTTAAGGCTTCGTGTGCACAGATCCAGGCAATAATAGTCCTTTTGTTTAAAGATATAGGGAGACTGTAAATTCCCCAGAGCAGTATCGATACATTGGCTATATTCCAAAGGATAGCACCTAAACCATCGGGTAATAATGCAAATGGCGCAATAAAAACCGAAAACACAGGGCCATAGTGGTTACTATCTCGGTATTCGGAATAGTTATCGTACAAATTTTGAAGATCAATTGTATGCCAATATACATATTTGAAAATCAGATAATTATTGTAAGAATGATGGTGGTACTGTTTATAACCTGCTACAATAGCCAATAGCATATAAATGGCAATTACGCATTCCTTTTTTAATAGAAATGAGAACAGCTTGTTAAGATTAGCGTTTTTTGAGTTATTCATTATGATTTAGTGCCGCAATATAACCATTTTAACAGTTTGCATAATCATCCACATATTAATGTGTGCGTATTTTTGGATGGGTACTGGATGGACTAAAATTAATAAATTATGATTGAGAGTCGTTACATTACACACCATTTGGATATTAGGAATATCTATTGAGCGTCTTTTATGGATGATAGTGCAAATCAGTATGAGGGCGTTCCTGCTCTTGTACTTGATTTTAATTTATGAATATTTTCGATATTGCTAAGTTATTTTCTTTCATTTAATTCTAACTTAATTTTCAATTAATAGACTTAACTTACTTTTTAATCATAAATATTTGGCTAGTATTTATAAGGTTTAGTTGATTAATAGAAGAGCCCGATCATTATTATGAGCTTTGTTTTTTGGAGGATTCTCATCCAAACTAAACTGCGGGGTTTAATGTATTACACTTCTATTGATACTGGAATGCCTCGATTTTCGGTTCTATGCAGTTCTTTGCTTCTTACCCTGCTTAAGGTTTCCAATCTCATTCCTAAATAACTTGCCAGATAGCGGAGCGGTATTTTGTTTAAGTCTATTTTTCCGCTTTCTGCCAGCTTTTGGTACCGTCGCAACGCATTAGGTATTCTGGCCAGAATAGATCTTTCGGATGCAGCATAGTAATGTACTGCTAACAGTTTTCGTCCGATAATATTGGCTTCTTCGAAATGAGCGTAGGCATAATCGATTAACGTATAAGGAATGCGGATCAATTCGCAATCTTCTAACGCCTGTAAATATTCTACAGAGTGGTTAGCTTGTAAATCAGGGTGACGAATGGCGCCTACAATATTATTCCCAAAACAAAACCAGGTGGTAATATCTTTGGCCCGGTCTTTTATAAAACCACGAACAATGCCACTTTTTACAAAGTAAAGTGCTGCATTACTGTCGACAGGGGAAACAATGTGTTTATTCTTTCTGACTATGACCAATGAGCAATGTTTTTCATACTGTGCAATAAGGCTACTGGAAAGTTTATGGTATTGTTCCATATACTGAAGAAGTGGCTGTACAAAAGAACTGTTGTTAGAATTGGGCATAATGTTATAAACTTTTAGGTTCAAAAAGAGATCTTTTTTGATAAATAATCATCTTGCTATATATAATATACAAAAATAATTTTAAAACGTGCATTTAAATAAGTAATAATAGGCGAAGGTTGGTGGCCATTAGCCCATGCGCCATTAGTTCGATTCTAAATTCTACCAGGTCACCTGTATCAATATTTTCGTTAAGATTTGCTAAACAAAATGCAATTTCCTGTTCATTTTCGTCTTGTATAAACCCAAAGCCAACCGATTTATCGATGTGTATTATCCTGCCCTTTCTCATTATATGTCTGTTTGGTTCACTAACATACGTGTAATGTGCAAATAAGGTTTTTCGGCTTGTTGATACTCAGAATTATTAAATGGAGCAATAGTTTACCATAATGAAATTAACCCTTCCATTTTAGTAATGTGCTTTCAAAATATGCTAGCCGAAGAAAAAAAATAAAGGCCATTATCATTGTTTAAACTGCTATTTGTTTATTAATACTGGTTTGGGCATTCCCTTTGTGATTGGCCTGGCATGAAATTTAAATCATAATGGATAACCACATCATTTTTGTCCGCATTGCTGATCAAGGCGATGCACATTACGCAAAAGAAATTATACAGGAAACAGAACAGTCAGCTATCGCAAGAGGTTCGGGCATTGCAAAAAGAACCTTAGCCTCGATAATTGAGAAAATGGCTGCTGGCAAGGCAGTTATTGCTTTAACTAATACTGGCGAGTGGGTAGGTTTTTCTTACCTCGAAACCTGGGAAAATGAACGTTTCGTTTCCAACTCAGGACTTATTGTTGCACCCAAATTTAGGAATTCTGGAGTAGCCAGATCCATCAAAAACAGAATCTTCAAGATGTCGAGAAGATTGTATCCCAATTCGAAAATTTTTAGCATTACCTCTGGCCCGGCAATTATGCGGATGAATGCCAAACTTGGTTTTCTGCCAGTCAGTTTTGCCGAGATCACCCACGATGAGCATTTCTGGGAAGGCTGCAAAAGCTGTGTGAACTACGATATTTTAACACGCAAGAAAAAATGCAATTGCCTCTGTACCGCTATGCTTTTCGATCCGGAATACTTTGCTGATGCACAGCCGGTGGTTTATCAGCAAGCTGAGCTCTGCCAGGAAGTTATTTATTCTTAAAATACCTAATCACATTACCATGAACACGATCAGTAAAATAAAACTTACCGAAGGTCCTGACCTTAACCACCTCTACCAGGAATCACTCGAACTCCTTTCCTCCTTAATCGCTATTCCTTCTATCAGTGGCGATGAGATGCTAACTGCCAATCAGATCGAATCTTTCTTAAACCTGCAAGGCATAAACACTTTTAGGAAATACAATAATATCTGGTGTTACAATAAACACCTGGATACTTCAAAGCCAACCATCCTGTTAAACTCTCATCACGATACGGTTAAACCTAATGATCAATATAGCAGAGATCCTTTTAGTCCGATTATAGAGGATGAAAAAATATACGGACTGGGTAGTAATGATGCGGGTGGTCCGCTGGTGGCTTTAACCGCTACTTTCTTGTATTTCTATGATCGAAAAGATCTTCCCTTTAACCTCTGTCTTGCGGCAACTGCAGAAGAAGAAACCTCGGGAGACTTGGGCATCCGCAGCATATTACCTGATATTACAGGAATCTCTTTTGCCATTGTAGGCGAACCCACGGGTATGCATATGGCCATTGCCGAAAAAGGTTCGATGGTAATAGACTGCGTTTCGAAAGGCCGCTCAGGCCATGCGGCTAGAGAGGAAGGCGATAATGCCATTTACCATGCCCTTAAAGATATCGACTGGTTCAAAAATTATCTGTTTCCTATTATGGACGATCAACCACAGCCTGTTAAAATGACGGTTACAGAGATCAGGGCAGGTATTCAACACAACATTGTTCCGGCTGAGTGCAGTTTTACGGTAGATATCCGTTTCGACCATAATTATACCGAAAGGGAAATCGTGAATACCATTGTCAATCATACCTCATGCCATTTTACTTTGCGGCCAAATGTATTAAAGCCATCTTTTATCGATATGCTTCATCCTGTTGTAATAAGCGGACTTTCGCTTGGCAGGAAAACCTACCTTTCGCCAACAAGCTCCGATCAAGGCTGGTTAGATATGCCTTCAGTTAAAATGGGGCCAGGTAATTCTGCACGCTCTCATACTGCCGATGAGTTTATTGGCATTGAGGAAATTGAAGAAGGGATTGATATTTACATCAGTTTACTTGAAACTTTGGAGCTCTCCTAGTCTTAGCTTCTCACTAAGATTTGGTTTTTGCCACGGAGACCCGGAGAACACGGAATTATATTATGAGGTTTTAGCGAGATGCTCTTTCCTAGTCTTAGCGTCTCGCTAAGACTATAGTTTTTGCCACGAAGACCCGGAGAACACGGAATTTAATTGTGAGGTCTTAGCGAGACGCTAAGACCAGAGTTTAGTTCAGAATGACAACAATATCATCGTCTTCCCAAATGAAAAAAACCTTTCCAAAATGGAAGGGTTTTTTTATGTCTAATTTAAATTTAAAAGTTCTTTTTATTTGTAACTAACTGTAAATCATTTGTTTGTGATTTGTTTTTCTTTTGTGGTATAAGAGTTGGCTAATGGCATGTAAAATCAATATATCATGACAATACTAATTTTTTTAATTCTCATCCTGCTCTGCTGGGCTACTTACAAATCAATCGACTGGTTCGAAAAAATCTAACATTATGATCGCATTATTCATTATCGCCATCGCCGTATTTATCTATATGATCTACGTGCTGATCAAACCCGAAAAATTTTAATCCTTTCTCCTCTACGGAGGATAATTAACAAATCAAAAAATGAACACTGAATTAACAGGCATTATCGCCACCTTCCTGCTCACCCTGGTCATCGCAATACCACTGGGTAAATACCTGGCTAAGGTTTTTGCAGGAGAAAAAGTCTGGACAGATTTTTTAAAGCCATTGGAAACTGGTATTTACAAGCTTTCCGGAATCAACATTAAAGAACAGATGAACTGGAAACAGCAGTTAAAAGCACTGCTTACCATTAATATACTGTGGTTGTTTTACGGTTTTTTTGTACTCATCTTCCAGGATAAACTCCCATTCAACCCGGATGGCAACCCTGCGATGACGCCAGATCTGGCCTTCAACACCATTATCAGCTTTGTTGCCAACTGTAACCTGCAGCATTATTCGGGCGAAAGTGGCGTAAGTTACCTCACTCAGCAATACGTACTGATGTTTCTTCAGTTTGTAAGCGCTGCAACAGGTATAGCGGCTGCGGTAGTCCTTTTCAAAGCTTTTAGAGATAAAACAACAACAGAACTGGGCAACTTTTGGGAATTCTTTGTTAAATCAATTACCCGTTTATTGTTGCCATTATCTTTTGTGATGGCACTAATCTTAACTTTTAACGGTACCCCGGCGAGCTATGAGGGTAAAGATCAGTTTATCTCGCTGCAAGGCGATACTGTACATGTTTCAAGAGGGCCAGCGGCTCAATTGATTGCCATTAAACACTTAGGCACTAACGGTGGCGGTTATTTCGGAGCCAATTCGGCACATCCATTTGAAAACCCAAGCTACTTTACCAATATGGTTGAGCTGGTTGCGCAGGTAATTATTCCTATTGCAATGGTAATTGCATTTGGTTATTTTATCCGCAGGAAAAAACTGGCTTGGACCATTTTTGGGGTTATGACCATTGGTTTGTTCATGTTGCTTTTACCTATGCTTAGCTCAGAGCTGGGCGGTAATCCGGCACTGGCCAAAATGGGTATCTCGCAAACAATAGGCGCAATGGAAGGAAAAGAGGTCCGCTTCGGTCCGGCTGCCTCTGCTTACTGGGCAACTGTGACGACAATTATTTCTACCGGCTCGGTAAACAGCATGCATGATAGTACCATGCCAATGTCAGGCACATGGCAATTACTTGGAATGATGATCAACTCATTCTACGGAGGCTGCGGCGTAGGTTTATTAAATTACTTCATATACCTGATTGTTGCTGTATTTATTTCAGGCTTGATGGTGGGCAGAACGCCGGAGTTTCTTGGGCATAAAGTAGAAGCCAGAGAGATTAAGATTGCGGCTATTATCACTTTGTTAAGTCCGTTTTTGATCCTTGCGGGAACTGCGATCGCCAGTTATATCTTTACTAGCCATGGTGATGCAGCTTGGGCAGTGCAACCTAAAAACTGGCTCAATAACCCTGGTTTCCATGGATTCTCTGAGATGCTTTATGAAATGACTTCATCTAACGCCAACAACGGCTCTGGGTTTGAAGGATTGGGCGATAACAATATTTTCTGGAACTTATCTACCGGTATTGTGATTTTCCTAGGCCGTTTTTTACCGATTATCGGGCCTGTTGCCATCGCTGGATTACTAGGCGCTAAAAAATTCATTCCTGAATCGGCTGGTACGCTTAAAACAGATACCAAAACCTTTGCCCTGATGACTTTTGCGGTTATTATAGTGTTAAATGCACTTTCTTATTTCCCTGCCTTGGCTTTAGGACCGTTGGCGGAATATTTTACCATGCTTAAATAAATGAGAGTTGTCACTTTGAGCCTTCAGATAAAAAATCGGGACAAATAGTCGAAATGCATTCATCAAAGGTCCTTCGACAAGCTCAGGATGACAATCAATAAATAAATTAAAAGAAAATGAAACCCAATAATAAATTGTTCGAACCTGCCTTGGTGCAGACCGCGCTAAAACAATCTTTCATCAAGCTTGACCCAAGGGTAATGGTCCGTAATCCCGTTATGTTTACCGTCGAAATCGGAACACTGGTAATGGCGTATGTTACCGTATACTCTTTTAGCCACAGTGGGCAAGGATCGCCATTATACAATTTCTTCATCTTTTTAGTGCTTTTGCTTACCGTGTTGTTTGCAAACTTCGCCGAGGCTATTGCGGAGGCAAGAGGAAAAGCTCAGGCCGACAGTCTTCGTAAAACAAGGGAAGAAACACCTGCAAAAGTACTTTTGGCTAACGGAACCATCGAAATCCGTTCATCCAACCAGTTAAAAAAAGGCGATGTATTTATTTGCGAAACAGGCGATACCATTCCAACTGATGGAGAAATTATTGAAGGTATTGCCACCATTGATGAATCGGCCATTACCGGCGAGTCTGCTCCTGTAATACGCGAATCCGGAGGTGATAAATCTTCAGTAACAGGCGGTACAAAAGTTTTATCTGATGAGATTAAAGTTCAGGTGAGCACAGCTCCCGGAGAAAGCTTTTTAGATAAGATGATTGCTTTGGTTGAAGGTGCATCGCGCCAGAAAACACCAAACGAAATTGCTTTAACCATTTTATTGGCCAGTTTTACCCTGGTGTTTATCATTGTATGTGTAACGCTTAAACCTTTTGCCGATTATGCCAATACACCGATTACCATTGCTGCGCTGATCTCGCTGTTTGTATGTCTGATCCCAACCACCATTGGCGGACTTTTATCTGCAATTGGTATCGCCGGAATGGACAGGGCGCTAAGAGCCAATGTAATTACCAAATCGGGTAAAGCGGTAGAAACTGCGGGTGATATTGATGTACTGCTTTTAGATAAAACCGGAACCATCACCATTGGTAACCGTAAAGCGACCAATTTTTATCCAACTGCAGGTGTAAACATCAAAGCTTTTACCGATGCCTGTGTGCTAAGTTCTTTGGCCGATGAAACCCCAGAGGGGAAATCAATCATCGAACTGGCTGCAGAGCAGGGTATTAAATCTGTCGGCACACCCGAGGGATCTACGTTTATCAAATTTACTGCAGAAACCCGTTCAAGTGGATTAGACACCCTTGATGGAAGAAGAATCAGAAAAGGAGCTTTCGATTCGATCAGGAATATTGTCGAAAAAGCAGGAAATATTTTTCCTTCCGATATCGAAAATCATGTGAAAGCCATTGCGACCAATGGAGGAACGCCGCTAGTCGTATCTGAAAATGAAAAAGCGCTTGGCGTAATCGAACTACAGGATATTATTAAACCTGGTATCAGCGAACGTTTCGAACGTTTAAGGAAAATGGGTGTGAAAACTGTGATGGTTACTGGTGATAATCCATTGACTGCTAGATATATTGCTGAGAAAGCTGGTGTTGACGATTTTATTGCTGAGGCCAAACCTGAGGATAAAATGAACTACATCAAAGACGAACAGACCCTAGGTAAACTGGTAGCCATGATGGGGGACGGGACTAATGATGCACCTGCCTTGGCACAGGCCGATGTTGGTGTGGCCATGAATAGTGGAACGCAGGCTGCAAAAGAGGCAGGTAATATGGTCGATTTGGATAACGACCCTACTAAACTCATCGAGATCGTAGAAATCGGTAAACAACTGCTTATTACACGCGGTACACTGACTACTTTTTCCATTGCGAATGATGTGGCCAAGTATTTCGCCATTGTTCCGGCATTGTTTATTGCTTCCATTCCTGCCTTGCAAAGCCTGAACATTATGGGCTTGCACTCACCAGAATCAGCTATCATGTCGGCTGTGATTTTTAACGCCATCATTATTCCAATCCTGATTCCCTTGGCATTAAAAGGTGTGGCTTACAAACCTATCGGCGCAACTGCTTTATTACGCAGAAACCTGTTTATATATGGCATTGGTGGGGTAGTAGCGCCATTTATTGGGATTAAAATAATCGATTTATTGGTTGGCTTATTTGTATAAGAGAGTTCGTCATTCCCGCGCAGGCGGGAATCGTAATGCAAGAGCTTTAAGATTCCCAATCGAGTTGGGAATGACGAATCGAACAAAAGAAATAAAAATAAAAATAAAATGAAAAAGTACATTATTCAATCCATCCGCTTAACCCTAGTCCTATTGGTACTGTTATGCGTAGTATATCCAATCACTGTGGCCTTTATAGGCAAAATGTCTAACGGAAAAGGTGGAGGAGAAAAAATCACCAAAAATGGTAAAACAGTAGGTTATGCGCTATTAGGCCAATCTTTTACCAAACCAGAATATTTCTGGGGAAGACCATCGGCAGTTGCTTACAATGCAGCGGGTTCTGCAGGTTCTAACAAAGGTCCATCCAACCCCGATTATTTAAAAGAGGTGCAGTCGCGTATTGATACCTTATTGAAATACAATCCAGGTATCAAAAAATCAGATATCCCAGCCGATATGGTTACTGCATCAGGAAGCGGGCTTGATCCAAATATTTCTGAGCAAGGTGCTGCCATTCAGATCCAGAGGGTGGCAAAAGCCAGAAATATAGATGAGAAAAAAGTAAAAAAACTTGTTGCGATGAATACCCTTAAGCCATTCATGGGTGTTTTTGGTCCTTCATCGGTAAATGTGTTGAAACTAAACCTTGCCCTTGATGAACTTTAATTAGTGGTTTAGCGAGGTATCGTCATCTCCTTTGGTTTATCAAACTGATTTTTCTTCTTTCAAATAGTATTACAAGAAGAAAGCTTGGTA
>NZ_JBXANE010000024.1:0-5925 GCF_058801365.1 Pedobacter sp. GW822-FHT03F06
ATGGCATAGCGAGATGGAGAGCGGTATTTATTTTAAAATAAATATTGCGGGAGCGGAAAAGATTGCTACCTTTGCAGCCCGGTTCGGAAGGACGGAAAGCCGGTTTAAAGACGGCATATTGAAATAAGGGGAAAGAAGAAAAAGAGGGCTTAAAAAATAAAATTTATTTTATTTGGAAGTTTAAAAAAGATCCTTACCTTTGCACTCCCAACCGAAAGGAAAGGGAAAAAGCTGAGCGGCGGATGTTGCAGAAAGCAAACAGAAAAAAAAATTGAAACAGACGGAAACATGTTTAAGACGAACAAGACTTGAACGAACTGAAGTTTGAAGATATATAAATGACCGGCCGTGAGGCTTACCAGGTCAGCAAGTTCTTAAAAGAGATGTCAATGTAGCGTAGCGAGGTAATGGAGTACTGATCAAAGTACATGATTGCGTAGCTTTATTTTAAAGGTGGTGTCTAACAGACAACATAACAAAAAAGAAGACTATTTTTAACAATAGTTAAAACTGGTCAGCATCTTACAACACATTTTACAATGGAGAGTTTGATCCTGGCTCAGGATGAACGCTAGCGGCAGGCCTAATACATGCAAGTCGAACGATAGATAAGGGCTTGCTCTTATCGAAAGTGGCGCACGGGTGCGTAACGCGTATGCAACCTACCTTTATCTGGGGGATAGCCCGGAGAAATCCGGATTAATACCGCATAAAATCACAGGATGGCATTATCCAATGATCAAACATTTATGGGATGAAGATGGGCATGCGTGTCATTAGCTAGTTGGCGGGGTAACGGCCCACCAAGGCGACGATGACTAGGGGATCTGAGAGGATGGCCCCCCACACTGGTACTGAGACACGGACCAGACTCCTACGGGAGGCAGCAGTAAGGAATATTGGTCAATGGAGGCAACTCTGAACCAGCCATGCCGCGTGCAGGAAGACTGCCCTATGGGTTGTAAACTGCTTTTATCCGGGAATAAACCACATTACGTGTAATGTGCTGAATGTACCGGAAGAATAAGGATCGGCTAACTCCGTGCCAGCAGCCGCGGTAATACGGAGGATCCAAGCGTTATCCGGATTTATTGGGTTTAAAGGGTGCGTAGGCGGCCTGTTAAGTCAGGGGTGAAAGACGGTAGCTCAACTATCGCAGTGCCCTTGATACTGATGGGCTTGAATGGACTAGAGGTAGGCGGAATGAGACAAGTAGCGGTGAAATGCATAGATATGTCTCAGAACACCGATTGCGAAGGCAGCTTACTATGGTCTTATTGACGCTGAGGCACGAAAGCGTGGGGATCAAACAGGATTAGATACCCTGGTAGTCCACGCCCTAAACGATGAACACTCGCTGTTGGCGATACACAGTCAGCGGCTAAGCGAAAGCGTTAAGTGTTCCACCTGGGGAGTACGCTCGCAAGAGTGAAACTCAAAGGAATTGACGGGGGCCCGCACAAGCGGAGGAGCATGTGGTTTAATTCGATGATACGCGAGGAACCTTACCCGGGCTTGAAAGTTAGTGAATCATTTAGAGATAAATGAGTGAGCAATCACACGAAACTAGGTGCTGCATGGCTGTCGTCAGCTCGTGCCGTGAGGTGTTGGGTTAAGTCCCGCAACGAGCGCAACCCCTATGTTTAGTTGCCAGCACGTTATGGTGGGGACTCTAAACAGACTGCCTGTGCAAACAGAGAGGAAGGAGGGGACGACGTCAAGTCATCATGGCCCTTACGTCCGGGGCTACACACGTGCTACAATGGATGGTACAGAGGGCAGCTAGCCGGCAACGGTATGCGAATCTCACAAAGCCATTCACAGTTCGGATTGGGGTCTGCAACTCGACCCCATGAAGTTGGATTCGCTAGTAATCGCGTATCAGCAATGACGCGGTGAATACGTTCCCGGGCCTTGTACACACCGCCCGTCAAGCCATGGAAGTTGGGGGTACCTAAAGTATGTAACCGCAAGGAGCGTCCTAGGGTAAAACCGATAACTGGGGCTAAGTCGTAACAAGGTAGCCGTACCGGAAGGTGCGGCTGGAATACCTCCTTTCTGGAGTAGCACCGCCTACTCGCCACGCAACATGATATTTCTAACTAAGGTATAAGGTAGAGGGTAATAAGGCATAAGGTCCTGATACTTGATACTGATGACTTTATACTAAAAAGAGAAAAAAAGAAACACCCAGAAGACAACGGTGTGCATACTATAAAGGTATAGCATAACGGAACAAAGCTGAGGTAAGCAAAGGAAAGCGGTAGCGGTAAGATACTATATACTGCATCAGATGCTGCCTAAAAGCAAAGTCCCGTAGCTCAGCCTGGTTAGAGCACTACACTGATAATGTAGGGGTCTCCAGTTCAAATCTGGACGGGACTACACGTTTGAGTTTTCAATTGGCGGTTTACGGTATACAGTTTTTATAACTGGCAACCGGCAACTGTTAACTGGTAACTAAAATCTGGGGGATTAGCTCAGCTGGCTAGAGCGCCTGCCTTGCACGCAGGAGGTCAACGGTTCGACTCCGTTATTCTCCACAACAGAATAAACACCTTATTATCGGGATAGATAATATACATTGACATAAAGATTAAGAAGAAACGCCACGGGGCACGGATGTAACAAAGAAAACATCTGAAACGGTTCGAGACCGCAGTTTTTACTAATAAGGCTGAAACGGGGCTTAGTTAGGGGACAATGAAACCCTCTACCTTTATACCCTCGATCTTCAACCTTAGTAAAGTTCTTTGACATATTGGAAGAAGTTAAAAAGAAGAGCAAACAACAATAGGCGACTGTTGTGTTTGTGCTCACTTAAAGGGATCGCAAGAGACCAATGAGTATGAGACATCATAACAAGAGCAAAAAAAGCATACCATACGGCGCAAAAGGCGTATGAGTAGAAGAAAGTAATAAAGAGTACACGGGGGATGCCTTGGCTCTCAGAGGCGATGAAGGACGTGATAAGCTGCGATAAGCTTCGGGTATTTGCAAATAGGAATTGATCCGAAGATTTCCGAATGGGGCAACCCGGCATGTTGAAGACATGTCACATATAATGAGCAAACCTGCCGAACTGAAACATCTAAGTAAGCAGAGGAAGAGAAAATAACAATGATTTCCTAAGTAGTGGCGAGCGAAAGGGAAAGAGCCCAAACCTACTTTGTTACGGCAAAGTGGGGGTTGTAGGACTGCAACATGGCATCAGCAAACAGAAGTGGAATGGGATGGGAAGCCCAGCGATACACGGTGATAGCCCGGTACACGTATAGAATGCTGGCCTAGCAGTATCCTGAGTACCGCGAGGTCGGAGACGCCTTGTGGGAATCTGCCGGCACCATCCGGTAAGGCTAAATACTCCTGAGAGACCGATAGTGAACCAGTACCGTGAGGGAAAGGTGAAAAGAACCCCGAACAGGGGAGTGAAATAGAACCTGAAACCGTGTACTTACAAGCGGTCGGAGCGTACAAGTTGCGTGACGGCGTGCCTTTTGCATAATGAGCCTACGAGTTACTCCTCTCTGGCAAGGTTAAGTGCTTCAGGCACGGATCCGAAGCGAAAGCGAGTCTGAATAGGGCGTATAGTCAGAGGGGGTAGACGCGAAACCTTGTGATCTACCCATGGACAGGTTGAAGGTGCGGTAACACGTACTGGAGGACCGAACCGATAAACGTTGAAAAGTTTCCGGATGATCTGTGGGTAGGGGTGAAAGGCTAATCAAACTGGGAAATAGCTCGTACTCCCCGAAATGTTTTTAGGAACAGCGTGGACATTAAGTTTCATAGAGGTAGAGCTACTGATTGGGTGCGGGGGAGTCAAATCCTACCAAATCCAGACAAACTCCGAATGCTATGAAATATGGTCTGCAGTGAGGCGCGGGGTGCTAAGGTCACGCGCCGAGAGGGAAAGAACCCAGACCATCAGCTAAGGTCCCCAAGTGACAGTTAAGTTGAACTAACGAGGTCCGATTGCACAGACAGCTAGGATGTTGGCTTGGAAGCAGCCATTCATTTAAAGAGTGCGTAACAGCTCACTAGTCGAGCGATCGGGCATGGATAATAAACGGGCATTAAACTGTTCACCGAAGCTATGGGATTGAAATATATCGGTAGGGGAGCATTCTAGCGGCAGCGAAGGTATCTGGTAATGGGTGCTGGAGCTTCTAGAAAAGCAAATGTAGGCATAAGTAACGATAAGGCGGGAGAGAAACCCGCCCACCGAAAGGATAAGGTTTCCTGATCAACGCTAATCGGATCAGGGTCAGTCGGGACCTAAGGAGAACCCGAAGGGGAAATTCGATGGACAACTGGTTAATATTCCAGTACTTTTTATAACTGCGATGTGGGGACGGAGTAGTGACACTGCCGCGATCTGACGGAATAGATCGTTAAAGGCCGTAGGTATATCGATGGTAGGCAAATCCGCCAACGATGCTGAAAGCTGATAGTACCGCAAGCCTTCGGGTAAGCGGATAGCGCAGGTAATCAGACTTCCAAGAAAAACCGCTAAGCTTCAGGTTATAAAAACCCGTACCGCAAACCGACACAGGTATCCGGGAAGAGGATTCTAAGGTGCTCGAGTGAATCATGGCTAAGGAACTCGGCAAAATGGCCCTGTAACTTCGGGAGAAGGGGCGCTGGCAGCAATGTCAGCCGCAGTGAAAAGGCCCAGGCGACTGTTTAACAAAAACACATGGCTTTGCAAAATCGAAAGATGAGGTATAAGGCCTGACACCTGCCCGGTGCTGGAAGGTTAAGAGGGGATGTCATCCGCAAGGAGAAGCATTGAATCGAAGCCCCAGTAAACGGCGGCCGTAACTATAACGGTCCTAAGGTAGCGAAATTCCTTGTCGGGTAAGTTCCGACCTGCACGAATGGTGTAACGATCTGGGCGCTGTCTCAGCCATGAGCTCGGTGAAATTGTGGTCCCGGTGAAGACGCCGGGTACCCGCAACGGGACGGAAAGACCCCATGCACCTTCACTACAATTTAACATTGACATTGGATACAGGATGTGTAGGATAGGTGGGAGGCTTTGAAGCGGCGTCGCTAGGCGTCGTGGAGCCAACGTTGAAATACCACCCTTTCTGTATTCGGTGTCTAATCCCCTTAATGGGGAGACATTGTTTGATGGGTAGTTTGACTGGGGTGGTCGCCTCCAAAAAGGTAACGGAGGCTTTCAAAGGTAAGCTCAGTACGCTTGGTAACCGTACGCGGAGTGCAATAGCATAAGCTTGCTTGACTGTGAGACAGACAAGTCGATCAGGGTCGAAAGACGGATATAGTGATCCGGTGGTTCTGCATGGAAGGGCCATCGCTCAAAGGATAAAAGGTACGCTGGGGATAACAGGCTGATCTCCCCCAAGAGCTCATATCGACGGGGAGGTTTGGCACCTCGATGTCGGCTCGTCACATCCTGGGGCTGGAGAAGGTCCCAAGGGTTCGGCTGTTCGCCGATTAAAGTGGCACGCGAGCTGGGTTCAGAACGTCGCGAGACAGTTCGGTCCCTATCTGTTGTGGGCGTAGGAATTTTGAGTGGGGCTGACCTTAGTACGAGAGGACCGGGTTGGACTAGCCTCTAGTGAATCTGTTGTTCCGCCAGGGGCATTGCAGAGTAGCTACGCTGGGAATAGATAAGCGCTGAAAGCATCTAAGTGCGAAACTAGCCACGAGATGAGAATTCCATATAGGACCGTAGCAGACTACTACGTTGATAGGCTACAGATGTAAAGCTGGCGACAGCACAGTCGAGTAGTACTAATCATCCGAAGCTTTCAAAGCAAACAGACTGTTGTTTGTTCTTCATAATAACTTCTTTCAATAATATGTCATTTAAGGCTGGAAGGCCGAAGGTGGAAAGGCGGAAGGCAACCCTCCCTCCCTTAAACCCTCGCTCCCTCAACCTTATTTAAAAATATT
>NZ_JBXANE010000025.1:0-2382 GCF_058801365.1 Pedobacter sp. GW822-FHT03F06
ACTGCGGTAACACGTGGGAGAGTAGGTCGGTGCCAGATCTTAAAAGAAACCCTTTAACAGCAATGTTGAAGGGTTTTATTGGTTTATGGCCATTCTGTTCTGTAGCGTTCACTTCCCAACATTAATGGATGGGGGATTAAGGAATTGTTTAAGCAGCTCTATTCTTAATGTCCTTAATTCCTTAATGATAGACAGGGCATAAAATTATTTTTTTCGCCATTAAGGAGTTAAGAAAGATTAAGGGCCTGTTCCGCAGGTTACGCTGATCCCCGCTGGGTTTTACACTACTGGCCCGGTTCTGTAGCCCTGATGGCAGCGGAAATCCCTTTTGGGGAAGGCTGGCTTGTTTATCCCAGGGGTTTCCCAAAAGGATTGCAGCGCACAGCAGGACGGAACCCAACCTATATGTTACTGCTATTGCGCTCCAGACCGTTAAAATGTGAATCATCTGATTATGCTTTGCAAATAGATTGGTTTTCCGATCCTTAAGCAGTTAAGGTAGTTAAGGATTTTGTTCCCGCAGATTTCCGCTGAGTTTTACACTATTGGCCCAGGTTCAATAGCCCTGATGGCAGCGGAAATCCCTTTTGGGCAGCGCTAGCTTGTTTATTCCAGGGGTTTCCCAAAAGGATTGCAGTGTACAGCAGGACGGAACCCGACCTACGTTTTACAGCTATTGCGCTCCAGACCGTTAAAATATCAACCATCTGATTATGCTTTGCAAATAGACCGGTTTTCCGTTTCTTAAGAAGTAAAGATGAGATAAGGTTTGTTTCCCAGATTACACTGATCCCTGCTGGGTTTTACACTTCTGGCCCAGGTTCAGTAGCCCTGATGGCAGCGGAAATCCCTTTTGGGCATAGGTAGGTTGTTTATCCCAGGGTTTCCCAAAAGGATTGCAGCGTACAGCAGGACGGAACCCAACCTACCTCTTACTGCTATTGCGCTCCAGACCATCAAAATATTTAACCTTCTGGATTAGCCTTAACAAATAAGTTAAACGCTGCTTTAACCATTTAAAGTGATGTTTTTTCACGATTATCATCTCAACGACCGTGTGCATGATAGATTTAGCAAATATATCCTATCTATAGCATACTTTTTTAGCACATATAGCTTAAAGATTTGAGTATGATTGTTCGAATCTGGAAAGGATTTGATATTTTGCGGCATAATTTAATTTAGATATGGCTTCAGGTTTTTTTGCGATTTTGGATGATATAGGTGCTTTAATGGACGATGTAGCGGTAACAGCTAAGGTAGCGGCCAAGAAGACTGCGGGGATTTTGGGAGATGATTTAGCGGTAAATGCAGAAAAGTCAACTGGTTTTCTTTCCTCGAGAGAATTGCCGGTACTATGGGCAATTACAAAAGGATCATTCGTGAATAAGCTTATTATTGTTCCGATTGCGCTATTACTCAATTTCTTTTTTCCAATAGCGATTAAAGTGATTTTGGTATTGGGCGGGTTGTACCTGGCGTATGAAGGGGTGGAGAAAATCGTTGAATATTTTATTCATCGATCAAAGCCCTCACATGTAGAGGTAAAAGAAGTCATCCAAGAGGGGGAGGCAGCAGAAAAAGCGAAAATTAAATCAGCTATTATTACCGATTTTATTTTATCAATAGAAATCGTAATTATTGCTTTGGGAAGTGTGCTCGAAGAAAAGCTGCTTATACAAATTATGACCGTATCGGCTGTAGCTTTGTTGGCTACCGTTGGTGTTTATGGCATCGTAGCCATTATTGTTAGAATGGATGATGCCGGATATCGCTTAATGAAGGCATCAGGTGAAAAAGGTATACTTTCATCAATTGGAAACCTACTGGTTCGTTCTTTACCGGTTATAATAAAAATATTAAGTGTTGTAGGAACAGTAGCATTAATCTTGGTTTCAGGTGGAATTTTTGCACATAATGTTGGCTTTCTACATCACGTTCTTCATACTTTACCTTCAATTCTTAGGGAATTTGCTTTTGGATTAGCAGCTGGGCTAGTCTCTGTGCTTGTTTTAACTGCGGGTAAAAAACTTTTAGCTATTATCAGAGCATAAGGAATTGGTAGTTATTCTATTTTGCAGGTATGAATTGGTTATTTTTTTGTGAAAAGCAGTTTTGGCGCTACTATGGAGGTTTGTTCCCGCTATCCGCTTTATCCCGATGAAAACCTGTGAAACAAGCAAGCACACCCAAATATAACACAAACTGGTGCTTAAATCGGGATGCCCGCTGCTATCGGGTTTAGGTGGCAGGGGCTACCGGGATTTTAAACGGCCGGACGCAGTGAAAACTCCGGAAGCCTGAAGGGGGGCTGCTATAAACACGCATTCTTTCAAAAAGTTTTGCTATCTGCAAAACTTTTTCCTGTTGAAAACCACGCAG
>NZ_JBXANE010000026.1:0-1438 GCF_058801365.1 Pedobacter sp. GW822-FHT03F06
TTTCAGGAGAAAAGGGTTTATTAGAAATTGATATAATTTAAGTTAATTTGGATACGAGCTACAAGCTCGCACCAGCTGGGGACTTGTCCTTTAAATTTTCTTAAGAGATTAATATATTGATTTGACTAAAGCACAAGTCAGGCGTTTGCTGCTTGGGCCGGGGTGCTAAGACTTGCGCTAGATGGGGAGAAAAGCTAAAATACTCTCCTACTAAAAAACACGAAAAGGTTGGCTGGGGAACATTAATGGATTTGGATAATGGTACCGCTAGCGAAGTACTGAACAATTCACAACAAGGAGGTAAACAAAAATATGGGTTTCATAATGGTAAAATGTATGAGTTTCAGCCAGATAATGTAGGAGGCTGGCATGGTTATCCCATTAAAGGAACGGAAGCACCTTCTTCGGTTTTAAAGGAATTAAAAAACTCTAAAAAAATTACTAGTGCAGAATATAATAAATTAATAAAGGGGAAATAATGAACAAGCTGAGACTATTTTTTAAAAAAAAAGAATATCCCTATGATGAAACTCATGATCCTGAAATCAATTGGGGAGAAATAAAATTAGTCATTATTGATAATAATGAATTGTTTAAACAAGTCTTCAGCATTGAGTGGGACTTTAGAATTTTTCTTAGCTGGCTAAAAGAAAATAAAAACCATATTCTTTTAGAGGATTGTCCAATTCAAAATCAAAATAACACATCACTAGCAAAACTTGTCCACTCATTCTATGATACAGATGATGATCTTGATGATCATTTAATAGATATTATGTATGATTATCGTGAACACCATAATATAAGATTTGGCTTGCGAGGGGTAGACATAAATGATGTATACTTAGGCAAAAACAAGAATATATTTGAAATCTCTTTATTTGAAGAAGACGAATCATGGGAGTTTGAAATAGACTTGGTTTCTTTCTTTAAAGAACTAGAGTATTATTTTCATAATTGCCCCACTCACTAGCTCCTTACTGGCGCAAGTCTTAGCTGGTGAGGAAGTAAGGTGGCTGACTTGTGCTTTAAAATAACTAACTTGGCTCTTTTGCTGGGCTTCTGCTAGTCCCCTGCTAGTCCGAGCGGATTGCGATTAGATAAATTGTGCTGGTGCGAGTTTTTAACTCGTACCAATAAAAAAAAACATAGTTCTAAAATCTAGAAAGTCGCAATCCTAAACTTTCATAATTTTTTAGATATAATATATTTATAACCAGCTAGTTGAGGTAGGTTTTGTGACAGAAAATTACCATTGGAAATATAGTAGTGCAATAGATTTTTCTGAAGAAAGGGGTTTATTAGAAATTGATATAATTTAAGTTAATTTGGATACGAGCTACAAGCTCGCACCAGCTTGGGGCACATACAGCAACATTGAAAGAACAGGGGATGTATCACAGAGATTACCAATCAAAACTCTATACCAAGGAAGCTA
>NZ_JBXANE010000027.1:0-1309 GCF_058801365.1 Pedobacter sp. GW822-FHT03F06
CGTCATCTCCTTTGGTTTATCAAACTGATTTTTCTTCTTTCAAATAGTATTACAAGAAGAAAGCTTGGTAAGCGTTTAAATAAAAGGCAGGGTGAACTTCCGTCATCTCTAGTTCACAGAACTTATGGTCGTATTAGTCCCTGCCTTTTATTACTGTCCAAGGCCTAGCTAGAATACTTTCTTTGAACTATCAAAGGTGATCGGCAAAAGACAGTTTATTTAAATATACTAAAAGATAAACGTATGGGAAACTGGAATGTTATTTTAGGAGTAGATGTATCAAAACTTACACTAGATATCAGTTGTGCAGAACGCAGGCTGCATATTAAGATCGATAACCATAGTAAAGGATTTGCCATGTTTAAAAAGTGGTGCAAAACCAATTCAATTGAGCTTAAAGAAGTACTGGTTGTTATGGAATTTACAGGCGGCTATGAGTACCGTTTTATCCAGTTTCTGGAATCGCAATCAATAGCCTATACCAGGCTATCTGGCCTGCAGATCAAAAATTCAATGGGCATGGTACGCGGAAAAAACGACAAGGATGATTCTTTCCGCATAGGTCAGTATGGAGAGGATAAGATCAAGCGCCTGGAGGCATCCCGGCCATTGAACAACAATATTCTTATACTAAGGCAGCTGCTTTCCTTTCGGAAAAGACTGGTAAGGGAAAAGGCTGGCCTGGAAAGTACTTTAAAAGAAAGGATATACATGTTTTCAACCGGCAAGGATGATAGGATCAGCAAGATTATCCGCTCAAAGATAAAAGCAGACCAGAAGCATCAGTCCGAAATAGAGGCTGAGATTGCCTCTATTATCAAGCAGGATAGAGAGATGCTTAAAAATTATCGTATAATAAGTAGTATAAAGGGAATCGGCAAGGTAAATGCCTGGATGACGATCGCCTACACAGAAAATTTTGCATCTTTTCCAGACGCAAGGAAGTATGCAGTTTACGTGGGGGTAATACCTTTCGGAAATACATCTGGAACAACTATCAAGGGAAAGCCAAAAGTGAGTTATCTGGCACAAAAGGAACTAAAACAGGAACTCAATCAGGCCGCAAAGTCTGCTATGCAACATGATCCTGAAATATCAGCTTATGCAGAACGTAAACAAAAGACCAAAGGCTATAATCTTGTTTTAAACAATGTGAAGTTCAAACTGATTTTAAGGATGTTCTCACTTGTTAAGAGAGGAGAAATGTATGTTGAGAATTATAGGAGAGCGTCATAAAAGCTAAGAAAAACTCCAAAAAAAGAGTTTTTCTTAAAATAAATTTGCAATTGTGGTAAACCTAGAATACGAC
>NZ_JBXANE010000028.1:0-816 GCF_058801365.1 Pedobacter sp. GW822-FHT03F06
CCTGGAACCTTGGGCTCCAGGAAGTGAGAAACTGTACGAACTCAGACACTATACCCGTCAGCATCAAAACCTAAAAGAGACCATCAATGTTCTGGGTAACCAGCTTGAGGCACTCAACCATGCCCAGTTCCAAAGCAGGGAAGTTATAAAGCAACTGAACAAAACAATAAAACTGCTTGAGCAACAAGTATTAGAAATGGAAAAAGCAATGGAAAAGCTTGTTAAAACAGACAAGATTTTAAATCTTCACTATGAAAACATTACGGCAATAAAAGGAATTAACCTGCTATCTTTTTGCGTCATCGTAGCTGAAACTAATGGCTTTACATTGTTTAAAAGTTCGGCATCTTTAGTGAAATACTCAGGTTACGATGTTATAGAAAACCAATCAGGAAAGCATATAGGAAAAACAAAAATATCAAAAAAGGGGAATTCCCGGATCAGAAGAATTCTGTTTATGCCAGCATTTTGTGCGGTAAGGGATGACCAGCCTCAATTTAAAAGTCTTTATGAAAGAGTTGTTGAGCGGACAGGATTTAAAATGAAGGGCTATGTTGCCGTGCAAAAAAAACTATTGGTAATGATGTACTATCTTTGGAAAAATGAGCAGAGATACAATCCCCAATTCACTTTTTCAGAAAAAATAATAGCTCCAGAAAAATCCAGAGCTACACATGATAAAATTCCTGAAGGAAGTTTTCACTAAAACAAAGGTAAAGTTATTGTGCTGTTTTACAAATAGAAAGCATTTAAATTAATGCTTCTCAGAAGATAAAATTTTATCAACTTTTATTTGCTTTTAAAGACAGTACCTTT
>NZ_JBXANE010000029.1:0-694 GCF_058801365.1 Pedobacter sp. GW822-FHT03F06
AAAAACTCGCACCAGCACAAATTTATCTAATTGCAATCCGCTCGGACTAGCAGAGGCTAATAAATAACCTGCTCAAAAAATCTCTTAAATTTATTTCCCCCTGCAGCTAGAATGCACTTTTCTAAAACATCTTGGTTTGCTTTAACATCATTTATTTCAACTATACCTTGTAATCTTAAAGACTGCAATTTAAAAATCTCTAGTAAAGCACTTAAAAATGATTCTGAATCTTTGGCACAATAATTAACTACATAAAGTTCTTCACGATCATACTCCAATATCTCTGAATTACCATTTTTAAATGCCAAAAAAGTGCCAGAACTTGAACAAAATATATTTAATCCATCAACAGCTTCAACATTCTTTTGAAAACTAAAGTCAGCAAATCTCAAATACTGAACATCATAATTATTAAACAATATCTCTAAAATATTCAAATCAATCTTTTCATCTAGATCCTTTAGAATCTTTTTCTCCGGATCATAACATCTCCTAATACTATATGGCATATTGTCAAACCCTTCTTTGATCATCAATTTTTCCGAAGGTTCATTTTTTTTTAACTCAGCAATAAAATATTCAATTTCCATAAATCCTCATTTTTCCCAAGCTGGTGCGAGCTTGTAGCTCGTATCCAACTTAACTTAAATTATATCAATTTCTAACAAACCCCTTTCTCCAGAAAAATCTATTG
>NZ_JBXANE010000030.1:0-597 GCF_058801365.1 Pedobacter sp. GW822-FHT03F06
TCTTTTCTGCACCAATTTTAGCAAGGCCGCGGGCATCTATACTGTCATTTTTAGAGTTTGCTCCATCTGCCTGCAGGTACTTCTTAGCCTTATTTGGCAATAAAATACTTAACACTAAGCCTTTGGAATGCAGAAACCAAGCAAGTTGCTCATGGTACACGCCAGTGGCTTCCATTACGATACGCAGGGGCAAATCTTCTTTCTGATGCTGTTTGATCCATGCCAAAAACTCTTTAAAACCGCCAGGGCTGTTGGATAACTTACGGCTGGATTTCACAGTTACTTTTTGGTTGCTATCTATAATCGACAAACAGCAATGAAAATCCTTTTTAGAAACATCAATTCCGATAGAATACTTTAAGTTCATCATACCTTTATTGTTTAGATTGAAATAATCAATAATCTCTCTTAGCTTTTGCTCATGGTATAGATGATCCAAATACAGCGAAATGGTCAATAGGTACTGTTCAAACTTTAAGAAATAAAAAAAGGGAGGGTTATCCTTTCACGACGGCATCGATTAATTTCCGTGCCTTGCGGGACTACAAGTTTATCTCCCTCTTTTGATTATTTTATTATAAAGATAAAGATATGAGC